>CAYRFQ010000048.1:0-50817 GCA_964423615.1 uncultured Alcaligenaceae bacterium | reverse complement strand
CCCGCGAGAGCGCCTCTTGGCCCGCTTGATGCTGCGCACAGATTGGACAGCTACGGTCGGATCATTCTACGGCGTTATGTCTACGCTGCGAGCCACTACGCAGGTCAGGACGGCTCACAAGAGAAACTTGCGACAAGGGGGAGAGTCGATGAACGGGAATACGAAGAGTTTGTTCGTTGCTGGGATCGCCCTAACAACATGCCTCGGTCTCGGTATGATTGTCCGAACGGACAGCCACAAACCACCGCCCTTCACACCCGGCAGCGAGACGATCGTGGTGATCCCCGACACAGAGGGATACACAAGCCGACGCCCCCAACAGTTCATCGACATGATGAAGTGGGTTGCGGCACAACAGAAAGCTCGCAACATTACTTACTTGTTACATGTTGGAGACGTGACCAACAACAACACAAAACGTGAGTGGGAAAATGCCCGCAAGAGCTTCGACGTCATCGAGGGGAAACTTCGATATGTACTGGCTGCTGGGAATCACGATTACGACCACACTCCCGGTCGACTGACCCACATGAACGATTACTTCAAGGTCGCCGAACTCAAGAAATGGTCTACGTTCGGTGATGTGTATGAAAAAGGCAAACTCGAGAATCATTATCAACTGATGAAGATTCAGGGACGTGATTGGATCGTCCTATCGCTGGAAATGGGCCCTCGAAAAAAAGTCATCGAATGGGCCAACAACGTTTTGGCGAAGCACAAGAACCGACTCGCAATCATTTTGACCCATGGTTATCTTTACTACAACAATCAGCGATATAACCACCTGATGGGTCGGCAGCGAGCTACGCCTTATAATTTCTATGGCGAAGGGGCCGACGGAGAACAACTGTGGAACCAACTCGTTCGTCGACACTCAAACGTCATGATGGTCATCTGTGGACACTTGTCCGCTGGCTACGTCGGGTATCGAAACGACGAAGGTGACTACGGAAACGCGGTTCACCAGATGATGGTGGACTACGAAAATCTGCGAGGCGGCCGAGGCTTCCTCCGATTGCTCGAATTCCAGCCCGACAAGAAGACAGTGCAAGTCCGCACGTACTCGCCGCTCACTGGTGAAAAGAACCCGCGTGATCCCAAGTTGGAAGAATTTTCATTCCGGTTGCGCTTTGCGACACGCACAAAGCCGGTTCGAGTCGATGGTCCTTCCAGGCGCCTCCGCAAGCCTCCGAAACACCGCTACCGTTTTGGAGAGATCGGTGGAGACGGAACTCGAATTAACGACAGCATTGGTAATGCTCACGGTACTCTCGTCGCGGAAGACAGCCAATCTCGGCTCAACGGCAAGGGACAACTCGTACTCAAGGGTTCAGGACGTGTTGATCTTCCGAGCATGTTGAAAAAGCAAAACGATGTGAGCTTTGAAGTTTGGCTGACTCCCCTGTCCAAAGAGTATCAGTGGCATAGCGCCGTGCGATTCGGAAACCCCAACGACTGGCTCCATTATTGTTTCCGAAACTTCAACACGGTTCGCGCGGAGATTGCAGTGCGACGTCACAACGAGGACATCCAAGTTCCCTCCGCAGCCGTGTTGGGCAAGCCAATGCACATCGTCGTTACGTATGACCACAAAGCGAACGAGGGCAAGCCCGTTCTCTGTTTCTACCGCGATGGCAAACGTTATGGACGTCTGCCAACCAACCTCAAACTCACCGACGTGGCCGACAACCAAAACCGCATTGGTCCGTTCGTCGGCCAGTTTGATGAGCTACGAGTTTACGATTATGCCCTCACAGAAGAGGAAGTGCGAGGGACGCATAAAGCAGGGCCAAACAAGTTGGAGGTCGCCAAAAGCCGTTGACGCCTGTAGCCGGATCGACAACGATTGGCTTGAAATGGATTGATTTGCCGTCCTGGGCGAAAAGCGAATATGCCCATCTTTCAACTTGCTGGTCAGACGCTGCATTACCTACGCAGGACTCAATAATGTGCGTGCGATTCATCCCGCCCAGGAAGCAACTGGCTAACTCCGAGTGGCGTTGACTGACACCGTAATCGGTACATCGTCTTGAGTTTTCTGAGCTGCGTCAGGCATTCCAAAACTCGTCTGACTGATAGTCAATGTCCTATCGTGAGATACGGCATCACGACGAAGGGTGATCCTGGCCGGGAAGTTTACCGGGCGTGTTACACCATGTATTGTGAGATCACCGCTGACCTGGTGAGTCGCACCTTTCGGACCTCTCCGAAGCTCGATCTTTGTGGAAACGAACGAAGCATTGGGATATTTCTCGACGTCGAAGAAGTCTGCCCTCTTCAGATGTCGTGTCAACAATCCAAATCGCTCAAGATTGAACACTACGCTGAGGTCGTCGGCAAAAAAAGTTGTGGATTCTTGCTCACATCCAAAGGACTTGCCAAAATCACCAACGACAAGGGTGACAACATCATCCATGTGGCAAAGTTCAAGCATGGCGCAACATGGACCGCCGAGCCACGGATTCCGTACACCGCTGTCAAGGGACAAACCCACTCGATCAACGGGGTCGATCATGGCCGCTACTCCGTTTCGTTGAACGGGGCCAAACTGAAAACAATCTACTTGTTGAGTGAACCCGAGCGAGTCATCAAACGATTCGAAGAATGGTCCCTCGGAACGGTCGTTGCCTGGTCCTAAATTTGGAATAAAGCAGGCTGCATCCCAAGCGGATGGCGAACTCACAACCTCAAAGTCACATCCTGGGAATTGAGCGACGCCGGCAACACGGCTCACCTGATCAAACTGATTTCCCACATCTTGATGGATCGCAAGCGAATGCCCGAATGGAAGTTGATCCGTAAAACCAACCCAAGCAATCCATTCCTGCCAAGTTGCCAGGATCGGTCTTGGAGGCACAAGGACTAACGGCTCGAGTTTTCCCGATTTTTCGTAGTGAGCAGGTTTAATTCCTGGCAATGACAGGAGCCAATTTCGTTTCACGCTCCCATTCACTCAACACTAAAACCTGTCTACCAGAGGCTAGCAGGCCTGAGCAGTAGTTTCTGAGTAAAATATGCGATGTTAGCTCTCTGCACTAAACCAAAAGCACAAGTGATAACCAAAATGCACTCGCCTACGCTTCTGACGAAAGTGTTTTGTGTTTCATCTGGCGTACATACAAGGCCTTGTGTCCGACTGGAGCGTCGTTGAGGTGTCTCACTTATGCTCCAATCCAAGCCCACACCGGCCTTTCGGCTAGGTCACCTCGATCCCCCAGGGAGGTCGGACTCACAAGAGGATCGACAAGAACCAAGAAACGCCTGGAATTACTTCTTCTGAGCTGCTGCTTCGATGGCTTCCGGAGTCCCTGGAATGGGGATCGGGGCCTCGACTTTGCGGTAGCCCAACGCTACCAGAACCTCCAATACTTCACTCCACGTCGGAAAAGGTCGACGATTCGCTCGCTTGTACTCGTCCATAGCCTTCATGAACGCAATCTCATCGTCACTGTAATCGCGTTCACACGTCGTCGGATCGATTTGACGTCGGCGCTCGCCTTCCTGACGCCGGTCGGTCCCGCTACGGCGTTCTACAGCAACCGGTATTTGTCGCTGTCGTCGATCTTTTTTCTTACGACGATCGGTGGTGGCGATTTCAAGATCGGTATTTTGTTCCTGGCTCATCCGCAAATCCTCGTGGGGTCGAGCGAAGTTTTAAGTTCTTAAAAATCGTATTTTATTCTTGGCAGAAACACAGAAAGGCATGCATATTCTCGTTTTGATGTAATTACCGCAAGAAAGTATACCTTATGTACGAAGAAAGACAAATGTATGAGAAAGAGGAGGATTTCGAGAAACGAATTTCTTTGGCTTTCTCAGTTTTGTTCATGCTGTTTCGCACAGATCGTCAAACCAATTGAATTCAACGCTCAGGTCGAACCGCTCTCACCTTCTGGCGCGGTTTGTGTCACCTCGAACGATTTTGTGGATGGCAACTGCTCTGCCACGAATAACAGAATGAGGTGGGTTCATCCGCCAATGATTGAGTTTCCGCACCAGCGTCAGTACAAAGGAAGTACATGCGAACCAACGCTCCAACAACGAACCGTCCGAAAGGAGGGCGGCCGTGTCCAACAATCGCCTCAACAATTCAGTAACTCAGCTCACTCGAAACGGGGCCTTTGTCGGAGCCGGATCGGGAGAATTTCGCGAAGTTCGTGCTGTTGGAGGAGCGCCACACCTTTCGCCAACTCCTCCACCCCATGACTACCCCGACGGAACGAGCATTTATCACATCTTGGACCATGCGTTGACGCCCCCGTTGTTCTTCATGGCGGTCATCTTTTTGTTCGCGGTCTCGGGGGTCTTGCATCGCTTCAAATATGACGAGGTCGCGGATGCCAGGAATGTTGCGGGCTGGGTCGTTCACGCCATCGACGAGGAGGTCGATGGCCACGAGGACCCGAACTCGGCTGATCAAAACAAGAAAGAGGCGAAAACGCCGAATCCAGGAAGTGCCTCCGAACAAGCTCCGACCACAAAAGACAAAGAGGAGTCCCCATCGGGACAGAAACCCATCCAGGCCTTGGTCGCAACAGTCGAGGTGGTGATTATGTTTTGGGCCTTGGTGATTCTCTGGCCCATACTGGCTTTGGATGCCTTTGTCCGATTCTACGTACGTCGTGGACAACGACCTGTTTGGTCGCGATTTGGTTTCCTCATCGCAACGTTGATGTTTCCGCCCCTGCGGATTGGTGCCCGTAGCTACTTGGATCCGCATTTGTACTGGTTGCCGATCATTGGTTGGAACCATGCCGACAAGGATTTACGTCGGAAGGTCGAAAAAATCTTCAGCGTTCCCATGATCGTTATCGCTTTGATGGTCTTACCAGTCTTGGCGGTCGAGGCCGCCATTGAATACGTCTGGCCTGATCTCCGTGGCAATTTTTCAATCAAAATCGCTGTCGACATCGGAAATGCCCTGATCTGGGCCGCGTTTGCATTCGAGTTAATCGTGATGTTGTCTTTGGCTGAGAAAAAACTAGCCTACTGTATTACCCACTGGATCGACTTGGCGGTGGTCCTGTTGCCCCTGAGTCACTTTTTGCCAGCCTTACGATTGTTGCGAGCTGGACGCCTTGTTGCTGGTCTGAAACTTGGTCGGATGGCGAGGCTATATCGACTTCGCGGACTAGCCATGCGGGCTTGGCGCTCAATCTTGGTCCTCCAAGTTCTCCAAAGGCTGTTCAACAACTCTCTGGAAAAGCGGCTTAATCAACTCCAGGAACTCAAGATGGCCAAGCTCGAAGAACTCGAGGAATTGGAGATGGAGATCGAGTCGATCGAGAACCAGATCCGAAAAGCAGGACGAGAAGTGCCAGTCGAACAGTAATAGGTGAAAGAAAAAGGAAATGGAAAAAGGTAAACCCAGTCTGTCGGTTCTCACTCGCGTGAACTCAGTGTCCAGACGTCAGGAGTGATCTGCAAAAACTCTCTGATCTTTGCACATTACTCCTGACGTCCGAAACTATGTCGCCGCTACCTCGTTCCGCTACCTCTTTCCGGCAAACGCTATTTCGCAAAGTAGCTTCCGTTCCAGTCCCTCAGGCCTTGGAGACATCACGCATAAGCTTGTTCGTTATGGACGTGAGTGTTGAGGCCGATGGACAGACTCCAAAGTATGGTACGGAAAAACGAAGAGTGTTCTTGCTCAAGGACATACCCGATAGTGCTCTTGGCTTTGAAGTCGGCATCCACAATTGTGCAACCGTGAGCTACCAACCAGTACATCAACCCTCGATAGAATTTCCTCATTGAGAAAGGATTCCACAGCGACAGAATCGCCTCGTGCATTTCCTTAATGTGGTGATGGGTCGAACTTCGACGCCGCTTTCGGCTTTCCAGATCCGAGATCCTTCTCTCAATCGTTTCCATGAAGAAAGCATAGTTCTTGTTGTCCTTGCGTTGGATTTTGTCGCAACTCCAACAGAATCGAGGCCCATGCCCTGTTTCGGCCGAACAGGCTGGGTACTTGTAACAATGCGTCGTGTTCAGGTTCATAAGGCATCCCCCAAGACGTAAAATATCACTGCATGACGAAATTACGGATCCTCAAATTGGGAACTACGGACGATGATCGCTGCCCGACCGGCTAGCGAACTCAGTACAACCGTCGCCGAAATGAGGCACTACATACAAAAGGCGACGCAGGTTCGCAATCGGAATCTGTGACACAAAAAAAGCAGGTTATCTACGAATCCATTCAACGAAACGCCGACCTTTTGGTCCGAATGATGATTGCGGCGTTGCTATTTAGGTAGGCAGCAAAACTTGGGCTCATTGCAAGCTTGCTCGTGTCGGGCGAGCCGATGTTGACGTCGAGGGACTTTGTCTCCGATATTCCAAGGAAGGAATCGATTATGTCAAAGTCCTATCCATCGAGTGGGCGTCGGTTAGATGCATTTTCGTAACGTTCTACAAACCGAACCAGAATGATCGAAGTCAGAGTGCAGGAATGATCTGTTTATAGTAGAACTCGACGCAAGAAATTTCGCAAGATCAAAGATAGTTTTTATCGTAAGTCTACTGAGACCGGTTTGGACCTGCAGCATCTGCTTGTTCTTTTTGAAAACTATAGCATGGAATACACACGTGTGGCTGAAACTCGATCGTATCCCTGCAACTGAGACTGAATTACTAACTCGAGACCAACGGAATGCTTGTGTTCTGCAACTCTTCTGCCGTTGTACTCCCCAGGAGCTACCGAGAAACTTGCGTGATGCCGAATCGAGGTGGGTCCACTTTGGATCGACCGATGTATCCAAGGCAATGCCGTTCGGCCACGACCTCGAGGAAAAGACACATTCACCTACACCTTCGGACACAAGCGAGCACCAGGCTACGAGCAACCCCAACGATCAGGCCAGTAAAGGCGAGGCAGTTCGTCTTGAGATCTTGTAGTAACGGAATGTTACCCAACCATTTGTTCGCTCAACATTCCTTGGCTCGTGTGAGGCGGCGACCCGCACAAGGATTCCTTCCATCGGTTTTCCACTCGCGGCACAACGTACCAGGACTCTAACCTCGCCATATCGGAAATGGTCTGGCACTTCCCACCAGGAACTCGTCCACTACGTTTCCTCTAGGATAGAACGGATTTCATCGAGCAGGAACGATCTAGAAATTTTACAACGACATGGTATACCACTGGTGAGTTTTTACGAGCGATACTGCCTTTCGGAGGGGGGAACTCGATGAAGTGTTGCATCTTCTTAGCCTTGGTGGCCGGGGTGCATATCTCCTTGTTCTCTGTGTCTCAACCAGCGCGGTGTCAACCACCCGAGAAACAAGAAGGCATTGTGTTCTTGTTGGAAGGAGTCGGAGGGCTTGATCTCCTGCACGTTTCAGGAAAGGTCGGGCTTAAATGGCAAGCTGGCTTACCCCATGAAATTCGCCAGTTTCGCTGGAGTCACGGCCCAGGTTGTTTTCTCATGGATCTTCAGGATTTTCGCCACCTCGAAAAACAATCACAGCAACTCGCCCGAACGATCCTGGCTATCCGGCGAAAAACCCCAAATCGACCGATCTATTTCGTGGCACATAGTGGTGGGACCGGATTGGCCATTCGAGCGGCGGAGCTGCTACCACCAAATACCATCGATAGAATTGTGTTGCTGGCGTCAGCCCTGTCGCCACGCCGAGATTTGAGAGGCGCGCTGCGGGCTAGTCGAGGTGGAATCATCTCTTATTACTCCTCGCACGACCATCTTATTTTGTATCTCGGAACAATGAACTTCGGTACTGTAGATAGGTACTACGAAGCTAGCGCCGGGTACAGCGGATTCATCCGACCACCAAACCTCCCCAACCAGGACGAATTGTTGTACCGTCAGCGCCTTGTCCAAATTCCGTGGAACCCCGACATGATTTGGCATGGGCATTATGGGAATCACATAGGTGCCGTAATGCCCGGTTTTCTCGCAAGTGAAGTTGCCAAGTGGTTGCAGCCATCGCATTTCCCAGTCTTGGACTGATACAATAGCGCTTCGCGAATAGATGTCAAACGAGGTAGAGCCCTAAAGGGTGTGACCTTGTTTGTCACACCCGGCAAAATAACCAAAACGAACAGCAAGCGATTTCGCGTTTTAATAAATAAGTGCCCACATTTGCACTGGTCGCAACAGCTTAGACTAAACCTTCGGACTCGTGTTGCAGACCAGGAACAAGTAGCCTTACCGATCCCAAACTCTACTTCTCGATTCGCTGTACATAAACATAATAAGCCCCACGTCCTCTACCGTTGGGACCGACAAACCACGTTTGCAACCGCGTTCGCCCTGCATCGACTTTCATTCGAAAAGCTGAGTTAAGCGAATCCGGAGCAAAGTTCGCTGTCGATTCTTGATCGCCAATTTTAATTTTGGCTGCTGTCGCCTTGGGGCCCTTTCCGTCGTTGATGGCTTTGTTAAGGCTTCGAGGCCATCGGCGGAGTTCAAACTCATATGTCCCCGCCTTGGCAAATTCAACGGTCCAATATCCATTCGCTGTCTGTCCCTTCTGGATGTGTCTTTGGTTCCAGGGGACTTGGTTCCCATGCCAATCGTGACAAGTCAGCCGGGAAGGATTTTCCTTACTCGAACCGAGAACTATCCACGTATTTTTTTTATGACTCGGTGAAATGTCTTTCCACCAGGATTCGTAGGCTGCGGTCAAACGTTTTACGATCGCTGGATTGTCATCAGCTACGTTTTTCTTCTGTCCAGGATCGGCTTTGATGTCATAAAGCTCCGTACGGTTGACCAATCGCCACCGATCCGTCATGACTGCACTTTTACGCCACTTTTTGGGGCGCTCGATTCGCTGAGACTCCACAATCAAAGTCCGACTTGGCCAGTTACGATCCTTTCCTTTGAGAAGAGGAACGAGACTTGTGCCGTCGAATCTACGTTTTTGTGGAGTCTTAACTGCACACAATTCCAACAACGTAGGCAACAAGTCTAAGTGGGCCGTCAATCGATCAATATCTCTTCCACCACCAAGTTTACCTTGTGGCCAGCGAATGAAACAGGGAACACGATGTCCACCTTCGTACTCACTTCCCTTATAACCTTTCATGCCGCAGTTGTATCCACCCACAGCGCTGCCGTTGTCTGTCATGAAGATGACGATCGTGTTCTCCGCCATTTTCTGCTCCTCAAGGAACTGCAGGAGTCGGCCCACGTTCTCATCGATGTTGGTAATCATCCCATAGAAGTTGGGATTGCGAACACCCGGTTTTCCCACATACATGTTGCGATATTTTTCGCCGACGATATAAGGGCCATGGGCCGCGTTCGTCGGGATGTAGCAAAAGAAAGGTCGCTCTTTACTTTTACGCATGAACTTCATGGCCGCGTCAAACCAAACATCCGTGCAATACCCTTCGACTTTCTTCGTCTTGCCGTTATGCCAATAGGTATCATCGAAGTAGTTATTGCCCCAGTAGTCAGGTGTCTGACCAACCCCACCGCCCCCATGCACGAAAACCTCTTCGAACCCGCGATCTTGAGGCCGACAAGGATAATTGTCGCCAAGATGCCACTTCCCAAAAATTCCAGTGGCGTACCCCGCTTCCCGTAGAATCTCGGCAAGCGTTACTTCACCTTGCCGCAGTAATGATCGACCCATGATCGTGTGCCAGACTCCCACTCGTGCCGAATATCGACCTGTCATGAGTGCCGACCGAGTCGGCGAACACGTTGGGTCGACGTGGAAGTTCGTGAGCCGGATGCTTTGGCGGTAGAACTTATCCAAGTTTGGCGTCTTCAGGATCTTGTTCCCGTGACAGTGAAGGTCGCCGTAGCCTTGATCGTCGGTCATGATTAGGACGATATTGGGACGAGTCTTCTCCGCTCCGTACCCGAACCCTCCAAGCCAACAGACCAGACCTAGCACTACTACCAAACGTAATACTTCACGGTAATTCCGAGGAATTCGTCTCACACAATTCCAATCGATCATTCTCATTCTCCCGATGAGTCGTTTTGTGGATGCCAATCCAGTTGTCCGTACTATTGTGGACCAAAGTGGTCGTCCCAAGCCATCACATTTTCTTCATTTCATGCCTCGGAGGAATGTTCCGAATGAACGATAGCCCTAGATTGTTGTACAGGACTGAAAAACGGTTTTGACCAGATCCAAACAAACCAAAGTACTAGTCAATAACACGTACCACAAGTCGACCAGAACGGAAGGTGTTGAAAAAGTCGACGGATTTTCTCACACCCCAAATCGTTAGCGAGGGATGCTTACATTGACCTCGAGTATCAGTGAAGACTAAACAAGGTACACACTCGCTTACGCCTTTGGAGTTCGCGCTGAGGGAATGATTCGGTGTGGCGGGTAGTCTTTTCGATTGCAGCAGCTTAATGCCGTTTTGGTCATTGATTCTGTTGTCTCCATTACGTTTCGGGTTGGTGTGAGAATACTTGGTTGGCGTTACCGGCTTGTATTAGACGAACCGAACAACAACCAGCTACCCTTAAATTGAGTGGCAACCATCAGAATACGACAACGGGTTCAGAAACTCAGGATGAGAGAGAAGTAATTATTAGAATCGAACACAGGCTCGCGAGATCAAACTCCTGTTGATTCTGTCTTCTCCCTCATCCCAGGATGAGGATGTGTGAATAGCACTGATGTCAACGCAACTGCATTGTGAGAATTACCGCGAGAAATGGTTTCAAACTTGAAGTGTCAATGAACTTCGACTCTCCGTAGTGTCGTCATAAGTACTTTGACACGACTGTTGTCATGGTCCGAGGACCTTCGCTCGCCACCGAATCGTGGAGGCCAGAGCAGTTTGCGAACGCCCGCAGTCTCGAAGAGAACGAGCAGCAGCTTGAAGTCCCGCCACAAATTACAGCTTCGCGAACCGAGACCATCGGGCTCTGGTTTTAGCACACAAGAGGCCCTCTCAGCTGTTGGGCGAGGGGCCGAAAGCCAATACGTCTGAAATCCAAGCCAGTTTTGACCACAGAGCAATTGAAGTGACGTCAGAAAAGTGATGAGGGCTGCTCAGCCACTTGCCAGCCATTTTTTTCTGATGCACTTTGGGACACAGATAGCGTCTGGTTGAAAAAAAGTATGAAGACGAGCCTCACTGATGAAAGTCTCGTCCTTAGACATTGAAGACCACGGCAAACAATGGCAAAGGAACCGTTTGGGTGAATGTGTCCGAACCTGCACCAAAGTCCAAGAAGAGGCCCTGCAACCCACTCGTATTCAGCGCGACCGAGTCTGCGCCGGCACCCAAACTTGCGAACAACCTGGCCTGGGAAATTGTAGCCGGTTCGAAAAGAATCCCGTCGTCCCCTGCGCCACCAAAGTAGCTGATGGATGTTCCAAAAAGGGACGAACCGGTGAAATCGAGGTCGTTTTGCCCACCGCCTAGGTTCGCGTAAAAATTCCCTGCCAGGATGCCTTCGAACGTGTTGACCTGGTCGGTCCCACTGCCGCCTAGAAGGACCAAACTACCACCGATGCTACTATCGGCGTCGAAGCTAAATTGATTCGTCCCAAAACCATTGAACATGTTGACGTACGCGGGACCACCAACCGAAGCAGCTGTCAAAGTGATGGCATCAGCATCCCCGTTACCAGTCAATACGCTCAGACGACCGCCCACCGACGAACCATCGAGCATGAAACTTTGTGAGGTCAAAGCATTTCCAAGGAAGGCCGACGCGCTACCACCAATGACCGAACCGGAAAGCATGACGATGTCGCCACCGTTCCCCGTTTGAACAGAGACATCACGCCCAACGAAGACATTGCTTAAAGTAAATGAGGAGTTATCGTTTTCTTGGAACGAATTCACAAGAATCGAACCACCAATCGAAAAGACTCCAGTTCCGCTAACCGAGACAGTATTCGCATTTCTTAGCGAAACGTTACCGCCAATCGTGCTGCCCGCATCGCCACCTAGAAGAACACTGTCTGTCCCAATTCCTGAATCAATTGTTAAATCGCCGTTAATGCTTGCCCCTGGGTTTAAAACCACAGCAATGTTGTCATTCAACCCTCCCGTTCGGAGCGTGAGATTACCGAGCACAGGCAGATCATCGAACACCAAATTCGCTGAGGCCGGCGGGACACTACTAAAAACGTCGATCAAGCCCGGAGCCGACGCAACAACAGAAATAGCTCCAGATGTGTCGGATGCGATTGTAACATTACCCAACCCATCGCTGAACAGATTAAACGATGAAGGACAAAAACGATCTTCAAGTTCCAAAAAGTTTAAGTTAGTAAGTTGACCCTGTCGCATTGGAACGCACCTTTCATTTGAGAAAATCAGAATACTACTTCGGCTCCGTACCAGAACAAAATTCCTTGCCACGAGCATAAACAACAGGATGCACTTTATCGTCTCTTCTTTCTACAAGGTAGACTGAGACGTAGAATCTGGTTAGGTTCTTTCAAAAACTGGATGTGTTCTGTGAATCGTCTCGAAAAAGCTCAAACTGCCGACAATCACAAGGAAATAAAATCTACCTTCTGCTTGGGTCGATCTAACACTATTGCTTTTAGGAATCCAAGAAGTTTAACCTTATGGGAACAATGGAGACATTGAATGTGTTCTATCAATCACTTCAACAAAGCCAGCAGTATCAACATTCACAACTAAGGTTACTCTGCCTTCTGTTGTGATTAAGCCGACTGATTGGTTTTTACCAATCCATAGCGTTGTGGTTACTGAAGATCGAATATCATCTATTTTCTGTCTGTTCCAGAAACAGAAGGCTTATTGGTTTTCACAGATGGGCCAAGCGAGATTTTTGCTTGGATTCGTTTGATTAGCAGGGTTATGCTGTTTCTTCCCGATTTTCAGGCAGTGGTTGTGTACGACCCCAGCCCAAAATATGTTGGAAGTTGCAGAGAAGTGAAAATGCAAGGCTTGGTTCCGATAGTATTTCCATCGCACGCGCGTGGAAAGTGACTACTTCGAGATGGTTATAAGGACGATCACGGTGGCATGCTTTTTGGCAGTTGAGTAAGGCGGTAAAAGGAGTCGTTTAAGAAAAATAGATTGTGGGCAGACTATCAACCAATAGAACGCCCCGAGTCCACCATCAAACCGGCCCTTCATTCCTTTTCGTTCTCCGTGTGCCGTTGTCATGGTTTTGAGAAAACCGCAGACGGCACAGCCTCCATGCCTACTGCTTCATCCTTGCACCTTTCAATAACTCTCAACTGCCGCTCTCTTGTATTCAGGACGTGGTGTCCGTGCTGGTCGAGTGACTGACTTCGGCCATCACTTGTTCAGGGAGCACATACGCATGTTTGAGTAAATCGGTGAACTCGTTAAGGAGTTCCGGACGCAGAATCCCTGGTAAGACCTGTACAGCAAACAACTCTTGGACGCCCCCGGTAAACTTCAAAAATGCAACCAGTTCTCCCGTCTCTATGTTCACCACGTACACACCACTGATCCGTTCGGTAAGTCGTTGTGTAATCGGAATCCCGCTGAAGATGGCTGTTTCACGAACTTGCGAGAGCCCTACGAATGCCAGAGGTCCGACAAAATCGATACCTCTAGTAAATCCGGGCAGCTCACAGATTTTGTGATACTTCCTTCCCTCTAGGTCGACCCACCCGATGCTCCCGTCCCCGCTCTCGAGCAGCCACAGCTTACCCTGATACCATCGGGGCGAATGCGGCATCGACAAACCTTCGAGTAGAATCTCGTTGGTTTGCATGTCGAGTAATAGCCCGCCGTTGGCTTTGTTGGCTCGCCAACCTCCTGCTTCGTCGGTCTTGCCAAGACACGTCAGGTACTTGGGTTGGCCATCAACGAGAGCAAGACCATTCAAGTGGCAACGATCCTCTGGAGCCAGCGCCGAGACGAACGGCGGACGCCAAACCGGCGCGAAGCTGCTCGTGAGTTCGACATGACACAAACAAGAAAACCTCGTGTTCACAAACCAGAGGGTCTCGTTGGCGTCGAATACCATCTCGTGGATGTCGATGTCCCCGGTGACGTGGGACCGCCGCGGGACAAAGCACGCGTCGTGAGTCCCGACCGGTTCGACTTTCTGGCCAACGGCCGGAACGTTGTAAAACTCCCAAATTTGGGCACCGCACCCCAATGCAAGGTGACCATTGTGATAGGCCAATCCCATGGGTCGGTCGAAAGTTCGAAAATGCGTGTTTAGGTGACTTTCCTCGGGTCGGACGAACACCACCTTGCCCGCCTGATAGGTTGTCACTATCAGTGACACGTTCAACTGTCGGAGGATGTCCGGGAAGTTCGTCGTGTGGACACTGGTAAGCGGTTCAACTGGTTCCGAAGGGGCACTCAACGAGGCTGGCGGGGTTGGTGTTTCGGGTTGTTGGTCTTGATTGGGTGTCTCGGTCATTGTTCGTTCCTTATTCACAATTGCTGCCTTCGGTTCATTTCACGGATGCCCATGTTGGGACCATACGGCCCTCTCCAGAGCCGTTAGGACTTCTTCAATCAACGGCGGCCAACCTCCCGGGCCTTTTTGCCGGAACAACTGGGCGGTCGGGTACCAAGGGGAATCATTTCGACCATCTAACCATCGCCAGTCCGAACCTGTCGGCAGAAGGACCCAGACAGGTCGACCCAGCGCACCAGCGAGATGGGCTACAGCGGTATCACAGGTGATGATCAAATCGAGTTGAGTCATTAAGGCCGCCAGTTCCTCGAATCCCACTTTGGGATCGATCCCAGAGACGAAATCAAGAATCGGTGGTCCAGACCACGATGCCAATTGATCGGTACCGTGGATCATCTGAAGACTCACAAGTTGAACTTCTGGCACACTCGCTAGCGGCAAAAGCTCGGTCAGTGCAACAGATCGAAAGTTGTCTCCACGGAACGTGGGACTGCCTTGCCAACAAATCCCAACCCTGAAGTCGGTAATCGTGCCGAGCTTGTCTCGCCAATCATCGACTCTCGACCTCTGGGCAAACAGATAAGGGGATTTCGTGGGTAGTGTTTCTACCGTCAACTTTAATGCCGAAGCCAAGCTCATCATCGGTATGTATAAGTCAAAGTTGATGTCGGCCTGTTGATCGATCGGAAACCACTCGTCCACTCCTTCGATCTCTCGAAGCAGGCCTTGGAGATTCGTTTGACATGCCAAAACGACCCTTGCCCCCAATTCTTTCAACCTCGGCAAGAAACGGATGAACTGGATGACATCCCCAGCACCCTGCTCGGTGTGGACGAGTATCGAGCGATTTTGTAGTGGTCCCCCATCCCATCGAGGACGTGGGATCTCGGGCCGGGCGACCTGTCCGGTGTGCCATCGCCATTCGTATTCCACCCAGCCCTGCGAACAGTTTCCTTGCTTCAACCAAGCGAGGGCACGGTTGAAGTGAGCGAAGGCATGGTCGGGCTGGAGGGTCAAGGCCACTTCGTAATGATAAATGGCTCGATCCAAGTCGTCGAGCTTGTAGTAGCACATACCCAAATCATTGTGTGAGGGTGGTAAGTCTGGTCGCAAAGACAGTGCGTGCTGTAACGCGGGCATGGCTTCGGAAACTCGATCTTGTCGGGCATAACACAAACCGATGACTTGATGCGCCAGCGCACAATCTGGGTTCAAAGACAGAGCCTTTTGAGCCAGTTCGAAGGCCTCCGCGAACTGATTGTTGTCAAAGAGCTTTTCGGCTTCGCGGACGATAGCGAGCCAATCCGGAACAGTCATGTTGTCTCCGATCTCGATCAAGTATCGTTTCCGCTGAAACACTGTTGATAGAATATACGAATGCCGAACGTTCTGGCTCCCTCTCTTCATGAGCAACTCAGGTGCTTTCTCCTTTCCTATCGAGCGCCTCTTCGGTAGAAGTGCAAAGGACCAGTTTTTCCACGAGAGGATTTCATCATGCTACCAGTCTACTGCCGTGGTCGACTATTACTGCTCCTGACAAGTTTGGCGTTCATTGGGCTCCCTGCCTCTTCCGTTGCTCAACAGATTGTTCCTCCCCCGAACAAATATAAACAAGTGGTAGGTCGCTTGGAAAAATGGATTGCCCACGAAGTGCAAGTCAAACGATTACCTTCCTTATCGATCGTCATCGTTGAGGATCAACAAACGGTCTGGGCCAGGGGCTTTGGTTGGGCCGATCTCAACCGCAAGAAACCGGCCACCGCAGAAACGGTCTACCGTGTAGGTTCGGTTTCGAAACCATTTACGGCTTTGTTATTGATGATGCTCGTCGAGATGGGTTTCGTCGATTTGGACGAACCCGTGCAGCGGTACTTGCCCAGCTTCAAAGTCCGCAACCAATTTGACAAGAAGATTACTCTGCGGCAGATGCTCTGTCATCGTTCAGGGCTCGTACGCGAGTCGCCAGTGGGCAACTACTTCGATGCCACCAATCCTACGTTAGCGCGAACTGTCTCGAGTCTGAACAAAACGAAGTTGGTTTATCGTCCCGAGACAAAGACGGCGTATTCCAACGCAGCCTTGGCAACCGTGGGCCGCGTCATCGAACAACTAATGCAGAAACCGTTTGCTAAAGTCATGGATCAGAAACTGTTGCAGCCCCTGGGCATGACAAACAGTTCCTTTGTCCCCACACCCAAGACTCGAAAATATCTGGCCGCTGCGAACATGTGGACTTACCACGGTCGCGAATTTCCCGCTCCCAAGTTTGAACTCGGAATGATTCCCGCCGGTGGCTTGTATTCGAATGCGAACGACATGGCCAAATTTCTACGTTTTCTGTTTGCCCAAGGTCGTGGACCCAAGGGACGTATTCTCAAAGCCGACACTTTAGAACCAATGTGGAAACCACAACTGGTGAAACCGCAAACGAAAAGTGGTTTTGGGATCGGCTTCTACGTCTACGACTTCGAAGGCCGGAAGATGATCGGACATAGTGGAGCGATCTACGGCTTTTCTACAAAATTTGCAGCCCTCCCGAAGGAGAAACTTGGGGTAGTCGTTATGTCTTCGAAAGACGTTTCGAATGCCGTGACGACCCACATCGGCAACATGGTCCTCAAGACGATGATTGCCGTTCGCGAAGGGAAACCCTTGCCGGCACTGACCACAACTCAGCCTGTGCCCAGCATGTTAGCTCGCCGACTCGATGGGCGTTACCAAGCTGGAAAGAAGACTTTGGAGCTCATCGAAACGAATGGCAAATTGTACGCGTTCCCGTTATGGATCGGAAGGCGCGTAGAAATCCGCAAAAGTCAAGACGGATTATTGACGGATGGGTTGCTTGGTCATGGCACAAAAGTAAAACCAGTCGGAAAGAACGTTCGCTACGGCCAGACGTTGTTTAAGCGTGTTGCCGTAGCGAAACCAAAACCCTGTCCAAAGAAATGGCTCGGGCTCATCGGTGAGTACGGTTGGGATTACAACACACTTTATATTCTCGAAAAGGATGGCCAGTTGTATGTCTTGATTGAATGGATGGAATTGACCCCTTTGAAAGAAATTTCTTCCAACGTCTTTCAGTTTCCCGAGTTCGGGATGTACCGCGGAGACCGGCTCGTTTTTACAAGAGACAAGAACGGGCGAGCCACGAAAGTCGTGGCTGCAAGCGTTACCTTCGAACGGCGGTCCATCAAAGGAGAAGACGGAAAAACGTGGACAGTGGAACCGATCCAGTCATTGAAGGAATTGCGAAAGGCCGCTTTAGCTGCAACGCCTCCAAAAGAGAAAGGGCGCTTTCGTAAACCGGATCTACTCGACGTCAGTAAATTGGACAAGACGATCAAGCTCGACATCCGCTATGCGGGCCGGAACAACTTTTTGCAAACTCCCTTTTATCGCTCTGCGAAGGCATTCCTTCAACGGCCTGCTGCCAAGGCTCTTGTACGTGTTCACAAGAAACTCGCGAAGAAGGGGTATGGACTGGTCATCTTTGATTGCTATCGTCCCTGGCACGTCACCAAGATGTTTTGGGATGCGGTTCCGGACAAATTCCACGACTTTGTCGCTGATCCGCAAAAGGGTTCGCGTCACAATCGGGGTTGTGCCGCCGATGTGGGTTTATATGACCTGAAAACCGGAAAGGTGATTCCGGTAGTCGCAGGGTACGACGAGTTTTCTGACCGAGCCTATGTCGATTATCTGGGTGGGACTGAACTGCAGCGTTGGCACCGAAATCTTCTGCGCCGAGCGATGGAGGAAGAAGGCTTCTCTGTCTACGAAGCTGAATGGTGGCATTATGATTATCGAGATTGGAAGAAGTATCCGATCCTGAATGTGCCCTTTGAGAAAATCAAGTGAGCAAGCCAGCGAAGCAAAGGCATATCTTTCAGCCTGCCTTTGCTACGCCCGCATCAAATTTAGGGCTCAGCCTTTGTGAGTTTCCCAATCGTCAACCACCAATCGCCTGCGGAACGATAGACCGGTGCGTTGGCCTCGCGGTCCAAATGTGTATGGAATTCATCGTCTGGATAATGGGCAACTCGCAAAAGCTGTTTTGCTAACCAGACAAGCTCTTCTTGTGTTCCGAGAATAGTGATTTCGTTGAATTGCTCAGGAAGAGCTGGAGGTATTTTCGCTTCTTTCTCTTCCTCTGTTTCCACTGAGATGTAAATCTTTGCGCCAGGCTTCGGTTCCGGAAATGGATCCAAGTCGAGTATCAATTTTCGTGATCTTTCCGGCTCGCACATGCCATCTCTCCAAACGAAACAAGCCGCCTCGATTGTTTGAAGCGGCTTGGAAGAATTATTGTCAAAAGGTACCAGAGGAGGGTTATGCCAAGATCTCATTCACAACTCGACCATGCACGTCGGTCAGTCGGAAGTCACGACCAGCATATCGGTACGTCAAACGCTCGTGGTTGAGTCCGAGGATATGCAAGATAGTTGCGTGCAAGTCGTGGAGATGAACACGGTCTTCGACAGCGTCGTAACCACGCTCATCGGTCGCACCATACTGGAAGCCGCCTTTCACGCCGCCACCTGCAAGCCACATTGTGTACCCTTTGGCATTGTGATCACGTCCGTCACGGCCACGAGAGTCGGGAGTTCGTCCAAATTCACCACCCCAGATGACGAGTGTGTCTTTGAGCATGTCGCGTCGCTTCAGGTCAGTCAACAACGCGGCAATCGGTTGATCGGTTGCGCCACACTTGGCTTGGAGGCCGCGACGGAGACCATTGTGGTGATCCCAGAATTCGTGGCAGAGTTCAACATATCGAACACCGTTTTCGACGAGTCGGCGGGCCATCAAACATTGACGACCAAAGTCGTCGGTTTGCTGGCCGTTGCCGATGCCGTAGAGTTCGAGGGTTTGGCGAGTTTCGCCAGAAATGTCCATCACTTGCGGCAGCGATGTTTGCATTCGGAAGGCCAGTTCGTAGGACTCGATGACCCCTTCGAGTTCCGTGTTCACTTGCTGCTGTTGGAGCAAGTCACGGTTGAGGGATTGGACCAGGTCGAGTTGTTGCCGTTGAGCGTCGCGGGTGAGGACCGGGTTGCGGATGTTGCCGATGCGTGCGTTACGGACGGGTGTCTTCACGTCGCCGACAGGCGTTCCTTGGTAGACGGCGGGCAAGAAGGCGCTTCCGTAGTTCTGGGCTCCTCCATTGATGACCGGCGGGCTAATGGTCACGAAACCAGGCAAGTTTTGGTTCTCGCTGCCGAGACCGTAGAGGACCCACGAACCAACCGACGGACGCACGAACTGGAAGCTACCGGTGTGGAGTTGGACCATCGCTTCGGGATGATTCGGCACATCGGTGTGCATGCCGCTCAGGACACACAGCTCGTCGGCGTGGCGAGCAACGTTCGAGCACAATTCGGAAACCCACAAACCACCCTGACCTCGTTGCTCCCATTGGTACGGCGACCCAAGGAGCTTACGGTTTCTCGATCGTCCTTGTTGATTGTCAAGCCGATTCAAGGTTGGTTTGTAATCGAATGTGTCGTGTTGAGAAGGACCACCACGCATGTGCAAGAAGATTACTCGCTTGGCACGCGGCTCGTGGTGCGGCGTCTTGGGGGCGAGTGGGTTTCGATAATCCGCACTCGCTTCCTGGCACATACTCGCAAACGCCAAATAGCCAATCCCGCACGAAGTGGCCTTGAGGGCTTGTCGTCGAGTGAACAAAGGGTTCTGGGAATTCAACATCACGCGATCCTCGGAGTGTGGTGTGTCGTTGTCGGTTCTTGAAGTTTAGAGTGAGTCAGTTCTGTGGTCTTCGTAAAGCGTTTCCCGTTTGTGCTGGATACATGACAGATCGTATATTCGACAAGGGAACAGTTTCGTAGGTACACGCAGCTCGCGTGGACTTGTTCCTTTCTTCAGATTTACTCAACACAAACGGAGAGCGCTCAAACTGGAAATATTGTGAGAGAATATCAGTATTCGAGGTCTTCTTCCGACGGCTCAATGTAGGCTCCGAGAAAGGTTCTCCCCTCGAACGTCAGTTCGAGTTCCTCGTAATTCGTGTCCGCCCAAATCAGACCGAGTGAAAGACAATGATCGACATAATTTTGCAGGTCTTCGGATCGACTCTCTTCTGGAAAAAGGGATTCCGCCACTTGGGGTCCAAACGCAATCCCATTGTTGTTTTTTGCGTCTGCTGAGGCCGCTTCCAAAAACAGTTCGAGGTCTGCGGGAGTTAGTTTTTCCTTACCTGTTGCCATATCTTCCTTCCTTGGAAATTATGAAGACGATTGTTGTGCTTCAAATCCCGGGTTAATTCACCCTAATCATCCTAATTCCTTTTCCCCGAGTACAGGCACCTTGTCTGTGGACTTATGCTTGCGGATGAACAAAGACTTTAAGCATCGCGTTTTCGTTTCCCCATCTTCTTCATTAGGTGAGGGGAACAGATGCGTGTCGCCTATGCATATGCAAAGGAAAGTCGTCTTTCTTGCTGCGAAAGACGACTTTCTTCAAAAGCCACACTTATCCGGTAGAGGACAGTTTCGATTCCAAGCTGAACGCATCTTAGTTTTGATACCGAAATTCTGCACTCGCGAACAATGCTTGGCAGAAAGTCGTCCACGCCATTTCTCGACGTTGGTCGGCTTGAGAATATTGTTGGGCCAGCCGTTGGTCGACAGCGTCGAGATAATCCAAAACGCGTTTTTGTTCGCCATCCTTGGGCATCCGTGCGAGAGCCAACTGATAGGCGAGTTCGACGCGATCGGAGTCGCTCATCGTTTCCTTCATCAGTCGTTTGGCCATTGTCTTGGCCTGACCGATGACAAAGGGGCTGTTCATCATGTAGAGAGCTTGAGCAGGAACCGTAGTAACCGTCCGGCTGCCGACAACCAAGCTCGGCTCGGCGAAGTCGAACAGCTTCAACACTTCAAGCAGGTCCGTTCGGAGGATGGGTAAATATACGCTGCGGTGGTTGAACTCTTCCTTGAGTGGCTTGGTGTTGATGCCGCGACCGACTTCTCCAAAGCCCATCCGTACCACAAGCGATTGCTTGGGTTGTTTCGTATCGAGTTTTCCGCTTGCGTGTAAGATCGTGTCGCGGATGGCTTCGATGTCGAGCCGCCGCAGTGCCCGACGCCAGAGGAATGTATTGTCTGGATCGACCTCGTAGTTCTTCGCGTTGTATTCCGAAGCCAGTTGATACGTCCGGCTCAAGACGATCTCGCGAATCATTTTCTTCGTGGACCAGCCGTTGGCGATGAATCGGTCGGCAAGGTAATCGAGCAATTCGGGGTGGCTAGGCTTTTCACCGTTCTTGCCAAAGTTATCGACCGTACGAACGATACCTTGTCCAAACAAATGGTGCCAGATGCGGTTCACGGCGACACGAGCCGTCAACGGATTCGACGGATCCGTCAGCCACTTGGCTAGCTCGAGACGACCGCTTTGCTTCGAGTTGACTTTGATGTCTTTGTCGAGTTCGATGGCCGACAGAAAACCGCGAGGGGCGGCCTCCCCTTGTTTGTTGAGTTGACCACGAACGAAGACCCGCAAATCAGTCGGGGTTTTCTGCTCGGTGACGGCCATACAGTACTTCGCCGCAAAAGAACCATTCTTCTTGAGCTTTTTCAAAGCAACGCGGAGGTCACGCAGCTGTTTTTGGGCCTTCTGAAGAGTGCCGCCTCGTTTCATTCGCCCTTGTTGGAGTCGCCGCACTTGGCGAGTCGCATTCTTGATTTTGGTGTTCAACTTCGCCAGTTCTTTTTGGTAGGTCTTGGCTTGTTTGATCCCGGCTGCCGACTTGTTGCCTATGATTTGCAAGTTAGAGTTGTTCTTCTTGTTGCTTCCGTAGAGCGTCTTGGTGCTCGCGAAGATGCTGGCCAGCGAGTAATAGTCTTTAGTGGGAATCGGGTCGAACTTGTGGTCGTGGCAGCGAGCACAAGAGACCGTTAAAGCGAGGACCGAACGCGACGTGGTATCGATCTGGTCATCGATGACGTCCATTTCGAACCGCTTGCCACGGGTGCTGAACGGCTTGGGTCCGAGCGCGAGGAATCCAGTGGCGATGGCAAGCCGATCTTCCTCTTCCTTGCTGTCCGCCGACAACAAGTCACCTGCGATCTGTTCGGTCACGAATTGGTCGTACGGGATGTCTTTGTTGAAGGCATCGATGACATAACGTCGATATCGCCACGCGTGGGGAAAAAGGACGTCGCGGTCGAGTCCGTTCGACTCGGCAAACCGAGCCACGTCGAGCCAGTGTCGTCCCCAGCGTTCTCCGAATTGGGGCGAGGCCAACAAATCGTCGACGATCTTCTCGTAATGCCTACGCGTTGGGTCCGCTACGAAGCCTTGGACCGTTTCCGGAGACGGTGGCAGCCCAACGAGGTCGTAATGAACTCGACGCAGCAAGGCAAGTGGTTTCGCGTCCCCGGCGGGTTGGAGGTTGCGTTCCTCGAGTTCCGCAAGAACGAAATGATCGAGCCCACAAAGAGGCCATTTGGCGTTGGCGACCTCGGGTGATTCTTGCTTCTTGACTGGTTGGAGGGACCACAAATCTTTGGCCGTTTCCCAGGAATTGGCTGCTACCTTCTTTTGCTTTCCGTCGCGTGGGTCGGGAGCGCCCATCTCTATCCACTTTCGGAAGTCAGCGAGTACGCTCTCTGGCAGCTTCTTGTCGGGAGGCATCTTCATGTCGGGATTTTTGTATGTGATGGCTTCCCAGACGAGGCTGCTCTTGAGATTCTTTGGCACGACTCCGTGACCGGTATCTCCACCCATTCGCATGTTGTCGCGCGTGTCGAGCATCAAACCACCCCGAGAACGACGACTTTCCTGGGAGTGACATTTGTAACAGCTCTGCACGAGGACGGGCCGGATCTTTTTCTCGAAAAAGGCGATTCCCTCCGCGCGGCTGACCTTTCTTGTTTGGGCCAAGGCGGGTCCAGTGAGCATGCACAACCCGACCAGAGCACTGAACGCGACGACTCGTTTACTCATGTTGATATCTCTCAGACCTCTGACTTTCCTCCTGTCAACCGAACGTATCGGGTTGACGGATAGATTGTCCCAAGGAATTGACCAGCAGAAATTTAGAGAACCCAACAACAGGAAATAGATTCAGGCGGGAATCGGTACCGTTTGTTGCAATTGGGAAGGACAGAGAAGGACGAGGAATGCAAACTCTACGTCGTTACCATTCATCAGTATTTCTTTATTCAATATTAATCTGTTCTTGTATCTTAAATCTTCGGAGATCACATCGCAAGTCATTGCAATATTCTTTGGCGTTTTTTCGAAGGTCGTGAGAAGCAGAAAACCGGCTCCTACGCGAACCTGACGGGGTGTACCGATGGGATGGTTCAGGCGTTTTGGCCCAGGGTTGCTGGTCGCGGCAGCGTTCATTGGGCCAGGCACAATCACGACCGCCACGATCGCTGGAAGCTCGACTCAATTCGCGTTGCTCTGGGCGATCGTCTTTTCGGTTGTGGCAACGATCGTGCTCCAAGAGATGGCAGCCCGGCTGGGATTGGTCACTCGAGAGGGACTGGGGGAAGCGTTACGAACGACCTTTCCAAATCCGATCGTGTCGGCTTGTTGCGTCGGTTTGGTCATCGTTGCCATTGGTTTCGGGAACGCTGCCTACCAATTCGGCAACATCACTGGAGCTGCTCTGGGTTTGCAGGCCATTTTCGGTGGCGAACTTTGGCTCTGGTCTCTGGTCGTCGGTGGCGCGGCGTTCGCACTTCTCGCACTCGGGAGCTACAAGATTCTCGAACGGATCCTGATTGCGCTCGTCGTGACCATGAGTTTGGTCTTCCTGATCACGGCGATCATTTCTCAGCCTGATCTCATGGCCATCGGACGAGGATTGGTCTTCGTGTCCATTCCCCCTGGCTCCCTGTTGAAGGTCGTGGCTTTGATCGGAACGACCGTAGTGCCTTACAACTTATTCCTACACGCGAGCGCGGTCAGTGAGAAATGGCCAAAATCAACACACGTCGACAAGGCTTTGACAGAGGCCCGGGCAGATACTGCCGGAGCTGTCACGTTAGGCGGGCTCGTCACGATGGCGGTCGTCGCGACCGCTGCCGCGGCATTCTACGGGAAGAACCAGAACATCGACAACGCTGTGGAAATGGCGAAACAACTGGGACCGCTACTCGGAGGGCTGGCGCAAACGTTCTTCGCCGTTGGGTTATTCTCCGCTGGCGTGACGAGTGCGATCACGGCTCCTCTGGCTGGGGCCTATGCCACGGCCGGGGCGTTGGGCTGGAAACATCTCGGGGAAAACAGACAACCCTTGAAGTTTCATCTCGTCTGGATCATCATCCTGGTCACGGGAACGCTTTTCGCTTCGATGAGCTGGAAACCGACCCAAGGAATCCTTCTTGCCCAAGCCGCCAACGGGCTCTTGCTTCCCATCGTCGCTGGGTTTCTGATCGTCGTGGTCAACCGAAGAGACCTCATGGGCCATCACAGGAATGGACTTCTTGGAAACGTGTTGGGAGCGGTTGTCGTTATGGTCGCGGCGGGACTTGGATTGTTTTCCCTCTGGAAGGTCGTGAGAGAGTTGGTTGGATGATGGACTCGGGGACGTTCTGGTGAGATTCAGCCTTCCGAGTGCTTGAGTTCGGCTATCCGCTTTCGCACCAACACAACGAGCACGGATGAGAAAATCATAATCCCAGGTCCTTCCAAGAGCGTCCAAGGCAAAGGCATTCCTGCCACCACGTCCAGTATCAACAGGCTGAATCCGAGAACGATCTTGAGCCGTGCCAAAAACAAAAGGAATCGCAAGTAGTGATCGACATCCGTCACGATGTATAAGTAAACGACTCCCCAGGCGACATATAGCATCGAAAGCGACCGGGTCAGATAACTGAAGATCGTTGTGTCAGAGATTTGTTCTTCGAGCATCCAACCGTGGATTCGTTCCATCCACGAATACGGAAAAAAGATCGCCACCACCGCCAGGGATTGAGCGATCCCACCAACGTAAAGCAGAAGGACAAGTAGTTTTCGAATCATGAGTAGCCTACAAGATTCTGGAATACAGACAGCGAGCACCGGCACCTCTTGGAGCGTTGGCGTGCGGTCTCAGTCATCACTTTGTGGATGCTCAAGTCCCTTCCACATTTCCAGAGCCCACTCCAACCCGCTGAAGTCAGCAAAACAGAAGCGTCCGCGCGCCAGGTGGTTGGTCACTGCCGAATACGTATGCAAACACAAGAACGTGCTGCCTTCTCCTTCGACCTTGACCAGGTAGGCTTTTCCCAGGAGTCCGTTTTCCCCTTCGTGGTACCAATCTTTCAGAGAATCTTCGGGCTCCTCGATGTCTGCCAACCCTTCTTCGGGAGTTATCGTGTTGCCTTCGTGAGCGCTCAACAATGTAATCCAACCTGCGTGCGAATAGTCGTCCGAGATGAACCACCGTCCGTCGTCTTCCCACCGTTCTTGCGTTTCACCGAGTATGGTGGCCGTCCAACCGTTGGGGAGTATGGCTTTCACAGAGCTTCTCCGGTACCCGATCAGCCGCTCGTCGGGGTCGATGTCGTCGGCGCGGTCTCCCACGGTGTCCCACAGATCGTAATCCTTGCTCCCGACAAAGTCGAACAACTCCGACCATTCACGCCAAGGTAGTTCCATCGTCGGGTCGAGTTCGTAGGCTTTCTTGAGAGCGTCGTAGGTTTGCGCCCACAGAGCTTTCTCGTCGTCATCAAACGGCTCGCGCCAGCGGATGTCGTTCCACATGAGCCACAACGCTCGCCCCAAATGATAGTTGGCCCCCAGTCCTTGTTCGAACCACGCGAAGAAGTCACTTCCCGTTCGAGGGTTCTCGGCGACGGCCTTCCACCATTGTGTTTGTCTCGGCCCAAGGGGCGTCAGTACACCTTCTTCGTTCGGAAAGCTGTAGTTGAAGCCCATGCAGACTCGCAATTCCTGATAATCTTCATCAAGACGTTCGGCAACGGCAGCGGCCAAGTTTCCCAACCACCCGAGCATATTCTCCTGAACATTTTGAAAATGGCCGGTCTCGAAGTAGCCCGTTTCATCATTGATTTCTTCCCAGGTCACACCTGTGTCAGTTGCCAACTGCTTGCACAGATCGACCAGATGGGCATGGTATCCTGGTCCAACCGAGGATGTACGCCCAGAAAAGTGGACCATTCCTTCTTGGGGAATGGAGAATTCCGTCTGCATATCGATGTAGCTCGCAATGAAGAGCGTATCGTGGTCCTCATGGTTTTTGCCAACACCCTGACCTCCAATGCTGTTCGAGGCGTTGGTTTGGAGCCAACGTTGGGCCGCGCGAAGCCAATCGATTGGGGAAATGTACTGATTCGTGTCGTACCGACCGGTCAAAGCTAAATCGATTCCCACAGTGGCTCTCCTTCGATCCATTAAACTGGCACAGTCACTTTCCATGAGTTTGGTCTATCCGATCGAAATCTACAAGCCTGGAAGAGCAACGGCTTTCCTTCCTAGATCCCTGCTCCCCCAACGACAAACTCGTCGTTGACCGGGTCATCAAACCGATTGACGTTTCCGTCGAGAAGCGAATAGATGTTCATTGTGTAGAGTGCAGGGGAATAGATGTGAAGCGTGACGAGGTCGGCATCTTCCGCTTGCAAGTTAGAAACTTGGTGAATGTCGTTATCTTGCGAGCCAGTGATGCTTCCCTCTTCGAGAATCATCGTTCGCGAAGGGTAGATCATGCCGTTGGGTCCCGTTTCAAAGACGGTCTCCAGGGCGGTACCTCTGAGAACTTTCACCCCACAACTGGATCCGATGTGATCGTGGATAGGACTCCGCTGGCCGTTCCTCCAACAAAGCACCAACGCCTGATAGGCCGGACCGTAATACATCAAGTTCCGCATGTAACGGTCGGAGTGGAAGCGCAAATACGAACCGACCTCCTCGACGCCCAGGGAGGTGCTGTGGAGCCACTGGACCAACACCTCGAGTGGTATCCGGTCGGTATAACAATCGAGTTGGGCAAATATCTCGCTGCCAACACTGATCATCGTCGTTGTTCCTCAAAGAAAGGCAGAAGTAGAAAGTCAGAGTCAGGAAGGCAAACAAGTTCGTCCACCTGCCTTCCTGACTCTGACTTTTGTCGATCAGTTTTTAAGTACAGGTGAGGTTCCCACTTTGGGACGAACGGCCTGAGGCAACACCCCTTCGGGTTCCACCTTCGGTTCGCCACCGGCATCGACCGGTTCATCTTCCTCACCTTGAATTCTCGATACCGGAACCCATTCCGTTGGCAGCTTCAATGTCCAGTGCCCAATCAATGTGTGTCGCTCGTACGACAGCATGTACAAATGCAAAAGCGTGGGATCCTGTTCGTCGCGATGCATCACCGGTCCATCGATGCCAAAAACGTGGTGGTCGATCCACCGATCGTTTTGATCCAACAAGACACTAAAGTAGGGTTCCTTTTGGGGCGGATTGTCCTTGAGCTTTGTATAGTCCTGATAGAACGGCGGGACACCAATGCCCATTGGACGATAGAACCCTTGGTTGTATTTGTGAGTGGGGAGTTTCGCGACGTCGAGTGGTTCGCCGGTGTTCTCGGGGTCCAGCGTGAAGCCACTAATGATGAATCGGAGGCGTTCTTTCACCCCAGCCTGGCGAAGGACTTCGAAGTAATTTTGTTCCTCGGTCATCGCTTCGAAGGCCGCGAAATGATCGTCTCCGTCCTCGTCATTTTCTTCATCATCGTCCGCTTGCTCTTCTGAAGAGGCTTCCAGGTATTTGCTGCTGAACGCCAATTCCAGCTCAAAGAAGGTCTTGTCTTTGTAACGATCGTCCTCCGCGGCCTTGGGAGTGATCTTCCGTAGGATGGCCGTGGTAGGATGTTGGCTCATTCGCCAAAAGTCGTTGTTCCATGGGATGTCGACTTGATACATACCAGGTTTGATGAACGTCGAGAACCGCACCACACGTCCGTCGTAAAAATCGCTCCAATGGCGTAAGTTGTGGGCCATGATGTTCTTGTGCTTGCCGACCTGATTGCCCATCGCGAAGATCTTCTCGTCGCCACGGAATGTCACTTTGACTTCTTTGACGTCGTTATCCTTAAACGTCCGGAGCTTGTTGAGGGTTTCGCCGTCGAGCACCGTCCCTGTTGGATCGACCCAGTGTTCGAGCTGCCAACGATTGTCCCACGGAAAGAGTCCGTAAGTAATCTGTTTTTCATCGGCACCATCATTGAGGTTGTGTTCAAACAACTGGGCGTAGTGCCCCATTGGGAACTGGAACCATCCGTGATAGTACATCTTCTTTCGACCGTCTTCCGTCGTATAGAGTATGACCTCCCAAAGCCCAGCGTTCAGGCAGTTCCGAGCCAGACTCGCGACTACGAGTTTGTTCTTCTCCCAGTTCTTGGTGTCGGTTGTCTCGATCTGAACGATGCCGTCGGCCTTCTTGTCGCCAAACTCTTGGACGTAGAACTGGCACTGCTGTCGGTTCCATTCGCGATCGACCAACGCAATCCGTAGCAAGTTGGGATCGTCCCGGGTCCACTTCGGAGCATTGACGGCATACAAGCTCGCGTCAATGTCTTTGAAAGTGATCGTTGCGATGTGGTCGTTCCCCTCGAGTGGTTCGAGCACAAAATCGAAGTGGGTCTTGTTGTCTTCGTGCTGCTTGAGAACGAGCTTACGCCCGTTGAACTTGCCGAAGTGGACACTCCGAGTTTCAGGGTCGTCGGGGTATCGATCGTTCGGGAACTCTTGGACTGCTATTTCCGTCACCGTTTCCACTTGCGAGAGTGGTGCGATCTTGACGAAGTAATAGCCCGCCACGACCCCTCCGAATAACAAAACAATCACGCCCCAAACGACAATCGGGGGAACACTCGATTTCTCGGGCAACAGACTCCGGAACGCCAACGGCAACAAGAACAACAACCCTACCGGAACCATCACCTTGTAAGTTCCCAACTGGTCGGGGCGGTAAACACTCCCAAGCGCAAGCCCTGTGGCAATACAAACCAGCGCAATTGGGATCGTTCCCAAGAACGTTGCGACGACATAACTCGGCAGACTCGGTCCCGACTTACCGCCCACAACAGAGGCATACGGAGCGAATTGGCCGAGTGCACTCCGCAAAACGGCGTAAAATCCGACTCGTTTTTCGGCCTCCCCCTCTTCTGGCTTTCGCCCAAACACCATTCGTCCCAGGTAAGCGAAGATGGCTCCAACCAAGACGCCCCCAAAGACGATACCACTGCCCTTGTAGATTCCATAAATGGCCGCAGCCAGGATCGAAACCATGGCAGCAATGTAGAGCGACAACGCAGCAAAGAGAGCCACAACGCCAAGGAAGATCCACGCAGTAAGGTCGTTAAAGTGGAACGCGAACTTGAGTGTGGCGAACCACGTCGGGAACTTCGGCCCCAGGAATTCTTGCGGCATGAGGTGGAGGAGCCCAGCCACGACCCCAGCGACGATAATGAACTGCACGAGGATACTCAAAATTCGAAGCGTGAGACTCGTTCGCCGTGCCCCCACTGTCTCGGAGCCATTGGTCGGTGATGAGACGCTGTGCGATTGCATCGGGAATTGCTCAGGTCGTTCTGTCGTGGCCATGAAATTTCCTGTGTGTTAAGTCGAACCGATGTGTGACAAGAGAGGTTGCTCTTAGGTCTCTCCTGGTAAAGTAATCGAAGCTCCTAGAAGGGACGGTCAGAGAGAAAGGAATGCCGCTTGATTAACCATTGTGTGGCCAGTCCGTGAAACTTGGGTGACCTTCTTTGGTTTCCTGTGTGAAAGTGATGTTCGCGAAACGGAAGCTACAAGTAGAAAATCGAAGAAGCGATCGGCCAATCAAACACAAGTGAAGTGTCCCCATCCCTACGTCAGTGTAGAGACGTCGTTTGGTTTTACCAAGAGGGGACCTCGACAAGAATGCTCTTCTTCGGGATGGGTTGCGACCCTCGATTCCCGAACAGGCACTGACCAGCCACCCGCCTGCAACCTTCGCATGGCTTACTTCAGGAGTGAACCTTTCGAACTCTACCCGGCTCCTTTGTAAGATGGGAGTTCACATTTGTACAATCGTGGGCGAAATTGACACATTCTTACAACCCAACAGCTCTCCCTCAACCTTCATTTGAGTGGTTCCTTCAATCGACCAAGGAGTCTTAAGTCACTACCATTGCGGGATTTACAGCAAGAAAACAAGAGCTTTCGATGAATTCTTGGAAATTGGTATTGCACTTGCTCTTGGTATTTCTCAACTTTCATTTCCTGTTGACAAATCAAGGAGGTTCTCAATGCAAGTCGAACTCTACTGCTCTCACTGTTCTGCTCGATTTGCTGCGTCTCCCGATACGCCAGCTCTCGAAGTCCTCGACCGGATGTTCGAAGACGGGCCTTGGTTCGGTTTGGGAGACGGTGGGACGTTTGAAGACATGATTTTTCATGCTCTCATGGAGCATGGTGACATTCCGTGTCCGTGGTGTGGCGAAGCGGTCCATGTCACCGAGGAAACTCTCGGGGACTTGGCCAAGGAAATGATGTCGCAGCTATAACAGTCTTGGCCCCGCCTCTCCGTTCATCGAATCCCGCCAGATGGACTCACGGAGGAGTTACGCGTTCGTTTTTTGTTTCGGTCACGCGCTGAACGTGTAGCTCCTCTCATTTTCACCCAACCTGTCACCAAGTGAACTGCCAGGCCTTTCTGAATGTCGTAAAATAAGTGCTTCTAGAAATTTGGAGTCGGCCAGGGTTGCTCTGTCGAGTTCACAAGCCTTCGGACACACCCGAAACGCCAGTGAGAGGAAGAAGTCAGACCGACCATAGGCGTTTCGGGTGTGTCTCGGGAACCGAATTCCATCGACAACTCCACCCAGCCCAACCAAGGCAGTGAACTCACCCAGCCAGTTCCCGCCGTCGGCACTTCACGGCTACCGACTCGAAACAGAAAACAACCAGACGCCCTATTCGAAGGGAGAGATCCATGAAAGTCTTGGTCGTTGGGAAAGGTGGGCGCGAGCATGCCCTGGTTTGGAAACTAGCGCAATCCCCCCTGGCGGAGACTGTCTTTTGCGCTCCGGGCAATGCAGGGACCGCGAAAGACGGAACGAATGTCGACATCGATGTGCGTGACTTTGATACTCTCGTCCGTTTCGCCAAGCGAGAAAAGATCGACCTGACAGTCGTTGGGCCGGAGGAACCACTCGCGAACGGCCTTGTCGATCTCTTTCAAAAAGAAGGACTCCGGGTCTTTGGTCCGACGAAAGCCGCTGCCCAACTCGAAGCGAGGAAGGTCTTTGCCAAACAAGTGATGCTCGATGCCAACGTGCCCACTGCCGAATTTCGGGCGTTCGATCACCCCGCGGCCGCGAAGAGCTATATCGAAACTCGTGAGTATCCCGTCGTGGTCAAGGCCGACGGGCTCGCTGCCGGCAAAGGAGTGATCGTTTGCTCCACGCCCAAAGAGGCCATGGCCGCCGTTGATCGAATCATGGTGCGAGAAGAGTTCGGGCTGGAAGTGGGACGAAGTGTGGTTGTGGAAAAGCGACTGCAAGGCGAAGAAGTGAGTCTGTTGGCCTTGGTTGGCGGTCGCACGATCATTCCGATGGAACCAACGCAGGATCACAAACAGATCTTCGATGGAGACCAAGGCCCCAACACCGGCGGAATGGGTGCCTACTGTCCGGCACCCATCCTCACTCCGCAACTCTTAAACGTCGCCGACTCTCGTATCCTCGTTGCAACCGTCCACGCCATGAAGCGCCGACGCACCCCTTTCCAGGGCGTCCTGTATGCAGGCATCATGGTGACGAACCAAGGTCCGCGCGTCCTCGAATTCAATTGCCGTTTCGGTGATCCAGAAATCCAACCTCTCTTGATGCGGTTGCAAACCGATCTCCTGCCACTCCTTCAGGCCATCGCCGAGAGTCGCCTCGACGAGTGGGAAGGCCAAACTCTCGAGTGGGACTTGCGTCCGGCTGTTTGTGTCGTCATGGCCAGCGGTGGATATCCTGGCAAGTATGAAAAGGACAAAGTCATCAGCGGCCTTGACGAAGTCGCAGGATGGCCGGACGTGAAAGTCTTCCACGCTGGAACTCGGCTCGACGGCAATTTAGTCTACACCGACGGGGGGCGGGTCTTGGGAGTTACGGCACTTGGCGACACCCTTGCCGATGCCAAGGCCCGAGCCTACGAAGCCGTCGAAGCCATTCGGTTTTCTGGAGCGTATTACAGAACAGACATCGCCGACAAAGCTTTGGGCATCATCAAGGAAGTGGAAACTGAGAACAAGGCACAGAAGAAAGAAGACAATTAGGCGTTTCATATCCACCCAAGCGGAACAACTCGCAGGAACCATACGCGAACGTCCCGGTGAAGTCTCACACGTTTTCACTTCACCGGGAACGAAGCAAGAGGTGCGAACGAGAGCACGAGCAATAAATACCTGGAAAAATCTCTCCCTCCTATTTTTTCTAAAGTTTAGGGTGAACCATAGCGAAATATCACTTGTTTGTTTTTTCAGATTTGTTATCAAGTTCCCCAGCCAAGTTGCCGAGAGGGCAACACTCCACGTCTCACCTCCTTTCGGAAAAAAATCCGTGAGTTGCTGCGCAATTGCTATTGACAGCAATTTGCCGTTTGTTATTTTCCCCTTCCCAAAATCTAAGAAATCACAGCAATCCGTACATTCTCACAGGCGACGGGATGCCCAATACGCCCCGTACTGGATTCTTTCGCGACGGACCTGTCCAGACCAAAATGGGCTGTCCGAAGTGAAAAACCGACCAGAGAACACAGTTGGTGTCTTTGGTGCTTAGGATCGAAGATGGGGCAACAGGGCCGCAGGCTCCGCCTGCAGACAAGGCGCCTGCGCTAGGGGATGGCGAGTCGCGAAATCGGGATCGTGGCGAGTCTGTGTGTGTGCCTGCGTCATGGAGGTGATGGGGATTATGCGTACTCGAACTCTGGCCCAGACTCTTTGGGCTTGCTTCGCAAGCGGTAAGTTTCCAGGAACGCCAAGATTTCCCGGAACCCGAACCTTGTTGACGCTGGCCTTGTTCTTGGGGGTGGTCGGACAACTACTGTTTGTACCAACGGAGGCTCGTGCTCAAGTCGAAGTGCCGCCAACGCCGTTTCCTTTTCCGAACTATCCGTTGCCTCTTGGGGGACCGCGATATGAGGAAGGTGGAATCTTCGTCGGGTTCTCCGGCTTGTTCCTCCAACAAACGAATCCGATGGAAAACCAGGTCATTGGGCGAAGGGGATTCATTGACTTCGATGGCTCGATCGGGGGGGTTCCAGGTAGGCCTGTTGGAAGTGGGGAAGTCGCCTTGCAGACCGACGACGTCAGCGGGCCGGTCACCTTTCAACCGGGTATGGAATTAGTTGTCGGATGGCGTTTTCGCGATGGCATCGTGATCGAAGGTGTTTGGTGGCACTTGACCGACGCGCGGTATTCTGCCACAGCAGGGATTATTCCACAGGGATTCGGATTCGGCCCCGGCCTCTCCGACACATTCATCACCGCTCCCGTTGTCAACTTTCCGATTGAGTATGCTGGCCAAGGTACGAACTTGGGGGTCGGCAACGTCGGAGCGACGTTCGGAATCTGGAATGCCGCGACTGAGATGAATATCGACTTTGTCCAACGATTCGACATGGGTGCCATCAACGTTCGCATTCCCATCGAGGAGACTGACACGCGACGGTTCTATGGCCTCGCTGGCATCCGGGCGCTCATCATGTGGGAGCGGTTTACGTGGAGAACGACCAGTCGTGACGTCACCGGCTTTACGACTCCTGCCGACCAGGCCATTTACACAAACGTCGTCTCGAACCGACTTTACGGTGGTACCATCGGGTGTGGCTATGACTGGTTCTTGGGGAGCAGTCGGTTTGGTGGCTTCGCCTTGACCGTCGACTTGCAAGGTTCGGTCATGTTCGACATTGTTAAGGAACGCGCCAAGTATCAACTCGCCGATCCGTTCTTGGCGACAGCAGCCTCTCGAGCCCAGAACGAATTCAACTTCTCGCCTGTTGTGCAAGGAGGCCTTCACTTTTGGTGGTATCCTACACAGGGCATCCAGGTTCGTTTGGGATACGACGTTCTCGCGGCCTTCAACACAGTGGCGGCCACCGAACCGGTCGACTTCAACTACGGAGCGTTGTCTCCGCCTTACGAGGATTGGCAGACTCGTGTCTTTCACGGATTTCGAGCAGGGGTGGCGTTTGTCTTCTAAAGACTGTGTAGCAACAAACTAAGGGACAAACATGACAGGACGACTCTCGTAGGACAGGTTTTTAACCTTATTCAGGCAATCAGACACAGGTCGAAAACTTGTTTCAGTTTCCGAAATGGCACAATCCAAATGGAACTCGCTCCAACTTCGTCGGGGGCTGGAGCCGTGCGATTTCGGCAAGAGAAAGTGGTCAACGCTGTTTCTCCAATCCTTCTTCGCCAGCGGGTTGACCTAATGGACCTTGGAGAGACCGCGGAAAAAGATGTTTGCCAGTGACACGGAAGTCATCCACTTCCGAGAAATACATGTAGTGAGTCACGGCCAGGATGTCTTCATCGACGGTGATTACGTTGAGGGTGTTCTTTTCTCGTTCAGCGCCACGACCGCGTCGAGAAGTCGTCGTGCCGCACTGGACGAACGTAATTCCGTGGGACCGATCACCGGAATAGAAATCGAGTGAGTTGCCGATGTAAGCGCGGTGTTTGTGACCCGCGAGTATCATGTCGACCTTCAAGTCGGTCAGGTGCTGGAGTGTCCGTTTGGCATTCCCCATCTCACCGCCACCGTTCCACCCAGGCGCGGGGGCTATGTGATGATGGATAACGACAACCCGAACTTGTTCCGGCGTGCCGTCTTGGAAGCGGGATTCGCAGAACCGGAGTTGTTGAGACGTCAGTCGGCCCGGCACGAGCGAACCAAGCCAACTGGTCGAATTCAAGGACACGATTTGGATATCCTCGAGCGAAACAGCGTAATCGAGTTCGGTATGGATGTGCTTGCGATACAACGCAAATGGAGTCCAGAAGTCTCGGAACTGCCAGCGAGGAGGGATATCATGATTCCCAGGGGTCACAACAAGCGGCACGTCGGGAAGAGACGCCAAGAACTCTCGGGCGGCAACGAACTCTTCCTCCCGTGCGTGTTGGGTGAAGTCTCCACTGGCCACAATCACGTCCAGGTCCAAGCGGTTGGCGAGTCGGCGAACGGCTTGTCCTACTTTGGGAACATACACCTCGCCAAAGTGCAGGTCCGAAATGTGAAATAGCTTCAACATAAAGTTGTTCCGATCGATGGGACACTCTCAGATTCGGTACCAGGCTCTACGCCGCTTCCTGACTATTTGCCCTGTCCTGTCTCGGCAGTCTCGGATTCTCTGACGATCACTTCGAGCGTTTTTGGGATAACCTCAAACGTAAATTGTGCGCTCGTAAACACATGATCGTCGATCGAAAAGCTCAGCGGAGGTTCTCCCCGGAGAGTCAATCGTTTCGCCGTACGATGTAGCACTTGGTCACCACCCAGGTGAGTCCCACTCAACACCCATGGAGCGAGCAACGCTAATCCAGCACCCGTGGTCGGACGAAACACAGCGACGTCCAATTGACCGTCATCGACTTTGGCGGGTGGGAGCACAGGAATTCCGGCGGACATCGAACCACCGTTCCCCACAACGATGACCGAACCCACGAGCTTGATGATTTCTGTCTCATCGATCGTGAGTTCAATCTTGTGCGGGTGGATTTCGGTCACCGCTTCGAAACCGGCTTGAAGGTAGCCAAGTAATCCCCAGTTATTTTTGAAGCCTGCCTCGATTCGATGTTGTCCCTCCTGGTCGACAGCACTCACGGCTACATTCACGAAGTGCCTGAGGACTTCATCTCCGGAACTCACCCGTATCACGTCAATCCACCGAGTCCCCTCCGCGAGAATGGTTTCGATGGCGCCTTCGAGGTCCAGCGGAATATCGAGCCATCGCGCAAAGTCGTTCCCAGTCCCGGTGGAAAGAATTCCCAACCGTACGTCTTTGAACCGACCAGCGAGGCCGTTAACTACTTCTCCAATCGTTCCGTCGCCACCAGCCACAATGATCGTTACTTTGCCGGACTCACACGCCTCCCGGCTGAGGCGTGTTGCGTCCCCAGGGCTTTTTGTCACGTGAACGTCAAGCTGGTGGCTCGAAGCCCAACCACTGGAAGTGAACGTCTCCAAGTTCGCATGACAGGTGCCAGAATATGGATTGCAAATCAGGATGGTTTTCGGCAAAGTTCTGGATCCTTGGTTCCTGTGTGAGATGGTCGTGAAAATTCGTTCTCCAATGGCGTAGCCACTCACACTTTTTATCTCCCGCATGGTACGTGCCAAGAAGAGGAAATATAGATGATTCAGTTTACGAAGTCTCATTCCAGTTTGAGATGAAAAAGAGAGTTTATTGGCAATAAGGCCTGAATGACTGTAAGTTGTTCTGCAGCAGGCACTTATAACTAATCAATAGATTTGCCGCAAGTCTTTGTCAGACAACAGTTGTGTCGATTTGATCGTTGTTGCCAATAAACTCTAGTTCCTTGGCCTTGTTTTCCCATCGCCCAACAAGACATTTCGTTTTGCAAAGTCATGCCGTTTTGGGGGAAACATGAAAGATTCTACTCGCTCGCTATTGGGGCCTTGGAGTTGTGGTTTTCGGCTTCGCGTCGATGACTTTCGGTATCCCGAATTCGGGCGAGCCTACCAGGCGGATCCTCAAGGCCCTCAAAGGACCAGTGGATGAACTGGCTGATGCCATCGCGAAAGGAACGATAGAGGAAGAGATCGACAACTTGGCCAGGACGGTGGTCAACAAAGCCTCTCAGGTCAATAATAATGAATAGGCCGTTTTCAATATCATGTACTTGACGAGCCAACGCAAACATGGTGGCTTTGGTGTTGGCGAGAAGAAATTCGACAGGGAACTCGATGGAATCGAACGGATGATCCGTGGACTCTCGCGGGGCCGAGTGTCTCCTGGCCGGTGGCTTACTAACAATTCGTCAGGGCTGATCAAGATGGAATATCGAGTGCAAGCCATTGCCAGAGTGACGCGCTTCCTGCCGATGGAGAAGGATCAGAAGAACCGTCCCGGAAAAGTTCGGTGGCTCAAGTACTCGATGGACACGGAGAAAGGCGCCGTTGATTTCATCCAAGCCGTCCAATCCAAGCGACCCATGGCCGTGAAGAAAGCCGCCATCGCACTTCAGAACAACTGCAACCAATGCCACAGAGAATTTCGACTGTAAGTTTCTGTCCTACCCAAACAACGGAGGCGTTGCGAGTGCTCTCGAATCACCTTCGACTCCTACCCGTCCTCCCTTCACCTTCCAACAAGGAACGAACTATGTCCCAGAGGGTAATTTGTCTGTTCTCAATTGTTTTTACCCTGGCTGCTCCCTCACTCGCCTTCTGTGGCGGAACCAAGACCAAGCCAAACATCCTCATCATCCTCGCAGACGACTTGGGCTTCGGCGATTTGTCGTGTCAGGGTGCGAAAGACTTGCAGACCCCAAACATCGACAAGTTGTTCCGGGCCGGGATGAAGTTCACCAAGTTCTATGCGAATTCGTGTGTTTGTTCTCCAACGCGAGCGGCGTTGCTCTCGGGGCGGTATCCCGAGTTGGTTGGAGTTCCCGGAGTGATTCGGACTCATGCAAGACACAGTTGGGGACACCTGACACCCGATGCCGTGTTGCTTCCGTCTGTACTCAAACGCGCGGGTTACCACACGGCGCTGGTCGGCAAGTGGCATCTCGGACTGACGAAAGAGACCCACCCCAACCAGAAGGGTTTTGACTTCTTCCACGGTTTTCTGGGTGACATGATGAACAACTATTACACACATCGTCGTCACAACATTAACTACATGCGGAAGAACACGAAGACCATCGATCCGAAGGGACACGCCACGGATTTATTCAGTCAATGGGCGAGTGAATATATCCAAGAGCGCGCAAAAAAACAACAACCCTTCTTCTTGTATCTCGCGTATAACGCGCCCCACGACCCAATCCAACCACCGCAAGACTGGCTTGCCAAGGTCACGAAGCGACAGCCGAACATCAGCACGAAGCGGGCCAAACTTGTGGCGTTGATCGAACACATGGACCACGGCATTGGTCAAGTGATTGACGCTCTCCAACGGAGCGGTGAATACGACAACACAATCATCATCTTCACGAGTGACAACGGCGGAGCCTTGCGTTTTGGAGCGAACAACGGTTCACTTCGCGACGGCAAGGGCAGTATGTATGAAGGTGGCCTTCGTGTGCCCATGTGTGCTGTGTGGAAAGGGTCTATTCCGAGAGGATCGAAGAACGATCAACCAGCTCTGACTATGGACCTATTTCCTACGGCTTGTGAGTTCGCCAACGCGAAGTTCCGACACAAGATCGAAGGTATGTCATTAGTCCCGTTGTTGCTCAAAAAGAAGAAACAACTCCTTGCGAGAGATATGTTTTTCATCCGCAAGGAAGGCGGCAAGTACAAGGGTAAGAATATCTACGCTATGTACCGAAATGACTTCACGTTGGTGGAGAATTTACCGAATGCCAAACGTGAGCTGTATAACTTGAACGTTGACTCGCGACAGAAGCAAGATGTTCGTATGGGACAGGTGAAAGTATTTCGTGAGATGGATGCAGCGTTGGATGCCCATATTCGGCGCGCAAACATGGTGCCCTGGCAATCACCAACGCGGAAGGGGCTACAAAAAGGTCGCTAAGGAGGGGGTTGGGGTCCAAATCCGGCCCGCCGAACTGGTTCTCACTGGGACCCGTTCGGCGTAGCCGCGTGACTTTCCGACGAATGGATTAGTCGTCCGTCTTTGGTGGGTTCTTCACGTGTTTATCGAGCCACGCGACCCAACGCCCCCAGATGTCCAGGACTGTCTCCTTGGCTCGTGGACCATGCCCCTCGTACGGGTACATGTACAACGCCGTTGGCTTGCCCAATCCGTCGAGGGCGGCAAACATTCGCTCCGAATTGATTGGGAACGTGCCTGTGTTGGCGTCTTCGATGCCGTGGTACATGAGCAAGGCTCCGTTCACGCGGTTGGCCCACATGAGAGGAGACATTTCCAAATACGTCTCGCGAGCATCCCACAAGAATCGTCGTTCCCGCTGAAAGGACATGGGCGTGAGTGTTCGGTTGTAGTTCCCGTCGCCGGCGATGCCTGCCTTGAAAAACGGTGTATGGGCCAATGCGTTCGCCGTGCTAAAGGCTCCATAGCTGTGTCCACCCACGGCCAATCGGTCACGGTCGATGATGCCCTTTTTGTCGAGGGTATCGATGACGGCCCAAAGCCCATTCCGCAAGTCGGGAATGTAGTTCTTGTTGACAGCCGTCGAGGGACCAACGATTGGGATGTCGGGTTCAACCACGGCATAACCGAGCTGAGCGAGCAAGGTTGCCGTAAGGGATCGAGGAGTGCGAAACCGCTTGGACTGGAACCGACTCCGAAGCCGAGTCGATCGGTCGTAGGACGCTTGATCGGAATATTCACGGGGATAAATCCAAAACAACGCTGGTAGCTTGCCTTTGGACTTGGGAGAAGTCGTCACTTTCACCCAAAACTTGAAGCCATCGACCCGGCGCACCTGGAAACGCTGTACCTTGAGTTGATGATACCAGGGAATGTAGTTCTTGTTGTTCGTGAGTTTTTTGGCTTTCTTCGTCTTCACGTCATAGGCGTAGTAGTCCGGGACTGTGTCGACGTTTTCCCGCTTCGTGAACACGAGTTCCACATCGTCTCCGTCTACGGCAACAATGGTTTCGAGCATTTCTCCCGTTCCCTCGAAGACGCGAGTTTTCTTGACAGTCTTGAAGTCGATGCGGTCAATGAACGGTCGACTTTGGGGTCGAGTGAGTTCCGTTTTTTTCGACGCAGGATTTTTCTTGGCTCCGCCCAGTTCTTTGGAGTCTCCTTTTTTGTCCTTGGCCGTTTTCCCGTCGTCTTTCGATTTCTTGGTTGGCGTGGGTGTTTTTTTCGGAGCTTCCTTCGTCGTTCCTTGAAGGAACACTTCACCGGTCTTTGACATTCGGACCACCGAGACCCCGCCAACGGACTTGGTCATGAGCCGAGTTCCGCTACTCCGACTGAATCGTCGAACCTGTTCGATCTCCAGCATTTCATCTTGGCCGGTGGATCGGAATTCTTTTTTGGTTTTCTCTGACGTTTTTTTCGAACTCCCACCGCTCTTGTAGACCGTGTACGTCTTGTTGGGTTCCTTGAGATTGACCGCGATGATGTGAGCCCGTCTGTCGATAGTGGTACTAAGGAAAAGGGTTTGGCAATCAGCAGAATACTGGACGCTGGAGATTTTGTGGGGACTGGAATAGACCACCTTCACGTCCTTCATTCCGAAGGGCGGAAGCCATTGCATCACCTGGTCGTGGGGAGTTTTCTTTTCTTCCTTCCCTTTCGCATCTTTCTTGCTTTTCTTTTGCGGTTCTTCTTGTTCCAGGAAGGACATGCCATTTCCGTCGGGTCGCCAAGCCAAGGAGCGTTTTGTTTTCGTCTCTTTGGATTTGTCGGTCTTGTCCGATTTCTTGGTGGGAGTCGTTGTCTTCTTGGAAGAAGTCGTCTCCCGTATCGGACGGTCAGACAACTTTTGGAGGGCTTTTCCTTCTCGGTCCCATATCTCCTCTTTGGATCCAAACCGGGACGTGGGAGTGTAGTACGAAAACGGTTTCTTCAAAGTGGTGACGCGGAAGGTGTTATTCGTCGGAGAGCTATTGACCGAACGGACCATGCAGGGGAAGCCGACCTTCTCGATTTTCCCGCTTCCGACGTCGATCAGCGCGAGTTGTCCGGTCGACAAGTGCTCGAGGAGTTCGCGGTCGAATGGGGATTCCAAGAGAAAGCGGTATGTCCGACTCGGAGTCTTGCCTTTGCGGCTGACTCGTACTTTGGGTTCCGCAGCGATTCCGTTCTGCTTCGGGGCCGGACGCTTGCCTTCATCAGGAAGCAAGACGGTGCGGATATGTTTTCCGTCTGCAGACCATTGGAAAGAAGTGGACCATGTGGCCAAAACGGGGGAAGTCGTCAGGCGTCGGGTTGAACCAGTGCGGGCGTCGGCGAGGTAGAGATGGACGGCGTCTTTGAATAATGCCAAGAAGGCCACTTTTCCACCGTCGGGAGACCACGCGGGCTGACTCACTCGTGCTCCATCTGGAACCTGCAAGGAGACGGTTTCTCCGGTCGTGTGGTCGAAGATGTCATATCCTTCCCCACTGCTGAGCCACAAAGATCGTGAGCAACAAGCGACGTGGTCGAGCATCGACTCGCCAAGATTGACGTAGGGTTTGGCCATCATTGCAAGCGATGGCATCCCGCCGGTTTTGGGCACAAGGAACTTTTTCCCGTCGGGACTGATGTTGGTCAGATTTACGTTCTTGTGCCAAGGAGCCGCGAGGGCATCCACGATGACCTTCGGCGGCTTGATGTAAGACTCTTTCGCAAGATTGGTTGGATCCGCTTGGAGCGAACTGCCAGCTGGACCAAACAAAAGAAAGACGAACAGAAACGTTGCTCCTATTCGTTTCTGAAGAACTAGGAATTCACGCACAACCCTATCTCCAATATAGACAGATTAAGTAGCAAGGGTAGCTTGGGAGGGAAAGCTCCGATGGACATGAGTTTAGCTGTTTGTGGTGGAGTTGTCGTGTAAAAACTATCCGAGGAATTGTTTTGTATCTCAGGCGATTGGATGTCGTTCGTGTAGTAACAATTAAAAGGACTGTCTCGGTTACAACTTCCCTGGTAATAGATGGCTCGATGGAGAAAGAAGGAGGTGGTTTCCTGGCAACCACCGAGCCTGAAGACGTTGAAGTGGGATTGCAGGACGAGGAATCCTCAGAAGGAATCCTCGGCTCAGTTGCCGTTGGCATACCAGGTAAATTGGTCGCCGTTGGAGGCGCGAACTCTGACCCAAGGGCTCGCGCCGCCTGCAGAATCAAAGGCTTCCCCTCCATTGGGTCGGCTCGCTATGATTTGCCCTTTGCTGTCGTTTTTCCAAACCCCTCCTTGCGGGTCGCCGCCGTTCCATCCAGATGGCAGTTGCACATGGGGCAGGCTTGTAATTGCAGCAGCACTCGCTGTGGATGTGTTTTGCGACTCGGTCGAGCCAAACGCGGTCTCGACTGTCGAAAAAGCTGCGCTGGTCCTACTTCCGAGGTAATCCACGGCTCCGACACAGACGGCGATAATCAGGCCCATCATAACCGCGTATTCAACTGCAGTTGGTCCCTCTTCCCGCTCGAAAAAGTCAACAATGGCTGCGATAACTCTCTGCATCAACAAAATCTCCAGGCATGGACAATTCAACGCACCTTGCACGAAAATGCAAAGTCGCAGGGTTTGAGAAATGGGGAGTCATCCAATGTTGAGGAACAGAAGGGAGGAGATAGTATGTTTACTGTTATCAGTGTGGCTGAATATTTTGGAGAATAATGAGTGTGATCAACTTCAAGTCTCTTTGACAGGAGACGAGACTATAATCAATATCTAGGCCACAAATAAATATTCGTCAAATCGACGGATGTGTTTCACTGGATAGAAGATAGGTAACGAGTGATCTGTCGTCGGAGGGATCGTCTCATCTAAGCCTTTGGAGGATTGACAGTTTGGAGCCATCTCTGCGCTGAAATGTCGGCGATCAAAGTGCTTACTCGAAAACGAGTTGAGTTCCGTTGTCTGCAAAGCGCCGACAACTCAACCGTCAACCGACATTCGCTATTATGTTCACTTGAGTTGAGACAGTTCCCTATTTTGCCTCACCGCTTTTCGCAGAGAGGGATCAAGGGCCAAGGGGCTCTGGCTTCGAACCTCAAAGAACAAACGCATAAACCGCCTTTTCTTTTCTCACCCCTCACGCACTGCAGTTCTTTTCGTGGCCCTCGCCCCTTTGAGGAGGGGCGAGGAACATTGGAATCCAAATCGCTACACCCGTACGCAAACTGCTCGAGTTACTCAGACTTTGAAGTGGGACTAGTCGTCAAAGTCAAACGGATCAAGGATAGGAATAAACGCATCTCCAGCGCCCACATCTGGAGTCAGGTCTGTTCCTGGCTGGGCCAAGAATAAGTTCGACCCACCTTGCCCCAAGAGTCGATCCTGGTCGCCATCATCACCAACGGTGTCTGTATTGAGGATGAACTGATTCTCTTCACCGACACCTGTTTCTGTGATGAGTTCGACTCTCTCATGGAAGTCAAGATCGGTGCGAGACCAGGCCGCAAGGAGAGCGCTCAGAGCCTCGATGTTCTCTTGCAGCTGGTACTGGCCACCGATGAGGATGTCGTCATCATCCCCTCCTCGGGCAGAGTCGTCCCCGAATCCGCCAATGAGGATGTCACGTCCGGCGTTGCCTTGGAGGCTGTCGGCACCAAAACCTCCGACAAGAGCGTTGTTGCCGCTCCCGCCTCTAAGGAGATCATCGCCGTCCCCGCCACGTTGGATGGAGTCGACATCCACCGAGTCTCGCAAGATGCTATTGTCATTGCCAAAGCCCAGGACGACCTGGATCTGGCCGACGTCGTTTCCGATGACCGGAACGATTGTCCCTGGTGTCCCGGTGATCGTGCCAGCCCTATCGAGCACGCGGAAGATCGTCCCACCGACACCCGGTTGTTGGTCCACAACGATGTCATCATCTCCTGTGGTACCGACGATTTGCAAGATTTTCGTGGGCGCTGAGGTGCCATCGACGTCAAAGGTGAGTGTCGGAGGTGCCCCATCGTTGTTGTTCTGGCCGGCGAACGTGGCATTCACTTCGTCGTTACCAGGAGCCACCAACAGACGAATCTTGCCACCTTTGATGACGGCGTCTTCGATAGCTGCGATGGCTGCCGAGTTGGTCAGCGGGATGGCTACGTCATCGTCGTTGTCTCCGTCACCACCACCGTCGGGAAGGGCCCCGGTGTAATTCCCAGTTCCGATCGCTGAGGCACTCGGGGCGAAAACGGAGTCGATCGAGGCGCGTCCGTTGTTGCCATCCTGGTACGAGGGGACGCCCGAGGCCGGATTGTTGTCCGGATCGATCAAGTCCGCACTTTCGCTCGCGGCGGTCGTTGCGAGGTAGACCTCGATGGGGCCATTGAACGAGAAGGCGGCCTCGTCCTCGAACAGGTTCAAGACGACGTTGCTGATCGACGTAATGCTGCTGTTGCCAGCAAACTCAAAGTCAGCGACGGCAAAGCGTTCCTGGTCGTCGTTGGCATCTCCGGCAGCGTTGAAGAACAGAGTCGACTGTTGGTTGGCTCCGAACACTCGGATGCCACTGGGCGTGCCGTCGCTGTCGGTGCCGGAGGACCCGCTCACCTTGATCTCAGCGTTGGTCGATGCCACAACCGTTCCAAGGTCATCTCCGGCTCCAGGCAGATCGATTAGCCGAATGCCAGTTTCGATAGCTATCTCGTTGGGAGCATTCGGAGTGTTCACGGCTTCGCCAGGATCTCGACTGCCTCCCATGGCCATCGGCAAGCCTTCCTTGTCGAAGTCGTTTCGAGTCCAGTCATCAGGGCTGGTGGTCGGCTCACCAAGCTCCTCTCCAGGAATTCGGGAAGCTCCGCCGACAGCAAAGCTGATGCCGTCATAGCCGGGCGCGAGAACGACGTCTGAGTATGTCAAGTCGCCGGTACCTGTGAAGTCAATTTCACTGACGGCCCCGCTACCAAACAACTCCACAACCATCTTCTGGACGCCATCAATGCCGACGTCGACGGAAACGAAGCTGTTATCACCCAAGGTTGGGATAGCGACGACACCAACTGTTGCTCCGTCGGAGCCAAACAGTTTGATCCGCCCGGAGGGGCCTTTCCTGATTTGCGGATCATCCATGTCGATCAAGTTGACGGTGTTGATCCTGGAAGGTCCGACGAACTCAAAGACCAACTTGCCGCCAGTGGCCAAGTCGTCTGGCTCGCTCGAATCGCCATCTTCCGAGATGATCAGGATGTTGCCGCGAGCTTCTTTGTTCTCCCCAGGTCCAAAAGCACCACCGAAACCCTTGCCAGGACCACCAAACCGTCTATTTGGTGTGCCCAAATCGAAGTCGCCTCCTGTTGGGTTGGCGCTGTCGAAGATCATGGCAGGGGCAGGACCGGTGCTCTCGACGTCAAAGGTGAGTGTGGGAGGTGCTCCCTGGTTGTTGCTCTGGCCAGCGAACGTGGCATTGACGGTGTCGTTGCCAGGCGCCAGCAGCAGGCGAATCTTTCCACCGTTAATGACCGCGTCCTGGATGGCCGCGATGGCTCCTGGAGCGGTCAGCGGGATGAACACGTCATCGTTGTTGTCTCCGTCACCACCACCGCCGGGAAGGGCTCCATTGTAGACGCCAGAGCCGATGAGCCCACTCGGTGCGAAAACGGGATCGATCGCGTCTCGGCCGTTGTTGCCATCCTGGTACGACGGTACACCCGAGGCCGGATTGTTAGCCGGGTCAATCAGGTTATCGGCCTCGCCGGCAACAGTCGTTGCCCCGAAGACGCCGATGGGGCCATTGAAGGAGAAGGCGGCCTCGTTTTCGAACAGGCTCAGGACAACGTTGTTGATCGACGTGATGCTGCTGTCGCCAGGGAACACAAAGTCGGCGACGGCAAAGCGTTCTTGGTCGGTGTTCCCATCTCCGGCGATGTTGAAGAAGAGAGTCGACTGTTGGTTGGCTCCGAACACTCGGATGCCACTGGGCGTGTCGTCGCTGTCGGTGCCGGAGGACCCGCTCACCTTAATCTCGGCGTTTGTGTCTGCGGCAACACTCTGTTGGCCCGAGATCGGAACGGTTGGTACATCTTTTGTGGAGACAGTGACGCCAAGGCCGCCGAACAACTGGTCCGTCACGATGTCGCCTGACTGGAAGTCGTTCCCGCTGCCATCTTCTTCGAAATCGATAACGAAGTCTGGTCGCTCAACGGTGTCAAAGACAGCGACGCTGTCAACGATGCGGTCCCACAAGGGGTTATCGATGACGCCATCGTTGTTCCCATCGATGTCATCGCCGACCTGGCCCGTGAAGCCTTCGACGAGCAGAAGGGTGACTGCCCCGTTCTCGAAGACGTTGTTGCTAAAACCGACGAGGAAGAAACCTTCGCTATTAGTCACACCAATTGGATCAGCGCTGTCGATGGTCCCCGCTACGAACGGTCCGTCGCCTTCGATCTGCAGCAACGTCAAGTCCGAGTAATTCGCAAGAGCATCACCAAAGATTTCGACATACTCCTGCGTGTCGGTTCCACGATGATTCAAGACGAACTCGTTGATGATGGCGTCGTTGGTCGGGTCGACCGCGGTCACGGCCTCGTTGACTTCATCGGGCGTGTTGAAAGCCTCTCCGATCTCTGGGCTGCCAGGGAAGCCCGGGAAGCCGGCTTTGTCGAAATCGTTTCGGAGCCAGTCGCTGGGAGAGTCCGTGTCCACGCCGTTGGGGATGCGGGAAGCTCCACCGTACTCAAACGGATTCCCATCGGCACCTGGCAGCAGCACGACCGAAGAGTAAAGAGTCCCAGGAGTGGTGTCCTCGACGGCGACATCATCGATGATGCTGCTCCACAGCGGGTTAGTGATGTTCCCAGTGTCGTCGGGATCGATGTCATCGCCAACAGTCCCGGTGAAGTCCTTCACTAACAGGAGAGTCATGTTGCCGTTTTCGATGACGTTCGTGAGGAAGCCAGTGATGTTCTTGATGCCGCTGGCAGGCAGGGCACCGACGGGATGTACGCTGTCGATCTCTCCAGGATTGGCCCCGTTGTCGCCTTCGATCTGCAGCACGGTGAAGGCCGAGAAGTCGCCTCCGGACGTACCGTTGACTTCGATGAACTCCATGTCGTCGGTACCAACGTGATTGGCAACGAACTCGTTGATCACCAGGTCAGTGTCGACTGGGGGTTCTCCTTCGCCGAAGATCATGATGTTATCGAAGACAGCGGCTTCGAACGGCATATTCGTGGTCATGGTGATGGTCAGTTCGCTGCCACTTCCAGCGATGGAAGTTAAGAACGTGTCCAGCTCACCAGTGGCACGGTTGGACCCGTCCAGATAGAGGTCGGCGGCTGCGGTCGAGGAACCCCCATCGGCAAACGTCTTGGTGACCGTGGCATCGCTGTCGGTTACCACCAGGATGTTCTGTGGCAGTTCGTTGGTGCCGCTGTCCATCGGGCGGAAGGCCGAGATGTCTAGCGTGTTTGTGACCGGGGTGAACGAGTACAGCGTCTGCACCGAACCGCCGTCGACCTGGGCGGTGAACGTCAGGAAGGAGGCGGCATCGTAGGGGAAGTCAGCGTCGATGTCCGAGCCGATGTCGATGGAAATTTCCAAGTTGCTAGATCCACGAACGTCAAAAGTCCAACTGGCGGTCAGGTCGGCCGCGTCGAATTCCTGAGTATCGGAGATGGCGAAGAAAGCGTTGTTGAGGTCCGCATTCTCGCCGTAAACACCTTCGTCATCACTCAGGAACGGAGTGCCTGTACCTGCGCCGGAGAAGTCGACAACCGAGTCGTCGGCGATGGAGAACGGCACGCCAGGGTCGTTGCCTTGCGGCCAAGCAACCGCACTACCAACGCCGAAGAAGTCACCAGGACCACCATCGAGATTGCCAGTGCTCGGGTCGAAGCCGCTGACCAGGTTCAGGGCACCGCCATCAAAATCTTCGTTGCCGATCTTGTCTGAGGGTGGCGTCGAGGGACTACCGACCACAACGTTATCGATGCCGTATTCATCGCGAGCACCACTGCCGCTGACGTCATCACCTTGCCATTGGAGGAAGAGCGATTCCCCTGCCGCAACCGTCGCGCTGATGGTTGTGCTACGGCTGACGGACTGCCAACCGAGTGCATCCGCAGCCTCGGGAGTGGTGAAGTCCAAAGCCGCAACGGGAGTGTAGCTGCTATCGTCTGTCGAGAAAGCGAAGTTTAAGGAATTCGCGCGAGGCTCATTGTTCAACGAAAAGATGTCATAACTGATGTCCCAACTGTCGACACTCGAGCCGGTCGTATTGACGACCTGCAACGTAATCGTACCAGGAGTCCAGTCAGCGCTCGATGGTTGAATACCCAGGATGTTGTTCCCCGAACCTGTGTCGAAGCTATAAACTCCGCCAGTCGTGACTCCACCGGCGGAAGCCCCACGGGCGAAGTCGTTCTCCGTGCGAGTGTCGCCAAATGCCATGCTGCCGATGCTTAGGCCGTTGACCCGCCATACGTCGGAATCCAGTTGGCCAGCAGCAGGAACTGGTGCGAAACCAGACCCATCAAAGGTCTGAAAGTCGGCCGTGAGGATCGCTGGCGCTGTGCGATCCTCCAGTAACTCCAGTAAAGGTCGGACAGATCGGTGAGGGCTACGGAAACCTAATGGCTTGCGCGCACGGTGTGTGGGTTGGGAGAGGGGATTTCCCATGCGATGCTTCCTCCTTGGAGAACTCAAATAGGACGTTAAAGGTAGAATACATGGAAAAACATAATTCAATTATGTTAACTTTCAATGTTTGAATTGTTAGCTTTCCGTGAAGTTGCAGACCTGACAATATTTTCATAGAGTTGCATTTAGACGCTTTTCCCTAAGTCGTTTTCCTACAAGCATTCCTGGAATCATCTGTGAACGAAGATGAAACAAGAAAAGCAAGGAGATTACGCAAAGTATGTACCTCGCAAATTGTGCAAAGCACGAGGTAGTATCGAAAAATTGGCAAAGAGGCGCATCCTCAAGTTCGTTTGAATTCGGGCATCCTTGGCTCGAGCACTTTGCATCCGAATGTAGCGGTCCGGCATCTCAGAGAGTCGGACAAGAACGATCATGGTTGGCTCGGGACTTTCGGAACTGTTTCGAACTCTGCGGATACCTGGTTGCGATGCGCTCTCGCTACGACGGTGGAATCTCTTGAAATGCCCAAACAGTTTGGGCTGTTGATTTTGCGAGGGTGGGTATTGTGAGGCTTGGAGATCGTCTCATCTAAGCCTTTGGAGGATTGACAATTTGACGCCATCTCAGCGCTGAAATGTCGGCGATCAAAGTGCTTACTCGAAAACGAGTTGTGTTTCGCTGTCTGCAAAGCGCCGACAACTCAACCGTCAACCGACGTTCGCTATTATGTTCACTTGAGTTGAGACAGTTCCCTACTCGATTCCCCTTTTGCATCCTCAACAGTCCTCACGGAATCGCTATCGAAATCAAAACTTGCGCAAGTATTGCGCAAGGAATTTGGATCGGCTTCGGGCTGTTGGCTTTCCGTCAGAGTCTTGTTGCGTTCTCCGGAGTCGGATTGCAAATCGGGAAGTCGAGCAACTGCTTCTCCCAAATCTTCAAGAGGGGCTCGTCCGTAAACCGCCATCGTGAGTTTCGGGTCACTGTGTCGGGCGAGTTGCATTGCTTCCTTGAGAGTTGCTCCGCTCTGCTCGAGCAGAGCCACGTACGTGTGGCGAAGACAATGGAAGTCGGCAACCAAAGGCCCTTCTGGCCCTTCGATCGCGAACTCGATCTCCGAATCCTCAAGGTCTGGTCGGAACATCTCCGCGGCTCGCTGAAACCAACTGCCTGGCCAAACAAAGGAACTCGGGAGCCTTCTTCGGAACTTGTACTGGCGCTGCAGAACTGAGAATTTTGGTTTGCTGATAAGGTCCTCAATTGTCTGCAGGTGAGTTTTCCGGTATGTTAACCGCAGTAGGTCAGCACCCCAACACAGGATCAATCGACCAAAAGTTAACAGCAAGTTAACAAGACCAAACAGGACTCAAGTTAACAGGAATAACAATGATATAAAGCTATTCTGTAAAACAACTTATAAAATTTGGAGAGGTGACAGAGTGGCCGATTGTGCGGCACTGGAAATGCCGTGTACGCTTAGCGTACCGGGGGTTCGAATCCCCCCCTCTCCGATTTTCGCTTTCGCAGCATCTCGCAACGACTCGCATCCAGACGTCACAAGTTGTTTGTCAGCTTCACTTTCTGACTCTGCCTTCTGGTCCTCGCTATTATTTACGATTCTCTGCTGCGCCGGATTTTGCGCCACTCGTGCGCCGGATTTTGCGCCGCCTATGGCCCTCTCGAAATGGTCCGAGGTCGTTTGCGCGTAATGTTTCAAACTGACCTTTGCATCGTGTCCCATCCAACCCGCAACAACATGGACGGGGAACTCTTCCAACAACTCCGTCTCTCTACTCGCACGAAGATTGTGAAACAATCGCGGCCACGGTTCCAACCCCGCGCGTTGAACGAGTTTGGAAAACGGTGTCCGGAGATTGCAACTTTTCCACCCATTCGGCCCTTGGGCTTTGGCCAAATGACCTCCACCAACAACGTGCGTTTGGTCAGGAGTTGCCAGCTCGAAAGCTTCCTCAAGGTGAGGTCGCAAATCCGCAAACAGGGGAATGGTCCGACTTCCCTTTCCGTCGTAACGGTCGGTCTTGGGGGAAGCAACTGTCAAGTGGCTCCGCTCCCAATCGACATGTCTCCATTCAATCGACAGCACCTCGGAAGGACAACGCAAC
>CAYRFQ010000047.1:0-53300 GCA_964423615.1 uncultured Alcaligenaceae bacterium | reverse complement strand
TCGGCGCGGTGCCGGAGAGGGTGATGGTCAGGGTGACCGTATCGCCAACCGGCAGGCTCGCGATGGTCAAGGTACCACCGTTGTCCGGGTTGCCACCATCGTTGTAGTTTGAGGCCACCGTGCCGCCGGTTACTGCGCTAGTGACCGAGACACCCGTGACGCCAGGGGCGAAGCTAATCACGTCGTCGATGACCACGTTGGTTGCGGTGTCAGGACCGGTGTTGGTCACCGTCACCGTGTAGGTGTAGGAAGCATCGGAGTTCACCGGATCGGCGCTGTCGACCTTAGTGATGCCAACGTCCACGGATCCGGTCGCAGCCTGGACTGTAACTTCTACTTCGTCGTAGTCGTTGCCCATGCCGTCGCCGAACGTTTCGTCCAAGTCGACTTGGTCGGCGGAGACTACCTCGACGGAGTTAATGAAGGTGCCGTCGGTCGTCCCAGAGTCAACCTCGTAGGTCAACGTAGCACTTTCACCAACACCCAACTCGATGCCGGTCCAGTCGATCGCTTGGCTGGTGACGTCGTAAGTCAAGGTTGGGGGAGCTCCGTCGATGTTGCCTTGACCGGCGTAGGTCGCAGCAACGTTCGGGGTCGCCTCATCCGGAACCAGGAGCAGACGGAAGGTTCCGCCATTTTGGAGAGCGGCGAGGAGTACATCTTCCTCGGTCGTCCCGCCAGATTCCAACGAGAACTCGATCAGGTCGTCGTCGTTACCGTTGACGCCCGCACCAGCGTACGTCGCCGTACCCAACAGGGTCGCGTTGGCGGTGTCGAACGGAATGGCCGGAACGGCAGCGAGACCGTCGTTGCCATCGATATAGGCTGGAACGCCAGCTGCCGGGTTGCTTTCGGCGAGCCGCAGGTTCGGATCGAGTCCACCAGGACCAGCCAGGTAGATATCGAAATCGCCGTTGGCCGAGAAGGCGGCCTCGTCTTCGAACAGCGAGAGGCGGATGTCCGCGATCGAAACGATCGACTGATCGCCCGGGAAGACCCAGTCCTGAACGAGGAAGGTCGGGAAGGCAGTGCCGGAACCTTCGATGTTCTGGAACAGAGTCGAGGTGGCTTCCGGAGTGCCGAACGTGCGGATACCGCTGTTGAACGGTCCGACAGCGCCAGTGCCGCTGTCGATGCCGGTCACGGTCAGCGGACGGATCTCGGCGTTACCAGTGGCTGTCACGCTGGTGGTCACCAAGCCAGCAACTGCAGCCGTTCCAGGATTGGTGGCGGTACCGCCGGTGCTGATGTTGGTCGGGACGCCGAACTGGAACGGAACAAGGTCTTGCAAAGCCAGATTGGTGGCTGTGTTCGGACCGGCGTTAGTCACAGTAATCTGGTAGGTGAGCGTCGTGTTCTGAGCAACAGACACAGGACCGTCGACAAAACCGTTGCCGTCGCCGGTGTCGACGAGTTTGTCGACAGTCACGTCGATGATGTCACTGAAGCCCTGACCGGCGATACCACGCCAGGCGTATTCGAAGTCGGGGTTGTCGACGGCCTGCTTGAGGGCGTTGACGCTGGGATCGCTGAAGGGCTGGTTATAGCCGTTGGTGTCAGTCAGCCCATAGAGCCGGCTCTGCAGGGTGCTAGAGCCGCCCTGCGAGCCGCCCTGACCCCAGTGGATGAAGAGGCGGACATCGTCAGAACCAATCTCTTCGCCGATGGCGTAGCCCCAGCCGGGAGTACCGGTAGGGCCAGTCCCGCCGCCAGCATTAATCGTGCCGTTCAGAGTCCACGTGCCGTCCGTTCCACCGGGTGTGCCACCCACCAACGAGTACTTCTCGAGAGCACCGCTGGTAAAGCCAGCAGTCCCAAAGGTGTAGGCGGTGTCCAGGCCGGTACCGTTCCAGTCGGCAACTGGATCCAGGTCAAAGAGGAAGAAGTCTTGGAGGAAGCTGGTGCTGATGCCAGTGAGGGTCGTCGGTGCACCGAATGGCCCCGCGAGGTCGCCATAATCACCGATCATGCCACCACCGATACCTGCGAACAGATTCCCACCGAAGCCATGAACACCGAAGGAATCGGTCGCGGCGATCTCGGTCGCGAGTCCAGCAGTCGTAATGTCATCTTTGACGAAGAGACGATCGCTGGAGCCAAAGAAGATCCGGGTGCCGTCCTCCGAGAAGACGCCACGGTTGTCTTCGTTCGCGCCGGTGGGGGTTTCGACCAAGAAGGTCTCGACGTCGCCGGTAGCCAGTTCGACGCGGTAGATCGTCTCAATCTCGGGGGTCACGAAGCGTGGGTCGCCGTTGGCTGGCAGAGACTCGCGGCCGCCGTTGTCATTGGCGATACCGACGACGTAGTTTCCGTCGGTGGTAATCGTCAGCGCGCCGTTGTCGGACTGCTGTGGCGGCAGGATCGCGCTCGCCACCAGCATGCCAGTATCGGACCCGTCGGCGTCAGCCGAGGGCAGCGAGATTCGCTGGACCGGGTCGCTGACCTGTTCCCCACCGGTGATCGATTCGTCTGAAGTTTCACGCTCCTCAATGGCCATGTTCACGCCGCTGGAGTTGGCGAACAGGCCGAAGCCGTTGATCGAACGAACTTGCAGGACGTTGCCCGTTGTGTAGGGTTCGCCGTCCACACGTTGGTTGAGGGAGTCGACCTCGAGGTCTTGGTTGGTCCGCCAGATCGAGCCTGGCGTCGGGGTGTAGACGGCGGTGAAGGTGTGGTAACCGGGGCTCAGGAGGTTGCCGCCGCCGGGCAAATCCCCGACCAGATCACGGACGAAGTTGAGCGGCAGCTTGGCCGTACTGCGGTCGATGTCGCCGTATTGGACATCGAAAGTCGCACCAGTGCCGGAGCCGCCGGTGACAGTGACGGTACCGTTGAGCAGGGCCGGATCGACGCCGGTGGGCACGCCCGAGGGGCTATCCACATAGCTCCCCACCTCAATGACATCAAATCCCGTGATCTCACCGGAACCTCCGACGCTAGTGACTTCGAAGACCGTCGCAGGGCTGGCAATACCGCCATCCACGATGAGTTGGTCGCCCACAGTGTAGCTCGTACCCGCGGCGTTGATCGCTGGGACACCCGGGAAGTCCGGATCGTTGACGAGCAACTGGAGATTAGGATCCTGCGTCAGAGTCGCGGTGCCCACGGAGACGCCGTGCCAGAAGAACTCGACGTCACCTTCGGGGTCGCCAACACCAACAGGAGTGACTTCCGCGAAGACCATGAGGGTCTCGCCATCTTCCAGGACACCGTCACCGTCGTCGTCCATGGAGGTCACGGTCGGGCCAGCTTCACCTCCGGCACCACCGATGCGGACGATGTAGTTGCCGTCGGCGTTCGGGGTCACACCGTTAGCGGCGTCCAGGTCGAATTGGAAGTCGCCGGTGAATGGGTTCGGGCCGGTGACGGTGAGGGTCGCGGTGTTGTTGCCGTTGTCAGCGACGCTCGACAGCGGGACAGCGTTGGTGCCCACGGTGATGGTGGAAACCGGGTTACTGATGACGGTGATGTCTGCCGTGCCGCCGATCGAAGCGATGAACTCGATGTCGGGGTTAGCTCCGGCTGGATCAGGGCTAAAGAAGACTGGCGCAAACTGAGTCGTGTCGGCTTCGGCGAAGAGGGTTACGCAGTCGATCCAGCTTTGCTCGAATGTGCCGCCATCCGGGTTGACCCACTCGAACTCCATGTCTAGGAGGCCGATACCTGGTCGCGAAATTCCGCCGAGCAGAGCGGTTTGAGTCGACGCCGGCAAGTTGTTCCAGTCGATGGTGAAGGTCGGAGCCGGGTTTTGGCCGCCGGGGAAGCCGAAGTCGGGCTCGCTGACGAGCGTGTCGGTTGCGTCGACCACGCCGTCGCCGTCGTCGTCGAAGCGGAACTCACCCTGGAAGCCAATGAAGCCACCGACGTAAACGCGGGGGCCGCCGTCGAAGCTCCAGTAGACGTTCATTCTATCGTTGTCTTCGATGTCATTGAACGAGCCGCCGGATTCGGACACAGCATTGGCACCGCCAAGGAAATCGACGCGGAGGCTGTCAACGTCGGCCCAGTCGCCGTTACCGTCGCGTAGGTCGATGTCTTCGAAGAACAGCTGGTTGGCGCCGGTCCCTGCGGCCGAGTGGAAGATGGCGAAATCGCCGTCGAAGTTGCTGGTGTTGTTCCAGTCGTTGCGGCGGGCGTTGTCCCGTTCGTGACGGCCGAAAAAGTTGTTGAAACCGTTCGGGTCGGCTTGGCCTTCGACGAGATCGGGAGTCGAGGTACCGATCGGGCCGAGCTCAAGCCGGTAGATCTGGCCCGTGCCGTTGTTGTAAGTAGTCTCGAAGCTTTCCTTGAAGATGATACGAGCGCCGGTGACGGTCACAGTCTGGGCAGTAATGGGACCGAGCGTTCCAGTGTTGTCTGCGAGGTCGTCGGCACTGCCGTCGATTTCGAGGATCAGGTCGCCAGGGCTCAACACGGTAACGGCGACATTGAAGGTGTCGCCATCAACCTGGGTAATGACGGGCGAATCGAAGCCGGCCGTGCTGCCAAAGAAGTCCAGGTCAGCGTCGGTGAAGGTGCTCGGATCGACGTTCTCGCCGGCGTTGAACTCGACGGTGTAGTTGATCGTGTCGCTGGTGTTGGCAGTCGTGATGTCGGGGGTGATGCTCACGACCGACGGGGCGGTGTCGTCGACACCGATTACGTTCGGGTCGACGAACTCGGCGAGCTCGTCAGTGGTCGAGGAGGAGTCGATGACGCAATCGAGGATCATGAGCTGAACGTCGCCCAGCGTGACTCCGTCTGGGGTGAAGGTGACCTCAAATGTATTGTCGTCAACCGTCGAGCCGGTGCTGACGCTGAAGGTACCCGAGGCCGCGCTGGCCGCAGCGTTCATGAAGTCGGCGGCATCCAGGGTACTATCGTTGATAGGTTGGTCGGTGACGATCGTCCACGTGAGGGCCTGGCTAGAGTTGATGAAGCCGTCTTGAGCTTCAGTGGTGTCGAGAGTGGACGATGTGACCCCAAACTTCCCAGGGGCGGCGAGGGCGTCGACTGTCACGTTGTCGAAGGAGATGTACTCGCTGCTGGAGTCAACCAACGACCGCATGCGCACATACAGTTGGTTCCCCGCAGCGCCGCCTCCAACAGTCGTCCCAGTGAAAGTCGTATAAATGATATCCGTCGTCGTCGCACCGCCGGCGCCAGTTCCGGTCGTCAGCGTCAGCGGGTTGGCGGCAGGGTTCTGCGTGACGTTGCCGGACCCGAAGAGATCGACATCGTTCCCACTTTCGAGCGGGCCATATGTCCGCGAGCCGCCCTGACCACCCTGGAACTCCAGCACCGTGGTGTAATTGTTTCCGCCGTCAACGCTCACGTCGAAAGCAAGGAAGTCAGCAGCTTCAAAGACACCAACACCAGCGACATCAACCGAAAGGGTGAAGTTAGTGCTGGGTCCGACGTCAAAGACCCAGATGACCTCGCCGCCGTCTGGGGCACCAGTGCCAGGGATGTCGTCATCGAGAATCCCGAAGGCACCACCATGAAGGCCAGCACCGCTACGGAGGAAGCCGAAGTCGTCACCCGGGAACGGGTCAGGGCCGCCCGGGTCGGAGTCATCGAACATGTCGAACGGACCGTCCGGAGAGGGTTCGTCGCCGTCCGAAACCCCGTTGAAGTTTTGGTCGCGGCGGAAGATACCGAACCAGTCGAAGAAGCTGCCACCCTGCTGAAGACCTGGGCGGGCATCACTTCCGCTCGTGTTGTTCTCCGTATTGGGATTGATGGTTCGACTGATGATGTTTTCCGCTGCTTCGAAACCGTTGGCTCGTGGACCGAAGGTGTCGCTCCCGGCGAACCAAGGGTCGCCTTCGCCGGCGGCGTTGGCGTCGAAGTTATCAAAAGCGACAACGGCTGGGGCCGTACGGTCTTCGAGGGTTTCGGCTTGGGGTCGAAATTTCTTTTCGACCTTTTGCTTGTTTGCCTGTCGGCGGGTAAAGAGAGACAAATTACTTTTCCAGAAATCATTCCATCTCATAACTACGGGATCCTCCAGGTGGGGAATAAAGGTGCGGCCGGAAACAAAAGCCGCAAAGACAAAGAAAAACTCGACACAGAGAAACTAGACACAGTGAATTCAACACAAATCACGTTCACAGCACGACGTGGTGGCCAGCGTCACACGGTCTTGACGCGGCCAAGTCATCTTGCGGGCATCCTACCCATGACGGGTGTACAATTGACTCAAAAATAACGTCACTTACTTGGACGGAAAATTGCCCAGATTCTAAATGTTTGACGGTATACCAGAGGGGGTGTTGGTTTGAGGTGTCTTGTTTGGTGGTCATCACCATACAACGACGCAGATGCCCTGATCGTTTGGGATCAGTAGGACGGTGGTTTTGCCATGGAGTCTCATTGGCAGATGGAATGAAACTCGGAAGCAACGAGAATGATTGAAAAGGAATTCTCAAATCCATTTTTGTCTGGGCGGCTCGATTCGAGATTACGTTACCTGAGGCATAAAGTCTCAGAGCTTGGCTCTGAAGTCTGGGTCCCGCTCCATTCCTAGGAGCAGTGGAGTTTGGAAAACAACATGGTCTCCAAAAATGGAGTTTCGTGTTTCACGGATTGTTCGGACGGGTTCATTCGCATTTGAAAGCCGAACGATTGGTCCCAACTCCAATTCGCGTAGTCTTGTGCTCGATCATCTACGTACGAATGCGACCAGAGGCGTCAATCGTAATTGGCGAGATTTTTCCGTTCGGGTCGAAGGGTGGCCCGCTTGGGCCCGGCTGGAGGAGCGAAAGTGCTTGTCAAATGGTGGGTTATAGCAACATGTAAGTTGTATGTAGATCGCAAAATTCTCGACCCGTTCGTCAGGAATTTCTGAGACTGATATTCGCTGTTCGGGAGGACACAGATTCTTCACACAACGGGTCTGAGAGCGGCCCATGGACGCGTGAGAACATTTCGCGGATGGATAATGAAGGGTCCGTGAAGATATGCTCATCTTTTTTTCACAGTATTTGTTTGTTCGATGAGGGACTTTCACAACCGAGGGGTTGGATGGAACGGAAAAGATATGCTTGTCCGGTGGGAAGCTACACGCCTGGGGCGGTCGGATCCAGACGTGTCGTGATTGTTCTTGTTCTTTGGGTTGCTTGGGTTCACACCCACGGCTTGGATCTATCGTCCCTTCGGGGCTGAGAATCCAACACAAGACTCTTGATGATCCGACAGCCCATCGCGTGTACTCACGATTCTGAAAAAGTACCACGCGGCTCGCGTGTACTTGGAAAGCTCTGCCAAGACAAACGTACACGCGGCTCACCTGGTACGTGCGAAGCAGGCAAGCATTTCTTTTCCTTCCCAAGGCCAACCTCACCGTAGCCTGGTCAAAATGGCCAGGTACTTGAGCGTCTAGCGCCAAAGGCCTTGGGCGACCGTTTCAGAACCCCACGCACGTCGAAAGAGAACGGAGACCGCTCTAACTCAGACATCCGATCTACCACACGGGAAGGAAAAAGTAATTGACCGAAAGTGACCGTCACCTGTTGCTCACAAGACAGCCTATTCGAGGTGTGGAGGCTTTGAGAGGAGTTTCCATTCAGTCTTCTAGCATGGGGAACGAAATCTCCAAGATTTCGTACCGCAGGATCCCGGCAGGAACTTCGACTTCGGCAACCTCGCCGATCCTCCGTCCCATCAATCCCCTACCAACGGGTGTGTCCGGACGAATCTTGGTGACTTCGTCATTGTCATAATCTTCCTCGCCTGGCCCCACCAATTCGTAGGCTTCCTCTTCGAGTTCGTCCAGGTCTTTGACACGGACGCGAGCCCCAAAAACGACTGTATCTCGTGGCAGGCTCGAAGGATCAATGATTTCTGCGCGACTAAGTTGATCTTTAACCAAATTGATTTTCGCCTGAAGCATGCCTTGTCGTTCTCGTTGAGCATGGTACTCGGCGTTTTCCTTCAAATCACCTTCGGCCCGTGCTTCAGCGACCTTGTTGGTGCAATCAACCATTTCAGCGTTGAGTGCGTCAAGTTCCTGTTGCTTCTTCTCGTACCCACTTTGGGTCATGGGAATGCGATCCATGGTTCGCTCCTGAACGATACTTGCCTCAACTAGAATCACTCGCGGCTGTGGCTCGCTTGGGACGGGCCCGACGAGCGGCATCACAACCATACCCACATGAAAGAAATACACCGTCTCGGATGTTACGACCGAGACGGTGTATACGCTTCAAGATTTTCAATAGAGTTCCCAGGAAAGCGAGGCCAGCACGTTCGAACAATTCCTCTCTTCTTGCAAAGTGCCACACCAGATTGCAAAGGGTCCGGCATTACTTCGGTCAAAGGAATGGTGCTGAACTCAGCGTCCTGCGTTGGGTTTATGATGAATGGATGAAGGGACTTTGTAAAGAGGAATGCTGCATTCTAAGAAAATCCGTTGGGGATGCTGTTGGACGCTTGGGAAGGCATTCCTCGTTGTCACTCCAGCGGGTTCCGAATTCTGGATCATTTGGCCGAGGAACCTCGCACGTTGCTCCCCTCGATTTTGGAATTGGAATTTGCCTGGAAATCGTAAGGCCACACAACCGGCTTGGACTTTTCATTTCCCTGCAGGTCCACACAACTCGCGTGGACCTACCACGAACATCGAATTCCAAAATCGGGCACACCCACGTCACAACCAACGGCTCGGAAGTTCATTTCAAGAAAAACTGAACGATATTCCCCACAAGACTCAACGCGAGCAACCCAGCCAGAAGGGTGATCCAGACAACGGCATTGAGGTTGTGTTCTTCGAGGGGTTCGAGTTCTTCGAGTTCTTCGTCCTCCTCACCCTCGGTGAGTTCTTGGAGACTGGCCAGTGAAAATTTTTCCCGTGCCAGTTTGGGCGGCTCGCCATTGAGCAAACATTCCAAATCGATGATCAAATCGTCCGGAGTTTGGTAGCGAAGTTCGCGATCTTTTTGGAGCATCCACTCGATGACTTCACCCAGGCCGGAAGAAAGTTTAGGGTTGATGTGATCGGGCGGAGTGAGTTGCTTTTTCAGATGGGCCCGAAGGACGTCTTGCTTGTTGCTCCCTGGAAAGGGAGGCTGACCCGTGACCATGTGGTAAAGCGTGGCCCCGAGAGAGTAAATGTCGGCACGGCTGTCGATATCCTCCATACCCCGGATTTGTTCGGGAGCAATGTAATACGGCGTCCCGATCGTGAGGCCTTTTTCGGCACGTGCCAGCACGCGATCGTTCGTTTCCCGGGCAATTCCCAGGTCGGCGAGTTTGGCGATCCCATCCTTGGCCAACATAATGTTCGCCGGTTTGATGTCGCGATGAATAAGGTTGCGACGGTGAGCTTGTCGAAGAGCCTGGGCGATTTGGAGCACGATGTCGAGAGCATCTTCTTCGTTGAACTGTCTCTTTTTACTTTCGATTTCATCCTTGATCGTTGTCCCCGGGACGTACTCCATCACAAAATAATGAAGCGGTCCCGCAGACCCCACATCGATGGCCTGGACAACGTTGTTACTGCTAAACTTGGCAGCGAGATGCGCCTCGCGTGTGAACCGTTCGATGAAGCCGTCATTCGAGGCAAATCGAGGATGAAGGATCTTCACAGCCACGTATCGATCCATACTCACTTGCCGAGCTTTGTAGACAATTCCCATCGCTCCCTGGCCTAGCTTTTCCAGGAGCTGGAAGCCAGGAATTTGTTGGTTGAGCAGTTCTTTGGCTTCCAGAGCCACTCGTCTCGCTTGCGTTTTCGTCAGGTACCCCCCTTTGACGAGCCGTTTGAGGAACGCTTCTGGGCCGACAGACTTGTGCTCGCCCTCTCGACACCAAGTCACCTCCTCGCGCGTGATCAACCCGCGCGCAACCAGGGCGTGTCCCAGTTTTTCTTCTTCAGCTTGGGGATCATCGGAAGATCGTTTTTTGGGAGCTACTTCGTCCATGGTTGGAACCGTCGGCTCACCGAAATAAAGGTCCGTTGTGTCATCTAGTCCTAAAATAAGCGAACATTTTTGGCTGTTGTGCTGGTTTTGATGAAAAGAACTCGAAATCTCCGTGTTTTGTGCGATTTTGGAAGAACTTAACAACCTTTCCAATTCGCTCAACCAGGAGATTTCGAGTGAACGCTACAATACCCCAAACGACTGGCAAAGACAAACAACGCACCGAAAATTCCAGACTTCGCGAACAATCTCTTCACGAGCAATTCGATCGACCCACACCCTTTTTGGCCACCGAACCGGTCTTGCAAAACCAAAACATCATCTACCAAGTCGCCGAGAAATCACAAGCTACTATCCAGGGCGGTTTGCCGGCTATCCACAGCACGTTCGCCAAAAGCCGCAAAACGTTAACGTTGGCTTTGGAAGAAGCTTTAAGGTAGCCAACCGTCACTGTCGTTTTGGTGAACCATCCATCGATTCCAGAGCATTTCAAGGGCACCTGACCAGAGGGTTAAACTTCTTGCCCTCACATAGTTGCGGTGGTGAGTCGGGCAGGACGAAACTGTCGCGAAGTGTTATTTTGGGCCGCGCCAGGGGAAACGACCAGGCTCTGTCTCGGGCATCCTTGTTGTCTTTTGGCTCTCAACCCTCAACTCTCAACTCCGACTCACACCACCGCTTCCACATTTCTCGGTAAGCGGCTTCAATACCTCGTGTGAAGCCAACGACATCCATCAAAGGAGAAGCCTTCATCCGCTCCCGCATTCCAACACGTAAGTCTTGGAGACGCGGCAAATCCGTGGCCAAACCAATAGCAATCCGGACAAACTCGTCTTCGTTCTGGCCCACCAGTTCTGCAAGCCCCAGATTCGTCAGGTGGCCCAACCCAGCTCGACCAACAAGTGTCGAACCGCGTTGGCTGACCAAGGGAACGCCCATCCAGAAACCTTCCAGGCTTGTCGTATGCCCGTTGTACGGCAACGTATCCAGGCCAATGTCGATCTGGTTGTACAAAGCCAAGTACTCTTTTCGCGGCACTCGGCCTGTTGTCCGCAACCGGCTTTTCTCGACTCCTTCATTCTTCAACACGTCCAACATCCTTTGGCGTTGTGATTCGGAGTTACACAACACTAACAGTTCCGACTCTGGAACTCCTCGGAGAACACGACTCCACGCTCGGATCACTCCAGCGTTGATTTTGCTCGGATTGTTCAAACATCCGAACGTAATCTTGCCCCGCTCCAAAGCCGGCAAAGGACCGACTTCCGGTTCGTCTCCGTTGGGTTCGTAACACCAATAGCTATGCGGCAGGCGGATCGTTTTTTCGGCGTAGTGGCTCTCATCCTCTCCTGGAGGATCCAGGTACGGGTCTGTCAACCGATAGTCGATTGCCGTCATTCCTGTCGTCCCCGGATACCCCGCAAACGTGACCTGTACGGGAGCTGGCTTGCTTGCGAAGGTCAACAAGCGATTGCCGGCTGTGTGCAACGCGAGGTCCACGAGAATGTCAATCTGGTCCTCACGGACAAGTTCGGCCACGCGTTCGTCGGAGACTCCCCGAATATTCCGCCAGAGATCCGCAATTTCCTGGAACCGGACCGTCAACGAATCTGGCTTGTTCCCATTCGAGTAACAAACGACTTCGACTTGTTCACGGTCGTGTTCCCGCAAAAGCGGCAACACGTTGCGACCAACGACGTGTTCGCGAAAATCCGGCGACACGTAGCCGACCCGCAACCGTTTTTCGGGACTGCGCTCGTTCGGATAAGCACCGTTTTTTTTGTGGAGCGGCACGACATACCTTTGCTCCCAACGTCGGTGTTCTTCGGCAATCGCGGCCAGGTCGAACCCAGGAGTGCTCCACAAGGCGAAAAGCATCGGACTTGTAACTTCGTGGTAGTTGGGGGCTAATTCCAAGGCCCGACGATAACAGCCGATCGCTTCCTGTCCCAACCCCTGAGCTTTGAACCCATTCCCCAAGTCGAGGTAAGTCTCCGGCCAATCAGGTTGGAGTTCTTGCGCCCGACGAAGGCAAACACAGGCTTCATCGTAGCGATGCAAAGCCAGAAGAGCCGCTCCCAAGTTGTTGTAGGCTCGGACGTGATTTGGGTGAGATGCGAGAACTCGATGGAAAGTGGCAATCGCTTCCTCGTAGTTGCCCTGGTGGCGGTGCGCGTTTCCAAGATTGTTCAGAGCTTCCGGGTAGTCAGGCTGGAGTCGACACGCATGTTGGAAGCATTTGAGGGCTTCTTCGGTCTGCTCCTGATCCATCAAGGCGACACCCAAATTGTTGTGCGCCTCCGGTTCGTTCGGGCTCAGTTCCAGAACTGTCCGGTAACTGGCAGCGGCCTCTTCGGCCTTACCTTGTTTCAAAAAGACACTTCCCAAACTGCTATGTCCTTCCGCGCTCTTCGGATTCAACTCGACAAAGCGTCGATAACTCGCGGCAGCTTCTTGCAGTTGGCCCAGGTTTCTCAATGCGTGGCCAAGGTTCAACAAAGCGATGCTTTCATTTCTCGAATTGAGAGAACTCAATTCTAAGCCTCGCCTGTAACAGGCAGCGGCTTCTTCGATCTTCCCTTGTCGCCCGAGAGCATTACCAAGATTGATATGTCCCTCGGCGTAGTTGGGATTCAATTCCAAGGCTCGGCGGTGCCAAAGGACGGCTTCCTCTGGTTGGCCCAACATGGCGTAGACTGCCCCGAGGTTGCCGTACAAGCGAAAATCTCTTCTTCCCAGACGGATGGTCTCTTGAAAACACCTCGCTCCATCCGCGAATTGACCTTTTTGGCAGAAAAGAGTGCCCAGCTGATACCAAACATCGGTTTGCGATGGCTTGCTTTGGAGAATTTGGCGGTAGAGTTGCTCGGCCAACGCGAGCTGTCCTGAATGTTGATGCCCGAGGGCGGTTCGGTAAGTCTCCTCGATGTTCCTCATGCTGTCTGCCCCTGAGCTTGCATTTTTTTGCCTGCCTTGGACCTTCCTCTCAGGCCTCTCTCTTAGATTACAGAAGCTCTGATTCAAGAGCAGGTTTAAATGGCACACCGAGCCAGTTTTTTGTTCAAGGAACAGAGAAATTTAACGAGCAAGAGCGACCTTCGGAAAAGACCAAAGTGAATCAAAAGAATAGGAGTTACGCAGTTGGTTCGTTCTGGTGTGTCTTCCAAACGTAGTCCATGCCGAGAACACTAGACCAAATATCATTTTGATCTTTAGTGATGATCACGCCATCAAAGCGATCTCGGCGTACGGCGGACCGTTGGCGAAGATCGCCCCAACGCCGCACATCGATCGACTCGCCAAGGAGGGCATATTATTTCCTAACTGCCTCGTCACCAACTCGATCTGTGCTCCATCCCGTGCCGTTGTGCTAACTGGCAAGTATTCCCACATTAATGGTCAGCTCAGTAACAGAGGAAAGTTCGACGGCTCCCAACAAACCGTCGCGAAACTAATGCGGCAGGCCGGATACCACACCGCGATGATTGACAAATGGCATCTACATTCGACGCCTACCGGATTCGATCATTACGAAGTCCTCAAGGGACAGGGGCGTTATTATAACCCAGTCTTCTTTACTAATGGAAAGGACATCAAACATACCGGCTACACGACCGACATTATCACCGATCGAACCTTGGAATGGTTAGAACAACGTGATAAAAAAAAGCCTTTCTTTCTCATGTGCCACCACAAGGCCCCACACGGCACATGGGAACCCGCGATCCGACACCTCAAATATCTGGATAACGTCAAGATACCCGAACCTCCAACACTCTTCGACGACTATGCCACCAGGAAAGCAGCAGCCCGCCATAAGATGGGAATAGCCGAGCACATGGGACCACGTCGTTTGATGTTCCGGTTTTCCAGTAAGCTCACACCAAAACAATTCAAGGTCCTGGATGCCCATTTCGGTCCACGTAACGAAGCCATGAAGAAAGCTAATCTAACGGGCAAAGAACGTACGCGTTGGAATTATCAACGATATCTGAAGAACTATCTGCGTTGTGTCAAGGCGGTCGACGAAAACGTCGGGCGGCTCCTCAAGTATCTCGACGAATCAGGATTGGCCAAAAACACCGTCGTGATCTACAGCTCGGATCAGGGCTTCTACCTGGGTGAGCACGGCTGGTTCGATAAACGCTGGATGTACACCGAAAGCCTTCACACGCCCCTACTGGTCCGCTGGCTTGGAGTCACTCCACCCAGAAGTACGAACGACGCCATCGTCTCGAACCTGGACTTCGCAGAAACCTTTCTTGATATGGCCAGATCCAAGATTCCTGAAGACATGCAAGGCCGGTCACTCACTCCGCTCTTACGCGGTAAGACACCGGCGGACTGGCGCAAAATGTTCTATTACCATTATTACGAAAGTGGTGGGCATGGAGTCCCCATTCATTACGGCGTCACTGATCATCGCTACAAGCTCATCCGTTTCCCGGAGAAAAAACTGAACTTGGGAATTCTTCGATCTAAAAAAAGACCCCTCGGAACTAAAAAACCGGTATGATGATTCGCAATACACGCAAACTATCCAACAGTACAAGCGAGAGTTGCGACGACTTCGCCAACAATACAAGGTGAAAGAGTAAAGATATAATTGATAAGGCTGACTCCACTTATAGTTTCGAGAGATGTCGTTTTGATGAGAACTTGTCAAAGACAACTTCGACCGATAGAAAGGGCGTACGGTTTCAATTCCTTGTGAACATAGCTTTGCCGACGACTGGGTTACATTTTGTGAATCCGGTGATGAACAGGTACCAGTGAGGGGTCATGAAAACTGCCGAAACACCTCGTCAACGGATCACATTATTCCAGCTTGCGGTTCCGTTCTGCGCTGTTATTGCCTTTCTTGGAATTGTGTATCCCAAACAGTTCGCAGCCACCATCCAAGACATCACTGGATCAGCTTTCGCAACTCTCGATTGGTTTTTCATGCTGTCGGTTACCGGCTTCTTGATACTGTGCATCGTGCTTGCCCTCAGCCCCTACGGGAAACTGAAACTGGGTAAACCAGAGGACGAGCCCGATTTCTCGACCGTTTCGTGGCTGGCGATGTTGTTCGCGGCGGGAATGGGAGTTGGGCTGTTGTTTTGGGGAGTGGCTGAACCGTTGACCCACTATGCTTCCCCGCCGGTTGGGACTGCCAAAAGCCCGGTGGCGGCTCGGCAGGCTCTTGTCATTACCAATTTTCACTGGGGCCTTCACGCGTGGGCCGTCTACTGTATTGGCGCATTGGTGCTTGCCTATTTTCGATATCGACGAGGGGAGCCCTATCTGGCAGGGAGTCCCATTCGCAGCGCTTTTCGAGGAAAATGGGTTGGTCCTGTCGCTGGCCTGGCAGATCTGATTGCCGTCCTCGCCGTCACCTTTGGAGTCGCTGGTTCCTTGGCGATGGGAGTCTTCCAACTCCACGTCGGGTTACATGTTGCAACCGGCTTTGTCCCTCTCAATTCTGACTGGATGGCCATAGGACTTTTGGTCTTGTTGTTCTTCAGTTACATGGGTTCAGCCGCCACGTCGTTAGCTAAGGGAATCCAGTACCTGAGCAACATCAATATGGCCTTGGCCATGCTACTCATGCTATTCGTATTGCTCACTGGTCCCACGCCATTCCTACTACGCGGATTTGTGACGACGATTGGAGACTACACGAGTTCCCTCGGAGGGATGACTTTGCGTCTCTATCCTTACCGACAACTCAGCTCCTGGTTCGGCTCTTGGACGTTGATCTATTTCTTGTGGTGGATCGCCTGGGCCCCGTTCGTGGGCATCTTCATTGCCAGGATCAGCAAGGGCCGAACGATTCGCGAGTTCGTCATCGGGGTACTGTTTGTACCGACTGTCTTTTCTCTCTTTTGGTTTGCGATCTTCGGAGGGATGGGGATCTACGAAGAAACCTATGGCGAAGGCGGACTGGCAGACCTTGTCAAGGAAGACGTAACGGTAGCCCTGTTCTCCCTGTTCGACACATTGCCGATGTCGGCTCTTCTCTCCACAGTGGCTGTCATCTTGATCTACATCTTTGTGGTGACGAGTGTGGATAGTGCGACCTTTGTACTCGGAATGCTAACCAGTAAAGGTTCCATGAACCCACCAACGAGCCAAAAGTTGACGTGGGGCATCATTCTGGCGGGGTTGGGTGGTGCGCTTGTCCTCTCCAAAAATATCGAGGTCGTTCGAGCAGGAGCCATTAGTTTCGCCATCCCACTCACACTCATCTTGCACCTGCAGGTAGCCGGATTGCTCCGCGTCCTCCGGTCCGATGTCGATGTGGTTGGCCAAAAAGGTATCCAAAAATCTGTCGAAAATACACCACCCGACAAACAACAGTCGAATCCACCTTCAGGCGAAAATCCCGAGACCCCAAGCTCCCAACAAGACGGTCAACCCAACCCAGAAGGAGGGCAGTCATGAATCGGATACGCATACTACTTCTGACCCTGGGACTTTTGGGGATGTTGAGCGGCTGCGGGAGGTCGAGTTCTCGTGTTCGCGTTGGGGCCAAAGACTTCGCCGAGCAAGAGATACTGGCTCACATGGCCGTCTTGCTCCTCAAGGGAGAGGAGATTCCTGTAGCGCCGGTCGTTTCTACGACCGAAACCTTCACGAGTCATTCCAAGCTCCGTAACGGCGAAATCGATGTCGCCATTCAGTACACCGGAACCGCCATGAACCTCCTTGGCATTGACCCCCAAGCCAAAGGAGCCATGGAAAAACTCGAACAACAGTATCAAGAACTCGACATAGAATGGCTACCTCCACTCGGTTTCGACAACGGCTACCGAATCTATGTGTTCGAACGAGATGCACGGAGTCGAAAACTCAACGAGATTGCCGACCTGAAGAAACTCGGAACCGTACGCATCGCCTGCCCTTGGAACTATCGACACCGAATGCGTGATGGCCTCAAGTCTTTGGAAAAAGCTCACGGATTGACGCTCGGCAGTAGCCCCTATCTGGAAGATGACATCCAAGAACGCGTCAAAGCCCTCACCGAAAGGCGGGTCGATGCCATGGTCGGGTTTGCCACCGATGGGGTTGCTCGGCGGGAGAGCTTGGTGACCCTCGAAGACTCCAAAAATTTCTATCCGCAATATGAAGCGGCCTTCCTGGTCCGCAACGACACTCCCAACGGGCAAGCCGTTCGCAAAGCGTTGACGCAACTTTCGGGCCTGATCGATAATTCGACCATGCAGGATCTCAATTACAAAGTCGAAGAAAAAGGGCAAACACCTGCCAAAGTCGCCCGAGACTTTCTGTCGAAGCTCCACAAAGAGAAAAAGATCGAAACGAGCATCCCGATCAAACAACGCCCGGTCGAATTGGTGCTCGCCTATGATTCCACCGAGGACATGCAATCCATTTTGGAATCCGCAAAGGAAATCCTTCAAGGAGCTTTTCCCGTCCACAGGATCGAAACTCTCGAGACGACCGACCCGGCCTATGAAGTTTCCAGAGGAAAAGCCCGTTTGGCCCTGGTTGCGGCAGAGCAGTTCTTCCGCGAGTCAAAATCGGGACGGCTCAAACGCGAGGAACGTCTCGAAGCGGCCGTAGTCGTTGCGGCTCGAGACATTCACATCATCCAAACGAAACAGAACGCCACCAGGGAACTCACCGAAGACTTCACGTACGGTGTTGCTGCGACGGCGGGAAAAGGTGTCCTCAAGATCGTTGACGATATCTTCCACGTGCCCAGCAAAGAAGTGTTCGTCGCCAAGAACACTTCGGAATTGTTAGACGCCATTGAAGAACAGAAGTGTGATGTCGGAGTTCTACTCGACGTCCTTCCCAAGGGACCAGCGGCCCAGACGCCATTGAAGACCACACTCGCCAACCATCCCGACCTGGCATTGTGTTCTTTGGGACCTCTGGTGACCAAACAAGCCGTCACCCTCTATTTGCGACCATCCACGATCAACGCCAACCTCTACCCAGAAAACACGACCAAAGACGTCAACACATACAGTTCCCAGGTCGTCTTGGCGGGAGCTTCGCACAAACTTCTTGGCGGCAGTGCCGCCGGACCGGCGTCGGCTCTGCCAATTCATGGAGTCCCACTCACGCGCAAGGAGTTGGAAGCCCTGGACAACGAGTCGGGTTACGGAGAAGCACCCGATTCGGCTTTACCCTCGGCTTGGGTAGGCGTTGGCTTTGGTCCAGTCCAAAGAGAATCGTTCCTCATCCAGGCGATCCAATCGGTCTTGAACGTCCTCGTCATCGTCTTTTTAGCTTGGTTGGTCTTTCTCGTCCTGCGTCCGGGCGAAGCACCAATGACCCAACCAACCAACGAAAGTCCCTCCAACGATTCAACAATGGAACCCGCTGAAGGGTAAATTTCCGTCTTCGGAGAAACTCCTCGACGAAAGCCGCAAAGAGTTCCTCAGAGCCAAAAACAACCACCAGAAAACACAAGGCGAACTCATGTCCCAAACTCGTGTTCATCAAATCCTTGAGCAAACTGGTTCGTTAGCTTTCCCTGGGATCTTCGACACGCTGTCGGCTCGTCTTGCCGTTCAAGCGGGATTTCCGATGGCTTTCATCTCAGGGTATTCTGTTGCCGCCACTGCCATCGGCGAACCAGATTTCGGCCTACTGACACAGACCGAGATGATCGATCGCGCCCGCAGGATTTGCTTGGCCGTCGACATACCCATTATCGTGGACGCGGATACCGGCTATGGCAATCCGTTGAACGTCTACCGGACCATCAACGAACTCATTGCAGCCGGTGCAGCGGGGTGTTTCCTCGAAGATCAGGTGTGGCCCAAGAAATGCGGCCACATGAAAGGCAAGAAAGTCATCGAACGCAAAGAGTACATCGACAAGATTCGTGCTGCGAATGCCGCCCGAGAGGGCCGTGATTTCTTCATCGTTGCCAGGACCGACGCCCTGGCAGTGGTTGGGATGGAGGAAGCCATTGCCCGCGTCGAAGCCGCCCGCGAAGCCGGAGCGGACGCCAGCTTCGTCGAAGCCCCCACTTCCTTGGATGAAATGGCCGAAATCGGTCGTCGATCACCGGCTCCCAACGTAGCCAACATGATCGAAGGAGGCCGTACACCCGTTCTCCCCAAAGACCAACTATCCCAACTCGGGTTCCATCTCATTTTATATCCCCTCGCCGGACTGTTCGCCGCGGCCAAGGTAATCCAGGAAACCTATTCGCGATTGAAAACCGCCGGAACCACCGCTGACGAGCACGCTCAACTCATGTCTTTTTCAGAGTTCAATCAACTCATCGGCGTCGATGAGAAATATGAACTCGCGCAACGATTTGGAGTAGACTAAACCGTCATTCCGTCGACTCTTGAGAACTGCAACGGGCAAGTAGGGCAGTCGGCTAAACAAGTGTCGTGTTTTGGTTTCTAGGCTCCCGGCCATGGGTGGAAACCAAAGGAATTCAAAGAACCAGCGCAAACACGCCAAGTATTGATCCGCCCATCAGAAGCACACCCAACGGTTGTGATCCATCCGTTCCATTCTGGTAAACTCTCTGACCCTAAAGAAAAGGGCCATGGATAGAACCATGACCCTTTGGAGAGGAGTATTTCGGGAACAGCTGGCTGCCGGATTATATTCGGTCCAGACAATCCATCCAACGAATCATCTCGATCAATATTTCCGTTGGCATATATTGCCGACCCAACCTTTCGACGCCTCGGTAAGTCACTGGCAAACGCTTTTCTTGGAGTTCGGTAACACCCTTTTCGATCGCCGCGAATACTGGATCGCGATCTCCCCCAACGACAAAAAGTTGGAGTCGGTTGGTCGTGACGTTCTCCTTGATGTTTTTGGGAACGGCACCCGAAACAGCGACCCCACGGACCAAATTCCGAGCATTGAAACCCATGTAAATCGCCATCTGACCACCTTGACTGATCCCGTGGGTAACGACGCGTTTCTTGTCAACGGTGTACTTGCCGGTAACGTCACTAATCACGTCGGCGATTATTTCTGAGTCGGACGATCGCCAGGCTCCATCCGTAACGTTTTTGGGAATGGCGATGAGTATGTTCTTCGCAAGACACGCCGGATCCCACATTTCCGTGAAGGCATTAACGTCCTTGAGCTGCCCTTGATTGGGTGGATGAATCCAAACCAACAGGGCCTGGGAAACGTTCGGGTCATAGTTTTCGTGAACGTACAACCAATATTCGCTGTTACCACTTGCGGTCTTCCGTTTTAACAGCCCCGTTTCGATATTCTCTTCTTCATTCTGCTCCCCATCCTTCTTTGGTTGTTTCGGTGCCGGCTTCTTCGCTCCACCTATAGGGACCAGCGCCTTTTTGAGCGAAGCAATCTCCGGCAACTCTTCTCCCTCGGGCGGAGCATCCGGTTTGTCTTGAGCCGTCCCTGGAAATTCGCCGAGCTTCACCGTGACCTTCTCCATCTTGGCCCCACCTTTGCGTTGGACATTGAGAACCAACGGTGTTCCAGGCCGAAGAGTGTTCACGTAAGCCATCAACTCGTTTCGGCTCCGTTCTTTCCCCGCGAACGACATCATCTTCTTGTCCTTGGTGTACCCAACAATCCGATCACCCGCGGCCAATTTGGCTTCCGCCGCCGGAGACTCGGGGTACACATAGCGAATCTGGACACCCAACTTGGGATCGTCCCGCATCGGCAAAATTCCCATGTACGCATTGACAAACGCGGTCAGTTTTCCGACGAGTTGGAGCTTGGGGATTGTCGTTTCCTTGGCCCCACGTTTGTAGGTCAACGAGATGAAGTCGCCTTCGTACTTCGGCCCTAGCAAGTGCAAAATTTGGGCGAACCGAACGACCTTCTTGCCCTCGATTTTGGTAATGACGTCCCCGGAACGAAGGCCAGCACGCGCAGCCGCCGAATCTGGCGTGATGCGTGCGACGACCGGTTGAGTGCTGTAGTAATCTCGACTACGAAGTTGGACCCCCAGCAATCCTTTCTTGAGGTCTCGACCTTTTTTCAGACGAGGCAAAATGGCCATCACGTCTTCGAGCGGCACGGCAAAGCCGATACCCGAATCGTACCACTCCGTTCCAGCGGTGGCTCCGTCGCCACGCGGAGAAGCCGGGACGATGATCCCTTGAACCCGCCCCTTGATGTCGATCAAGGCTCCGCCATAGTTAGCCGGAGACGTATTAGCATCGGTTTGGAGACATTTGCCCCACACACGATTCTTCGCACTGATGATGCCAACGTGCACCGACGGCAAGTTGTTTTCTTCGAAGTCCAGCGTTCGCCCCAGGGCGAATGCCCACTGGCCAATTTGGATATCGCTCTCCGGTGCGATTTCCGGAACCGGCAACCCCTTGGCGTCGATTTTCAAGAGCGTAAGCATACGAGACGTATCTGTCGCTACCCTCTTGGCGACGTATTTTTCCTTCCGCCCAGGGACCTCGATCAAGATCGTCGCCGGCTTGTTAATGAAGTTGAATGCACTCGAGATAACGTACCCGTCTTCGGACACAACGACACCCGTCGTCGGCCCAAGTGCTTTTCGAAACTTGGCTCCTTTCTTGCCGACAACGACGATGTTCGTACCGCCTTGCGTGACGATCTGAACCACGCTCGGAGCCACTTTCTTGATCGCAGCTTTCGTAACTTTCTGGTAGGCTTCGTTTCCTTGGGCGTGTACGCCGCCAACGAAAAGACCCAACCCCATCAAACCAAGCATCGTGAGTGACACAGAACGCCACAACATTAGGATGATCCTCACAGAAGGGATGCGGAATGTATGTATTTTCGGGACGGGGAATCTCGATCCCTGCCCATTCGGATTACGCAAACGGCTCAATCAACTTCCGCTTACGTTTCATCACGATTGTTACTTCACCTGGGGAAGTTTCTCGAGTTTGAACGTAGCTCGCACGAGGCCACTTCCTCGTTGAACGTCGAAAGTGATCTCCTCGCCTGGCGCATACGAATCCAGCATTTTCCAGTATTCTTGGATCGTTTGAATCAACTCACCGTCGACATACACGATGCGGTCATCGGGGCGCAAGCCAGCCTTCGCCGCTGGGGAATTGTCCTGTACACGATCGACGTACGGAGGCGTCACTTCCACAACGTTGGGAACCAGAGTAATTCCGGTATAACCACCGCCTCGTTTCTTGCGAGTTCTCTTTCGACCTTCCTTGTATTTCCCGGCAATGGCCAGTTTCACGAACTCGCTCATGCTCACCTCAACTTCTTTGGCTTCCTTCTCGCCCTTCTTTTTCCGGAAGACCTTCGCGATGGCGTGGATCGGGACGGCGTAGTTGATCCATGTGTCGGTGTTTCGATTCTTGAACTCACGCCCAACGATTCCAACAAGTTGGCCTTTGTAATCGGTAAGAACGCCACCCGCCGATCCAGGGTTACAGATGACCTGGTCGAGAAAGTAGGCTTTGCCCATGAACGGCGCGTCGAACACACCCCGACGACCTCGCAAACTCGTGTACGCGCTCACAGTCCCATGCTGAATGGTCATTGGCTCGTCACCCGTAGCAATCTCGAACTGGTTACTAAACGCCAACACCCAGTCCCCGACTTCGAGCGGCTTTCGTTTGACGGCGGCGGCGAAGTCAAAGTGCGGCAATCCTTCCACTTCCTCCGTGATCTTGATCAACGCGACGTCGAGTTCCGGTTCCTTCGAGATGACTCGTCCACGCAACCTTCGACCATCGGCGAGATGGATTCGAAGATCATTCGTGTTGAGAATGTGGTTGTTGACCGTCAAGATGTGCCCCGTGGCAGAAACCAACATGCCGCTCCCGTAAGCAGGCAACCCCTTGTAGCCACCTGAGCCAAAAAGTTTGACCATCCTTCGGTTCACGTATTCGGCTGCGGTCGTTCCTCTTTCCTGGGCGAATCCAGCTTCGTTGACCATACCTCCGACGAGGACGGCGAAACTCGCAGTCATCCACCAAAGGTACATCTTGGCATTCATATTCGGTCGTCTGTTCATCGTTCGAGGTCCTTTATGGTGTACTTCTCACTTGTTTCTGCAAGTCGTCCCGCTCGAATTGTCAGTCGAGGCATCACGGCCAAACTAACCGAAATGCCAGTTTCTTCCGTAGGGGCGTTCGTAGGTTTTGGCCGAAGATCGCAACATTTCTAGTCGTCCGGTTTTTCTGTCTGTCGTAGGTACACGCAGCCGATAGCCGGATAGACAAGTGTCGCGTTTTCGGTTCGCAGCCCTGCAGGGGCGAAAGATCCTAGCCGTGGGTGTGTGAACCCACGGAACTCAAAGAACCAGAACAAACACGACTCTTATTGATCCGACCGCCCCTAGCGTGTACATGCGAACCGGGTAAGCATTTCTTTTCCGTTTCAAGGCCAAGTTCCTCACCCCTGGGCATTCTCCAAGGAAAACTCAGCCTTCGACCAAAAAAACCAAACACCTAAAAATCCCAAAAAGACCGTTATCCGGCTGTCTTGAGATCAAATTGGGTGACGTTTACAGTCCCGTAGAATCCACCACGGTAACGCACTTGAATTCGGTACGGCAAGAGTCCGCCACCCGGACCGGGACGATAGTCGGAGAAGTAAACCTCCGCGGGAGGAACGTCTTCAATATCTTGCGCCGGGTCAGGATACATCTCCATCGCTAGCAGTTTTCCTTTTTCCTCGCCACCAAGTCCGAAGTACCACTTCACCCGAAACTGTCCGTGTCGCATCTTCACAGTCTCGGCCAAGACTTGTCGTTTCTTCCAGTCCGTGGGGGCCTTGGCGTCCGGAGTCGGCGGGTAGATGGGTTCGTAGCCCATGTGCAACGGAGAACCTTTGAAACCTTCAAGGCCCTTGGTCAGGAACCGCCGGTACAGGTACATCGCCGCTAAAAATCCCCCGCTGCCATCGGGCTTACGGTAATCCAAAGCCGGCAGAGACGCTTCAGGTTTGAGCGAGTACGGGAACGCACCGACTTTCAACGTGACGTACGGCTCCTTCTTGCGATCTTCGGTAATTTCCAACCGGAACTTGTCTTTGGACTTCAAACGTCCCAAACTGATTTGCGCGTCGATCGTCCATGGTCCCTGGAACTTCGCGAAGCTGCCGTGCTTCTTGAAATCCTTGAGAACTTGGTCTTGTTGAAACTTGTTGAAAAATTTGTTCAAGACGTAAGAGGGGTCACCCTTGGTGATCAGGTATTTCTTCGCAGGCGACGGCCGACTCGGCGTTCCACGTTTGGGTCGTGGCTTTGGCTTCGGTTTGGGCTGACCACCGATGACCCGCCGTTGAGCCCCGGCCAGACGAATGAGTTCTTGTTTTCGTAGGCCATTGTGTCGGAAACCAACAGGAACTTTCCATCCGCGGGGGACGATCTTGAGGACGTTATTGTATTGATTCGTGCTCGTGATCACCCGGCCATTAAACGAGACGAGTTCGTCGTCGAGATCCAATCCTTTGTCGGCCGCATCGCTGTCGGGCAGAATCGAATCGACCATGATTCGGGCGGTCCCGTCCCCGGACGTGGCGGTTCGGAAGGCGGCTCCGAGTGTCGCGTGGTCGGCATCCATCCCAGCCTTGAGGTGGCCCATGAAGTTCTTGATTTGGTTGATCGAGATGGCATATCCAACGCCCGAGTTGATGCGACGTCGTTTGTCGAACGACCCGCGTCCGTTGATCCCGATCAACTCTCCCTTCATGTCAAACAGCGGTCCTCCCGAGTTCCCTGGGTTAATCGAGGTATCGATCTGGATGCAGTCCGTGTACTCAAGGAAAATTCCGGACGGTGGTTGATAGCGATGGACACCGCTAATCATGCCGAATGTGACAGTGGGGGTGAAGTCGGTCGCCAACAGAAAAGGGTTACCCATCGCGAGTGACCAGTCACCCTCGCGGACCGCGTCGCTGTCGCCCAGCTTCGCATACGGGAACAGGAATTTCTCTTTCGGGTCCTGCGGAGTCTCTTTGAACTTCTTCGTCTTGGCGTCTTGGACATACAAGTTGCCGTTCGGCAAAATGAGGTTGCCGTTCGGATGGAGCAACTTGATCAAGGCCACATCCCCAATTTTATCCCAACCCACGAGAACCGCATCGTACAAGACCCCGTCCGGCAAACCACACTTCATCGTCCCGTTCGACGAACTCACAACGTGCCAGTTCGTCAACGCATACCCATCCGGACTGATCAAGACGCCAGAACCACCACCTTTCCCACCGCGGGGAAAGATAGCAACGACCGAAGGCTTGACGCTATTGATGACTTTGATCCGCTGGGCCTGGTTTTTCAGGACATCGTCGATGTCGGCGGCTTGGGCCACAACCGGGATTGTCAGAGCGAAGGCTATTGCCCCAAGCCAACGCTTGATGGCAACCTCTGGATTATGCATGGTGCTTCCTTTGTAAATCGAACGATACCAAAATAATGTCGGGTAGAACTTAGCGTCGTTGGGAGTCGAAGTTGGGTGTGGTCGGCCGTCAGAACATTAACCCGAAGCGCCAGCGAGGATCTGTTTCTTCGACCTGCTCGCTGGCGCTTCGGGTTCGTGTCCGGATTCTGTTTCGAGAGTTGGCACAAGACATCACCACACCCGCTCCACCATGCTACTTGGTGACCCGAACATCGGCCAAAGTTGCATGGTCGTGCAAGTCGAACAAATTCTTCGAGCTAACAATAATACGAAGCCGACCAACGTTGTTAACATCCAAAGCGAACGGGATGGCCTTTTTCGGGTTGACTTGCTTTTGGAAGACTTGCACGTTGTCGCACAGGATTGTCACGGTCGCCTTGCTCGGAATCGATCCGGAGCGATTGTCGACACCCAGGACAGCAATGAAATTCTTGAACTTCCGTCCCAGGTCGTACTCCAACTCAGTATGCGCGTGCATGGAAAGCCCTTTGCCGTACTGCTTATCCAGCACGATCGGTTGACCTTCCAGATTTGTGTCTTGTTGGTATCGGATGAGCAGGCCGATCCCGGACTTCTCGATCACATCAACGGGCGGGATGTCCGAGAGATAAACGAGTTTTCCGCTGTTGTAATCGAGGCGAGTGAGACTTGCCACATCCAGCGTACCCTTGACCCCACTCGAGGTCTCCAACGTGCATTTCCTGTCTTCCAACTCGAGTGTTTTGATGGCAAAGACATTCCCGACGTTGTCGTAGGCCATGCAAATCGGAGGGTCGATGATGGCTGCCTTGCGGTAAAAAACGAGCCCTTTGAGCTTCGTCAGGTTGGCCGAGATGACTTGTCCTCCTGTTTGAAATTCGATCCTCTGCTTCTCGGCATCGATCGTTCCAAGGACTCCTTGCAACGGGTTCAAGATCCCGGTCTTTTTAGAGTAAACAAACACGCGATCTGTCTTGACTTTGTTTCCGTAGATCTTTTCGAACTGTAAGCGGACTTTCTTTTCGTTGGCACCACGCAACATCCCAACAAGGCTTGTGAGCGGGACGGAAAACTTCGCCCCCCCCAGCGTCGTCGCGTCCAGACTGTCGACCTTAAACCGGATCGAGGAACAAGCCAGTTCGGTCCCGTCGGACAACCGCAAGAAGACATATTCTTTCGAAGGCCCCAACGGTCGCGTCGGAGCGTAGGTAATTCCCAAAACCTGCTTGATCGAGACTTTCTCGACTTTTCCCCCAGGTTCCCGATACGTGAGTTCGTCGTTTTTTATCGAGACCACCTCACCGTTAACGGTCTTGCTCCCAAGGAGCCGGATTTGTTCTGCGGAACCGACCGAAACGACTACAACGAACAGAAGAAGAGCACGAACGAACGACATCCCAATCCTCGCTTGGAAGTACACCTGCGACCTTGTCTAAAAACGGCGTTGCGACGAAAACAAAAAGGCTGTAGTCACCAAAAGCAGGGAACCACAGCCCGAAAGATCCGTCAGGCAAAAGTGCCCGAAACATCAAGTTGTAAACTGGCCTGGAAATCACCAGACTGCTGGCGTCTCGTCGGCTTAGTAGCGTCGAGCCGAACGACGAGCCAAGTTCCGGAAGTAGTTCTCGATGGCTTCGCGGTGAGCTTGACTGAGGCCTTGCGTCAAGTCGTTGAGAATTTGCTCTCGCTCACGCTCGGGAAGGCTTCCCCACTTCTCGGTAAGTTTCTTGATTTTCTTCTCGTCGACGTTTCCTGGGCCGCTACCACCGCCAACGTTGCTGTCTTGCATGGGCGAACCACCTTCGCCACCGCCGCTGCCGCCAGAACCACTACCGTCGGGACAGCTACCGGCGTTCGGGATGCCACCGCCTCCGCCGCCGCCACCGCCCCCTTTTTTCTGTTGGTTGGCTTGGTTTTCAAGCTTCTTGATCATTTCATCCAGACGACGAATGATTTTCTTCTGGATTCGCGGTGTGTTGCCGTTGGCGCGAGCGAGACGGAGACGACGCTCCGAATTCTTCATAAGACGTCCGACGGCCTGGAGGTCTTGGGTTTGCCACGCCTGCATGTCCAGAAGCATGAGGATGCTAACGGTTCGATATCGCTCGGGGGTGTCGAGAACCTCGTCGATGAGTCGATTGATACTCGTATTGGCTTCGTTTTTCTGCTGCAACCCGTGCTCACAAACGGCACGGTAGAAGAGGTAAGAACCAGGATCCGCCACGTCTTCCGCTTTCGTCGTTTCGAGAGCGTCGAGGGCTTGCTCGAACACACGACGGTGCGAAAGGTGACGAGCGTAGGCCAACGCCAAGTTGTGTCGGAAGAACGGCTTAGCTTTCTTGTTGGCCAGGATGGCCGGAATGGTAGTGGGAGCCGGAACGAGTGGGTTCGCGGCGTCTTTCAAGAGCTTTTCGGCATCGACGCTTCCAAGGGCCAAGGTATCCGAGATGCGATCCAACACCGTTCGGTTTTCTCGACTCCAGATCTCCGTGAGCTTCTCCGCGTTCACTGGCTTGCCAGTGGACTTGATCCATTTGGCAGCTTCAGCTTGAGCGGTCTTGGCGTCGGTAGCTTCCAAAACACCGAAATCAACAACACTCTTTTCTTGAGCCTGGACTGCTTGCCCGCCGACAAATACTACCAATGCGGACAACAGCAGGGAACGAGTCAACATGTTTCCTACCTCACAAAGTACGGTTCAACGAAAGATACTACGTCAACAGGATCTCGGAGAGGTCCAGGAAGAACCAGTCGGTCGATGTTTCGGTCTTCCTTGTCTGAGAGATTCCATAACGGAAAGCGAAACTGTGCACTACAACCGGAAAAGGAGACTCTGATTTTTCCGATTTTTCTTGGGTCTCACAAAACAGCATCCCTCCGTTGCCGGAGAGATGCTGCCTTTGGTCTCAAGAAGTCAGCTGGCGTCAGTTATTCTCGCCAGTCGCAATCTTGTTCGTGACGCCCACGATCCGCAGCTGTCGGTCGGCCAACTCGCGCAATTCGCGTCGGATTGTCGTGTCGCTGGCTTGCTCCCCTTTATACGCCCGACCATAATCGGTGGTCCGTTTGTTGATGCGGAGTTGCATGGAGCGGATCATCTTGAGTTCGGCGATGAGGTCGAGCAACTTTTGGTCTTTCTTTCCACCACCGCCTTTTTTCTTACCACTTTTGCTATCCTGCTTTTTCTTCTTCAGGTCTTTTTGTGCCTTTTTGAGCGCTTCGATCATCTCCTCCAGCGTCTGAACGATGTCTTCTTCGATGCCAACGGTAATGACATCGACTTTGATTTCGTTGAAACGCTCCTGGACTTGAACCATGTCCTCTCGCAGCTGTTTGAACACTTCTGGAAAGGCCACCGCGGAGCCTTCGGCCTCGAGCATTTGGATCGCGTCGGTGGCTTGTTTGACGATCTTTTCTTCGTCACCAGCCAACTTGATCGACCGAGCTTCGTTGGCACGAACTTTCGTAGTGCTCTTCTTGTCGGTCTTGGCGATTTGCGTCATCAAACCTTTGGTAGCGTCGAGGACCACGAGTTGGTCGTCTCGCATCTTGACACACCGGGATTGGAGACTTTGGAGGACACGCTCGAGTTCTTGTTCACGGAGTTGCCGGATGATGTCTTCGAGCTTCTGCTTGGCCTCTTTCAGATCCTTGATGGCCTCTTCCTGATCCTTGATGGCCTTTTCATTGTCCTCTTGATTGTTCCCAATTTTCTTGCCGGCGTCTTGTTGATGTTGGCCGCCTTCCTGGATGCGTTCACGGGCTGGAAGAGTTTCTTTCTTCTCACCGCCCTGTTGGCCACCCTTCTGACCGCCACCCTTTTGGCCACCGCCTTTCTGGCCACCGCCTTTCTGGCCACCGCCTTTCTGGCCGCCACCCTTTTGGCCACCGCCTTTCGAACCGCCAGCTTTGGAGCCGCCTTTTCCGCCGCCCTTGGAACCAGCTTTGGGAGATCCCTGTCCCTTGGCGCCGGCTTTGCCACCACCTTGGCCGCCTTTGGCTTTGGCCGTGGACCCTTTCTTGGCAGAGGGAGAACCAGCTTTGCTTCCGGCTTTCGAGCCACCGCCTTTTTGACCGCCCATGCCGCCTTTCTTGCCCATACCGCCTTTTCCGCCGCCCTTGGCACCACCGGCCTTTTGGCCACCCATGCCGCCTTTTCCGGCACCTTTGGCCCCGCCTTTTTGGCCGCCCATGCCGCCTTTCTTGCCGGAACCTTCTTGGCCGCCCTCACTGCCTTTGGCCCCTTGACCACCTTTGGCCCCGGCCTTGGGAGCTCCTTTTTGACCACCCATGCCGCCTTTTTGTCCACTGGCACCTTTTTGACCACCCATGCCACCTTTGGCCACATTACCGCCTTTGGCTCCGCCAGCCTTGTCGTTCCCTTTTCCGCCTTTGGCACCACCCGCTTTGGGTTCGCCCGTGCCACCTTTAGCACCTTTTCCGTCACCAGCTTTGTCGCCAGCATTACTCCCTTTGCCGTCGCCAGGTGTGGCCGATTCGCCTTTGCTGTCCCCAGGTTTGGCTCCACCCTTGCCACCCTTGGCATCACCTGCTTTCTGGCCGCCTTTTCCGTCACCGCCTTTGGCGTCGGCTTGGCTGCCTTTCTGTCCGTCTTTGCCGTCCCCGGCACCTTTTCCTTTACCGGCAGGATTGCCTTTGCCGTCCTGACCACTTTTGGTGCCTTTGTTGCCTTTGGCACCTTTTCCGTCGCCACCTTTGGCTTTACCGGCTTTGGCCCCGCCTTTATCGTCTTTGCTGCCAGTCTTGCCTTGACCGGCTTTCGCTTCGTTCCCCTTGCCTTTGAATTCCTTGCCTTGGCCCGAGTTGGCTTCGCCGCCTTTCTCGCCAGAAGTCTTGGCTTCGCTTCGGGCGATCTCGATCGGGATGCCTTGACCACCAAGTTTCTTTACAAGCTTGTTGGTCTTCTGGGTGAGTTTCTTCTGAGCATTGCGAACTGCGTTGGAGTCTTCCTTACCTTCGTTGATTCGGTTGGTCTTGCCTTGAACTCGCGTTTGCTCGTTGATGATGCGATCGAGTTCCTTGACCAACTCTTTGAGTTCGTTTCGCTTGTCGCGCAGTTCGAGAACACTACTGCCTTCCCGGATCATGGCCAGGAGTTGCCGCAGGTCGCCGGCCAGTTCGTTACTGGCTTTTAGCGCTCTTGCGACGTCGGGCAAGGATTTGAAAGTGTTGCCCTCAAGGTCTTCAATGAGTTTACCGAATCGTGTGTCGATCGATCGGCTCTTGACCTCTTCCAACACCCGTTCGAAGACCTTCGCACGGTCTTTGTCTTTATCCGTGCCGCGATCATAACGTTCTTTCAATCGCAGAAGCTGACTTCGGAACTCGGCGAACCTTGCTTTGAGGATTCGCTCGCGAATGACGAGTTGCTCTTTGAGCTTCTCGAAGTCGACGTTCGTTTTCCCGGACTTCTGGTCGTCGGCAACGGAAGTCGTGTTGAAGGCAACGACCACAGTCAAAGCCAACAACCCCATTGCCACGAGAATCATCCGACGGACCATAAGAGATTCCTCCCTTGGGGATACAGCATCCCCGGCTCTCTTCGTCGAGCCTAAGCTCAACAAAAACATCTGCATTGGACGGCATTGGCGATTTCCCACATTCCGCCAAGGTCCAGCGACGGCCTGACTCGGGTCAAACACATCTAGACAGTATAGACGAACCAGGAGGGGCTTCCCAACATTTTCTTGCAGGGATCGCTTGACCAAAGTCGGATAAACCGGTCGGACAAAGAGTAGAGTTTGGAGCGATTTATTGATCGCGGGTTCCTAAAATAGAGTGAATCACTTCCTTTTGGGTGGAACGAAAGAAACAACACAAACGTGACAATTGTTTGTCCGACCCCTCAAACCGTACAAGCACGCGTTCCACGGCAGAGCCTTGCAACCATGTTAAAAGAGACGCTAGCTACACCCAATTCAAGTTGGTGACGTATGTTTCCAATTCGTGCGGACTCCATCCTCAGTGTATTTCTCCCGAGAGTTCTCTGTGATCTTGCCTTTGCCACCAAAACCAAGGCGGCGTTGCCAAACCAAAACACAAAACGGGTCACCTATTCACAACGCGCCAAAGCCCTCGTTGTGTGCGTACCGCTTACTTGGGACTCCTGGCTGACATCGCCAAAAATGTCAGCAGCTTTTCGTCCTGGATTGATGGAAAAAGTGCTGATCAAACGCAAAAAAGAGATGGCATCTGGCATCGTTCTGGTATACGCTAATTCTTGGATTGTGGAACGGTCATACTGTTGAATATTTCCCTTCCACAATCACAATCCATTAATATCCACAAAGAAAACTGTGTTGTTGATCTCGACGTGGGCAAAGTACCCAATTACGCGTTCCGAGCGTACCTGTGCCTTTTCCCTACACGAGTGTCGATTGTTGCTGTTGGAAGAACCTTCGATCACGCCCAGACGGCTGCCTCGTAATCCGCCAAACTTTTCCCGCCAACCGGATTGATCCAAGCGGACAATGCAAGAACGCATTCCACGAATATTAACGCACTACAAAAGCAGGACAATCATACAGGAGTTGTTTCGAAATGTCTAACGACACAACATCCATGCTTGAACTTTGCCTGGAGCAGCTACGCAACGGAGACGACGCAGCCCGTAACGAAATCCTGCGCCTTAGCCAAAGACGCCTGAAACTCCACACTCGAAGGATGTTTCAAATGTCTCCCTCGTTGAAGCCTCTCCTCGAAACGGGTGACGTTTTGGCGAGTGTCCAAATGCGCCTCGATAGGGCCTTGCGAAATCTACCAAACGTTCACTCGGCCCGAAGTTTTTTCAAACTCGCCGCGAAGCATGTTCGCTATGCCCTCATCGACATTCATCGAAGCTACTTCCGCAAAGGTTCCCTCAAGATTCCCATGACGGAACAACCGAATCCCGACGGCTCCCTGAAATCCGAAAACTTACCCAATACGTGTGATTCTGACGATCCTTCGAATCTTTTGGTCTTGGGAGAAATTCACGAAAAGATCCAACAACTCCCACAAGAAGAAAGAGAAGTGGTCGATTTACATTGGTATCAAGGACTTACGCAGCGAGAGGTGGCACAAATCCTCGATACCTCGACGAATTCTGTCGAGTGGCTGTGGCTCAAGGCGCGTCGCCGCCTCGGGCGCTGGCTGCGAGACATCGCCGATTTCGAGTAATACGCCAAACTTCATCTGAAAGACGATTCACCAACAATTCTCCGCCAAAAAGCTCTCAATTCCAAAAAGTCTTAGAAAAAAATCCAGCAACTCTCTGGTCTGTTCGCTTATTGAAACAGACCCCGTTTCCGCTCACGAACCGGATGTATCTCCTCCCTCAGAAGCGGAACAACCATGGCATTGCCGATCGGCTTTTGCCCCAAGCCTTGCCATGGGTCTTGTCACATTCCGGTCCCTCGTCCGACTCACCTTGTTCCGCTGAATGCCGAAGGAAAATAGCATGAATCAGGAAAAGGTAGATGAGCTATTACTTCAGTGGGAGCGATCTCACGGGAGCCTGCCTCCCGAAGACCTTTGCCGAGACGATCCCAATCTTCTGCCCGTAGTCCAAGAAGCCATCGACGAACTCCGACAAATCGAGGCGCTCCTGGATTTGGAAAACAACCAAGACGAACCCGAACCGGATCGTCCCTACCCCAATGTACCGAATTACAAACTCGAGAAACGTCTAGGAGAAGGGGGGAATGGGGAGGTCTATCTTGCCCGCCACGTCGACCTTCCGAACATCGAACGGGCCATCAAAGTTCTCCGAACCCGAGCGTTTTTCCAGGAAGAACAGGCCCAGCGTTTTGCCGACGAAGTCGAGATTTTGATGGGACTAAAGCACCCAAACATTCTCCAGAGTTACGACGCCCGGCTCTCGACTTCGCCGCCGTATCTCGTCCTCGAGTACGTTCCCAAAGGCAGCCTCGCGGACCACTTGGGAGAATTCCAAGGCCAACCCGAGTTCGTCGTGCGGCTCATGACGAAGGTGGCGCAAGCAATTCACCAAGCCCACTCGGCCGGATTCATCCATAGAGATCTGAAACCGGGAAATATTCTGCTTGGCGAAAACAACGAACCCTTGGTGGCCGACTTCGGATTGGCTCGCATCCGGGATTTTCCACCGATCGTCAATACCGCCGCGAACGAGGAAAACCTCGAGGCATCTTGGTCGTTTGAATCGGCCACGGTCACGCTCCAAACTTGGAACGAACCGACCCGAGCCGTCGAAGGCACATTATTGTACATGGCCCCCGAGCAAATCACCGGAGACCGCGAGGCCATCGGTCCGCCAACCGACGTTTGGGCAATGGGAGTGGTAATGTGCCAAGTCATCACGGGAGCTCATCCCCTCATCGACGGCTCACCCGACAAGCTGAGTTTCAGCGACGTCTGTAAAGCCATTACGGAGGCCGTCCCTGAACCCCTACCGAAGACACTCCTTGGGGGAGATCGCAGACACCGACTCGAAAAGATCATCCACAAATGTCTGGCAAAATCACCGACCGACCGCTATCCAACGGCCGAGGTCTTTGCGGAAGATTTGCAAGCGTGGATCTTCGACGAGGATCTTGTTGCCGATCCTCCTTCGGTCATGAACAGGATGTGTCAGCAAGCTTGCAACTCGCGTTGGGCGATTCCAATCCTATCGTTGATCGCCATGACGTTGGCATTCCTGATCTTGTCGGCACTTTGGCCCACCAACTAGAGAAATTTGAGAGGATGTCTTCGGTTACGCGTATTCAAAACCGTAAGTACACCCGGCAGAACAGCTCAACGTTCCTGTGTAAACTTGGCTCGCGTGCACCTTGGCACGAAACCAACACAAACGTGAACGTCTCTCGGTCGTTATGCTTCGTCCGCTTCGTCTTCGTCGGGAGAATCGGCGAGAGGACACAACTTGGCAACGCTGTCCAAAAGGGTGTCCATCGAGAAAGGTTTGCGGATGTAGTCGTTGACACCGAGCATTTCCGCGTAAGCCCGGTGCCGACTCCCCTCATTGGCCGTAATCATGATGATTTTGGGGTGCATGAGGTCGCGTTGGCGAAGTTTCTCCAGGACGAGAAACCCGCTCTTTTTCGGCATCATCATATCCACGATGACCAGGTCGGGACCTTCCCGCTCGGCCATCGAGAGCCCGAGGTTTCCGTCGGAAGCCATGAGGACTCGGTAACCCTGTTTCTCCAACACCATCCGCAGGGAAGTACGGATGTCGGAATCATCATCCACGATCAAAACTGTCTTTTTCTTGTCAGCCACGTGACCATTCCTCAGTTGTGATCCTTCCGGTTGCTTCGCCCAAAGTGATACGGTCGTGTGTCTGTCTGTCGTACACCAACCCAGAGCGCGAGCACGGATTGGAGCCGTTTCTCCGATCAACGCTGCTTGTTTTGTAATTCCATTTTAAACGATTCCTCGACGAATGCCACAAACCAACCAGGCTTCTCAACGAATCGGTGTCGGCGTTGGATTTTTCTGCGTCATTTCTCCAAAAACTCTCGGACCGTTACGACACGATGTTCTTTCGCTCCAGTGTAGACGGCTTCGCAGAGGGCAATCGTTTCGAGGTTATCGCGTCCGCCGATTTCTGGTTCCACATCGTCTTCGATAGCGCAAAGGAGCTGGGCCATGGTTCCGGCGAAAGCATCTGGAAACCAAACCTCGGACCAACGCGGTTGCAACCAATAACCACGCTGGCGTTTGGTCGTAAAATCCAATGTGCTCGGGCTACGCGCTGGATAACTCGGCCAACCGATGGTTCCCTTGGCGGTGCCGTCGGTACCTTCGACTCGCCAACGGATATAAATGTCGCTCTCGGCTCCTTCTCGGGCAGGTCCGGTCCATACGTCATCCCAACCGGTCGCTCGACAACCGTTGTCGTACTCGAGAATGTATAAATTCAATCCGTCGGTATGCGGAAACGTCGTTCGTGGGTCGGGCCGCGTACTGGCCAAGACGCGGTCGGGCGTCCCGAACCAATAACGAAACGTGTCGAGGTGGTGGATGCTCATAACGAACGTTGAGAGCGAATGAAGGTTTTGACTCCAGTCCATCCAGTGGGGAATGGCTCGCATTTCGATCGTTCCAAGGACCGGTTCGCCGAGCCAACCCTTTTGCAAGATGTCAGCCAAGGCCCGGACCGATTGGTCATAACGCATGTTCTGGTTGACGGCCAGTTGGATGCCCGCTTGCTCGCAAAGCGAGACACACTCGCGAGCCTGCTTCACGGACATGGCCAATGGTTTTTGGGCGAGAATGCCGCGGACGCCGCCCTTGCGCTGGACGATTCGTTGGAGGATTTCGGGTTGGACGTCGGGAGGCACCGCGACGTCGAAAACTTCTATGGTTTCGTCGGCCAACAACTCGTCGACGGTGTCGTAACACTTCGGAATGTTGTGATGAGTGGCCACTTCGCGAGCGTGTTCGGGAGTGCGGCACGCAATGGCGACGGGATTGAATTCGGCGTTGCGGTAAGCCACGAGATGACAATCTCGCATGATGAATCCGGCACCGATACACCCGATCCGGAAGTCTTTCTTTCGCGGCAAACGCGGGAGGTAATTGAGTCGGAGGTCGAGAGAATGGGCCATGTTGGAATACCTTGGGGTCGGCTTTCGGCAATCGTGGTTTGATCCCCGATTCTCTCACGCCTGGCAAAGCGTCTCAATGGCTGAGGGCAAAAAGGCCTGAGTAAATGCCTGGAATCCACCCAGTGTCGAACGATTGGAATTGGCAACGCCGCTACGTCCATTCCGTCATTCGCAGGATGTGACCACCTCGATCGCGAGAGGAAGCCAATGCACACCAAAAACAGACACAATGTGCCCTCATCGCAAAAAAGCACGTTTTTTCAAGGGACGTCTGACATCACTTTTTTCAACCAGCATGAGAAGTTGGCGACGTAACTTTTCGGTCGAGTCTGCATTCGTAAAATTTTCTTGGCAGTACACAAAGCGATACACCAACAAAGGACGGAAACAATGACACGCCTCGACGGAAAAGTGATCATCGCGACCGGCGGCACCCAGGGCATCGGGGAAGCCGTTGCCTTGCACGCCGCCAAAGCCGGTGCTGCGGGAGTCGTCATTTGCGGACGCCAGCAAGACAAAGGCAATGCCGTCGTCAACAAAATCAACGAACTCGGATCGAAAGGCTTGTTCGTTCGCGCCGACCTTTCGGTTCCCGACGACTGCCGCAACATCGTGCGGCAATGTGACGAACAGTTCGGGCGTGTCGACGGACTCGTGAACGCCGCCGCCGATACGAACCGGGGAACCATTGAAGATACCACCGTCGAGTTCTGGGATTACCAGTTCGCCGTCAACGTCCGGGCTCCGTTCTTACTGACGCAAGAAAGCGTTCGGGTCATGAAGCGTGAAAACATTCCCGGATCGATCGTCAACGTCCTTTCGGTTGCGGCCTACTGTGGCATGCCCATTTTAGTTTCGTATAGTACGACCAAAGGCGCCATGGCCACGTTCACCAAGAACACCGCCAATGGCTTGCGAAAGTACCGCATCCGCGTCAATGGAATCTACCTCGGCTGGACCAACACGCCCGCCGAACATGTCGTCCAAAAACGACAAGGAAGCCCTGACAACTGGCTCGAACTGGCCGAGAAGAAGTCGCCATTTGGTCGGTTGCTGGATGCCGACGACGTGGGCCGCATGTGTCTGTTCTTACTCAGTGACGAATCGGGAATCATGACCGGTTCCAACATCGACTTTGCTCAACGCGTGATGGGCGTGTTTCCGCCCGAACCCGATCCAGAAGACACGGGTTGGTAGTCGAAAGAGACCGGACACCCATCGGCACCGAGTCGTAAGGACTGCTCTGGATTTAGGAATTGGAAAGGTCGGACACATTCGAGAACCTGTCTATTGTTTCTTGGGCATGTTCCCAATCCGTCCTACGTTTTTCGCGAGGAAACGCTGCCGAGAAGCAGAAAAGCGTCGGAGCCGAAAAAAATCTCTCGGCCCCTAACCCACGCTTTCATAAGGTCCGTACATCAATTATTCTTTTCTAAGCGACCCACCGCAGTTGATCTTCGCCCCCGGAATGCCAACAATGTAGTTATCAGTTCTATCTGGCAAAGTGAAGGAAGACAAAAATGATGTTTAATACCAATGCTTCGCCTCGTAATCCCTACGAACTCATGAATCAACGACGTGGGGAGTACGAACGCGAGAAATCCCTCTACCAACTCTTGATCGAAAACCGCATCGTCTTCCTGGGAGCCTCCCCGGAATTGACCGCCGATCCTCGAATCACGGATTTCACTGCGAATTTCGCGATCCAGAAACTCCTCTGGTTGCAGTACCAAAACCGCAACCAGGAAATTCACATGTACATCAACAGCCCAGGCGGTTCCGTCTCCGCCACACTCGCCCTCTACGACACGATGCAATACCTGGAATGCCCAGTATCAACGTATTGCATGGGATTCGCGGCCAGCGGGGCTGCGGTCCTCTTGACCGCTGGGACCAAAGGCCGACGATACGCCTTGCCCAACTCCAAGGTGATGATCCACCAACCTTGGGGACCAGTGGGCGGTCAGATTTCCGACATCGAGATCCAAGCCAGCGAAATGTTGAAAGAACGAGAACGGCTCAACGAAATCCTCGTCAAGCACACCGGCCAAGATATGGCCATCATCGAGAAGGAAACGGACCGAGACCGGTTCTTCAACGCTGGCGAAGCAAAGGAATTCGGATTGGTCGATGAAGTGCTCACCAAGATCACCGACGAAAAGAAGTAACAATAACCCACTCTCCGAGGTCGGCACCGATCGTCGGATCTTGAGTCAAAAAATTTTCTAAAGAATCAAATGCCAACCGCCGATAAGACTAACGGGGTTGGTTCTATCTGGAGATATGGACAATGGCCCCTATTCCTTATGTCTTGGAAGGTGGACGCGAAGAACGCGTCATGGATATTTACAGCCGCTTGTTGCAAGAGCGAAAGATCTACTTGCAAGGCGGAGTGGATGACCACAGTTCGAGCTTAATCGTCACGCAGTTGCACTACTTGCACAGCGTCGATCCACAAGCCGACATCCACTTTTTCATCAATTCACCAGGCGGTTCGGTAACTGCCGGGATGGCCATCTACGATACCATGCAAGGGATCGGTTGCGACGTGGCGACGTATTGCATGGGACAATGTGCTAGCATGGGAGCCGTGTTGCTCTGTGCCGGAGCCGCCGGCAAGCGGCATGCCTTTCCTCACGCTCGAGTGATGATCCACCAACCGCTCGCTGGGTCGGAGGGCACCACCGCAGAAATCCTGGTGCACTTGAAAGAGTTCAAACGGCTCAAGCACGATTTGAATGGAATCCTGCAAAGGCACTCCGGGCAAACGCTCGAGCGAATCGAAGAGGACACAGATCGCGACAAGTTCATGTCTCCCGCCGAGGCCAAGGAATACGGTCTCGTCGACCATGTGATCGAAAAAATGCCTTAGAATCTACCGCGTTGATTTCTCCGCACCCCGGAGTTTTGAGCGACGGAACAACCCACATTTCCCATGGAGGGGATAATGCCCAAGGCACGCAGCCGTAACCGATCTTCTGTTTTCCTCCCGTGGGTAGTGGCCGCCTTTGCACTCGTCCCAGGGTGCCGAAATAACGACGTTCTCGAAATGGCCTTACGTTCCCGAGAGGAAGACGTCTACGGCCTGAAGGCCCAAAACGAAAACCTTCGGGCCCAAAACGAAGCCCTTCACCACCAACTCGCCACTCTCCAAGGTTCCGGAATCCCCCAACCTCACGTCGTAGGATCTCCCGAACCCACCATGCGTACGATCCCCCTGCGTCGGATTGTCGTGGGAAGCTTGACATCAGGTATCAACGAAGATGGAGAACCGGGAGACGAAGCCCTGAAGGTCGTGATCGAACCACGAGATTCACAAAACCACCTCGTCCAGGTTCCTGGATCGGTCGAGATCAATGCACTCGAAATCCTGTCCACAGGAGTCAAAACTCCCATCGGCAATTGGCAACTCACGCCCGCTCAATTGCGTAAGACATGGCGACGAGGAGTCTTTTCGACTGGATACACCGTTTTTCTTCCCTGGAAGAAGGTGCCGAGGAGCGAGCAAATCCGGGTCGTTGTTCGCATGAGTTTGGATGACGGTCGAGTCTTCGAGGCGGATCGAGACATAAGGGTACGACCTACCGCCACCCCCTCTCCCAACCCAGGCAAAAACACCCTCCCCATGCCCAGACCGTTGCCGCCACAACCTCGAGAAGACAACCCACCTGCGGAACCGCAGGGAACGCTCACTCCACCGATGGCTCGACACAACACCAACTACCGACCTCGCTCCAACCTCATTAACGCTGTCAAGCTACACAGACCTACCCCAGAGTAAATCTGCGATAAAGAGTTTTCGAAGATGGCACGCCACAGTGCTCAATGGTGTGCCATTGACCCTTACATATGAGCAACGCCCCGATCGTTGAAGTCCACGAACAATAATCCCACATCTGCGGCACTGGCGTCGTGGTACAACCGAACCAACCGATCCCGAGATTCTTCGACCTCTTCGACCGACTCAGGTTTGTAATAGCACCCTGCGAACACAGAAGAGCCAGGGGAAGGAATGGGAATCCAGTCTATCCCTGCGAGCCGCTCGTGTATACGAACCGCCTGTCGAGACGAGAGCATTCCTGTCCCCATACACCCCGGATCGAGTCGTTTTCCTGGCGGCCCGAAGAGTGAACCTCCCACAAACAAGTCCGTATCTCTCCCGATTTCCGGAACCAGCCGAAGGTAAGAATCAAGGGCATCGAAACCGTAGTTCAAACCACGCGAATCGGTCCAGTCATAATACGCCGACAACGCGATGTCAGCACACCACTGGACATTCAATTCGCGCTCTTCTGCCCAGTTGGAGCTTAACGGTTGTTCATCAGCCGGGTCGGTGAAACGTGAGGAATCGTTGTTGATGAACCCGACGAGTTGACTGAAGTCATTGTCTTGAAGGGCTGAATAGAGGATTTGGCTGAGTTCCCGCTCGAACGCTGAGTAGTCAAAGAAATACGCTTTATGGCTAATTGACATTATTAGACTGGATCCTGACCCTGTGTTGTCTTCCGGCTCTACCACATTATGACCCATGCTTGGCCCAAGACGAAGGAGAATGGCCAAACACGACGAAGTTTCTTGAAATTCCCGTCGCCGGAGAGGAACTCAGTCAGTTTGCGAGGCGAGACATACGTACGGCAGAAACAAAAAAGGCACACGTGATCCCGTGTGCCTACAACAAAATCTCTCTTGCGAATATACGGACCTGGCATGGACTCAACGCAAACCGGAACCATTCTAAACAACGCAAACCCGGACTTCCGTGATTACGCTTCCTCTTCCAAGCTGGGCTGTTCCGACGTCGAGGACGTCTCCTCGGCAGGCTTAGTCGTGCCGTTGGTCGTGCTGTGAGCGCCGTTGGTACTTGTGGCGGTCGGTTCCGGATTCATCCTGGCGATGTATTCGGGAAGTTCTACGCCGCCGATGTCTTTCATGACTTGCATCATAGGCGGAAGCGTTCGAGCCATGCTTTGCAAGAAATTCGAAGTGTTCGTCTGTCCATCTCCGTTGGCTCCGTTTTCCCAAACGATCACCTTATCGAACTTGATGTTCGAAATGGCCTGGGCAGAAGCTTCGGCGAGGTTGTCGAGGTGCTCAAGCATCAACATCCGGAAGGCAGCTTCGGCCCCACCGCAAGCCTCGACGATCTTATGTAAACCTTCCCCCTTCTTGGCGAGAATTTCGTACTGTCCGCGGGCCTCGGCGTCTAGCTGAGCAAACGTTGCAGCAGCTTGACCTTCGGCTTCGATTCGTCGTTTCTCGGCTTCGGCTTCGGCTTCGACGAGGATTTTGGCTTTCTCGGCTTTGGCCGGAGCTTCGAGTTGGGCGCGTCGTTCGGCTTCGACTCGTTCGGCTTGGGCCAAAGCGACCTTCGCCATCGCCAAGTTCTGCGTCTCCAAAACGCTCGCCTCGGCTACTCGCTTCTTCTTCTCCCCAACTTCGTAAGCTTCGGCCTGTTTGACTTTCAACGTCGCCTCAGCGGCAGCAACCTCGGCCTGCGCCTCGTTCTCCCCGGCAATCGCCTTGGCATCCGCATCCGCAATGGCAACACGCTTGGTTCGCTCCGCGTCTTTGATTTGGGCTTCTCGCTCGTAAGTCGCGCGTTCCTCGGCGACCTTTTGGTCTCGTTCGAGTTCGGCCAATCGGACTTGTTGGTCCTTCATGGCCTCTCGTGTCCCGATCTTCTGGAGCTTGGTGGCATCCGCAACCTGGATGGCTTTTTCCCGCTCGGCTTCGGCAACACCGATTTGCCCCTTCTTCTCTTGCTCTGCCACATCAATCTTCGCTTGCTGAACAGCTTGCGAAGCCGCCTTACGGCCAATGGCTTCGATGTAGCCCGATTCGTCGGTAATGTCGGTGATGTTTACGTTGATGAGAACCAGACCGATCTTCGCGAGTTCCGGTTCCACAGATTGCTGGATGTTGTGCAGGAATTTTTCGCGATCCCGGTTGATGTCTTCGATGAGCATCGACGCAATGACCTGGCGAAGCTGACCGAAAATGATGTCACTCGCTTGGTGCTTCACTTCGTCGGACGTGAGCTCCAACAAGCGGACCGCCGCGTTCTGCATGATTTCTTTTTCGGTACCGACCGCAACAGTGAACACGCTCGGAACGTTGACGCGGATGTTTTCGATCGACAGGGCTCCTTTGAGAGGAACCTCGATCTGCATTGGTTCCAAAGACAGATATCCGAAATCTTGGAACAGCGGATAGACCAGCCGAGCACCACCGTGGATACACCGGGTTCCCGTATTGGTCCCTGTATACTTCCCGTAGATCACGAGAACTCGGTTACTCGGACATCGTTTGTATCTTCGAACAAAGAGCATGATCAGCAGGAACACAAAGACGACGGCCGCAATCACACTCAGCACGAAGTAAATGTTAATTTGTGAGTCATCGACTTGGGCAAAAGGAAATAGAGAAGCAAACATCTCTGGTCCTCGGTCTTAGATGTGGAACAAGTTTCCAAACGGTCACGAACGGTACCGCTCAGATGGTGTTGAAAAGGAAGTTCGTTCGTCAATTCGCGGCGTGAGCGGCGAAGGGCAGACATAGGGTCAGCCTCCCGATCGTTGCACGGTCGCTTCCGGCATGCGGAGAAGACTGTTGTGGTTTGATTGCCGGAATCAGTGTTCGACCGGCCAAGAAATCCACGGATATTTCGCGGAGACGATTCGTGACGATTCGCGTCTGGTTTTTATCCGCCCGAGACGCAAGCGAAGTGTCTTCTCATTGGGTCCCTCGCTCGCACCCCAGGTTCGTGTCAAAACAATCATCTCACTCGACGATGGAGCATGGAGCAAACACGGGCCGTTACCAAAACACAACCGAGCATCGTCTCAAGACGCTGTAGTAGTTTCCAGACTCCCCACGGGCCGAATTTCGACCGTGTCGTTTGTGACGACTCCAACAACGACTGCGGTCATTCCGGTCGGAACCGTTTCACCAGACGTGATGGCTTTCAATTCGACCATGCGTCCATGAACGCTGACGTGAATCTTTCCACTCCCGGACTTCGTCGGCGGAACGGAAAGATAGACTCGGCCTGTCGAACCAACCGATTGCTCGATGCGGAACGTGCCGTCTGCATTAAACCGAGCCATGGACTGCGTCAGCCAATTCACGATGAAGATAGCGACAAGACCTGCTCCGATGGCCGAAAGGTGGCGAAGCGGTCCTTCGTAACCGGCTTCTTTCATCCCCAAACCAATTAGACCAAAGAACGTCGCTCCAGCAACCAACGTTTTCAAGCTGATGATGCCGAACAACCAGTTCGTCGTGACCGCAGTTTGACCAGCATCGGGAATCTCAGCATCTCCGCCAAAGTCACCCGTCGTATCGATGTCTCCGACGTCGCCAACGTCGCCAATGTCCCCGCCAACGTCACCCGAACTGTCCGCATCTTCCATCCCGCCGATGCCGATCGCAACGAGCAAGAATTGGATGGCGAGTACCGATCCTCCAACGATGGCACAAAACCAATAGACCCATTCCATAGGATGGCCCCTTAACTCGCAATGTGAGATATATGTTGTAACTTCCGATATGTTATTCGCTTGCCAGGTTGCGAGATTTCATCCATCTTCCGTTTCTTGGAATGGGTTGTCAATGAGTTTTGGATGGGGGAATGGAGTTTGTGGATTGGAGGCTTCGGAAAAGGCAGGTGGAAAGATCCGTTATGGCTGGCCCTGGTGGATGGCGGACTGAAAAATTCGGTGGCTGTGTGCCATTCACTTTCCACCGTCCGTTTTCCGAATCGTTCGCATGGCTTTCTTGATAATGTACACCGTTTCAGCAGTTTTCGACTCGGTCTCCCACCGAGTACAAACGGCTTTCACCCATTCGGGTGTGGTCTTACTAGCGTCGTTGAGCCAGTTTCCCACCGAATCCCGGACGTATTTCGAGACATCGGACCGCAACGGCTCAAGAACACTGGCGGCTTGACCTGGGTTCTGTTTCAGAGATGGAATGTGGGGCGTCCAAACTCCACACGGACGGGTCGCCTCACTCGCGAAGCGACGAACGTTCGCCTCCGTGTCGTTCGCCCACCCAGTCAGAATCGTGATCGCTTCGCTCAAATGCGTTGCAATGTGCCCCCGCAAGGCCATCCACGCGACTTCCCGAACGCCGAAATGGGAGTCGGCGGCAAGCGGTTTCACGGCTTCCAATAATTCAAAAAACGTCAACGCCTCATCGTCTCTCAGGAGATACGCGGCCCATGAGCGTACACTGTCGGCCTGGTGGGTGGCAATTTTCTGGTATAGCGATCGTTTCCCAGAACTATACGAAACGCGTTGAGCCAAAGCCGTTCCAATCGCGTCGAGAACCTTCGGTTGAGTCTTCTTGGCTAACTCGGCAACGACCTCTTTCAGTTTGGGAAGGGCTGCCTCCATGCCAAGCGAAGGAAGGACGTTCTCGGCCACCTTGAGCTGATCGACGGCAAGCCACTCCGGGAGATTGGCTGTCTCGATCTCTCCCCGATTGAGGGACTCAAGAATCTCTGGCGGGATGTCGGCGATTCGAACGGCACCCTTTCGGTGAGTCATCAATCATCCTCCGGCAGCACCGAAACGGCCACGCTTTACGACCCTTTGGAGTGATTCATCGCCCGGGGAACAGGAACAAGTTCGGCCCAAAGATATCACCTTAATACTGCCGCAAATACCGTTTCACATCTTCGGTCTGGCGACGGGTCGTCCAATAGGTCTGTTGGCCAGACTCTTGCTTTCTGCAAAGGGCATCGCGGCCCACCAATCGGAAGAATAGTGATACGGGAGTTATGACCCCATAAAAGATAACTCCCAACAGAACACGTGAAACAATCCAGCCGACTGGAAAAACGAGAACCATCCAGCCAACAAAGACAAATCGCAGGAACGACGGAGCTACCACCGAAACGATACCAAACACCGCTGCGATGGTTCCGAACACAATAGCCACGAAGACGTTTCCGCGGAATAGCGCCTGCCAAGTAGCAAAGAGACCGAACATTCCGACACAAAGGAGTCCAAATTGCCGCAAGAAGGTTTTCTCTGGATGAAACGGAATATCAATCCAGTTCACGAATTCACCTCCTTCTCGATCACAAAGTCCTCGAGCACCAACACGTCGAGACCCGTGGTCTGATAACACCGCAGAGCATCTTCGGGAGTACAAACGATCGGTTCTCCTCGAACGTTGAAACTTGTGTTCACGAGTATCGGACACCCTGTCCTTTTGTAGAACGCAGATACCAATTGATAAAACTTTGGATTCCGAGTCTCGTCAACGGTTTGAAGCCGCGCTGTGTAATCGACGTGCGTAATGGCAGGAACGGTAGATCGCGGCGGTGCCCATTGCGACAAGGGGTTCAAGAGATCAACACCAATGTTGACGTCGGCAGCGGCACGCCGGTGTTGCTCCAACACAGACGCGACGAACAACATATACGGACTTTCTTGACCAGTAGGAAAATCGAACCATTCGTGGACGTACTCCGCGAGGACGGCCGGTGCGAAGGGACGGAAGCTCTCGCGAAATTTCACTTTCTGATTGATTCGGTTCTGCACATCCTCGCCGCGAGGATCGGCGAGAATACTTCGGTTTCCGAGGGCTCTCGGTCCGAATTCCATCCGTCCTTGAAACCACCCAACGACTTTTCCTCCCTGGAGGAAATCACTCACAACTTTCACGAGAGAAGAGAAATCTGGGACGTATTGGTATCGGACATGTTTCTGGTCAAGCAACCGACGAATCTCCTCTTGGCAGAACGATGGGCCGAGAAGGCTCCCATGTTGGAAATCCGAAGCGTTCCTTTCTCTTGGCTTACCAAGCAGCTGATGCCAAACGAATAACGCGGCTCCCAGTGCCCCACCGGCATCACCAGCTGCTGGTTGAATCCAAATGGCGTCGAAAGGCCCCTCACGAAGCAAGCGACCGTTCGCAACACAGTTCAAAGCAACGCCACCGGCCATGACCAAGTTGCTCATTCCGGTCTGTTGATGAATAGTCTGGCCCATGCGAAGGACGATCTCTTCGGTCACGGCTTGGATGCTTGCGGCGAGATCCATGTGTCGCTGTGTTATCTCCGACTCCGGGCGTCGAGGCCGACCTCCAAATAACTTCGCGAATCGGTGGTTCGTCATCGTGAAGCCCTGGCAGTAGTTGAAGTACGTCATGTTGAGCCGAAAACTACCATCTGGTTTCATGTCCACGAGGTGTTTGCGGATGACTTCGACATAGGTTGGTTTTCCATAAGGAGCCAGTCCCATCAACTTGTACTCACCGCCATTGACTTCAAATCCGCAGTAATACGTGAAGGCCGAGTAGAGCAAGCCGAGCGAATGGGGAAACGAGAGTTGGTGGGTTAACGTGATTCGATTCTCTTGGCCAACGCCGAAAGTAGCAGTGCTCCACTCGCCGACGCCGTCGAGCGTCAAGATCGCAGCTTGGCGAAACGGCGACGGAAAGAACGCACTCGCGGCGTGGCTCTCGTGGTGTTCGAGAAAGACGATGGGAATTCGAGTCTTGGCTCCGAGAGATTTTTGGATGAGCCTTCGCGTAAAGAGTTTGTCCTTGAGCCAAAGTGGGACCGCACGGCAAAAACTCAGAAACCCTTGAGGGGCATAACTCAGGTAGGTTTCCAGAAGCCGTTCGAACTTCGTCAGTGGTTTCTCATAAAAGACTACGTATTCGAGTTCGCCGACTTCGAGGTTGCCCTCGCGAAGGCAATACTCGATGGCTCTGGTTGGAAGGTTAGGATCGTGCTTGATTCGGGAGAACCGCTCTTCTTGGGCAGCAGCAATGATTCGACCATCGACGACAAGAGCCGCGGCGCTGTCGTGATACCAAGCCGAAATTCCAAGGATCGCCGTCACGAAGGCTCCTGATCGTTTGACCGTTGTGTTGGAGGAATGTCGAGAGCCACAGCCTATTCGTGCTCGCGGGCAATCTTAAAAAGTACAAGCGAAGCTCGCAAAAGATGTTCTTCGGTCGCGCTTCGAGCTAGAACGTTCTCGGTATCCAAGTCCTGGGTCCCGCTAGGGTTGTCGAATCCATAAGGATGGCGTTCGTCTTGGTTCTTCCAGCCGCGCAGCGGCGTCAGATCTTAGCCGTGTGCGTAAGCCCACGAGGCACTGTACCCAACACAAACGGATGACGCTTTAAGTGTCCCCATCTACCCAAGCGGCCGGCCACGTTCAAGATCGCGATTCGTTCGCACATTTTCTTGACAACGGCCCAACCCTGACCAATGTTATCAACAGAGTGTTAACTACCATTAACGTTCGTTGACGGGAGTTAACACGTTCTCTATTCTGTTGGACCGGCGCTCCCCTACTCCCCGACGGTCTCCCTGCTCTTGTTTCCCCTATTTCCCCACTCATGGAGTCCGACGGTTCCCCTTCGCGTCGGACTCTTTGTTTCAACATAGAAATACATATTCATCGGAAGAGTCTATGTCTGGCAATTGTGTTGCTCTCATTGTTCCGGATCCGGAGGCCGCCCGGAGTGTCTCGACCTTTCTGACCGAACACATCGGCCGTCCCCCGTCTGTTTGGACCTACGAAACGGCTTCCGATTTTCTGGGCCAAGACGAAGACGGCTTGGTCGTGACGATTCGTCGGTCGGCCCAGGACGAACCCCCAATCGCCCACTTGGTTCAAGACCTCTCTTTGCAGCAACTCTCCGCACGAGTGGTCCTCATCGAACTCGAAGAATCCAACGAAGACTTCGTGGCGAGTCTTAGCCAACACTTAACCGGCGTAGTCCGGTGGCCCGACGAGCGGGACAAACTGACCCTCCTCGCTCAAGAAGCCCTCAAGTGCGATTGCCCATTTGGAAGCCTGAATTCATCGCTCGAAGACACCTTGCGGCGGCAATTGAATGCCAGCACCCCGTCTTTGGCTTTCCTGGCTGATCGAATCATCATCGCCGCCAAGCACGACGTGACGGTCTTGTTGACGGGGGAAACAGGAACGGGAAAAACCCACTTTGCCCGCCTCATCCACGACAACTCGCCACGAAAGCAGCACAAATTCATGCACGTGGCGTGTGGGGCCGTAACGAATAATCTCATCGAAAGCGAGTTCTTCGGCCACGTCAAGGGCGCGTTTACCGGAGCCGATCGGACCAAAGTCGGAAAGTTTGCCGCCGTTGGCGAGGGAACATTATTGCTCGACGAGATCGACACTCTCGGCCTGGAACAACAAGCGACTCTCTTGCGTGTCATCGAGACCGGAGAATTCGAACCCGTCGGAAGCAACGAAACTCAGAAGTGCCAAGCCCGTCTGATCGTGGCGAGTAACCTGCTTTTGGACGAAGCGGTCGAAAAGGAGAAATTCCGTCCAGACTTGTACTACCGGCTTAACGTGATGTCGTTCCACTTGCCTGCACTTCGGGAACGAACCCGGGACATTTGCTGCCTGGCGCGAAAAATGGCTGCCAAGTTCAATCGCAAATTCGACAAAAAATTGTTCGACATCAACCCTCGGGCTCTGGCCGCTCTCGAAACGTATCCCTGGCCAGGCAACATCCGCCAACTCGAGAACGCCATCCAACACGCCGTGCTGCTGTCCGATGGCCCCGAACTGCTGTTCGAACATCTTCCCGACCCCATTCGTGACCACACCGAAACGACCGTTCCTGAAACGACCGACGACACGAACGCGACGATGTGGGATCAACAAAGAGAGGCCAGTGAACGCAACGCCGTCCAGCGAGCCCTTCGCGAAAACGGATACAGTCGTTCCCGTGCTGCCGCCATGCTTGGGATCAGCCGAGTTACGCTCTACAAGAAGATGAAAAAGTATGGGTTGATGGACATTCCGTTGCAGTCGTCCCCGGATAAGCAGTAGTTCATCCAAGTTTCTGGTCTTTCGGAGGTGTACTCGACCTGGAGAACCAAGGCAGCGATGGCACGCCACAAAAAGACCTGGTGTGCCATCGCCACAAGTTCCTTGTCGCACCCCACAAAACTACCCAAACGAACTGGCTTTTCTGATTCGAGGATAGGTGTGACAAGCGATGCCGATTTCGAATGAAACGGGACTCGCCCAGCGATGAAGTCGTAAGCGAAAGGTGTTCGCTCGCTGGGACGTCAACCTGCCCCGTTGCGGTTTGTGACCGAGCCTTAGTTGTCCTGTTGCAAAGCCTTGACCAAGTCTTCGAACCCAGCCTGTTGGCCAGGCAGCCATTTCTTGCAACCTTCCAAACGCATGACGTCGGCAGTGTGCGAATCAGTAGCACTCATGCTGGTCATGATGTCGGTAAACATCTTGGCCCGTTTGGAATCGAGATCTTCGCGTGCCGTGAAGACGCAGTGGCTGTACTTCGGCGAGGCCCAAATGAGCCGAAGTTGGTTTTTCGTTTTCTTCGGCATCCGCTTCCAAAGGCTCATCGAGATAATCCCTGTTTGTCCGTAGCCTTTCACGACCGATTGCAACACCGAGGCTGGACTGTAACAAGGGCAGCCGTCCCAATCTTTTTTGACGTCGAGTCGGAGCAACTTGACGTTGTCGAATGTGAAACCTTGCTTCGCAAGATAGTATTTCGGCAAAACCGTGGCTTCGGCGGCTTGACGGCTCCCGAGCACAAGGGTCTTCCCTTTCAAATCTTCCAGGGCCTTGACATTCGCGTCCTTACGAGCGATCAACACCGATTGGAATCCGCGGTCGATGTCTCGCATGACGAGCGTCTTGGACTTGCCGTTCGCTTGAACGTGGAACTGGGCGTGGGCCAACGGAGTGTTCCAGGCAACGTCGACCTCACCTTGATGGAGGGCTCGGACGAGGGCGTCGTAATTCGAATAGAGAACGTAATCGCTCGCCAATCCTTTGCTGTTCAAGTACCGCTTGATACCCTGAAATATAGTCACGACCGATGGCCCGTAGGCGACAGCACCGACTCGCAGGACTTTCGTCTCGGAAGACTTGTTGGAAGTCCGCTCGGCTCTGCTCAGCGAGGCCAACGGAAGCGACAACAATACGGCAATCAGCATCGTGCAACGTAACATGGAGGCTCCTCTCGATTAGTGAACCTGTGTTTGACAATTCGAACCTGTTTGTGCAGACGGATGAGTCTTTACAGGTAGACGTATACCATCACGCCGCGAATTCGAAGTTTCTCGGAATGGCCGCGGGGAACCCTTTTCGCCCTTTCCGTCGTCAGGATCCTATTTGATAATACGGATTTTGGGTTGCGAACCCCAACGACTTTCGTTTTCATCGAGAAATCTTGAAGTTGTTCTTCCGCAGTTTCTTCCTGCTGAGTGCCAACGATCATGTCGATACCTTCCTTGTCTGTGCCTTTGGGTGAATGGGTCCTGTTGACCCATCCTCGCTATGCTTCGCTCGGTTTGGTCTTGCAATGTACCACGATCGCATTGTTTCTGTTGATTCCGTGCTTCCTACTCGTTTGGCTCTACGTCTCCGAGTTGCGACTCGTCAAAAGCGTCACCGCGGTGACGCTTTTGACGTTCCGCTTGGTCGTTGTGTTCCTGCTGTGGACGATTGTGATGTGGCAACCGAGTTTCACGAAGACCGAATCCGAGGAACGACCAACACGGGTCCTGGTGGCGGTCGATCATTCGGAGAGCATGGACCTCACCGACGCACAACGATCTTCCCTGGAAAAATTGCGGATCGCGCAATCGTTAGAACTTTATCCAGAAACCAAACTGCCCGTCGATTCGTTACTCGATGAGTGGATACGGCACTACGAAAAATCAAAACAGGCCCCGAATTGGCCCCCAAGCCTCGAGGGCAGGCAACAGAAACAACTCCACGATCAAATCCTCAAACAGATGGACCTGAGCACCCGGCGCGACCTTGCGTTGAAGGTCCTCGAAGGCCAGGCCACACCGTTGATCGAACAACTCACCCGCAAGCATGAAGTCGAAATCATCGGATTCGATAACGCATCGTGGACCCTCCCGACGAAAAAGATCGAGGAAGCGAAACGACCGAAAAAAATCTCTGTCGGCCGATCGACAGACTTGCGTCATCCGCTCCGGTACGCTCTGGAAAACCCAAGCGGGGAAGCAGACCTCCTCGGAATCGTACTGTTGAGCGACGGGCAACACAATCAGGCCCCACGAACGAATACCGAACCCGCTCTGTTGAAACAAACCGACAACCTCGGGCGGCAAAACGTCCCCATTTTTCCAGTCCTCGTGGCCCCCAAGGAAGGCCCGAAAGACGTTTCTGTTGTTGCTGTCGTTGTCCCGCCAAACGACGTGCCAAAAGGGACCGAAGCCCAGGTGACCGCCAAAGTCCTCGTGAGTGGCATGGTCAGGCAGGAAGTCATCGTCGAGTTGCTCCACGAGAAAAAGGTCCTCGTCACCAAGAAAAAGGTCGTTTCGCCTAAGTCTCCGCAAACGAACATCTATGACATCCCACTGTCAGCGAAGATACCGAAATCGGGTCGTCAGAAGATCACCGTGCGTGTTCGGCTCAAGGACAAAACCGTGACGGAGGTCTCGAAGGCCAACAACACGGCTCACGCCTTCCTACGCGTCGCGAAGGATCGAGCCAGAGTTCTCCTCGTCGAGAGTGATGCTCGATGGGAGTATCACTATTTGGCCAGCGCACTGGAGAGAGACAAGACGATCGAGCCCGACTCGGTGTTGTTCGTCCAACCACGCATCAAGGCCGTTTCGGAGGCCGAACTCAAAAAAATCGACCACCCGGCTCTCCAGTTTCCACCGTGGACGGTCAAGGAAGCTCCCGACCCGATTCTCGACTACGAGTGCATCGTCCTTGGCGACGTTTCACCCGAGGTATTGAGTGTTGACGACCGAAAACGGATTGCCGCGTATGTCGGAGACCACGGCGGCACACTTGTTGTGATTCCGGGAAAACGTTGGATGCCGTTGGAGTTCGTCAAAACTCCCGACGATCCTCTGGCGAAACTGTTTCCCATGGAGAAGATGCGAGAGGTCCGCTCCAAGAAAGGCTTCCGCCTCACCAAGACCATCGACGGTGGGGCTCGCCCCTTCCTTAGGCTCCATCCGAAAGACGACGTCAATGCACGGCGATGGGCGAGCCTCCGCCCGCATTATTGGGCCGTAATCGGTGAGGCCAAGCCCGGCGCAAAGACTCTGGGATATGCCAGACCTTCCGAACTGGGCCTTAACACGAACGCCGAGAAAACGAGTGAGGAAACGGCACGCGAACACTCGGTTTTGGTGCTGCAAAACTACGGTTTTGGTCGCGTGCTTTACCTTGGCGTGGATAGTACGTGGCGATGGCGTTTTCGCGTCGGCGATCTGTATCACCACACGTTTTGGGGACAAGTGATCCGGTGGGCCGCCGCTGGTAAACTACTTCCCTCGGGAAACAAGTATGTCCGGTATGGCAGCCAACAACCGGTCTACACCAAGGGCGAGGATGTGGAAATTGTGGCCCGACTCAGCAGTCTCGTCGAGAAATTACCAGAATCGGTTCGGGCCAACATCTACAACAAAAACGATCCGAAAAAACTCGTCGATTCGATCATTCTCAAACAAAAACCCAATACCCGGTTTTTCGAAGGAAAGAAAGGCATCAACACTGGGAACTACCACATCGAGATCGATATCCCAGGGTACACCGACGAACTCAAACGGCTCAAACTCGCGAAAACGTCCCCAACTGATCAAGACAACACGTTCGTGGTCCTCTCCCCACCAGACACCGAAAAGGCTCGCCTCGACGGCAACACCGAGTTGTTGGAATCCCTGGCGAAAACGACTGGTGGCGAAACGATCACGTTGTCCGAAACCGAGCGAGTGTTGAGCTTGTTGGAAAACCGAATGAGTCCGCGACAGAAACGCGTCGAAAGGAAACTGTGGCGAGATGGAGTACTGACGTGGTACGTCCTCGGAGTGTTTCTCGTCTTCGTCACCATGGAGTGGATCGTGCGCAAAAGCGCCGGGTTGCCTTAACGGTTCTCAATGGGACACAATGATGGAAACGTTTTGCCTTTCGACACTCACAGTCGTCTTGAGTATCGCCGGAAACCTTTCGAACGCCCGCGTCGTTTTGGAACCGGACTCAGACACACCGAAACCTCTCGCGATCGCAAAACACCTCGCCAAGACCAAGTACAAAGGTTGGACCTACGGCACCAACGCGAAAAAGAAGCAGCTCAACTGCGTGCAGTTTGTGGGAGCTGTCGTCGAGCGAGCCACCAACAAATCCTTATCTCGCAAAATGCGAAGCAGGATCTACATCTCGAATCTCTCGGCGACGGAGCGCAAACGGCTGCCCAAACTCATCCAGAACGAGGATCCGAGGACGAAAGGCATCCAACACGCCTTGGTCTCGATGGGTCGAGGAAAAATCGTCTCTCCCACTCAGGCGAAACCTGGCGACTTCGTACAATATTGGATGAAACGACCAGGCGGAACATGGTTCGGACACGCCGCCATCATCGAATCCGTCTCCAAGAACGGCAACACGGTTTCGGCCAAGTTGTATGGATCCCATCAGACTAGAGTTTTGCACTTATTCTTCGCAAACAAGGTAGACACAGCGTGCGCA
>CAYRFQ010000046.1:0-53543 GCA_964423615.1 uncultured Alcaligenaceae bacterium | reverse complement strand
AAAAGAAGAAAAACCGATCTCAAAATCGATCACCGTAGCGCTGTAGTATTAGGAGTCCAGGAATCCGGGAATCTTGGCGAGAATGTCCTTCAGCCTTGCCAGGGCGCGGACGTATCGATTGCTGGCCGCCGTTTGGGCAATCCCCAAGACTTCGGCAACTTCGCTGTTGGTCAAGTCTTCGAAGTGTCGCAACGCTAACACTTCCTGATCTATTGTATCCATCGAAGCGATCGCTCGCTCGAGTTGGGCAGAAGTTTCTTCTCGAACGGCTGCTTGACTGGGGCTGGTTATGTTGCCGAGTAATTTCGCAGCAAGAGACATCGAAGTAGATTGGGCATTGCCCTTGTGATGGAGCGAAACTTCTCGATTGGCATCTCGCATTTCGGCCCCAATGTGCCGCCGATGTACGTCAATGAGTGTTTGATTGACAATGAGCCGCAGCCACACGAAGAACGACATCGATTCTTCTTTGCGATAATGTTCGATACGCCCACTGGCGCTGAGATAGGCTTCCTGAAGAATGTCCTCGGCGTCGACCCGACCGGCAAGGCGGCGGTCCATCCGGAAATTGAGCATTCGCCAGAGTCGGTCCCGGTGCAGCGAGAACAACTCCGCGAGAACAGCCTCCTCGCCTGCCCTGAGCCGCTCGACCAGGGCTTCTTCGCTGTCGTCCATCTCCCGCACCCCTCAGTTTGTTCGGGCGGAACCCAGAAAAGTCAGCCGCCTCAGACTCACACATTCTCAAAGTCCGGTCACTCGAAAATTCGGATATGTCGAACGTTGTCTGTCTTAAACTCGATTATACAGACAATATACTCGCGGGCGTCGTACAAGGCTCCTGGATTTACTCGGGCGCACATCGCTCGAAGTCCAATCCTTGGGAATGTGTCCGAAAGCCTCCTTGTAGATCGCGGGACCACTCCAAGCCTCGCGTTGGGGTCCCCGCGAACACAAATAGCCATGTCGATTGATACAACCAACAGACCGCCACCAAACACACACTCGCACTTGCGAGAATCCGCTCTGGCGGTAACCCAAGTCCCATGGGCGGCTTCTGTCCGGGCCTTTCCAAAGGCCGTTCCCAGCCTCAGGCTTCAGTCGTGGTCTCGAACCTCAAGCCGAAAATCCAACACCACCTCGACGGGAGTTCCTTTCGGCTGCTTCCGCGAAGGTGGGTGTTCGCGGGTGGCGTTGGCGTGGTCAATCAACTCATGCGGATTGAGCCCCAGGATCGAACCCGGATCACCGAGTTCTTTGTTGGCCTCGTCGAAAAGTTCGGCAGCACGCTTGGCGTGATTGTTGACGCCCACAGGACGTTCTTCGCGAACTTTCACTCCGGCTGCAGCCAACCGAATCAACCCCTTCAAGAAGGACGCAATCGCCCCCGTTCGCCCGACGGCGTGCCAAAGCGATTCCCAGGACTCGTGCGCTTCCCAATAGTATCCGTGGTTGAACAGATCGATGGCTGCGAGATACGTTACATTCTCTTGCCAGTTGGTTTGGTCGATCGGATCGGCTGTTGGCCTTTCGTGGCCGTGGCTGTGTCCATTTGGATCACTCTCAGGATGTGGGAATTCACCACAGACATAGGAATAGGGTGGGAAAGAGGTATCCGGCGCGTAACGAGGAGTGTCATTCATTGTTCATCTCATCGGGGAAGTTCCGAGGCTCCGACCAGGTGGCCAGACTCCGAAAAAAGGTACACAAAGGCAATGCCACTGGCCCACCCACCTCTTAACCAATCGATTCTGATTTCCGAAGTGATCGGTCGTTCCACCACGACGCTCCAATCATCGAAGCGTTCCCGGTGTTCCAACGCGTGATTCCATTCATGATGCTTGGGTGTCACTGCGATTGTTTCCTCTTCTTCCAAGCCCACAAGACGTGCCCAAGTCCCAAAAACAAGAACACAAAACCCACACCCGACAGATATCCAAGCCCAAGCCAGTCGACTTCGTCAAACTTGGCGAGGCCGAACACCACCAAAATCGACACCACTGGGAACAACATTGTTCCCCCCAACAACAGGAATGCGTTTCCGAGGCCGTGGCCAGCTTTGTAGTGCCCGCAAATGACAAATCGCCATTCCAGGAAAAGCAGGAACACGCCAAGCAGCACAAAAAAGAACGCACCGAGCAAACCGGTCTCAGCACCTTGCGACTGGTTGGTCCATATGTCGTAACTGGCGATCAACGTTCCGACGAAAGAAACAACGAGAAGACTTACCGCCACCAAACAAACGATCCCACTCGCCACGTTCCTCCAGACCGTAAGCCAACGTGGGATCGGGTTCCCGCGTCCGGGTCGTTCCTCCACGACGTCCCAATCGTCGAACGGTTCTTGATCCCAGGCGTCGTTCATCCTTGGCTCATTTCTTTCCGTTTTTGTCCTTCTTCTTGGCTTTGCCGTTGGCCTGAGGTTGTGGTTCGTCGCTCGATTTGGAGGGACCTTCGAGAAGTTGCATCCAAATGATTTCCGCGTCGGGCTTCGTGCAAGTCGGACATGGGTGGGTCGTCACGCTTCCCGCTGTCCAACCACGACGGCCACATTCGATGCATTTCCAGAAGCGACGAACGTCAAACTTGGCTCGGCTTGCGGGTCCTTTAATGGGTCACCTCCCAGAAAACGATATCAAATTTCTTGAACATTGTGGGTGCGTGGCAAATCGTCAAGGCTAACGAGCCCAAACAGTTCGAGGAATCGTGGCGTGGTTCCGTAAGCGACTTCTTCTTGCCCCGATTGACCACGCCAGGCGACGGCAATGAGTCCTCGCCGCACGAGTTGCCGTAGCACGCTGGACGATTCGATACCGCGCAAGCTATCGACTTCTTGTTTCGTCGTCGGTTGACGGTAAGCCACTAACGATAACACATCGATCGCTGCCTGGGAAAGTTGAGCTTCTCGGACACCGCCGTGAAGGCGTTCGATGACGTTCCGATAGCGTTTATTGAGCCGCAGCACATACCCGCCGCCAGAACGATGGACACCATAAGGCCGAGCTTGGCTTTTGTATTCGTGGTTCAGTTCGTCGATGGCGTGCTGGAATTGCTCCGGACTCATATTCCGAATCACGTTGGCCGCTTGTTCGCTCGTGAGCGGCGGACCGCCAACGAACAACAACGCTTCGATGATTCGTTTGGGAGCCGGCGGAGTTTCGGGGTCGTCGGGAATCGACGATTTGGGACGTTCCCGAGGTTCCTCGGCAGGTTCCTCCGACGTGTTTAGGACCTCGAAACTGGCGACGAGCTCGTCAGGGGAGTTTTGCGGAATGTCGTTTTCAGGCATGGCGTTGGTGTTTGATTGAGAGAGCAAACGAAAGGACTCTCCGGTTTTTGTTATGGACCCGGTCGGCTTTACCTGCTTCGTAGCTCACGCGACGCGTGAGCTGCACTCTGGCGTAAGGCTATCAGTTTCGCTTTCTCCGCCTCGCTCTGTCAGTTTCATTAGCAGCGAAGTCATCAGTAGGATGTGAGACTCCAGGAACTCCGAAACTCACAGTTTCCATGGAAACCGGGTTTAGCCAACAAGCCAGGTGCCTGCACTTCGATTGCAGAATTTTTTTTCAAAATTACGCCCACCCAGATTTCCTCCAAACCTCCGGCCCCACAACTTGGTGACAAAAACCTACCCAAAAATGACAGAAAACTGCGCTAAAACTGCACCAAACCTGCGCCTTTCTTGCACTAAACCTGCGCCTAAATTGCACCTTTTTGACACCTCTCGATTTTCGCATGTCTTTAAATATCAATTGTTTATGGAAAACGACCCTCGAAAAATCGCCATTTTGGTTCATTTTCGAGTTTTTGGACCGTCCTTGCGCGCATCTCCTCATAATATAATAGGATTGAACGCCGTGTTATTTTCACAAAAATCGTCGGGTGCTCCTCTCATTTTTGGAATTTGAAGTTGCCGGGACATCGTAGGTCCACGCAGTTCGTGTGTACGTTTTCATTTCTGCCATAGGTCCCTCTCGCCCGCGTGTACGTTTTCTGGGCCGCAGTTCTGTACACACTCCCGAATACCTACAACGAACATAGAATTCAAAAATCCAGAGACACACTTCATTACTTCACAAATCAGTCCAAAAGGTTGCAAAACGTCGGCGAACTCAGATACTAACTGCTACGAGGCGTCTTTCCCAACAACCGGTGGTGTGGTGCCTTTCATTGTTGGGAAGACGCGCCCTCTCGAATCCCGCCCAGACACTTTGACCCCCAAAAGAAAAGCCGATTCACAAAGAGGAAGCAAGAATGGCACATATCCGCATCCAAGACGAAAATCGTGAAATCGATTCCCCCGAAGCCATCACCGAATTTCTCAAGCCTTTCGGGATTCAGTACGAACAATGGGAAGTCGAAGGCCGCTTGAAAGCCGAAGCCACCGACGAAGAAATCCTCGAAGCCTACGGTCCGGAAATCGAGCGACTGAAGCAACAAGGCGGCTACGTCACGGCGGACGTCGTCAACGTGACCCCGGCCATTCCCGACCTGGAAAAAATGCTCGACAAGTTCCGCAGCGAACACACGCACTCCGAAGACGAGGTTCGTTTCATCGTCGGCGGCAGCGGCGTCTTCCACATCAATCCCGAAAACGGACCGATCTTCGGTCTGCAACTCGAACAGGGCGATTTGATCAACGTCCCCGCCGGAATCAAACACTGGTTCGACCTTTGTGACGACCGACGAATCCGAGCCATCCGCTTGTTCCTCGACAAGTCCGGATGGGTCCCGCATTACACCGAAAGCGGCGTCGACACCAACTACCAACCACTGTGCTTCGGGCCCAATTACCTGCCAACGAAAGACGCCAACATCTCTGGTGTGGTAAACCCATGATTCTCTTCTCCGGAAAAGGCATCTTGTTGGACATCGAGGGAACCACGTCGTCGGTCAGCTACGTTTTCGACGTGCTCTTCCCTTACGCCCGAGAACACGTTACCGAATTCCTGAGCCAGCAGTGGGACGCTCCCGAAACCCAAGCAGCCTGCGAACAAATCGCCAAGGACGCTGGTGCACCTTCGTTGCCCGAGTGGGTCGGTGAATCGTTTCCCACCGAAGCCCGCGCAAAAGTCGTTGCCGAAGTCCATCGGTTAATGGACGGTGACGTCAAAGCCACGGGACTCAAAGAACTGCAAGGACTCATCTGGAAAGACGGGTTCCTCGGTGGACAACTCCGTTCGCACGTCTTTGACGACGTCCCCGACCGGTTGAAAACCTGGAACGAAAAAGGACTCGACGTCCGGATTTATTCTTCGGGTAGCATCACGGCCCAAAAACTATTCTTCGGCCACACCGAACACGGCGACTTGCTTTCGTGTTTTCAGGGCCACTACGACACCACCACCGGCCCCAAGAAAGAAGCCGCCAGCTACACCAAGATCGCCCAGGCCATGGACCTGCCGCCGAACGAAATCCTCTTTTGCAGCGACATCGTGGCTGAACTCGACGCCGCCAAAGAAGCTGGGTTTCAAACGGTGTTGTTACTGCGGCCCGAAAATAAGCCCGTCGAAGAAGGACATGGGCATCGGAGTGTCGAGTCGTTTGAGGAAATTCACTTCAGCGAGACTGGACCCACAAGTTCATCATAAAGAACGATTTTGCGGGCCTGACCGAAGAACAAATCCACGAAGAATGGAAAGAAATGCGAGAACGGCCCGACCGAGCACTCCGACGAGTTCTTGGGAACCAAGTCATCCCTGTGATCCCCAAGGAAGAGCCAAGAACTCACGGAAAAGAAAACAACAAGACGAACTAAACTGAGTTCCATTGGAAACCATAAGCTTTCCCCTCAGCTTGAATCCGTTCAGAAGGGCCGAAGTGTTTTCAAAATCCTTCTCCTTGGGGGAGAAGGATTTAGGAACCGGAAGGATCACGAGGGTATTCGGCTAAACAAGTGTCGTGTTTTTGATTTTCAGCCCCGAAGGAGCGATAGATCCTGGCCGTGGTTGGAAACCCACGGAACCCAAAGAACCAAAACAAACACGACTCTTATTCATCCGACCGTCCAAGTGATCCTATCTCGAGAAGGGCTCGTGGCATTCCAAAACTTGCGGGATCAAAACGAACGGAGTTTAATTTCCACCTACCGCCCAGAAAATTCAGATGTGTGTGGAAGTTTACTCGATAACTCAACCAATCCAGATACCTTTCGGTCATGAAATTGTCCAATTTGTTGATCCACGGACATTACGCATTCGGTACGTTTTCTTGGTCCGGAATATGGGGTACGAGCGGATCGAGAAAGGACAACAATTCGCGAAGCCTTGGAGACAGAACTTCGCGACATCGTCCAACATTGTCCCAATGAAGAGATGGCCAGAAATCAGAGCATTCGAACTCGAATTACGATTTCGCAGTTCCGGCTGTTAGATGAAAGACGCGTGGACATCCAATACTATCAACTGACCGTTTATCCTGGCGATCCAACCAAACAAGTCTTGCTCGTGTACAGTACACAGGGAGACATCCGAATAGACCCCGAGAGCCCGCGTGTCGGAAGCCATCCTGATCAAGACGCCGAGTTCTTGGGCCAACCAGCTTACACATGGTTATCGGGGTCCATTTTGGAACCCACTCATCCATGGCGCAATTCGGGGTTCTCGATTCGGCTAACGTTGAGTGTTCGGAACAATTCATAACCATTCGGAGACCAAACTCAAATATCTCACCTCAAAATCGAAAGTCCGATATAGAAAAAGACATAGGTCCGCAAAGCACTTCAACCTCCAAACCTTTGGCAATTTCCACTGGCAACGCCACCACCGAGAGCAAACTGCTCGTGGGTACAATCACCGTCTCCGCTTGGCCGTCCACTTTGACACATCCCAAAGTTTGATCGTCTTGTCAAAACTTTCCGAAGCAAGTGTCTTGCCATCGAGGCTGAAGGCCACACAGAGCACGAGTCCTTTGTCCCCTTTCAGCATAGCTTTGGGCTGTCGCGCCAGGCCCAAAACCGTCACCCCAATCCAAAATCCAAGGGCCAAGCATTCCTTTATCATGGTCGTTCTCCGATTGGTGAAAGTTACATTATCCCTTGTTGATCTCGCCCCCAAACATCTCCCCCGCCTGCACCAACGCCTCCCCGGTCAACCGATACGTCGTCCACTCGTCCATCGTCCCAGCTCCGAGCCCCTTGTAGAACTGTATCGACGGCTCGTTCCAATCCAACACGGCCCACTCCATGCGCCCACAATCTCGCTCGACGGCGAGTTTTGCCAGCGCCGTCAGCAGCTTCTTGCCATGTCCCTTGCCTCGGTTTGCGGGCTTCACGAACAGGTCTTCCAAATAAAGTCCCGGCTTTCCCAGGAACGTCGAATAGTTGTAGAAAAACAAAGCAAACCCAACGACCTCGGTTTCCTCCTCGGCCAACAACACTTCGGCGTAAGGTCGCTCTCTGAACAAATGTTCCTTCACCTTCTCTTCGGAGAGAACGACTTCGTGGGATAGCCGTTCATACTCAGCCAAATCTCGAATCAGTTGGCAAATGACAGGCACGTCGCTGGGCTTGGCAGTTCGGATCATTACGTGTTCCATTTCCAGGGATGATCACCGGACCACAATATGTCAAAGAAACTCATTCTATTACTTTGCACAACCTCGTCACTCAAGCTAGACTTCCCATGGAATTCTTCTGGACACCGAAGACGTTCCTCCGATGAGTGAATCCCGTCCGAGCACACTTTCCCCTTTAACTTTTTCAAACAGGTGTGAGGATGACGAACATAGCAAAGGCATCTTGGTTGTCGTATGTTGTATTTGGGACGATTTCGGTCGGCGTGATTGGCCTGATTCTCGGCTGCTATGGAAACGTGACAAAAGCATTATCGATGCAAACAGACGTCGACCGTGCGGACCAACTTTGGGATCAGGGAGAACATGCCAAGGCCGCCGAACTATACAAGAAAGCACTGACCTTCGAAAACAACCCAATGGTCGGTAGAAAAATCGCCGATGCCGACCGACCAAAATTCTACGCTCGGATCATTCAGTCCGACATTCTCGCCAAAAAATTGACTTCCGCCCTGAACTACGCCGGAGCAGTTCTCGACAAGGACCTCCTCACTCTCGTCAGCGTAGCCACGAACGATCCCAACACAAGACACTTCCTCTTCAACGTCCGTGAAGGCAGAGAACTACTCCGCATGGCGAAAAAACTCCAAGACTTCGCCAAAGACGCACCCGACGTCCAGTCCGACGAAAAGAGCAAACTCGGATACCAACTCGAAAGAAAACTCCGCCTCAAGGAATTTGCCGACGTCGAATTCGACGCAAAAGTCTGCCCGCCCCAAACGGCCCAAATCCGCAAGCAGCTCAAGCAACTCATCCAAACCATACCCGACCCAGACGTCGCCGACGCCGTCCGAAAACGCCTGTGATCGACCATCTCGAATAAACCTCAACCGACAAGGCCCTCACCAGTCGCTACTGAGCGGGGCCTTTTCTTTGGCACCGCAACCACCCGCCACTTGGATATCTTTGCTTTGACCTTTGGTCCGAAGGTGCAAATCCCAAAAGAAAACCCAAACTCGCCCTCAAGCCGACGCCCTCCCCAACGAAATACACAATAGAGATTATTGGTAACGGTCTCCCGCATCGCGGCGTTCTGGTGGACTTGACGATGGAGCCTTTCTTCCACCATTCACCACCGCGCTGAAAATCACCCAACGGACTTTGCACATTCATCGCGAACGAACCAACATATCCCTGTGTCCATCTTGCGAGACACTCTCCAACAATTCTGTGTAGGACCAGCAATGACGAACGACTCTCTCTTCCAGGCCATTCTCGACAACCCTGACGACGACACCCCGCGCCTCGTTTACGCCGACTGGCTCGAAGAAAACGGCGATCCCGACTGGGCCGAGCGCATCCGCATCGAGTGCGAACTGCCTACACACGAAGCCGAAGACATCGCCCCAAAACTCCACGAGTTGCGAAAACGCCGCGAACAGTTGATCCGCAAACACCGTGAGGCCTGGAAGACACACCGATACAAATCGGGGCGGCTTCTGTGGCAACGCGGCTTCTTGGCTCTCGAAGGCTCTCCCGAATCCTTTCTCCAACCGCACGCAGTAACTTGGTGGGACCAACACAAACAACACATCGGCTGGGTGGCCTGGGCAGGAGACCGACTTCGAGCCGGGATCGCCGAACAATTACCACCCGATCTTGTCCAAAGAACGGCGGAAATCCGTCGCACAAACCGAGCCTTACTTCGACAAAACGAAATCAACGAGATCGCCCATTATGCCAACGTGCGAAAGCTGCGTTGTTCGTATCCCGGGATTCGTTCGAAGACCGCCTTCGCACCGCTCGAGACCATGGAACAACTACGCTCACTAAAATTGTACAGCCAGGACCATTTCGTCTCCGAACCCGAGGCCGAATCCTTGCCGGCGTTTCCACACCTCCGACAACTCCATTTCGAACACGGCATCACGGGCAATGCTGTCCGAGTCCTGCGAAAATTCAAGACCCTCGAAGAACTCGACCTCGGGCAGGTCTTCGGCCTGACGACCGAAAGCTGGCTCCAGCTCGAATCGTTGACAAAGCTGCGAAAATTTCGCTTCTTCCTCAACACCTCCCTCGCCGTACACGACCCAGCTCCCTGCGTGTTTCCGAAGTGGCCCAACCTTCGCGAACTCTCGATGCGTCATTGGCGAACCGAAGAAGACGTGGCCTGCCTGGACCAGCTACCGAAGTTGGAACGACTCACCTTGTCGGCCACTGGCTCTCCATCAGACTCGCCTCTTTCCCTCAGCGCATTGCCAACGCTGACGAAGCTACAGTGTCTGCACGTCCACCGAAACCAACGACGCCTTACCGGGTTGGGGAACCTCAAACAGTTTCCAAACCTTCAGGAACTCCGGCTCGTGGGTAGCGAAGACCAAACCGACTGGGATCAACTCCCTCCCCTCCCTGGACTCAGGGCCTTGGAGTTCCTCAACTCGTACTGGGCAGGGCTAGGTGTGCTCCCTAAACAAAGCGCGAAAATCATCGTCGAGCGTTGCCCCAACGTCGAGCGGTTAACCCTACCGGGGTCTCCCGGAGCGGCTGCCATCCACGCACTTTCAAAACTCAAACACGTCAAAGCTCTGGAGGTGGGTTACGGACGACCTTCGCGAATCTGGCAAGCTCTAACTAAATTTCAAGGCATCACTTACTTGAAACTACCTGGCAGCAGCCACAGCGAAAACATCGGCCAACACGTCAAGAAGTTTCCGGCTCTGGAAATCCTCGATCTCCGGGGCGATTGGCTCGCTCGGGATCATCTCCAGGAAATTCGAAAACATTGCCCGAAACTCGTGGTGTTAACGTAGGCGGAAATCGCAACACAAAACGGACTGCGACACTCCCTGGCATAACGCCCGACATCGGCAAGGTGTTCCAAAAATAGGATGAAATTGCGAACAGAGATGTCTCGAACGAAAGATCGGCAGGCAAGCGAAAGGAACCAGGAAAGAATCCCCGGTTCCTTTCACCTTTTCACCTGGCTCCTACGATCCATATCGCCGACGTGGTGGCCGAGGGGACTCCATCGGGAGGAACCGAATTTCGTTGTTATTGTTGTCGTAGCACAGAAACTCTAAGAACTCCGGCTCGGTGCCAGCAATTCCGCTAATTTGCACCCGCGCGCCGGACGACTCTTCGATCCGGCTAATCTCCCGCCGTTTCCGGTTGAGCAAGGAAGCCGCAACCTCTTCCTGGACCCGGATCGTGATGTAGTTGATATTCTCGAACGTGGCTGCGTGTTGGATCATCCGCATGACGTCGATGCTCATGCTCTCGCTCGTCTTGACCTGCCCAGACCCGGTACAGTGCGGACAGTCGTGGTACACGCTACGCTTGAGCGACGGACGAATCCGTTGCCGAGTCATCTCGATGATCCCGAACTGAGAGATTTTCAAAATCTTCGTACGCGCCCGATCGCGTCGAACCGCATCACGCAACGCCTTTTCCACGCTTCGCCTGTGTTTCTCCTCACGCATGTCGATGAAGTCGTTGACGATGACTCCACCAAGGTCACGAAGCCGCAACTGACGAGCGATTTCTCGGGCCGCCAACAAGTTCATGTGGTAAGCCGTCTCCTCGGCATTATTATCAACACGGAAGTTACCGCTATTGACGTCGATCGCGACCAACGCCTCGGTCTGGTCGATCACGATCGATCCACCGTTGGGTAACGGCACGTGCCGCTTGTGAATCTTGTTGATCTCGTCCTCGATGCGGTACTGCTGGAACATCGGCACCTTGTCGGTGTAGAGCTTGATACGATTGGCGTACCTCGGCATCACGATCTGCAAAAACTCCTGCGCGTGTTCAAACGAACGCGGTTCGTCCACAACGATCGACTGAATGTCCGACGTGTACGTATCCCGGATCGTCCGCGTGATCATGTCGCTTTCCTGATAAATTTCGGTCGGCGACTTGAGCTTGCGGATTCGCCGAACGACGACTTGCCACAGACGCGATAGGTACGCCAAGTCGCGCTGAAGCTCCTTCTTCGTCCGGTCCAAGCCAGCCGTCCGGATGATGAACCCAAGGCCCTTCGGTGGCTTGAGCTCGCTCAGGATGTCCCGGAGTTTGCGGCGTTTTTCCTCGTCGGTGATCTTGCGAGAAACGCCTATGCGGTTCAGCCCAGGCATCAGGACCAAATATCGCCCCGCGATGCTGATGTACGTACTCAGCGTCGGTCCCTTCGTCCCGATGCCTTCCTTGATGACCTGAACGAGAACTTCCTGACCGCGTTTGAAGATGTCCTGGATGGCCGGTTTGGGACGACCGGCACCCGACCGCCTGCCGCCGCCAGACCCCTTGGACCGGCGACCACGACGGTCACGCGACCGACGCGATGATTGATCCGGGTCGTAATCATCGAAATCGTCGTCCAGATCGTCCTCGTCAAACGACTGGTCTGACGACCGGCCCGCAGGCCGTTGGTCGTCTAACGCGTCTGCCGTTAAATTCTGTGACTCATCCGTTTCGCGGTCGCCCCTCTTACCATTCCGCGATCGTTCTCGCCTCGACCGACCGTTCCGACTCCGTCCCCGAGACGGTTCTTCGTGCTCGCCAGTCTCCTCGCCTTGTGTTGACCGGGCCGTCTCTTGCACGAGTTTCGAACCGTCGTCGGTTTCAACGTCCTCAGCGTCATCACCCTGATCCAGGTCGTCCGCTTCGTCCAAATCGTCTACCGTGTCCTCAAGCTCATCCTCGTCTTCATCCTCTGACTGGGCCAGGGAAAAACTCAGATCCTCGTCGGAGAACGAATACTCTTCGTCGTCCTCGTCGTCGATTGGGAAGGGATCGTCGTCGAGGTCGTCTTCCTCGTCGAGGTCGTCTTCCTCGTCGTCGTCCAAATCGTCTTCTTCGACGAGGTCATCGTCGAGATCGTCTTCTTCCTCCCATTCAACCGAAGGAGGGAGGTCGTCCCCAGGGTCAGGTCCAAAAAGATCGTCGAACGTCAGATTTTCTTTCTTCTCCCAAGTGGTCTCTTCGTCGTCCTCGTCATCCCAGTCACCGAACGGATCGTTCATGGTGTCTTCTGATTGCTCTGACCCCTCAGTGCTCAGGTCCTCCTCTCCCGAGACCACGAGTTCGTCATCGGAATCGTCTCCGAACGAACCATCTTCGTGGTCTTCCGAGCCGTCTTCCTGGAGATCGGAGAAGTCGCCTTCGGCCACGCCGTCGGAGTCCTCAGCGGATTCCTTCGGATCTACCGGAGGAAACGGATCAAGCGAATCCGTAATCGGTTCGTCGTCTTCGCGTGTCCGCCGCTCCGCAGAACCCATCGGACGCGGTGGAGTGTCGTCTCGCGGCTCGGGTTCGGAAGTTTGCGTCGTTTCTCCCGAAGACTCGACCGCCATGTCATTGACGCTGGTGTCTTCTGTCTTTTCTTCGTCCGAGCGATTTGGCTTCGGAGTTTCTTCGGCCTTTTTGGTGCGACTCTTACGAGTCCTGGTTTTGGCCTTCGGCTTGGTCTCTTCCTCGTCAGAAGCCTTCTTCCGCGTCGATTTGGTCTTGCGGGTGCGGGACTTCTTCGGCTTGGTCTCGCCTTCGTCCGCGTCGTCTTCCGATTCTTCCTCACTCGTTTTGGTCTTGGAAGACCTACGTTTTCGTTTCGTCGTGGTCTTGACTTCCGCGGCGGAATTGCCTTCGGTAGACTCTTCTTGGCTGCTCTCGTCGTCTTCTTCTTGGTCTCCCTCGGATTTCTTCTTGGCCTTCTTCGCAGTCGTTTTCCTCTTGCGTGTTTTTCGCTTGGGCTTCTCCGTTTCGAGTTCTTCTTCCACAGCGGGAGCTTCCGCGACGGAAGTCGCTCCCACAGAATCGTCCGTCGTTTCTTCTTCTGGATTGTCGGGCAGGGCTTGCGGATCCTTGACCTCAGTCAGAGCGAACTCGACAACCGGCACTTCGTCCTCGGCGACCAAGTCAACCAGATCTTGAGGTTCCTCCGTAGCCAAACCAACCATCTCAGCCGTTTCCTCAACGAGCGAACCGCCTACCTCGGACGTTTCCGCCGCACGCGAATCCAACTCGACGCCACTTTCCGGAAACTCCTCGGCGACCTCCGACGTCTCGGCCAGATCGGCGGTTTCGACAACATCGCCCGCTGACTCGTCCCTGGGCTCCTCTCCTCGGGAACTTCGAGGAAACAACGGAGTATCAGGTTGCCGAAAGATCAACGCCTCGAAACTCAGCTCCACGATCTCCGTTGCGGCCTGCCGTGCGGAAGGCTGAAATTCGGCACCGAGGTACTCAATCGCAAACGACTGGAGAAAAGCAAATGGGTTTTCGACTTGGTCGACATCCACTTCCGAAGACACCAAATCGCCCTCGAGCCGGTCCGCCAACGGATCACTCTCGTCGTCCAGTTCTCGGCTCGACGTTTCCTGTTCGAGTGTCTCCGAGTACGGATCTGGGAAATCGTCGTCGAAGATGCCCGCGCCAAAGGACTGAATTCGCTTGGGAGCGAACTCCTCGGTTTTTTTCGTCTCGGTTCCCCCAACGGCGTCGAGGGTGTCGTTGTCTTCGTCTTCGCGAAAGCTTCGCGTCTCGACCGCTCCGACGTCTCCTTCCTCGAAATCCTCGGCATAATCATCAATGACGTCGGTTTCATCGACCTCGACAATCTCTGCTTCGGGATCTTCCTCGTCTCCATCGGAGAAAGACCTTGAATCCATCTCCGCTCTGGGAGAGTGGTCATCGTGGACCGTCACTTCTTCGTCTTGTTCGGTCTCGCTCCCCGCGAAACTGGGATCCACAACCCGGATGACATCAGCGTCGCCGAGATCATACGGGATGATCGAAAGGATTTCTTCCGGATCGCTGTCCTCATCGACTTCGACGACCTCCGGTGGGGCCTCGGGCCTGGGAATCTCCACATTCGGACGGCTCACTCCAGATCGCTTGTTGGAGCGACCACCACCCTCGCGACGTTTTCGGCTTTCCCTGGGTTGTTGCTGTTCAAGGAGGTGTCGATAGTACGCAGGCTCGACGTCGGAAACGTGCAGGAAGCCATTGCGACCAACACCAAAGTCCACGAACGCAGCCTGGATACTCGGCTCGATGTTGACGATCCGCCCCTTGTAGATATTGCCGACATAACTTTCGTGGCTCGTGCGCTCGACGTAAAGTTCTTCGAGCACGCCGTCTTCCAAAATCGCAATCCGGCATTCCTCCGGTTGCAACACGTTGATGAGCATTTCTTTCTTCATGTATTGTCCTCGTTTTTTGACGGTGTTTTCTCTGGTCGGTTTGACTCCGACAGGTCGTCACCAAACCTCCTGGTTTTCTCTGGACGGTCTGACTCCGACAGGGTCGTCGCCAAACCTCTGAATGTTCTCTGGTCGGCCTGACTCCGACAGGGTCGTCGCCAAACCTCTGAGTGTAAATCAAGAATCAAAGGAAAGCGGCCCAGGCAACAACGCTTCCGAATTCGTTGGCTTGACCGGTTTCGGTGATTTTCTCTTCTTCTGTGTCTTTTTGGTCGGCTGCTGGCCTTTGATTTCGTCCAATCCTTCGGGACGGCGCTGGGCAACGTTTTCGGCCTCTGCGATTTCGTCGTGAATCTCGACCATCGTCCGTTCGACAATCCATCCGGCTTCATTGGGATCGGGCAATCCTAACACTTCTAGGACTTCGCCGGGCCGAGCCGTCCCCGCGCTCTGACTGACCCAGAACACCATCTCAAGGCCATTCTCTCCCATCACAAGTTCATCGACGAACGGACGCAGGTTGAACTGCCTAACTTGGGGGCGTGTCCTCTCGATCCAATGGTCTCGGACGGACAAAAATTCTTGTACCTTCTCAGCGACTCCGTGGACTCGCTCTTGAGGCACCTCGGCCCTATACCCAACCCGGTTCACCGCGGCTTTTTGCCGTGGACCAATTTCCCGGACGCTCTGTACTTCCAACCCAACCGGGCACTGACGTGCCAGACGACCTTGAACGTCTGCTGGATTCAGAGATTCGGTCAGTTCCAATTCCAGGACTTCCTCGCAGCCAACGAACCCCAGCGACAACGAAAGTGCGAAAACCATTCGCGGTTTCGGGTGAAAACCCTGGGTCGAACGGAACGGTATCTCGGCACGACGAAACATACGTTCGAAACACCCCATCAGATCGTGGTGGCTCACGAGACGCAAATCGCCGTCTTTCCGAAAGCGTATACGTACCTTGAAGAAATCCGAGTTGGAATCGGAGGATGTGGGTGTGAACTCGGCGTTCTCTCCGCCGGGAGATTCGCAGTTTGGATGCATCTTGGCCTTGACCCCTTTAGGAGGGGAATTTGCCCGACAACTGGAAAGGAAAGGAGACTTCGAAAGGTAGAAGGTTTGAGGATCAAGAACCGACGCCTTCATCCTTCAACCTTTCAGAGTCCGTTTGCTGGCTTCCCTTCTCCTGGTTCTCCGAAGTGGGAAACGGTGAAGCAAGATTCTCGAGCGTGCGCTCGAAAGCCATACTTCATTGTGGAGGGTCCAAGTGGGACGGGTAGTCGGGTTGGATTCACGACAGAATATCCTCGGACCGACTCTGGATTCAAGGTCCTCGTCCAAAATAGACCTTTGCAAGCATGTTCGTGTCCCTCGGAGCTTGTCGATGCCGACCCCAGGTTGCTCCGCAACCTGTTCGTTGAATGGGAACGCATGGAACTCCTGGTGGACCGACACACTTTGGGTCCTCGGCCAAATCCGACAACCCACAGCAACCTGTTTCCCTAATCCTCATCGCTCGGCTTTTGCGATTCCCGTCGAACAAGTTCGTCGGAAAAACAAAAACCTCAGCTTGGGGCAAAATTCCCGGTGTGCGGCTCGAGGAAACATCGAACAGAGACTCTGGAACAGCAAACCAAAGTTGAGAGACAACCAAATCTTGGTTGGGATTTGCGATTCCCCGGTACCTGTCCTCTGTTCCCTCCTCAGTTAATGACTTCGGGAAGGATACGTCGGGTTTTTTCCCGTAAGTAGTTCGTCACGTCGCGTGCCGTTTCCAACTGCAACGCCTCTTTAGCAACTTGTTTGGCTTCTTTAAGGGTGATCGACCGGATGACCTTCTTGATCTCCGGAATATTGTGGGGCGTTACGCTTAGGTTCTGGAGACCCATGCCAAGCAACAACATTGTGTAAATTGGTTCACCACTCATCTCCCCACAAATACTAACCTCTACATTGTGCTGTTCTGCGGCAGACAAGACAAGCTCAATTAGCCGAAGGACAGCCGGATCTGCTGGATTATACAAAGACGCCACGGCCTCATTCGTTCGGTCGGCAGCAAGCGTGTATTGCACCAAATCGTTCGTACCGATGGAGAAAAAGTTGACTTCCTTGGCCATCTGGTTCGACAGCAAAGCCGCAGAGGGGACTTCGATCATCGTCCCGACAGGAATATCTCGGTTAAACGGAATCCCCTCTTCTTCCAGGTCTTCCTTCACTTCAGCCAGGATCATCTTGCACTGACGCAATTCCAACAACGTACTGATCATCGGGAACATGATCCGGACGTCCCCGAAAGCACTGGCCCGGAGGATGGCCCGCATTTGCGTTTTGAACAAAGGCAAATTGCGTAAACACAAACGGACACTCCGAAGCCCGAGAAACGGATTACGTTCGTGACGATTCGGGTCGGCGATGTGCAAGAACTTGTCGGCTCCCAGATCCAACGTCCGGATGACAACCGGTCGTGGCCCCAAAAGCCGCAAAACCATCAGATAAGCCTCTAAGTGCTCGGTCTCCGTCGGATCAACCTGCTTGTCGAGATACAAGAACTCGGTGCGGTAAAGGCCCACGCCCTCGGCTCCTCGTTCGACGCATTGACTGGCCTCTTGAGGAAACTCGATGTTGCAGTACAAGTGAGCCCGAAAATGATCTTTCGTCTCGGCGGGCAAATCCCGTAGTTGGCCCAGTTGGCTCTCGAAAGCCCGGAACGACTGGCGGGTTTGTTCGTATCGTTTTCGCGTTTCTTCGTCGGGTTTCAGAATAATGTTGCCGCGTGTTCCATCGACGATCACCTCGTCGCCCCCGGAAACGTCAGTCAGCAGCGTCCCAACGCCCACAACGGCTGGAATACCCAGTTGCCCCAGCAACAACGCCGTGTGGCTGGCACGGCCACCAGCTTCGGTCACACAACCCAAAACCATCTTTGGATCAAGCGTGGCCGTTTCGCTCGGGGTCAGATCGTGTGCCAACACGACTACGGGCTGCTTGAGATGTTGGAGTTGCTCGCGTTTTTCGCCCAACAGGTGACGAAGCAGAAGCTTCTCGATGTCAAAAAGGTCCGACGCCCGAGACGCAAAATCGCCGCGTTCGAGACTTTGCCAAGCTTTGACATGCCGACGAATGACGCGACTGATAGCATATTCGGCCGAGTGGCCGTGCTGGCGGACGAGTTGTTTGACGTCCTTCAGAAAAATCGGGTCTTGAAGGATCGCGGCATGAGCCCCGAAAATGGCCCCATACTGCCTCCCGAGTTTGACAGTGATCGTGTCCTGGCTTTCTTGAGCTTCGCGAGTCGCCTCACCAATAGCTCGTTCGAACCGAACGACTTCACCCTCGAGCAAGTCTTCGGTTACCACCTGGTGAGGGATGCGGAATCCCTCTGCGTCCAACACCAATGCTGGACCGATGGCCACACCGGGCGATACGGGAATGCCGCGTTTCAATTCCATGGTCAGCCATGAATAATAAAAGCCAGAAGGAGGAAGGAGCAAGGAGGAAATGCTTCGGCCTTCAACCTGCTGCCTTGGCGATGATGGGTGCTGAACCGAACACCCTAATCGAGAGTTCCTTTGGGCGGGAAAGCGTGGGCTTTGGATCCCTCCAGGCCTGGTCGTCGCGCAACGCTACAACCTGACCATCACTCTGGATAAACTGGTGGGTGGTCTGGCTCTTGTCCAAAGGCCCCACTCAGGCCTCCTCGTCCTCATCAAATTGTTCGAGGTCCCCCATTAAATCAACGAGGGCCGCCAGAGCTTTGTCCTGGTCCGGACCACACACTTCTAAAATCAAATCCGTGCCGAGAACGGCCCCCAATCCCATCAGGTTCAAAATGCTTTTACCATTCGCACGCTCCTGTCCGTTTTGCACGTGGATGGAGCTTTCGAATTGGTTGGCGAGTTCGACAAAGGCTCGAATCGGCCGCATATGAAACCCTTGGGGGTTTGTAATCTTCACGGTTTGTTGAAGTGGTTCGCCATTCATGGCTGGCTGGTTCTTCTGCACCGATGTCGGGATGCTCTCTTTAGTCAAATCCATGGTTTTGGAATCGCCGGAACGGTTGGTAAGGGCTTGGTTTAGCAAACTTTGGCTCATTCTTCCTTGCTTCATTGCGGCCACGACACGATCATCGTGGAATTCGAGGCCTAGTTTAGCAAACTTCGGCTCATCTTCCTTTGTAATGCCTAATTCAATCACGACACAATTGCCGTGTAGACCGTCCAACAATCGCAAGGGCTTGGGCCTCTTGCAACGCCTCAATTGTTTTCTTCGGCGTCCGTCAATAACGCCCAGATTTCGTCTTGACTCTTTCCTTGGCGCAGCTGGTTCACGAACTCGTCGTCGCGGAGTCGCCGTGACACATTCTCCAGAGCACGCAAGTGGTCGGTCGGACGGTCTTGCGGCGACGTCAAAAGAACGAATACATGAACCCGTTCCCCGTCGAGACTGTTGAAATCGACTCCCTCGACGGATAGACCGACTGTCCCGATGAGACGCTCGACGCACGCATGTTTGGTGTGCGGAATGGCCACACACCTACCAATTCCGGTCGATCCAAGGGCCTCCCGACGAAGGACGGCTCTGATGACTTCTTCGATCTCGGTGGCCCGGAAATAGCCGGCGGAGTGCAGGCTCTGGATCATCTCTCGGATGACCCCTTCTTGGGTAGTCTCTTGTAGCTCCGGAACGATAGCTTCCCTGACTACAAAGTCCGACATACGCATGGACAAAACCTCCATCACGGCTCAAAACCTCCCGTTCTTCCTCGACTCCACGAATTGAGCCGGACACTGGTTTCTCGGCGTCCCAGCAGGACACCAAAACGACCCCGAAACACCGTCCCGGTCACAATCAGCTTCGGCTATTCCTCGGCGGGTTCTTCGAGTATCGGTGCACCAGCCACATCCTTGGTCGAGGGATGCTTCCGACGATCCTGAATCTTCTCTTTATACTTCCGGAGCTGGGCTTCGAGCTTATGCAATGCACCTTCGACAGCGCTGGGAATTTGTTGATGGTGCGCTCGGGCCACGAAGTCATGCTTGTGCTCGGCCTCGGCTTGAATTTCCACCATCCGGTCATCTTCTTTCAAATCCACGATGACCTCGATCATGGTCAACCGATCGAAGATGTGCAGCAATTTCTGCATCTTTTCTTGGATGAACTCTTCGACATCTTTCGTAACGTGTCCATGGCGTGACGATATTTTTATTTGCACGAACCGTGCTCCTTTGTCCAGCTTGATACTCACAGCGTTTTCGAGGCTGGTCTTTTCTCAAGGCCTCAACCTACCCTTCAGTGTCCGGGCAGTGGCGAGTGCGGAGCCCTTGATCAAAATGGCGGAGTGTCTCTCAAAGAATAGAGTCCACCTCACTCTCTTGCGTTTTGATTTTACACTATTTTGTTAGTTGTGGAGGCAACACAGGTTGATTATGCAAAATTCTACCATACTAGATCAAAATTGCATTGGCTCATTGTAGTCGTCGTCCGGACTTTATTCAATGGCCCGTGGAGGACCGAACGAAAAAGCTCCCAGGTTGATGCCCTCACGTCGGCGGGTGGAGGATGATTTTTCCCCGAACATGACCAGCCTGGCTCGCTTCATGAGCTTGCCTCACCTCGGCCAAAGGCATGACCCTGGCAATATGTGGTTTGAGTTTGCTTTGGGCAAACAACCGACTCATCCGCTCAACTTGACCCCCGTTCGGCGCGACGGACACGAATCCCACCGTAACGCCGTGTTGCTCGGCAAGTTCCTCCGAGGGCGGTGTGACGATCGACACAAGACGACTGCCTTTCTTTAACACCTCCAACGAGCGTGTCTGAGTTTCACCACCGATCGTGTCGAAGACCACGTCCGCGTCTTTCACGACTTCTTCGAATTTTTGTGCGTTGTAGTCGATAAATTCGTCGATCCCAAGACCCTTGACGAAGTCGGCATTCCGCTCCGACGCCGTGCCGTAGACGTACGCCCCTTTGGCCTTGGCGAGTTGGACGGCAAGCGAACCAACCCCACCGGACGCCGCATGAATCAACACTTTCTCGTCTTCTTCCAACTTCGCGAATTCAACCAATGCTTGCCAGGAAGTCAGCGCTCCGACAGGGATCGCAGCCGCTTCGAGGAAATCCAGGATGCGTGGCTTGTGAGCGATTTCCGTGTCCGCAGCCACAACATACTGAGCGTAGCCCCCGTCCCTATGCAAAGCGATGTAACCATACACCGGATCACCGGATCGAAAATTCGTCACCTCGTCCCCAACGTCTTCCACGATCCCAGCCACATCACACCCAAGGATGTGCGGAAGCTTTTTCTCGATCAACGACCCCAACCCGCCTTCGCGGATCTTCCAATCGACCGGATTGACGCCGACCGCTTTGACTCGAATCAAGACTTCCCTGGAAGATGGTTCTGGTTTTGGTGCGTCCCCATACACAAGCACTTCGGGACCCCCGAAAGCGTGCATGTGAACGGCCTTCATCGTCGACATCATCGATTCCTCTAAACCCAAGCCAGTAGTTCCCAACGCCTATTGTTCCACAACCGCTACGAAAACAAAGCCGTTCTTTGAGAAGAACTCATGTTATAGAGCGTTTCCCGTTTGCATTGGTAACAGCGTTTTGGGTTTCAAAGTCGTTGTCCCCTCGGGCAATCGGCTCAACAAGTGTCGTGTTTTCGATTTTCAGTTTCGGAGGGGCGAGAGATCCTAGCCGTGGGTGTGAACCCACGGAACCCAAAGAACCAACAATCACGACCCTTATTCATCCGACCGCCCGCGCGGCTTTCGTGCTTGCAAGAAGTAAGTATCGCCGAGAAAAGACGTTCCCGATTTGGCATCAGTGTGACGTTGAGTGTAGAACATGTCTTGGCAAGCAAAAGTATGCCGCCCGATCCAAATCTCGGAACGTATCTTGGCCCTGACCCTACAGTCGCTATTCCTCCTTCATCGACTCCTTCGACTTGCCCAGCCAACCTTTCTGGTGGAACCACCAAAGCATCGCGACGCCAATACCACCCATCACAATCCAAATCAAAGGGTAGGTCCACCAAAATTCCAATTCGGGCATGTGTTTGAAATTCATTCCGTAGACCCCAGCGATGAATGTCAGAGGGATGAAGATCGTCGCCACGATCGTCAGCACTTTCATCACTTCGTTGGTGCGGTTGGACATCGACGAGAGGTAAATATTCGTCAATCCGGAAACCGTCTCGCGGTACATCTCAATGACCTCCGACGTTTGAACGCAATGGTCGTGTGTATCGCGGAGGAAGACCCGGACATTGGTGTCGATCAGAATTTCTTCGTCGCGAGCAAGGCGGTTAGCAACTTCGCGTTGAGGCCAGATTCCTCGGCGTAAGTTCGCGAGTTGGTTCTTGACCTTGGCCAGTTGTCTCAATTGCTGCGGTCTGGGACGTTCGAGGATCAACTCTTCCAGTTCGGAAAGGTAATCGCCGATTCGCTCCAATACAGGATAATATTCATCAACGATTGTGTCGAAGATGGCGTAGGCAATGTAGTCCGAACCCTCGGTTCGGATGCGCCCCTTGCCCCCTCGAATGCGCCGACGGACTGGATCGAGGACATCATCGTATCGTTCCTGGACCGTCAGGACGTAGTGTTTGCCCAAGACGATACTCACTTGCTCCATGTCGATTTCTCGGTTCGCGTCGAACCGAACCATCTTCACGATCAGTTGGAGGTGGTCTCCATAGCTTTCGACCTTGGGACGCTGGGGAACATTCACGATATCTTCGAGCACCAAGGGATGTAACGAGAACCGGGTACCGATCTTGCGAACGACTTCGGGGTCTCCGAATCCCTGGACATCGATCCAGCTAATCGCGTCGAGGTTCGTGTCGATCTGGATGGCATCGACATCGCCGATGTCTTCTTCCCGCAACTCAGCGGGAGTGAAGTACATCGCTCGGATGCGAGGTTTCGGTAATCCCTCCGGGATGGAGAGCTTACCCGGAGGAGCGCCAACTTCGTGGACCTTGTGGAACATTGCCAACCTTCCCCAACGAAACGCTCTGGGGCCTTCGCGGTACGAGGGAATCGGAGCCATCAGTGTCGCATTTGTGGTTGATGGGAGAACGACGTCGTTCTCTGCGCGAAAGAACGCTTACCTCATGTTTCCTTTTGTGCAGACAAAGGCGACACTCCTAAAAGCAACACTTGTTGCTCCGACAGCCCCTGGCGTGTGAAACAAAACCCTCAAACCTCAACTCTCAACTTTTGCAAGTTCTTGCTTATACGCTTCCACAGTCCGCCGCAATCCCTCGGCAAAATCGACGTTCGGCTCGTACCCCAGGTCACGTCGTGTGCGTGTGATGTCGGCCTGGGAATGACGTACATCGCCGGGACGCGGTGGACCGAACGTCGGCTCGATGTTCGTCCCGAGAATGTCGTTGAGCGTATGAACAAGATCAAGGATCGACGTGGAGCCCCCTGTACCAATGTTGTACACTTCCCCGACTGCGTCTTTCGAATCAGCCGCCTTCATGAGAGCCTGGACGGCATTCCCGACGTACGTGAAGTCGCGCGACTGGAGACCATCGCCATCGACACGCGGCGTTTTTCCTTGCGTCATCAAGCCAATGAAAATCGCAATCACTCCCGAATACGGATTCGAAGCATCCTGACGAGGCCCGAAGATGTTAAAGAATCGGACCCGAGCCGTCTCCAACCCGTAGACCTTCGTGAAACAACGGCAATAATGCTCGCCAGCGAGCTTGGCGGCGGCATACGGAGACAGCGGAAGAAGCGGGTCGTCTTCCGTCCGCACGGCTCCCGGAGTATCACCGTAGGCGCTGCTGCTCGCCGCGTAAACGACACGCCGCACGCCATTTCGACGCGCCGCGTCGAGCACATAGATCGAACCCGTCGCGCAAGCTTCGTGCGAACCAATCGGGTCTTCGACACTTCGGGCCACCGAAGGCACCGCCCCAAGGTGGTAAACGACCTCACACCCCTGGACTGATTCCTCGACAGTCTCGCGACTCGTGATCGTTCCCTGAACGAATTCGATTCGGTCGCGAACGCCTTCGAGGTTTTCCACCTTGCCCGTACTCAGGTCATCGAGCACGCGGACCTCGTCACCCGCCGCAAGCAAACCTTCGACCAAATGCGAGCCAATGAAGCCCGCTCCTCCGGTGACTAACGCTTTTCCCACTCTGCTACCTCCCGCCTTGAAATTGTTTGGCAACGTTCTCGTCGGGCTTGTGGTCCGATCACTGCCACAACGCTCTCGCTTGACAATAATATATACCTCACAAACGAGACCATCGCGAACCCCGGCTGGCTACAATACCAATGTACCCAATCTTCTTCAACGACGAGGACGGGATGATCACCGAAGCCAACTTCGTTACCCGGATTCTGGCCGACCCCAAGAACTTCGCGACGTACTTGATCTTCGCCGACTGGCTCGAAGAACAAGGTGACCCGAGGGCCGAATATCTCCGGATGATTGACGGACCACCGACCATTGAGCGGTATCCAGATTCGGCCCGTGTGTTCTGGAACTCCCTTGGCCTGGTCTTGCGCTTTCATGACAATCGGTTGGGAACCCTTTATTTCTTGTCCGGATGGCCAAACGGATATTGCCCGTACAGAGGACCGTTACCTTACGGACTCTCGTTCCAGGACACACGGGCCGACGTCGAAAGAAAACTCGGAAAGCCCCAAATAATCGACGGCGACGAGGTTGCTGAGTCGTCGGTTCGTTACCCTCACCTCGACATCGGAGTGTCGTACTCCACAAAACGGCAAACAAAAGATGCGGGAGACCGAATCAAAACTTCGGGAGACCGAATCAAAACAATGAGGTTCCAACTTCCCGAACTCGACACCCCACTCGAATGAACCCCACGCCCAACCCCTGACGAACTTCGAGGACAAGCGAACATGATCGAAGAGGAAGGTTTTATCTCCCGAATTCTTGCCAATCCTGCCAACTGGCCGATCTACCACATCTTCGCCGACTGGCTCGAAGAACAAGACATCCCCGTCGCCCATTACTTACGATTCGTCCAGGGCAACCCCTTGGTCCGTAAGTCCTTCGACGGGATTTCTTGTGCTTGGCGGCGGCAAGGGCTTCAGATGCGATTTACCAAGAAAAAGCTCCTCTGCGTCATGCTCCACGGCCAACACGGGAAATTTCGGGAATACGCCGGAGACTTGCCCGCCGGTTTGTCGTTCACCGATTCGCCTGCCTCCACAAGAGACAAACTCGGACCGCCAACGCTCCACGCCTCGAATTGGGACATGTACGAAAACTTGGGATTCACGGTCTTCTACAAGTTCACCAAACGACAAACGTTGATCGAGCACGTGACGATCACGAGATGTAATCGGTAGCGGAGATGAGAGTACTTTTCTTAGGGTGTGACAAACGTTGCTCCCGGCACCACAAAACAAAGAAAGGGTGTGACACCGCAGCGCTTGTCACACTGCTACGCCCAATAAAACGACGACATCAACTCAGCGTGATTAAATTTCATCCAACGTCAAACTGACGTAAGAGAGCTTCCAGGTGATGTCCTGCCCAGAGTCCCAGAGATACGTTCCGCCTTCGACGTACTTCATGAAGTAGGCGGCGAAACTGGTCGCGAAATCTTCGTACGGATTATACTTCCCATAGTTTCTCGCAAACGTGCTTGCGGCGAGATACGACCACTGCTCGTCGGTCGAAACGTTGTAGTGTGGGAACGTCTGCCCGTAAGTCTTCCCTGGGACCCAACCGCTCAAGATTTTGAACGATTCCCAGTGCGGTCCTTCGTCGTCCCAGTTGTGGCCGATCTCGTGGTACACCGTCTGGCGGAGTTTTTGGTCGCTGTCGAAGGCTTGCTCGGCAATGGTGATGGCTCCGTTGCCGCTATTCCAGCCCAAAAATCCCGAAGCCATGTTGTTTGCGTCGAGCACTGCACCTTGTCGATAGAACGTCAACGCTGTCCCGTCGTGGCGTTTCAGGAGAACGTTGTCTTCGGTCCGCCAGACCATATGGGCGAATGCATCGTCGACCTTCCAAATGTCACTCGACGACCAGAGCCAAGGATACGCCGTGACCGTCTCGCCGTTGAGCTGCAGTGATTTCTTCCCACCGTTGGCAAACGTCACGGTGACGTCGCCTGGCGTCGTGAAAAAGAGGTTTGCTCCCGGTTGGTTCAACGCGTATAGTTCGCGATCGAATCCGTCGTTCCCGTAGAGCACGTCGATGCCTTCCCACCCCATGAGAGCATCGTTGCCGATGCCCCCATGGAGGTAGTCGTTGCCGGTGTTTCCGAAGAGTTGGTCGTCCCCCGCAGCACCATACAACGTGTCGTGGTGCTCGCCACCGTCGAGATAGTCATCGTCGTTGCCTCCGTTGAGGACGTCGTTGTCCCACTCGCCAAAGAGCCGATCGTTGCCACCTTCTCCGTTGAGCGTATCGTTCCCAAAGCTGCCGTAAAGGACATCGTCGTTATTGCCCCCATTCAGTTCGTCATCTCCAGAGGAGCCAGAAAGGGTGTCGTTGCCGTCCTGGCCGTTGAGGGTATCGTTGCCGTTGTCGCCGCGGAGTTCGTCGTCACCGGATCCACCTTTGAGGGTGTCGTTCTCCGACCCACCAACGAGATAGTCGTCTCCGGAATCCCCGGAAAGGAAATCGGGTTGGTCTCCACCGAACAACGAGTCGTTGTCCTCTCCGCCAAAGAGATAATCGGTCCCGTCCATGCCATCGAGGACGTCGTCACCGTCATACCCATACAGGTAGTCGTTATCGCTGCCTCCGTAGAGGTAGTCGTTGCCACCTTGACCGAGGAGCACGTCAATCCCGGATTCGCCATACAGGCTATCGTGGTCTTCTTCGCCATAGAGAAAGTCGTTGCCGGCGTCGCCCTCGATCCTGTCGTTCCCTGTGCCTCCGTAGGCCGTGTCGTTGCCGTTGCCGCCGTAGATCGAGTCAGCCCCCGACCCTCCATCGAGTTGGTCGTTGTTGTCCTGACCGTAGAGCCGGTCGTTGCCCATGTTGCCCTGGAGAGTATCGTTGCCCGTGTATCCACTCAAGTAGTCGTGACCCGGTCCACCGATGAGCGAGTCGTTGCCGATGCCGCCGTAAATGTAGTCATCGTCGAAGCTACCGTTGAGTGTGTCATTTCCCGACCCACCAACCAGGAAATCGTTCCCGATCCCTCCATCGGCGTAAAGTCGGTACCCCGTATGGTTGAAGACTATGTCGTTGCCGTTGCCGCCGTCGAACACGATCTTGCTGATTGGAGCGAATAACGTCGTCAACGACATCGAGTCAGTACCGTAGTTGTGCGACAGCGTGACCTTGAGTTGCGGAAACATTGTGCTGGTGTCCAGCTTGATCATGGCTGTATCGTTTCCGGTGCTTCCGTTGATGTACACGATGCCGGAGTTGTAGGTGATGCCCGCGGGAACTTCTCGTTCCTCGAGCGTCTCCAAGTCGAGCCTCGAAGTTGTTCGCGGGCGACTTCGATTTCCGGAATTATGGGTAGTCCCCAAGCAAGTCCGAAACGTTCTTTGCATACGTTGTAAGATAGACATGTGTGATCTCTCCCATCGAAGAATTGATTGTTGGATGACGGCCTTCGCTCGTCGAGCGAACACGACCGACAAGTCATCCACTCCTTCAATGCCGCGAGGTCCGCGATTTGTTACCGAGAAAGACAAGAAAATTTTCGGAGCGAGTTCGATTTGGAATTACGTCTGGAAGGCTGGGTCGAAAAAGAGAATGGCTGCACTCCGAAGCACAAGGAACACCGCCTGATGGCCAAAGCAAAATCGAAACGCAACGTCGGCGACGATCTATTTCAAGCCATCCTCGACGATCCCGACAACGACACGCCGCGTTTGGTCTATGCCGATTGGCTCGAAGAAAATGGCAATCCCGAGCGGGCCGAGTTTATTCGTGTGCAGTGTGAGCTGGCTGGCATCGCCGGAGATGATCCGCGCCGCGCCGACTTGACGATCCGCGAAGACGAATTGCTCGCCCAATTTGGAAAAACTTGGTTGCAGGAATTGCCTGTGGAAGCGCGCGAAGGGGCGAGTTTTCGTCGTGGGTTTGTCGACAGTTTGGCACTATCGTCTCAGTGTTTTGAGGAACATGCCCATAGATTCTTTCAAACGATCCCACTCCAAGGCATTTGTTTTGGAAACGAAATGGGTCCTTCCCAGGTTTACTCCGGTGCGTTTGATTGGGCGTTAGTTCGAATACGCCATTTGAACCTTCCTGGGAATAGCCTGGTGTTTACTGATTCGAGTGTTGACTCTTTGGTGGAGCGTTTGTTGAGAAGTGAGGTCACTCGGTTGGAATCCCTCGGTGGATTCACGGCGGGGCGCCCGACTTGGCTTACCTTGATTAAACTGCCAGGCTGGGCCTATATTCGTTCGTTAAGCTTCGCACTTGATCTCCTCCTCCTCCCGATTTCTGACATCCTGCCTCAGTTGAACAAGATTGAGTACGTCCCTTACCGTGTGCAAAATGAAGACGTCGAACAGCTTGCTCATTGCCCAGAAGCCGTGAGTCTCACCCGTTTATCGTTCTTCCACATACACTTGGGGTTCCCAAGCTGCGCATCCATATTGGCTTCTTCACCGTATCTTGTGTACTTGGAGTCATTGAGATTATTCCTGGGATACTTCAACAACGAAGACGCGAAGGCCATTGCCGATTCGCCATCCTTTGGCAACCTCACGGAATTACATCTCGGGTTCACACATTTAACCGAGGAAGGAATGGAAGCGTTGACGCAGTCGACTCGACTGCCTCGACTGACCAAGATTACTTTTGGGAGGGCACCAGAGGTGGATTCAAAAAAGTATCCGATGTGGCAACCGCAATGGTCGAATGCAGCCGAACTTCGGCTGTTCCACTATTGGCTTCCGCGGCGATGAGTCCATTCCCAGGCCCACGATTCGCCGGAAACCATGACTACCTTGTTCCGAACGAATACACTAAAGCGTATTACATCGGAAAGTCGAGGTCGTAGTTCGAAGTCCTGGGGCCCGCAACCGGGGAGAAGGACAAACCTCAACGATGCGGGAAACGCAGCGGATGACGAGTTACCAAAGCAGAGAAGGTTGATTCGCTTTTCATCGGAGTCAGGATGAATCCTCCAACTTCCCTTAATCTCTCTCCTTCTAAAGGTGAGAGTAACTTGGAAATAACTCCGCTTTTCGCGACCTCTCTGCTCCTTTCCATAGCAACAATCTCATCTGAGAAATTTGAGCAACCAGGAGTCCAGTCATGGAAAAACTAAGCGTCACCCAGGCCCGGCAAGAAGCTGCCATCGGCAAGCAAATCATCCTCGAAGGTTGGGTGCGAACGCGCCGCGATTCGAAGGGCGGATTTAGCTTCATCGAGTTGAATGACGGGTCGTGCATGGGCAACATCCAGGTCGTCGCCGACGGGAAATTGCCTAACTACGAAGACGAAATCAAAAAGCTCCTCACCGGCGCGAGTATCCGTGTCACCGGCGAAGTCATCAAGTCGCAGGGCAAAGGGCAGACGACTGAGATTCAGGCATCGGCCGTCGAACCAGTCGGCCAAGCCGACGACACCTATCCGCTCCAGAAGAAAGGTGCCACGATGGAGTTCCTCCGGACGATCGCCCACTTGCGTCCGCGAACGAACACATTCGGCGCCGTCACACGAGTCCGGAACTGCGTGAGTAACTCGATCCACACATTTTTCCAGGAACGAGGTTTCTTCTACATCCACACGCCCGTCATCACGGCCAGCGATTGCGAGGGCGCTGGCGAACTCTTCCGCGTTACGACGTTGGACCTCAACAACGTCCCCAAAGACGACGGCGACATCGACTTCAAGCAAGACTTCTTCGAAAAGCCGACCTATTTGACCGTGAGCGGACAACTCCAGGCCGAGATTTTCGCGTGCGGACTCGGTAAAGTCTACACGTTCGGTCCGACGTTCCGTGCCGAAAACTCCAACACATCGCGACACCTCGCCGAGTTCTGGATGGTCGAGCCAGAGATGGCCTTCTACGACCTCGATGACAACATGCAACTCGCCGAAGACTTCATCAAGCGAATCATCAAGGATGCTTTAGAACGCTGCGGCGAAGACATGGAATTCTTCAACAAACGCGTCGACAAAACCGCCATCGAACGAGCCACGCACACCCTCGAGAGCGAATTCCTCCGGCTCCCCTACACCGAAGCCGTCGAAGTTCTCGAAAAGTCCGGCGAGAAGTTCGAGTACTCCGTCGAGTGGGGAACCGACCTCCAATCCGAACACGAGCGATATCTGACGGAGAAAAAATATAAGTGCCCGGTCATCCTCTACGACTACCCGGCGAGCATCAAGCCGTTCTACATGCGTGTCAACGACGGCGGCAAAACCGTGAGGGCGATGGACGTATTAGTTCCCGGAGTCGGCGAGATCATCGGCGGAAGTCAGCGTGAAGAACGCCTTGACGTGCTCGAAGAACGCATGAAACTACAAGATCTCGATCTCGACGAATACTGGTGGTACCGCGAGCTTCGCAAATACGGCACTGTCCCGCATTCGGGCTTCGGTCTCGGCCTCGAACGCATGCTGTTGTTCCTCACCGGGATGGGCAACATCCGCGACGTGATTCCGTTCCCAAGGACGCCAGGACACGCCGACTTCTAACGTCAGAAGAAATTCCCGACGCCCCGACAAACTCGCTGGGTGAGCTTGGTGTTTAGCACGACTTTGGCAGTGTAAAATTCGTTCCACGCCCGGGGGTCTGTTTCCCCTTCGGTGCTGAAAATCCAAAACGCGAGACCGATCCATCCGACCCCAAGGCGCGATAGATTGTAGCTACGCCTACAGGCACCGCGTGGCTGCAATCCAAGGCCTTCAGAGCTCAGAACCAAAACAAGCCAAAGCGACTGGTATCGCGGCCTGCCGTCGTCCGGATCGTCGTAGATGGCTTGGAGGTGCTCCCGTTCTTCGCTCATGGCTGGGTTCCATCGGCCGTTGGGTCGGCTGGAGACTACTCGGTCATGGCGGGAACCTCAACCCAAAACCAACCCCGCAAGTCACCCTCGGAAAAACCAGTGGCCGCATCCTCGGGATAGAGCTTCGCCAGTGTTTCTCGCACATCCTCGGAGATTTGATCCTTTTCTCCATGACAAATCAGACATTTGTTCTGCAAGTGTATTGGGAGAAAAGCGGCAAATCGGCCATCCGGATGCGAAAGATAAACAAGCTGCTGTGATTTCTGCTTCACAAGGTTGTTGGCCCAACTGGGCGGTTGATTTTTCGGATTCCGGAGCTTGAAAGAAGTCCTCCCAATCTTCAGTCCGTGCTCCTTCGCCACTGCCTTGGCAATGTTCGGAGCTTCTTTTTGACAAACGCCAATCGCCGCAGCAGGTCCCCCATCCTTCAAAACAGCCTGCAATCGCTTCATGAGCTGCCCAAACATCGCATCCCGAGCAGCCAAGGCCTTCTTCTTTTGGACGGCTTGGTTCGCAGACAAGTGGCCCGATCGAACGGCCTGCCAACCTTTCGCCCTTCTCTCATCCTGTCCACACCCACCCACAAACGTGGAGCCTGTCAGGATCAACACCAACGCCAGTGTTCTCAAAATCATGGTTTGCATCTCGATTCTTGCGAGATTGTTCGAGTTCTGGGACAAAGGAAATGAGGCCCATCTTCTGAGCAAGCCTTCACCAATGCCTCCAAAGTAGCAAATACATCGTGAATATCCACAGACTTCCTCCAACACAGAAACCGACTTACCCACCAGGCCCCAAGGAGTTACCCCAATGACAACAACCACCGCAGTCGTCGGTACAGGTTTCATAGGCCCTGTCCACGTCGAAGCCCTCAGGCGCCTCGGAAGGCCCGTCGTCGGCATTCTCGGTTCCTCCCCCGAAAAGAGCCAACAAGCCGCCGCACAGATCGGACTCTCGAAAGGATACGCGACGTACGAGGAACTCCTCGCCGACGACACCGTGGGCGTCATCCATTTGACCTCGCCGAACCGTTTTCATTTCGAACAAGCCAAGCAAGCCGTCGCCGCCGGCAAACACGTCGTTTGTGAAAAACCACTCGCCATGAACTCCAAGGAGACGTCCGAGCTTGTCGCCCTCGCCGATAAATCTTCGGTCGTCACGGCGGTCAGTTACAACGTCCGCTTCTATCCCCTTTGTCTGGAAGCCCGCGTACGCATCGCCGACGGACAACTCGGTGACATCTTCCACGTCACCGGCTCGTACGTCCAGGACTGGCTCGTGTACGACACCGACTTCAACTGGCGTGTTCTTGCCGAAGAGGGAGGTGCCTTGCGAGCCGTCGCCGACATCGGGACTCACTGGCTCGACTTGATCCAGACCATCACGGGCTTGAAGGTCGAATCGGTTTGCGCCGACTTGCGGACCGTCCACCCGACTCGCAAACGCCCCAAAGGCTCCGTCGAGACTTTCCAAAGCAAGACTCAACAACTCGTTGAAACCGAAGAAATCGCCATCCACACAGAGGATTACGGCTCGGTGTTGTTCCGGATGGACAACGGAGCTTCGGGATGTTTCTTCGTTTCCCAAGTGACGGCCGGTCGCAAAAATTGTCTGCGTTACGAGATCGCCGGAAAGAAGGCAGCCCTCGCCTGGAACAGCGAGTCACCCAACGAACTTTGGATTGGTCATCGAGACAAACCCAACGAATTGTTCTTGCGCGATCCGGCCATGATGCAACCGGCAGTCGGCCCCTACACGAACTATCCCGCAGGCCACAACGAGGGATTCCCCGATACATTCAAACAACTCTTTCGGGCCATCTACGACTACATCGACACTGGGGATTACAAAGCTCCGCGTATGTTTCCGACGTTCGCCGACGGACACCACGAAGTGATGCTCTGCGAGGCCGTATTACGCAGCGCGGAAAGACGACAGTGGGAAAACGTTGGTGAGGAGTGAGCTTCGAGTGAGAAGGAAGCCGTTGAGCACTCAGGGAAATATCAAGAGCATGCCTTTGCCCAATAATGACCAAAGGCAACTACCTTAGGAGCTGATCACGGAGTTAGGCCCAACTACATTAGCGGCCGAAGGTAATCGTCCCGGTTCCACGCCACGAGAATCGAACCGGTGTCTGAGACCCAAGGACAAAAGGCTCAGTCGTGGCAATCATGCGAAAACTACCGCGAGTAACTCTCCGGTGTCCAATCCGACTTCGGACGGCATTGGAAAGTGTAAACTGAGCATCCCAAACCGCGACCACTTTTGTTCCGCCCTGCACAGGAACAAGTCGGACCACACCAGGTGCCGGTGCTTCTCGGCCGGGCAATCGCCCGTAGTCGAAAGCCAAGAGCCCGCGTTGGCTCGCGAAGATAGTCGGAACCACACTCTGAAAGGTCCCGACTCCAGTGGTTGGGTCTGCCGCGAGGACCTCAACCTTCCCCCGACTCACGTGTGCCCCTAAGTAGGTCGCCAAACCAGTCGTGATGTGCGTGGCGACTGTCGAAGTCGTGACTCCAGGCAAAGGCACAAACTCGATGGCTCCTCCCCCGTTGATGGCGAAAGGAACTCTCTGGGCTTGTGCCGACGGGCAGGCGGCAACGAGACTCACCACGAACGTGGCTACCGCCACAAACACTGTTCTAACAGACAAATTTCGCATTGGAGACATCTCCTGGTCCGCAACGAGGATGGCTCACTCGCCGGGCGAACCAACCAGCGAGTCGAGTAAAGTTGTTAGGAGGCCATTGCCAGATCTTCGCCACCCCAAAACCGTTGGTTGAATTGGGCTCGCGGCTACTCCCCTTTTCCCTTCCAGAAAAAGGGTCTGGGTTTCGCGCAAGGCGAAACGCACCGCGGACAACTATCCTTGTCGCCGACAAACCAAGAGACGTTAGACCTCGCCTCTGACGAAAGTCCTGCGGGTTTTGGTGGACAGATCGGAATGTCTTCTCTGGCTTGTCCGTTGGGTGAACAAAAACAACGCACGGCCAGATAATGTAGGGTTATGCCAGTATCATATAAGGGACAGTTTTAAAGGCAATTAAGAATTTACGAAATCTTTCCAGCTCACACAAACTGAGGAGAAGCCGAAAGCTGTTTGGAACTCGGACAGTCTGTTCGAATGCTGTTCGCCGTAAACTTCGTTTTCTGACTCCTTTGGAACCTCCGTGTTGACTCGTCAGAGACAAAGGGGACTTTTACCCATAAACTATCACCGACTGCCTTTCGAGAATCCCGGCACTCCCCGCGCCTCGTGTGATGTTTTACGTTACACTGTAACAAGCTGTCAGACGCCAAGTCGTCCGTCGCAAACGTAACGCTCTCCGATTGTCCACGACGATCCTCCCTCTTCTCTCTGTGGAGAAGTCATCCATGACTGCTGGTTTTCCATGCTTCAATCCGATGTGTGACCACGAGTTTGCTCCCTCCGACATCCAAGGGCGTCCCCGAGCACAGTGTCCGAAATGCGGGAACGTATTTGAACTCACAGCTCCCACACCGGCCCCCAAACCACCAGTTCCCCAGCGGCCAACACCCAAGAAGCGACCCCAACAAGCGCCAAAGCCACCACCACAAGCCCGTCGCGTCCAACAGACTCAACAACCATCGGCTCCTCGACCACTACCACCGCAGCACCAACCACGAGCACCACATCCCACCCAGGCCAAACCAGGCCCGATCCCTGAGGCTGTTCCACGTCCGGCTCCTCCCCGCAGAAGGCAACAACCACCGGCTCCTCAACCGCTTTCCTATCAAGGCGATGCCTACCAGGAAATTCCGTCGGCCGTCTCTCCAGACTCATTCGACCAGTCTCAATTCGGTAGTTCGGGCATGAACGACCTCGAAAGTTTGCACGACACGGGAGGCGACCTCGTCAGCGCGTCCTTGCCACATCGGCGCTCGTCGGGTACTCCAGTCTGGTTGATACTCCTCAGCTCCGTGTTCGCGTTCTTGGTCGTCGGCGGGGCATTGGCCTGGGTATTCATCGTCAGGCCCCGGCCGAACAACAACCCTGGTAATGACGCAATCGACACGCAAACCTTCCGAGGATATCTCGGCGCCAACAACGAGGAACTCGTCCCCGCGTTCCAACTCGTCTGGAGAAAAGGAAAATGGACGCAGAATGATCTGAGCACCAAAATCGCCAAAAGAATGCGAAGTCAGGACCAGGGGAAACGGATTTGTCTTCTCCAAGAAATTCCTACCGAGGATCCACAAATCACCGAAGTCGTCTGGGTCGCCGTGGCCGCAAAAGACTACGTGGACAAACGCCCGAGTGATGCCGAACTTGTCCGCCAGGCCATCTTCCGATTGAGCGCCTGTTTTCGAAACGAGGGCGACATCGAACGACTGGCCACCGAGAAATTACCTCCGGAAAAATTTAACGACAAAGACATCGAGGTCGACTCGCAAGTCATCCGGTTCCAGGGAGACTTCGGCGCACCTCCCCAGTGGACGGGCAAAGTCTACGCTTTCACCCACCACGGTTTTGGGTACTGGGTCATTGTTGGAGGAACCGAATCCAACGTCATGAAAACAGCGTTCGAAAAGTTTCAGGACGTCCAGAACGGACTCGGGTTTCGATTCTGGGATGAAAGGGAAGGATGGCGACCAGAACCACCAAAGATCATCACTTACCGCGCCGAGAAGATCGCCTTGAGTTTACAAGCCCCCGAAGGTATCTGGCAACAGAAGGCAGCCACCGATTACGACGCGGGGGGACTGCTTTATCTCCGAGGAGAAGCCCCTCACGCCCCTCAAACGATAAAAAATCTCAAAGCCGCTCACGTGCTCGTGTTCAAACACAACAAAGCCACCCCGACTCTCGAGAAAGCAATGGAAGCTGGCCGAGACTACGTCCTCAACCGACACAAACAACTCAACGAAACGTACGACATCCGAAACGCTAACGCGCAAGCCCCAGATCTCAATGGGACTGCCAAGAAGCTCGGTAACCTGACCGCCCAAGTGATCGACTTGCAACTCACCCGCGACGCCAAGCCGGTTCAATACATCAAGCTCGCGGTCGTCCGCACCTCCGACTCGGTTTACGGAATCGAATGTCTGTGCCAGTGGGAATTCCGGGACGTCTGGAGCACCGAGTTTGAGTCGTTGCTCAAGACGCTCGCAATACCCAATTAATTGGATGCCGCAAGAACCGAACAGAAAACACCAAGGTTTTGACAACGACCTGCCCCCCTCACCGCCTAGCCCAACCCGTGAGTGGAGGACCGGCACACGATAGCGAGTGTCGGACTCCAAAAAACGCCGTCTTCCCTGAGGACTCGAGTTCGTGAAACAGATCGAGAATGTGGCCTGCACTATCTGCGGGTGTGTTTGTGATGACCTGCGTATCACCATCGAGAATGGAAAAGTAACCAAAGCCGAGGGTTCCTGTTCCCTGAGCGAACCCTGGTTTCTGGGCCAAGACCAAATTCAACCTCCCGTCGCCACAAGCGAAGGTCACTCCGTCTCTCTCGAAGCGGCACTCACCCAAGCAGCAGACATTCTCCGAAATTCGCGTTCTCCCTTGATCTACGGATTGTCTCGCAGCAGCACCGAAGGACAACGCGCAGCCGTCAGTCTGGCCGACCGAATCGGTGCCACCATCGACACGACCGCGTCGCTTTGTCACGCCCCCTCGGTCATGGCCATCCAACAAGTCGGCGAATCCACCTGCTCGCTCGGCGAAGCCAAAAATCGCGCGGACCTTGTCGTCTTCTGGGGATCGAATCCCGTCGAAACGCATCCGCGCCACTTCGAACGCTATTCCCTCTACCCCAAAGGTTTGTTCGTACCCAACGGCCGCCACGACCGCACTCTCGTTGTCGCCGACATCCAACCAACACCCACAACCGAAGCCGCCGACCTTTTTCTCCCTGTGGAACCTGGCAAGGATTTTGAAGCCTTGTGGACGCTTCGTTCGTTGGTGCGAGGATTGCCGATCCCTCCCGGAACGACAACAGGGGTCCCTCTCGAACTTCTGGAAGACCTGGCCGAGCGAATGAAGTCGTGTCAGTGCGGAATCGTGTTCTTCGGTCTGGGACTGAGCATGAGAGGTCTCGGACACCGGAGCGTCGAGGCCCTCCTTCAGTTAGTCACCGACTTAAATCATCACACCCGATTTTACGTCAGGCGTATGCGAGTCCAGGGTGACGTCACAGGCGCGGACCTCGTTCTGGCCTGGCAAACAGGTTATCCCTACAGCGTCAATCTGGCTCGGGGGTATCCCCGATACAACCCTGGCGAATTTTCTGCCAGAGACATGCTGCAGCGCGGCGAAGTGGATGCTTGTTTGCTCCTCGGGAGTGAAGGAGCAGCTCAGTTTTCCGCAGAAGCCTTGGCTCACCTCAATCGTATTCCCACAATCGTCCTGGACTACCCGACCGTCGAATCTACGATCCATCCCAAGGTGAGATTTACCACCGCTGTCTACGGAATCCACCATCGGGGCACGGCTTACCGAATGGACGAAGTTCCGATCCCCCTGCGTTCGTTCTTGACGACGCATTACCCGACGGATCAGTTTGTGCTGAACGAAATTGCAAAACAGCTCCTCGATTGAGACCTGCTCTTCCGGCTCATTGGCCACGCAACTTTCAATAGTAACGGTTCACGGTTGTATTAGAGCGTTTCACGCTTGAATTGCTCTAACCTGTCACCGCCCCTTCTGAGGCCGAACGGACGACCTTGGCGTATTTGGCAAGGACACCTCGTTTGACTCGCACATCAGGCTTTTCCCAGGCTTGCTGACGACGTTCCAGTTCAGCTTCGGTAACTCCAACGGATAACGACTTGTTCGCAACGTCGATTGTGATCTGATCGCCATTTTCGACCAAAGCAATCGGTCCGCCGACCCACGCTTCCGGCGAGACGTGGCCGACCACCAGACCGTGTGTCCCGCCCGAGAATCGTCCGTCGGTGATCAGCCCCACGCTCTCTCCAAGTCCCTGGCCGACCAGAGCTGCTGTCACGCTCAGCATTTCACGCATTCCAGGACCGCCGACGGGACCTTCACCGCGGATCACGATCACGTCGCCTGGTTTGATCTGGCGGGCTTCGATAGCCGCGAAGCAAGCCTCTTCGCCTTCGAAAACTTTTGCCGGACCGGTGATTTCGAATTTCTTCAACCCGGCGATCTTGGCGACGGCGCCCTCGGGTGCGAGATTGCCTCGCAAGATTCCGATATGACCCGACGGGTGCATCGGCGCATCCATCGGCTTGATGACGGTTTGTTCCCGCGAGTAAATACTCGGAACGTTGGCGAGGTTTTCGGCAAGCGTTTTTCCGGTGCAAGTCGGACAATCCCCGTGGAGCAACCCTGCGTCCAAAAGGGCTCGCATGACGGCCGGAGTTCCGCCAGCTTTGTGAAGGTCAAACATGACCTGTCCGCCCCCCGGCTTCAAATCCGCCAAGTCCGGGACCTTCTCTCCGAGACGAGCAAAGTCGTCCAGCGTCCACTCGACTTCAGCCTCCCAGGCGATCGCTTGCAGATGTAAGACCGCGTTCGTCGAACCCCCGAGCGCGAGTACAACAGTGTAGGCATTTTCGAGAGACTTACGCGTGATGAGGTCGCGGGGACGAATGTTCTTTTCGATGAGGTTAATCAGTGCTTTTCCAGCGAGGAACACTTCGCGTTCCTTGGCCGCACTCACGGCTGGATTGGAAGCATCGTAGGGCAGTGAAAGGCCCATCGCTTCGATTGCGCTGCTCATGGTATTGGCCGTATACATTCCGCCGCAAGAACCGGCACCCGGACAGGCTCCGCATTCGACTTTGTGAACGCCCTCCGCATCGAGCTTCCCCGCCTGGTATTGACCGACCGCCTCGAAAATCGAGACGATGTCGATGGCGTCACCAGCTTCACCCACGCCTGGCAAGATACTTCCACCATAGACGAACACGCTCGGGATGTTCATCCGGGCCATCGCCATGACACAGCCGGGCATGTTCTTGTCGCATCCGCCGATGGCCAGCAAGCCATCGTGATTCATCCCCGCTGCAACAACCTCGATGCTGTCGGCGATGACTTCGCGCGAGACCAGACTGTAACGCATTCCTTGGTGGCCCATCATGATGCCGTCGGAGGCCGTCGGAGCCCCAAAGATTTGCCCGACCCCGCCCGCCGCGCGGATGCCTTCACAGGCCTTGCGTGCCAACCGATCGAGGTGGGCATTGCAGGGGGTGATGTCGCTGTACAAGGAAGCAACACCGACCATCGGCCGAGTAAAGTCGTCATCGTGAAAACCAACGGCTCGAAGCATTGCCCGATTGGGGGCTCGGCCCATTCCTTCGGTGGTCAACAAACTCCGGCGTTTGGGTCCACCATTGTGGCTTAAACTTTGTGTTGAATCAGTCGTCACCTTTGTCTCCCTTTCCTCAAACTATGTCCACGTTCTCACACGTTCGGTATACCAAGATCTTTGGTTGTTGTCCGATCGAACTTTCTCCTGTCCGAGCGATGTCTTGAGGAGAATCCCATCACGGAAGTCACCAACCTCTCTCCAAGAAACGATACCAACGCGATGGCTGAGCAACCATCATCCTTCAAACTCGTTCGCTCTCTGTTATTCTGTTGGAGTGCAGGATGAATAAAACCGACTCCGTATCCTTTTCCGAGGATTGTTACTCATGCAACGCTCTTATTGGTTTTGCCTCTTCATGTCCCTTGCTTGCCTTCCACAAGTTACTCTCGGAGATGAAAAAGACACGCCCCTTTGGTTGACCAACTTCGAAGAGGCCAAGAAAACCGCTGCGAAGAACAAGTTAGACATCTTGATGTTGTTCACTGGGTCGGACTGGTGTCCTCCCTGCATCCGACTGGAACGTGGCGTCCTTGAAACCGAGGAGTTCAAAACGAAGGTACCGAAACACTTCGTGCTATTAGTCTTGGACAACCCAAGGAACCGAACCAAAATCACCAAAAAAGAACGAATTCATTCGCTCGCCCTTCGTGGAGATTTTTATATTGAGTCCGTTCCGACTGTGATTCTCACCGACGCCCGGGGCATCCCCTATGCCCACAAAAAAGGCTACAGTGGACAAGCTGCCAAGGCCTACGTCAGCGAGTTACTTCGCTTCCAGGACATTCGCAAAGAACGAGACACGGCGTTTGATCGAGCTGCCAAAGCCCAAGGCTTGAAACGAGCCAAATTCCTCGGACGCGGACTTGCAAACATCCACAACCTCACAGCAGTGCGGTTCTATCGCAAGACTGTTGAGGAAATCGTCAGCCTCGATCCCAACGACAAGGAGAAACTACGATCGAGATATCGTCCCGTGATCCAACTTGTGGCGGTGAAAGAGTTGCTCACCGACGTGGTCGAAATGACAAAGACGCAGGGACCGAAAAAAGGGATCGCGAAGCTCGATGCCTTTCTAAAACACGAAAAGCTCGAAGGTGAATTACTGCAGCAAGTGCTGTTTCTCAAAGGTTTGTATGAATCGACGTTTGACAAGCAGGTCTCGAAACAGACTCTCGAAAGAGCTCGAGACGTGGACCCAAATTCGGAGTGGGCTCAACAGATTCAAGCGTTCTTGAAATCGGAATTCGGTGAGAAGGATCAAAGTCCTCAGCGTTAACGGTGAGTCTTTCTTAAGGTCAAGGAAGAGAGCAGACGTCAAGGCAAACCTTTGGCCTCAGGAATAATCGAGTTTGGACACGAACCCGAAATGGGAGCGAGAAGCAAATAGAATGCTTTTAATCGGTCATTACGCCTGGTCATACAAATGGACTTCGACCTCAGCACCGGGCGGATAGCCTTCCGACTCCATCGGCACGATCACAAAGCCATCGGCTCGCGTCGTGGAACTCAGGATCGATGCGCCGCTGATTCCCAACGGTTCGAGGCCGCCTTCTGTCATTCGGACTCTTGCGTAATCGGTCCTTCCGATGGCCGACACGATTTTGCGAGTCAAGGGGAGTTGGATGCGCCGATACGGCATCTCAGGGTCGCGACCACCGAGTCGGCGAAGGGTTGGGCCAGCAAAAAGGTCATAGGCACAAAGACAAGATACGGGGTTTCCAGGCAGTAAGAAGATCACGCGGTCCGCGACAAATCCGACTCCCGTAGGACTCGCGGGACGGAGGGCGACTCCGTGGACTGGGAGTTCCCCAAGTTGGGCCACTAATCGCGGGGCGTGATCTTCGACGCCGACCGACGAACCTCCAGAGACCAATAACACGTCCTCGTTGGATTTGGTAATCGCGTTTTTAATGGCTTCGGGATCGTCACCGACCATTTGCGCCTCCGATACGATTGCCCCGTCTCGCCGAGCCAAAGCGGCCAACATGACCGAGTTGCTATCGACGATTTGGTACCCTTGAGGCTTCGAACCGCACGGCAACAATTCATTTCCTGTCACGAGAATGCGGACTCGTGGTTGACACACCACTGACACTGGACTCGCACCAATCGAGGCAAGGACGCCGACGTCTTGCGGTCGAAGAACACGCCCGCGAGACAACACGATGGTTCCTTCTGCGATGTCTTCTCCGACTTGACCAACGTTCTTGCCGGGTGCAATCGGAGCCGTCACTTTCAGCAACGGATTCGTGCCGGGCCTGAGAATTTCTTCGGCAGCCTCGGCTTGCAGGACGCTGTCGGCTCCTGCTGGAACAGGCGAACCAGTCATGATTCGTACGGCTTCTCCTTTTTGGACCTCACCAGTAAATGGCCGCCCCGGCAAGACTTCGCCAACGACTTCGAATTCACTGGCGTTGTACTCTCCCGCACTAAAAGTCTCCTCTCCACGCAGAGCATAGCCATCCATTGCCGATCGACGAAACCCCGGCACGGCAAACTCGGCCGTCACCGATTCGGCCAGGACGCGGCCCGAGGCGCTCTTCAAATCGATTTTTTCGGTTCCAAGGACAGACGTCCTTTCGGCGAGTAGGCGGGCCACGGCGGCCACTGTCTGACGGTTCTGGAACCCACGCATACGTACGTCGAAAGATCGGGGAGGTGTAGGGAACGTTGGATTGGGATCTGTCATGGTGATCGATAATATCGGCTAAAAGGATAGTCTTGGTTAGTTCATTCCTTTTAGGTTACAGCTGAACTCCTTCGAACCAAACCCAGGGAACGAAGAATGCTAGCCTTGCTTCAACGGCGGTTTTTACCACATCCGTGAATTTGCTTCAGATTGCGCACGTAGTAAATCCCCACAACATTTCCGGCGAATTGAACTCTAGTGCGGGTCATGCCGTTGCTTGGACAATCCAGAAGGCATACCGTGTAGTTAGTGGTGGAGAATGTTATAAAATCGAGAGGCCAATACCGATCGATTTTTATTTTCTTCATGACTACGGAACAAGAAATTAGGGCAAATGTGGCGAGCAAAGCGATCCAATCCGCTATTCCTCCCTACAGACGTCCTATCTCCAACCAAACCCGCCCTCGGGTCTCGGAGTCACCAGACGACACAAGTTGCAACGGAGGAGAGCCATGAAACTAGCGAACTTGTTATTCATCTCAGGGATGGGAATCGTAATGGCGGTAAGTGGGTGTTGTCCACGAAGTCGGTGTTGTACTGGAAGACCGGCTATCATCCGGTCAGCTCCGATTGCGGCGCCGGCTCCTTGTCCGACGTGCCCACAAACGCCCGTCCCCAACGCAGTCGTGGCTCCTCCGCCGGGAACCGGAAACTTGCCACCAATTCCTCCGTCTCCTCCGGGACAAATATAACTTGGTTGCTCGTGTAGAATGTGGAATGTGGAAAATGTTGGAAGTATACACGCAACTTGCGTGTATACCCCGATCTCGACCTCATGGACATTCCAACATCCACAGCAGTTCCCTGTGATTGGTGTAAATCAGTCTATCAAATCGATTGAGACTGACCTCGGGAGGACACAGCTATGTCTATGAGAATGCTCGTCAATTTTGCGATGGTGGTTGTGCCAGCTTTGGGGGTGACACTTCCAGTCCGCGCTGATGTCGTGCGATTTCGGTATCGTCCAGTCGATACATGCGGGAAAATGGCCTTGGTGAAATCCAGTGGTGGAGTCACCGGTCGATGGCGGCCTTGGGCGCTCGGGATTCGAACGGCCAACTACTTTTGCGAACCCAAGGCGACTCACGTCGTGACGTTCAGTCACCCGTGTAATGGTCGTCCAGCGCAGGTTCCTATTCGATTTCCGAGCGGAACGCCACGAATCGCCTACCAAGCCAGCGCGATCGTCTACAGTTACGGAACTTACACCATTCGTGTGGAGTTCCTCGAAAACGGAAATGTTGATGTGGTGTACAACAGCGGCGCTTTTCGATCCATCGAGTAGCCTTCCGTGTTCGGATGCTTTAGAAAGAACACGAGATGTGTTGTCCCCATCTGCTGTGTTTTGCGCTCATGTTGTATCCCGTTGGTAGCTTTGTTCTTGGCTCCACTCCTCTTTCCGCAATGTCGTCCAACCTAGAACAGTAGTTGAAACGAGAGTTGGTCATTGAGGAAATTCTGAACAACATCACTGGATTTGGCTGGTTAATGAAAGTGTTTCGCTCGTAGAGTAGTCGCAAGTCAAGTTGCAGAACGAGCCAAGTCAACTCCGACATCCCCCACCGCTCGTCCCTATTCTTCCTCGGCCAACACCAGGTCTAGTAACCCGTCTTCCCCGGCGAGTCCAGTTTCAACAATGCCAGTGCCCTATCGCCAACTTTTCTCCAGGCTCGTGCGAGAACTGTATGCCGCCGGGTTCCACGATTTGAGTTTCGTTGACGGAGAGGCGTTACGGAAGTTAACACGCGAAATCGTGAATCAGGTCACAAACGAAGCCGAAGGTGAAAATCGTCAGGCTCTTGCCGAGTTAGGAACTCCGGAGCAAATTGTCGAGCACCTCTTGGCAGATCTCCACGGCCGAGCTTGACAAAAGGTCCAGCGCCTTTGCTGCTCACTGCCTTACATAACTTGCTCGGTAGATCGGGCGTCCTTCCTTTCGATATTTCCGTTCGAAGTGTGTCAGGTAGTCCAAATCGTGTTCGGGGTCCTTGATTTCTGGGGCAGGGAGCTTTTCGAGGAATTCACAATCGTCGACGTGCGAAGTGATGAGCTTGAAATAGTCTTCAACGTCCGAAACCAGGTAGAGGATTCCGTCGCGTTGGAGCAGTCGTTGGCACTCGTTGGCAAATTCGGGCGTAAACAAACGTCGTTTGCGGTGGCGAGTCTTCCACCACGGATCGGGAAAATAGACGTGGACGGCTTGCAACGATTGGTCGGCAATGTGTTTCTTGAGAAACTCGCGAGCGTCGCCGTGGACGAGCTTGACGTTATCACGACCGCCATGTTTGAACATTCGAGTGGCTGCCGCGAAGACGTACTTTTTTTCGATCTCGATCCCCAGGAAGTTTGTGTCGGGACGAGCTTCACTTTCGCTGAACAGGAACAGTCCTTTTCCGAATCCCACCTCCAGTTCGACAGGGTCATCGTTGCCGAACAGCGTGGAATAATCGAGAAATCCTTGTTCCGTCGAGATCGTTAGGAGATAAGGGGCGAGTTGCTCGGCGGCGACGCGGACCGGACTAGACACGACTTCACTTCTCCTCAGGTACCAACGGGACACCAATGATGTCGCCATGGAAGACCATCGCGGTACCGACAAAGCCTTGGACTGCGAAAATCGTTTGGAGTTTTCGCAATCGCTTTCCTTTGCCGACTAGGACCAACCGATCTCCCGGTCGTACAGGCCCGCGAAACCGAACTTCCTCCATCCCACCAAAGCCGATGATGCCTTCTTTGAGAATGCCCTGGGTATGCGTGTAGTAACTGGCCAGTTGAGCAGCGGCTTCACACATCAACACGCCTGGCATCAACGGAAAATCGGGAAAGTGTCCGCGGACCCAAAACTCGTCAGGCCGCACGTCCTTGTAGCCTACAATCAGGTGTTCCTCCGGATTGAGCAAGCAAATAGCATCGACGTGTTGCATTTCGAAGCGTTGAGGATTGATCTTCTCGATCTCCTCCCTCGTTGCAATGCTCGTCGTGAGGTCCAGTTCTTCAGGATTCAAAATCACGGGCGGTGGCATTGTTCCTTCCCTTTCGGCCCATGCTTGGTTAGCGAGGAAAAACCTTTCTCAGCTGCAACAGTTCAGTCACTAAGAGATCGGGTTTACTGGCGTTCTGTTTGAGTTGTTCCGGGGTTGCTTGGAGCGAACCCTTGTCACCGGCAAACAACGCCGTTCTCCATCCCAGACGTTTGGCAGGGATGAGATCCTCTTCGATGGTATTTCCAACGTGCAAGATTTGTTCCGGTGTGATTCCTTCCGTCTCGACGCGTTCGAAGAATTCGCGGAAAATCCTTTCCGACGGTTTCTTGCCTCGGAGTTGATGCGATAACACGATGAGGTTCGGGTCGAACAACTCCTCCAAGTTGGCATCTTCGTTTTGCTCTTGAAGCCCTCGTTCGAGTTGGACAGGGGTAAAAATCTGTCCGTTGCCGAGAAGTCCTTGTTTGAGCCCCAAATGGTTCAGTGCTTGCAAGGTCTGGAACGCGGTGCCGTAGCAGGCCGTTCCTTGCAAACTTGCGTGAAAGAAGTAAGCGATTTTTCGACTCAACTCGTTGAGCGAACCGTAGAAACTCACATCAAACTGATAGTCTTTTTGTAGCAATTTGCGGACGATGGACTCCCAGACCACCTCGGACAAGAACTCGGGATGTTTTTCTCCTGGAGAAGGTGCGGTCCGTTGTTCGTCGAGTGCCTTGGTGTACAATTGCCCTAAATATTCGGCCGGCTGGCCCGGCTTGCGTGACATCGACCCCCACATTTTGAATTCTTGGAGGGTCTTGTCCAAGGCCACTTCCATCATCAATTTCTGGGGATGTTCGAGGTAGAGTTGTCCACCGGAAATTCGCAACAGCGTTCCGTAGACGTTCCAAACGACCACGCGGACGTCGGGAAGTCGGACCAAACCCGGCTTGGCCTTCGCAGAAATTACGTCGGGCGGAGCAGGCCAGGACAAATCGTCTCTTCCCTGAAGATAGTCCGCATATTCAGCAATCGTCAACGCCATAAACGAACGACCCTTCGGAGCAGATGTCAGAATTCCAGATGTCAAAACGGATGGGTCTGGGGCAACGAAAAATCTCTTCCCCATCAAGATACACGTTGGTCTGGTCCGGAGCAACTACTCCGATTCTCCCTTTGGATTTTGGACTCGCTTGCGTTTCGGGCCGGCGATCGACCAACCGACCCGAAACGCAAGCGAGAGAGGTTCTCCTCGTCCCGCGCTTGAACTCCGCGTTGGTGTCCAAAACCGATTCCAAAAGAACAAACCGACACGCAATTACTTCGTTATCCACCAGAGAATCTGAAGTAGAAAAACGTCTCGCTTTTTACTGTTTTCTGATTGGAAAAACTGTGGCGGCTAATAGTGTAATTTGACAAAGGAAACACAACGAAAAAAACGTATCAATTCATCGACCACACCCAAATGAAGTAGGGAAGAATTCGATTGCAAAGACGTGAGTGATTCCTCAATCATGATCAAACTGTGGACTTCATACTATTATCCACATATAAGAAGTAATCAGTTTTCTTGAATGCAAGCTCGATAAATTTTATATCGGGGGTCTTGCCAAATTTCAGGAACTCTTTACTTTTATATTCTAACTAACATTTGGATGAGTGAATTTTGATGGCACTTTAGCTAATTCTAACATTCGGGCTACTTTTTCTTCGATGATTCGGTCCCGAAAAGAGACTTTAATTTCTGACATTAAGAACTTGAAGCACCACAAGCTAGAAAAAGAAGTCTTGCGAAGTTGTTCACTCTGCATACGATAGTCAAAACACGATTTTTGGTGTGTTTGAACTATAGAGCGTTCCCTGGCTACGTATTGAATGGTTTAGGGAACACCAAATTCCACTCCAACGTTTTTGTTTTCATCGATTTGGTGTTGGAAGAATTCAAGAGATTTGTTAGAATAGAATAAATTCAGCCAGTCCATAGCGATCCTTGCGTGAATCACAAAATTACTTAAGGATCAAGAGAGTTCCAAGACAGAACCTGGTCAACGGAACACACTAACAACGTCCTGATTGGTATGGATAAGTTTTGCTCGCAAGAATTGCTTGCAGAACTTTAGGTTCAGGACAATCACCTATGTTGTAGATTCGAAGGAATGAACAATATAACCAGGAGGGTTATTTCGCTAGGATGTTGTGGTGTTTTCTGTGATGGTGTCATTGACCGGGATCGTTCGGGAACGAGTCTATCTATCGCTCCTATTACCCATCACTCATCTACTTCATCCCATTTATCACTACTCCTATTTCGCAGTTAGATTGTTCTCGGTTAACAGAGAATCGCTTGCTGTACGTCTTTACTCAAATTTTGATTGTTGAATACGTAGCACATTTTAACGTTTCATAGATCTACCTTGCCAGAGCCATTTGGAAACAGATGCCAATATACAGTTGATGTGTAAATTGTGCACGGCCAGAGGTACCGGGAGGAAACGGTCTGCTGTCGCAAAATGTGTCGAGAGAACTCTTAAATCGGTTTGAAATATTCGAGTATCACGTGTTCAACGTTGGTCGCTAGTTTTAATATTCAGGAATGAGTTCAGTACACGATCAGTATGTTCTAACGGACAAACAATAATACAAACATAATTAATACAGATGCCGATATTTTGTGAAGCCAACCAAATCGTCAATTCCTAAAGTCCTGAGTGGTTCAGGCTACGGGTTGACAATTGTGATGTGTTTGTTTTGGAGGTTTTTCTATGTTCAAGCGTTTCTTAAAGGATGATTCTGGCTACGTCTACATCCTCGAAGTCATCATCATTGCCACGTTTCTGGCCATCCTGATGATTCCTGCTGTTGGCGCACTTCGTGACGTTACCGTCGCCGAAATCGCTGACCTCGGTGATGCAGTTGGTACCATCAACCAGAGCTACTCTGTTGACGGCTACACTGCTGCTTCCAACGTAGCCTATGGTAGCTCGTACCAAGATGAATTCGATGACTACACCGTTGCTCCGCAAGAAGTAACCGGTGGCCAGATCATCCAAGCAGTAGATGAAAACATCCTCGTTCCCTAATCGCGGGCGAGTCTTCTCCGGGTAACATAGCTTGCCTGTATTTGTCGGTCCAGGAATGCGCGCTCCTGGACCGATATTTCTAATTCCGTATAGTGTTAATGCTGATTTTAATCAGCTCTATTTCTATCCTGTTAGACTTACCTCTTTCGAATTTTTATGCAGCCTTTCTTTCCCAACATAGCCTTCGCTTGGTCCTTCTTCGCTGTCATTTCTTTCTTGTTGATGATTGCAGCATTCGTTGATTTTCGCTCCATGCGTATCCCTCATTGGATCACGGTGACGTTGTTAATATTGGGCATCTTAATCAATGTTGTGCGTGGAGCATGGATGGGCCGACAGTCTTTACAGACTTGGGTGATGCAACCTGATGGCCTATGGCTCGGTGCGGTAGATGGCTTATTATTCTCGCTCGTTGGGTGTGTATGTAGCTTTGCGTTTTTCTTCACTCTATGGTTACTTGGTGCTTGTGGTGGGGGAGACGTGAAGTTGTGCGCGGCTATAGGTGCGTGGGTCGGAGTCTATTACTCGTTGTGGGTTCTCCTAGGCTCCGTGACCGTTGTGATTCTGCTCTCGATTATTGCTCTCGTTATCGGCACATTACGTGGCAAACCTCGCAAGATTCTGAAATCCCTCTCCGGTGATGGCATGCGCCAATCGTTGCAGAACCAAAAAGAAAATGCGAAGGTTGAACCCGCCAGTCGGCTGATGACGTTTTCATTACCCCTCTGTGTCGCCACGAGTCTTGTACTATTGTGGTTCTTCCGGTTCGACTTGCAGTTGGTGGCTCCCCCGCCTCCACCCACATCGATCTACTAACGTTGTCGATCCATCAGGACTACCGCAGCGAAGGAACTCCCATGATCTTGCGAAATGGACACCGGCACGAGAGGAAAACATCCGAAACATGTACCCAAGGTCCTACCCTGAGTTTTGGAATCGATGACGTTCGAAATCATCCACGCCTCGCGTGTACCAACTCGACTCCGAACCACATTACACTCCAACTGCGGGTAACTACGAATCCAACATCCGGAGCTGTGTTGTCTGGCCAAGGGGCCAGGAGTGGACTGAGACTTGATCTACGTCGTGGCTATGTGAACATTTTGGAATTGCTGTTTGTCCTTCCGTTCCTGTTGCTTCTACTCCTCGCGATGGTGGAGTTCAGCATCATGTTGACCATGCAAACACGTCTCTCCGCCGCAGCTCATGAAGGGGTTCGGGAGGCGGCGACGGGTGGATCACCACGACAGGTGCGGAGGGTCGTGCGCCGTGTTCTAGGGACGAACCATACGCGGCACGCACGAGTGCGAATTTCCCCCGAATACAACGACCAAGCTCCGCTGATTCCTGGGGAACCAGTGGAAGTACGAGTTGTCGTTAAAGCTAAGTCGGTTGTCCCAGATCTGTTGAGCGTTGTCGGCTTTTCCTTAAGGGGAAAACAATTCATTGGTCAGGCCGTCATGCGGGTCGAATGACGAACGTGTCGGAAGCCCCTCAATCTATCTCGATCGAGAACGAATGGACGTTCTCGTTAGATTCAACGGAAAAATACTACCATGCGAGCAAGCATCCTGATCTCTGCAGCGATCGCCCTTCTCGTCTTCCTGGCCGTCATAATCATCGCACGCCAGACTGGACTTTTCGAGCCGACTCCGGCCAAAGAACCCCCGAAGAAAAAAGAATACAGAATCCTCGTTGCCCGGAGAAATCTCTACGCCGGAACAACCCTCAACAGTATGTCGGTGGGCATCCGGACCGCTTCTCCCAGCGAAGCTCGGGATTATGAGAAGAATCCCCGCGAGTTTTTACCGTCTCTTGTCGAGGCCGCTGTCGGTCGCATTCTCATTCGAAACGTTCCAGCCAACCAACCCCTCAAGGAAGCACACTTCGAAGAATTGGCGCTTCCTTCGTCGATCCAGGAACGACTCGAGAAGCTCGGGAAGAATTACGCTGCAGTGCCACTCTCGCTGCTGCCCGAACACGCTGGCGGTGGATTGCTGCAAGTCGGCACAAAAGTCGATGTCTGGCTTACGACTCGAATTTCGCCTCCCAAAGAATTCGTAGAAGACGAAAAGAAAGTGACCTTCAACGAGGCCACTGCCCAGATTGCCCGCAATGTTCCCATCATTGCCAAACGCAATAGCCTTTTCGTCGTCATGGCTCCGGTCCAGATGGAACAGGTAACGAACTACACGTTGGGAGCGAACCTCTATCGAGCCCAGTTGATCCACTTTGCCCAAACGAAAGGGCAAATCTCGATCGTACCCACTTCCTCCCGTCCTTTGGGAGTCGTTGGGCGGTTCGGGGACGATAGCAGTATGGAATACCGAAACGAAGATGAACGAGTCGAAAAGGTGAAACGCGGCGAGTTGGTCGTTGGATATGCCGACCTCGAAAGGCTCTTCCAGGCACAACTTCCGATGATCGTGACGCCACCTCCCTCGCACAAGATCGAACTTGTCTCCGGAGTCGAAGCGAAGAAGGTTGCTGAATTCAACATACCTTCCAAACAAGGCGTGAAAAACGGCGACCGGACCACGATCAGGGGTGCACCCCCGCGACGCAACAACACCGGAATGCTCATGGCAGAAGGAAACAGCGGAATCATCCCGACTCTAGAAGGACCTCCGTTGCCTGAGTCGACCACGAACTACCGTGGCTATGTCTTCGAGCCTCCCGCTCAAAGCAAACGTTGAGGACGGCTCGACCAAACCGTTGCCAAGACTGCTTCGTTGCCCCTGCCTGGTGGGCCATGGCTCACCATTCCTTCCTCGAAAACACAACAGCCCTGTCCGCGAGCCTCGAATGCGACGTTTGTCTCTGAAAAACACGCCTGTTCGACCCGGCAAGGTGACGCTCTTTTTGTTGATCTCCTTTCCGGTGATGGTGTTGTTGTTGCTCCTCCCGATCAACGCAAGTCGACTCCACCACGCCAAGGTGACGCAGGAACACGCCACCGAAGCAGGAGTTTTGGCGGCCGTGAGGACACTCGTCGATGACCTGCGATTACAGCAATCCCCGAAACTCCAAGTCCTCCTGACGAAAGCCCGAAGGCAAGCCGCAAAGTACGCTCGTCTCAACCCGAGCCTCGGTCAACGCTTGCAGGTCGATCCGAACTTGGACCATTCGCCCGACGGAGACATCGTGTTTGGCAGTTGGACGAACCGTCGGTTCCTGACCGAGAAGGACCTGACCACGCCGGGTTTTCTGGAAGCGATCGACGCTGTTCGTTTGACCATTCGACGAACTCGACTGAGGGGCAACGAGGTGTCCTTGTACGGCGGAGGCTTCCTGCCCTTTGTCGACACCGATGTGGTGACAAAGGCGACTGCTCTTTACGACCGGCGCGTGTCAGGCTTCCGTCCGGTCGGTGACAACAATATCCCTATGGTTCCCATTGCGTTACGTTCTGACCCAAGCCGTAGTGATCCATTAAGTTGGGAATATCAAGTCGAAGACGCCAGAAAATTCGACGACTGGCGGTGGAACCGCAAGAAACAACGTTTTCTTCCCGGAGCGGACGGAATTCCTGAGATGCGTGTGCGGCTCGGCGGGGATGCTCCGAGAAGTCGCCGGACTGGTCGTCAGGGTTCTGGGAATCGGCGAGAACCGAATGCCACAATCGTCTTGATCGGGACAAGAACATTGCCTCAAGTGGCTCGGCAAGTCTTGGATGGAGTCGGCCAGGAAGACTTGGAGCAAATGGACCCTCCACGGACAAAACTCGTCCTGAACGCAAAGAACGAATTGATCTTGCCTGGGTCCCCGTTTTTTTCCGAGACGAGACTGTTGCGAAATGTTTTCCGGACCTTACAATCACGACGAGGGGCACTCGACAACTCAAGAGTGTTCCCATTGTTCTCTGGGTTCCGAAATGGTTTACTGGTAATTCGCGGTTTTGTGGCCGCGCGCGTTGCCGAAGTGCAGGACCCGACAGACGGCCCCGGTGTCGTTCTCGTGTTACAACCAACCCTCCTGGCCCTGACGAACGCACTGACAGAGCAAGCCAGACCCATTAACCGATACATCGGCCGCTGCCGTTTGGTCGAATGAGCAAGGAAAGCCATGAGAGTTGTGGTGGCCGCGAACGAAACGCGAGTTCGAAATCAACTCCGTCAACTGGTGTTGAATTTTGCCCACGAGTGTAGCTCCGAAGATGCCGTGGGTTTCGACGAATTACCGTTCCGGCTAATCCAAGAGCCTCCTGATGTGCTCTTGTTCGCGGCGGGAACGGAACCGAAAATTGCACTACGAGTCCTCAAGGAACTCGACCAAGAAGCCTGTCGCTCGATCCTCGTGGTCGGGCCTTCCAACGACCAGTCGTTGCGCTCGGAAGTCATGAACCACCGTGTTCGGGCATTTCTGAACCAAACAAACCTCAGGGAAGAATTCGAAACGGTGTCCAACCAGTTGGCTGATGAGCTATTCATCCCCCCCAGAAAACTTGGCAAGGCAATAGCCGTCACGGCCGTTAACGCGGGTCACGGAGTGACGACCGTGGCAACGAACTTGGCGTTCACTCTGGCCGAGCTCAGTTGTGTGCCTGTGGGTGACAGTTCGGGAGATGTTTCGTCCGCACTCGCCGGAGGAAAGAAGACTGGGACCGATTCCTCGTTTCCCTTCGGCGAGCCATCACGCGATTTGGCCTCCGCGCTTTTGGGAGGCGGGAAAAATAAGACGACACAGCTGGCGAAAACGGTGGCCCTGGCGGAAATGGGCAACGGCATCCCGGAATTGAGCCTGACACTTGATTTGCAACCCCGCCACACAATCGACCAACTCATGCAACAATGGGACCGAATGGACGTTGGGATGCTACAACGAGCCGCCGAATTTCATCCATCCGGTGTCCACGTGTTGGCCTACGCTCAACAGACCTTGACACCCAGCGAATTCGATCCTAAAGGAGTGCGCCAAGCGGCCATGCTCTCGCGTGCAGCTTTCGACTTCGTCGTCTTCGATCTTGGTCACTCCGTCTCGGCAGCAACCTTGGCGGCGCTGAAAGTCGCCGACGTGGTGGTAGTCGTGACCCGAGGAGACGTGCCCGCCCTTCGCTTATGTCGGGAGTATCTCCGGACATTGAAGCGGAATGGGGTCGCGGGGGAGAAGATGTTGCGGGTAGCCAATCGACATGGCCAACCGCGACAACTCAGTTCGAAGCAGATGGAAGAGGCCCTCGGGTTGTCGTTCCATGCGTGGATTCCGGAAGATCCAGGTTCCATCAATGCCGCCGTGAACCAAGGCTTTCCCCTCATCGAGAAAGCCCGTAACCGCCCCATCATGAAACAGTTCCGTGGCCTCGCGGAACTCATCATTGGCAAGAGTTGATCCCTGTCTTGTCTGTCTCGAACTGAGCAAAGGTGATGTGTGGTGAATTCGACAAGCATTGCGGTGGCCTCGTTCGCCCAAAAATTTCAACGAATCAAGGCCGACCTCCACAAAAAGTTGGTCGAGACGATCGACGTTTCGGTCTTGACTCGTTGGCCTTCCGATCGAGTCAACCGGGAAGTTCGACGCCTCGCGGAAGAATTGGTTCACGAAAGCACAGAGTTACTCAACGACGTCGACCGCGAACGGCTGATCGAAGAGATCATGGCCGAGGCGTTCGGGATGGGTCCACTCGAACCCCTGATGACCGACCCGGAGGTGAGCGACATTCTTGTCAACGGTCCCAACGAGGTCTACGTCGAACGGAATGGTCTCCTGGAAAAGACTGACCTGGTGTTCGCCGACAGTCAGCATCTCATGCAGATCATCCAGCGAATCGCGGCTCGCGTGGGCCGCCGGGCTGATGAGAACTCGCCCATGGTCGACGCTCGTCTCCCGACCGGAGAACGCGTCAACGCCA
>CAYRFQ010000045.1:38405-53987 GCA_964423615.1 uncultured Alcaligenaceae bacterium | reverse complement strand
CGTTGACCATGTACATGTCGTCCACGCCAACGGGCGGATCGTTGATCGGCTTGACTACGATCGTCACAGTCACTAAATCGGAACTGGCTTTTCCGTCGCTAACTCGATACGTGAACACGTCTTCGCCGAAGTAGTTTGCATCGGGGGTATAGACAAAACTTCCGTTGGACTGCAAGTCCAACGTGCCATTCGTTACGTCGCTCGCGAGAATAGCCGTGATAGGATCCCCATCGGGGTCACTGTCATTGACCAAGACGCCTTGGGCTTCGGCTACATCGAGCGTCTGATCCTCGTTGGTCATGTACATGTCGTCCATGCCGACAGGAGGATTGTTGTTCGGATCGCCAGGGACATCGAGGGTGAAGACGTCCTTGCCACCTTCGTTCCCGTCACTCTCCGATACAAGGTTCGCCCCTGTACTTGTGAAGACAAACGTCGAACCATCACCGCTAATAATCGGCCAGAAGGCCACACCGTCGCTCGGGTCGGTCTCACCTGCGATCTCTGGAATGGCTCCTGGGTCCTCGAAGCTCCAAATGCGGACGTCGCTTTGGCTCACTTGACTAGCAGTAAAGAAGGGTAATCCGGGGAAAAGCGGTCGTCGCTCGGAGGAGTTGTCCACGTACGCGACAAGCTGACCATCATTGCTGATCGTGGGAGCGGTTCCTTTTGTGATTTCGCCCTCACGGTTGTATAAGCTGACCTGAAGGTTCGTGCCGGTGCCAGCGTCGTAGTGCCACACGTTCTGAGCGCTATTCGTCGTTATCGTATCGTTGCCCACCCCTCCCAGATCGACCGCGTTGCTCGTATACGCAAGGAAGCTACCGTCAGCACTGATCGAAACCGTTCGCATGTCGACGCCGCCACCGGTCTGGGTACTCCAAGCTCGGTCAGCGTAGGCTGTTTTGGTGGGCGAACCGTGTTGATGACTCACCAGCACGCTACTATTCGTGGCCACGTCATACAAATAAAGTTGGGCAAGGAACCCTTGTCCAGACTCCTCTGGGCCACCAAGCTCGTAACCGGTGATGAGATCGATATCGTTGGCCCAATACGCGACACTTGTTCCATCCGCACTGATGACAGGAGTGTGAACCGCTCCTCCCTCGGCAAAGTCGGTGGTCAGTTGCGGATCGACCGAGGCTTCTAAGAGTGGATCATTCCAGGCGTGCGACGCGAGCGTATTTGTCCCGTCTTTCCAAACGAACAAATCGACAGAGAACATGGAAATGCCATAGAACGTCGGATCGTTGTCACTCTCGATTTGGCCTTCCATCAAATCGTAAGCATCCGTCCGGAAGGCAATGACGGGTCCGTCAGTTGGGTTATAACCGACGCTGAAGCCTTCGACGTCCGCCTGAGATAGCGCTGGAAAAGTTGGAACCGCAGGACCCCCGCCCTCCGGGACGTTATAGTTGCCGCTAATCAAGGTGTTGACTTCACTGTGCCAATCGTACATGTAGAGCAGTGAGTAATAGAGAGGTGAACCGCCCGCAGTCCCTTGTCTGGGAGCTGTGGAAGTGGGTTGATGGTCGTATCCTTCGTAACTCAGATCGATGTTCCGGGCGTTACTGGTGTAGGCCACCTTGACCGTTTCTTCGTCCTCCACGGTGTGAGTCACCGTCAGAGCAGGAGGTAAGAAACCACCCTCCTCGATCGGCCTGGAGTCATTCGCCGCGACTAAAGCGCCCGAGGGATCCGGAGCAAAGCTCGCCAGACGTAACTCTTCACGGTCAATGTTGTAAACGTAAAGTGCCACGCTATCGGAAGGGATAGTTATCTCATCGATCAGGTCGTCCGCCGTGCTCCAGAAGGCTACATAGTTCCCCTCGGGGTCGATCGACGGATGCATCGAAATGCCGTCTGCTGCCGTGGTGGTGTTGGTGTGGTGTCGACTCAACAACGTCACCTTGTTACCGGAGGCGTCGCGGTCATAAAGAAAGACGTCATACGAATCGTTGTTGTCCTGGGCGTCGGCCAAGTCGTCCGCCAAGCTATGAAAGACGATGTACCTCCCATCGTCGGTAATGGCCTGTTCGTTTTGGACGAATCGCGTGTGGGTCTCGCTGATATCGTTTCCGGTTGCTGTCTGAGTGTTGGCCAAAGAGACCGCTGCCAGGGCCGGTGCCAGTCGAGTTTCGAGCAATTCTAGCTTCGGCTGAGTTACCTTCTGCCGATTGCGAACACTCACGCATTCCAGTTTGATGCCCATCCACCAGTAGTAGAACCAACGAGACCATGCCATATCTGAGCTACCTCACATAATGTGGAAATAAGATTGGGATGATTCGATGTGTCGTGGGGGGTTTGAGGAAGGTCCTCGAAAAACCCGAACATTGACCCATCGTCCCGTCAGATACACTAACGATCCGACGAGAGAATTTAGTACACGGGACGGAAATAACTTGGAGCTTGCCGGTGATCCAGATGAGAACGAAAGAATAGTACCGGCTCCCGGCCAAGCCTGACCAAGAGATTGCTGGGTCTCAAATTTGGAACTGAGCTGCCCGCCCGAGAAGTCGCAATATGTTGATGCTCACGAACGGAAACTCTGTGCAGTTCTCTCCAGCAAACCGTGAGAACCACAGAGAGTCGTTATGAAAAAGCCCCACGAGACCCGTAGGGCTTGCTGTTCACTTTTTGCAACCATGCCAATTATCGAAGACTAAATATATCGGCCTCAGAGAAGGGGGTCAAACGAAAACGCGTGCTGTTGTCAATTTTAAAATAATTGTTTTCGCGTCTTGGGTTCGTTGCACCTGCCGATGCGTCAGTGACGATAGGATTCCTCTCTCCGTGGGAAACCGAAGGATGTCTCTTCACCAGATGTGTTTTCCTTCCGCTCAGGTTTGTTCTTCTCTCCAACGGCGGTTAGACGATGAAGTCTCGTCCGACATCCAAACCATGCACTATCCGACCCAAATTGAAGTTTTGGCGACGAACTGTCGGAGGGAAAACGACCAGAGAACTCTGCAGTTTTCGCGACGACCTGTCACTTTTTTCACCGCATCGACCCCACACTCGACGCTGGCAAGACTCCAGCCATGGCCTGACGAACAAAAAACCGACCAAAAACTGCAGTAAAAATGCAATAAAATGACATAAACCTGCATACTTTCTGCAGTAAAACTGCACCATTCTTGCACTTTTTTGCGCCGCTTGTATTTCCATATCTTTATATATTTCAATAGCTTGCAAAAATAGGGTATGACAAATTTCGCCAAAAACAGCGTTTTCGCGTAATTCCGAGGTCATTTCCCATCTCGGGGCGCAGGTCCCCATAATATAATAGGATTTGGCGCCGTGTCATTTTCACAAAAACGGCCACTCTCCAAAAAATTCTCACCACTTCGTTTCAATCCACACCCATCGCTCGTGCTTTCGGCTCCCTCGGTAAGCTTCTCTGTGGCTAATACACCCTGGCTCTACACAGGCCCCGTTTGGACCTTTCGCGCGCGCTGCTCCTCAAAGTGTCGTCTTCTCTTGTGGGGTGTCAAGATGAACGAACTCGACGAAACACTCGTGATGAAGGCCAAGCGCGGTGACAGAGCTGCGTTTGAGGAACTTGTACGCCGGACTTCGCGATTGGTGTATGCCCGATTGTATCTCGAAACGGGGGACGTCCACCGTTCCGAGGATCTCGTCCAGGAAACGTATCTCCAAGCGTACCGATCGATCGTCCAACTCCAGGACGCATCCAAGTTACGGGCGTGGTTACTCCAGGTTGCCAAGTCCGTTCTGATCGACTCGACAAGGCGAGCGACCCGCCAGAAACGGGCTTCTCCTTCGCAAACCGACCCTGCAGCGTTGCAAAGCGTCGCCGGGTCCGAGCTTTCCCCAGCAGACGCGGCCGAACTGGCCGAACAACGGCAACAGGTCTTGACTGTCTTGCGGGACTTGCCCCAGGAATACCAGTTGCCGTTGACGCTAAGGTACATCACTGGGGCCGATTATAAAGCCATCGAACAACAACTCGGGCTGACGAATGGAGCCCTTCGCGGGCTGCTTCATCGTGGCCTGAAGCTGTTGCACGAACGCTTGGAGCCGTTATTCGAATACGAGGAAGAGTGATCGGTTTCCCCACAAAGGCGGCCGATTCGTCGCTCTTCAGACGAAGACGAGAGCCCTTCGAAGCTTCCTCACCAACAAGTCCCTCGCCTACAAAGAAAATCATCACCCTCTTGGAAAACTTCGCCAGCTAGATTTCGTTGGCCAACTACATTCAGAAACGGTCGCTTGAAGTCCCTCCTTTCCAAAAACCGGGACAACGACTGAGAACTGAGGGCTGATGACGGAAGGCTGATCACTGAAGGCTGATGACTGAGGGCTAAGAGGTTCTTTCTGGTGGTTCGAGGGCTCGTGATGATCACCTGCAAACTCAGAAAACAGGAGTCCCTATGTCCACACATACATGGGTACAAGAGAACATGGCCACTTACGTGACCGGTGGCCTCGAACCCGACCAGGCACAACAACTCCAAAGTCACGTCGCAGAATGCCAGGAATGCGCGGACGCCTTGGAGCAAATACGAACCTGGGACACTCATCTGCTCCGGGTGTTCGGAAAGACGAAGCCGAGTGCCGACCTCGACGCAAAAACCATACAAGGTGTAAACCGTTCGATCTTCTGGCGTCGGACTCGCGCCGTTGCCGGGATGGTCGGAGCAATGGCCGCCGTCTTTCTTCTAGGCGTGTTCGGCGCTTTCATGGTGGCTGAATTAGAAGGACGTGACTTTTGGGGAGGTGAAGACATCTCCGACACTATGATAACGAAGGGAGCACTAGTGCCACCCCAGGGACCACGTTCTCTTTTCGGTTCCCCGCGCATCAATGATCCCAACAAGGTTCCGTCCGTCGACGACCTGGCCAGGGATCTCAACCGACAAGTCGCCCTCCATCTGACTCCAGAAGAGCAACGACCCGATTGGCACTTGGTCGATGGTTCCTCAAGCATGTTGGTACCCCCCCGTGAAGGAAAAAGCGGCTCCAAGGAGGACATTGATCCTATCATAATTAAAGACATGAATCCCGACTACATCGAACCGGATAAAGAAATTGACCACCAAAGAGCCATACAATTTGACGAATTCAGGTCGCAGGGCAAGACCAACAAGTCGTGGCCAGACGGTTTCACGTCCGGACTGCCCCCGTCTGGGAAGGTTACGCTAGATCAGAGAATCCAATTCGCTCCCGTATTCAAGTCTCCGAAGGTCTTGTGGGCCGTTCCTGGCCATGGCGAATCTAACGGAACCAGAAGGTACACTGGCGATGGTACCGAAATCCCCACCCCAACTTCCAAACGACCTCCCAGTAACGAAAACGGAGTCGTTACGGATCTGTCTCGCGATCTTCCCAGCAACACCAACGAAGGCCGCGAGGCAGAACGACTCAATCTCAAAGCGGATCAAAAGTCGGACAACAGGAGTGATGAACTCACCAGACTCAACACCCAGTTAGAAAACATCGTCAAAGCACAGAAGCAGTTCGATTCGCGTGAGAATGACAAGATCCAGGGACGTCTCCAAACACTACAGCCGCCCATGCCATCTGGCGAGCAAGGAAAGTCATCGGAAGCTCCTCCGGCCGGTGAGAAGGGGATTGCTCTGAGTGAGAGTCTCAACGACTTCCGACCGAGCGTACTTGAAACAACACCCGATCCCAAGAAAGCACAGAAGGGCGGAGAATCGAATTCTTCAAGAACGCCACCGCCGGTGCCAGAGCCGAACCAGAACCCCCAAATTAAGCCAACAGGAGCCAAGACCAGTCGGCAAGTGCCAAAGAAGGAGCCCAAGGTCATCAAGCGGAAGATCATCCGCACGGGCGAACTGGAATTCGAGATCGAGTCGTTCGATCCGGCCGTCGACACAGTCCAGAAACTCGCCGAATCGATGAATGGCTACGTCGCGACCGTCAACAGCGACAAGCTCGCCAACGGAAAAGTTCGTGGATCGGTCGTCATTCGCGTACCACCAGAGAAGACCTACGATTTCGTCAAAGGGGTCCGAAAAGCCCTCCTCGCCAACAAAGGCCAACTCCTCGGGCAACGCCTCGGCAGCAAGGACATCACCAAACAATATACCGACATCGAAAGTCGACTCCGCGCCGCACGCACAATGGAAGAGCGGCTCATCAAGATCATCAAGTCCGGTAAGGGAGAAATCAAAGACCTCCTCAAGGCCGAACAGGAACTCGGCATCTGGCGAACCAAAATCGAGCAGATGGAAGGAGAAATCCGCTACTACAACAACCTCGTCTCTCTCGCAACGATCACCATCACCCTCACCGAACGCGAAATCCAAACGGCAGCCAAAGTCATCATTCGCCGAAGCGTCGACGCAAGGGTCATCGTCGACGAAGTCGAGAAAGCTCGCGAGGAACTCGAAAAGGAGATACTCAAATCGGGAGGCCGGATATCCCAGTCAGAACTGGCCGAGCAGGGAACCGACCAACGAAACGCCATACTCCGGTTCAGCGTTCCGCCCAAGAGTGCTCCTGACGTCGAACGCGCCTTGAAGAAACTCGGAACGGCAGTCAAATTCGAAACCAAGCGAAGTCGCGAAATCCAGGGTGGCCCGAAAGACCCCAAAGACCAGACCGGTACCGAAGTCGACACCGAGTTTTCGGTCGTGCTCTACAACTTGGCAAACGTGGCTCCGCTCGAAACCATCACCGTCATGCTCGTTGTTGATGACGTCGAACAAACCTATCGAACGATCAAGAACGCACTCACCAAGGCCAAGGCTCGTGTCCTCAAGTCCGAACGCAACGACGACAAATCGGGCGTCGGGGCGTTGTTCAGCTTCGACGTCAAACGATCCGAAGAAGACGGCGTCCGGGCAACGTTCGCCGACAAGGAACGACTCTCCACAGACACCGTCAAACGCGCCGAGAAGACCGAAGACGTCACCGACACGAAGGTCCGTTATCTCGTTTGGGTCTACGACTTGAATTCGCTGCAACCTCGCGAGACGGTCGCCATCATCCTCGCAGCCGAGGACGTGAGGAAAGCGCACGAGGAACTTCGCGACATCGTCGACACTGCCAAAGCCAAGGTCCACCAGGCATCCCTGGACGAAAAAGACCGCCAGAACATCACGGGCAAACTGTATTTCACCATCCGCCGAACCGAACAAGTCGGACTTCTCGCGAAAGTGAAAACGCCCACTGCGGTCCTTACGCGCACTTCCGAGCGTGGCGAGGCAGGTTCGACCGTCACCGACTCCCTGGTCCGCTACAGCATCGACCTGGTCAACGCTGCGAACATCCAACCACGCAAAACTTACGTCCTTGGATTTCAGGTCGAAGACGTCAAGGCGACCGTCGAAGAGTTCACCAAACGTGTCCAGGACAGCAAAGGGCGTGTCGCCGACATCTTGCAGGGAAAAGAACAAAATGGCCAAACGAGCATTCGCGTCGTTTACGACGTACCCCTCAAGACCGCCCAGGGCTTGGTCAACACCTTCAAGCAAGGACACACCGTCCAACTCGAGAAGGTAAGTCAGAATTCCGAGGCTCCCGATCAGCAACTCGCCCGGGGGCTCATCGTCGTGACAGTCTCGGACGTCACGAACATTCCACCCCGCAAGACGTACGTGCTTGGGCTCCAGGTCGAGGACGTAAAAACCACCGTCGAAGCGTTCACCAAACGTGTCCAGGACAGCAAAGGGCGTGTCGCCGACATCATCCAAGGCAACGAAAAGAACGGGCAAACGAGCATTCGCGTCGTTTACGAAGTTCCCCTTCGTGCGGCCGAGGGACTCGTGAGCCTCTTCAAAGACGGCAGAGACGTTCGAGTCGAAAAGGTTAGCCAGGATTCGAAGGCTCCCGACCATGAATTCGCAAGAGCGAAGATTAGCGTCACGGTTTCCAACGTCGCTCCGTTGGTCTCCAAAGACAACACTTTCGGAGCATCGATCCGATCCGGGTTGTCTTTGAGTCTCAAAGCATTGTCCGCCAGCTTGACGTATTTGATCGTCGCCTTGTTGGTCGTGCTCCCCTGGAGCGTCCTTCTGTTCCCAATCGCACTGCTTTTGCGCTGGACCTTCTCGTCTGCGAGGAAATCAAACCTCGTGACCGAGACCCTCAACTCTGACCAGACCATACCCAACCAGCCAAACACGCAAACGCCCGTTGCCACTGGACCAACGACCCAGGAGGGCGAAACGAACGAGGCATAATGTGAATTCTGATTGCCTTGCTCTGGGCTCGTCAGAGCGATGAAGTCGATATCATCTCGATAAGTTCAGGCCTCTCGAAGGAACCAAAAGGGCGTTCCTTCGAGAGGCCTGTTGCTTTGGGAAGTCTCTGTGCTTTGTGGATAGAAGAACTCATATACACAATCATGCAAGCTAGCTCGTTCGGTAATCAAATCCATCTCCATGCAGAAATAGAGTCCTTTTTCCGAAACTTATGTTCCGCTATAGAGTTCATCGAGTAGTACAGACTCTCCTTAACGGGATTCGTGTTTTGAGGCTGGGCCTCATCATTGCAGGTACAAACGTCCGAACTCAATTTGGCCGAAGGCCAATCTCAACGTACCCTGGGCAAACTACCCAGGGACTGTTCCACAGATTCCATCACTTCACGTCCAAACAAACCCGAAAACCGAGCGAAGCCATCCGCGTATGTTTGGGATGGAGCCACCAACTTGCGGAGCGACACTTGTAGGCTTGGTCTTGCCAACTCCCGCCTCGAGTTCCACGGTCCAAGCCCTGGATGGCTCCGACTGGATCAATCAGGTCAGACGACCGACTGGGCCGACCCTGCCAATCGAAAAGGCCGTAAGTGCCAGCCGTTGCCAAGTCCTGACACCACTCATCGACATTGCCGTGCATGTCATAAAGACCCCACGGGTTTGCTCGAAGCTGTCCCACGGGTTGTGTGATTCCCTCGCTGTTGTCTTGGCACCAAGCCACAGTCGCCATTTCTCTCTCGCTGTTTCCGCAATAGTAGTTCGTCGTAGTGCCGGCTCGACAAGCGTGCTCCCATTCCGCCTCGGTCGGCAATCGATAACCCTGAGTGTTTTCCTTTCGGCACAACTTGTTCAAAAATCGTTCGCAGTCGTACCAGCTGACGGACTCTACGGGGAGTCCGGGATCTCCGCGAAACCGACTCGGATTACCGTCCATAACGGCATTCCATTGTCCTTGCGTCACGGGCGTGCGTCCTAGGTAGAAGCCTTTAGTCAAAGTGATACACTGCAAACTTCCTGAAACAAACGAACCGTTGGCCCGTTGGTCGCCTGTCAGGAACGTCCCTGGCGGAATCCAAACAAACGTCATGTTGATCGAGTTGCGCAACGTATGGCCCACCGGAGCAACACCCCGGCGTAACAACTTTCGTAACCGTCCTTCCATTTGCTGGCGGAGCGTCGTTACCTCTTTCATCGTCCGTAGAGTGTACAAAAGACGGAGCAACTCGCATCGTGGATCATCCCGGTCTTCCAAATAGTCGGCCAAAAGGAAGGCGACATCTGGGTTGTCTGGAATTGCAGCAAGCAGAGACTCGAAGTCAGACATCCTAATCCCATCAACCGAAAGAGTGTTATGGAAGGCCATCGGAGGCCGTGGGCTCCTCGGAATGTAATATTTCTCACAAAGACAAGGTAAGACGGTCTCGCGTTCGCGCGTCATTTCTACAGACATCACAAAGACCGTTTCCCATTACCAATAAACTTTTTGACGATAGAGAGGACAACCATGTCTAAGGTTACCACCACGCACCTTGGTAGATTAGCCGATACAACTCCAACAACAAGTCGCCGAGACAAGACGAAAGGTGTAGCTTCCTTTCTCGATCTGCAAACCGTCGGCGCTGGACTCGTCCGATATGGATTAGTTGTGGTGATTGCTTGGATCGGCGCCATGAAATTCACAGAATACGAAGCCACCGGAATCCAGGGTTTGGTCGCCAACAGCCCTCTTCTCAGTTGGGTTTACCAGGTTGTTGGCGTGCAACAGTTCGGCATCGTCTTGGGGATTAGCGAACTCATCATAGCAGGACTCATCGCCGCTCGACCGCTCTCAGCGAAGTTCTCGGCACTGGGCAGCTTCCTGGCAGTTGGGATGTTTGTTACGACATTGAGCTTTCTCGTGACAACTCCCGGAATCTGGGCCGAAGAGGCTGGCGGGTTTCCCGCCCTCTCGGTCCTGCCCGGACAATTCCTCATCAAAGATGTCGTCTTGCTCGGGGCCGCCGTTTGGTCCCTTGGCGAAGCGTTAAAAGCTCGGCCTCAATAACCTTCGGGTAACGCCAAACCACTTGCGATCGAGATTACTCAACAACCAGAATCATCGGCGAGTTTTTGCAACAGTCCAACGGAAACATCGGACAAAAGCGAAAACTCGCCGACGGTCCAAAAACCGATTCTAAAGTCGAGAGGAATTGAGGCCGTCAATCCCCACTTCCTTTTCGGAGAACACGGAATGAAACTCAGTCACAGTCATAATAAGGTAATGCGAGAAATGCTTAAACGATCGACAGCTCAAGATTTCAACCCACAACAATCCGTCGTGGGTCGACTGACCGACGATCAATTAGAAATGCTCGTCTTTCTGGTGCGAAACACAAGACCCATGGAGACCACCTGCAACGAGTGCCGGCATCAGCTGGCCACTTTTGTCGAGGCTTCGCTCGCTGGCGTGGGTCCCGCGGAAGCATTACGCCTCGTCGAGGAGCATTTGCGATTGTGTTGGGAATGTCGCGAAGAATACGAGACATTGAAGGCTGCCATCGAATGGCTGGACTCCGAAGACGAGGCTAGTGGTTGATCTGGAGGGAATTCAGAACTGGCCTCCGGCATCACGATTCGTCTATCTCAACCTAAACTATCCTCAGAAAAACATGACGACCGACAGATGATTCCTCCAAATCAACGAGCCTACCCAAGTAGAATTCTATCGACGAGTCTCTTGCTGACCTCAACCGCTCGCGGCAACATCTGGTCACTCAACGATCGGCCCCACAAACACGGCTTCCGTCAAGATGCCGTCATCATGACGAAAAGGAACTTGATTCTATCTCGTTTTCATGATTCCAACGAGCGGGGTCAGTTCGAACTTCGGCCGATGAACTTCCAAACTGGAAATGCAAGAAAGAAGGCCGGACCAGCGTCGTCTTTCAACAAAAAACCGATCGCGGCTTGGATTTCCCCAACGTCATCCGTGATGTGGCGGTTAGAAAGGAAGACTCGAGGTGAGTCGGTCCTGTTTACCAATTGACTGGCTCGGCGGGTTCTCCGACCCCAAGACGGTAGCACAGCGAGTCGAACTGATCAACGTACTTGGGATTCGTGTTGTGAAGATGTTCGCCTTCCGTAATCAGCGACAGATTATCGTCCCTCTCGACATCGAAAGCCAACATGGTCTCTTCAAACGGGCTCAAGTCTTCGGCATAGACGACGAGTAACTTGTGTTCGTCGAACTGAACCTCGATCGGTTGTGTGGTGCTCAAAACAGCAATTCCCGTACAACCATCGTGAAGTAACAAGTCCTCGAAGTCGTAAAGATGACTTTGTAAAATGGGAAGGTCGATACGACTTCGATGAAGGTCTCGATGAGCTTCGCCATCGGAGTCGTGGCTCGTTTCCAAAACGATATCGACAACGTCTCCAACCGAGTCGAGCAACTCCAAGAAAACATCGAACAGTCTTTCCCGAGAAACGGCCGCGGCCAACACGGGAACTTGTATCGTTTTCGACCGATCCTGATACGTCTCCAGTCGATATCCTTGTCGCGGAATGATTTGGTGTTGAAGGGACGGGCGAATGGCGTCCGTCAACCAAAAATCACCATACCGGTCTTTGTGTAGATGGTCCGTGAGCTTTTTCGAATTCACTTTTATCGATCCCTGCATTCGGTGGTTCCATAGTTTAGCGAGTTCTTGCCGACCGTGCGGGTGTGGTAATCAAGTGAAGTTTAGCTCGTAAAAAGCGGTCCGGCCAATTAACTGACTCTATTCTACGCTCGGAGACAACCCCTAGCGTAAAAATCATAAAGAAGACGACGATTGGGGCAGTTACAGCTTATACTCTCGTTGGGTGTGTCAAGCCGTTGACAGTGGCCAAACGGAAACTGATGGATGAAAAAAGTTACCCACGATCGAAAAAGGCAAGACTGGTCGTCATCGAAATTCGTTCGAACACAAATGCAGCCGTTCAGAGGACAGTTGTAGAAACCCGTCTCAAAACCGCCGACTCGCACCTCACGACCCTTTTATTACCCCACCCTTTGCGCAAAGCAGACTGTTTAGAGCGATTCACGCTTGTATTGGTTACAATTTTTCGTTTTCAAAGTCCTTCTCCACCGAGGGGAGAAGGCCCCAAACCCGAGCGATGCGGGAAATACAGCGAGCGAAGCGAGAATCACACAGTACACTCGCGTGTACTCTTTCAACCCCTCCGGTCTACCCAAACCAAATATCTTTTTCGACGAAGGAAATCTGGATCATCGAAAAAAGCAACAAAGAGATGCGGATTCCTGTTTCCCTCAAAAAGAAGCAGATTCCATAATTTCAGATAAACTGGACCAGTCTGATTGTAGCATAGAGCTCAAAAGCCTTCTCAGCTGCACTCACGGCTTGATACCCTATCCTCTCGGGAGACCACTGGTAGGTTCTGGACGATCCTGCCCGGCCACAGGGCAGGAAGCCCTTCCCACGAATGCTGCTGATTCACAGGCGAAGGAAATGAGTCGCCACGTGCCCCAATAGGCCCTTACTCAGACCATTGGACCTCCTCGCGTTCACAGCGACCACTTGGATGGAGTTCATCCAACAATGACCGACATCACGCGACTCCTCGAAGCAGCCCAGGGCGGCGACAAACAAGCCCTCGCCGAATTGTTCCCCCTCGTTTACGACGAGTTGCGTAAATTGGCCGCGGCAAAGATGGCCATGGAATCCCCTGGGCACACCCTCGATCCAACCGCCTTGGTTCATGAAGCCTACCTGCGACTCGCCGAAGCGGAATCCTTTGGATCCCGCAGTCATTTCCTCCGGGCGGCTGCCGAATCCATGCGTCGTATTCTTGTCGATCATGCTCGAGCCCGTAACGCAGTCAAGCGCGGTGGTCGACTCCAGCGTGTCCCCTTGGACCAAGCCGTACGGTGGATCGAATCGCCACCAAACCTTCTCGCGTTGGAAGAAGCTCTCGATCGATTCTCTGCCGAGGAACCTCGCAAAGCCGAATTGGTCGTCCTTCGCTTCTTCGCCCAGATGACCATTCCCGAAGCAGCCAGAACACTGGGCATCTCAGTCCCGACCGCAGAACGGTGGTGGACGTTTGCACGCACTTGGCTCTATTCCGAACTGGAAGGAGACAGTTTCGAAAAATCGTGATGGGTTTCGGTCCCCGATTACGCCAGATGGGGTGACGGCAATTTCCGAAGTCCATTCGTCGCCTTGTCGATACTCCGACAACATGCGCTATCGACAAGGCTCCCAAGGAGTCAACCATGACCGAAATGTCACCTGCCGAACATATCTTTTTTGAAGCCCTGGAAATAGCGAACCATGCCGATCTGACCAGATATCTGGATCAGGCCTGTGCGGGCGACCCCAGCTTGCGAGCACGTGTCGAAAAGCTGTTGGCCGCTCATCCCCGTGTCGGCAGCTTCCTCGCCTCCAAGGCGGGAGAGCCGCTCACTGGACAACCGGGTAGCGCGAATCGACCAGAGAATCATGAGCCACCGTTGGACCCCGTTGGGACAGTCATTAACGATCGCTACAAACTCTTGCAGAAGATCGGCGAGGGTGGCATGGGTGTGGTCTTCATGGCCGAGCAACAAGCACCAGTCCATCGCAAGGTCGCCCTCAAGATCATCAAACCTGGGATGGATTCCAAACAAGTCATCGCTCGATTCGAAGCCGAACGCCAAGCCCTGGCCATGATGGACCACGTCAACATCGCCAAAGTCTATGACGCCGGAACGACCGAAAGTAGCCGTCCCTTCTTCGTCATGGAACTCGTCCACGGCATCCCCATACTCGAGTATTCCGACGCCAAAAAGCTCACACCCCGCGAACGACTCGAATTGTTTGTTCCTGTGTGCCAGGCCATCCAACACGCCCATCAAAAGGGCATCATCCATCGGGACATCAAGCCCTCCAACGTGCTCGTCACGATGTACGACGACAAACCCGTTCCCAAGGTCATCGACTTCGGCGTCGCCAAAGCCATCGAACAAAAGTTGACCGAAAAAACATTGTTCACCCAATACGGAGCATTGGTCGGAACCTTCGAGTACATGAGTCCCGAACAAGCCGAAATGAATGCGTTGGGGGTCGACACCCGTAGCGATGTGTATTCGCTCGGTGTATTGCTTTACGAGTTGCTCACAGGCACCACACCTTTGGAGCGGGTGCGATTGCGGGAAGCAGCCTTTGGAGAAATCGTCCGTCTGATCAAGGAGGAAGAGCCTCAACGACCAAGCGTGCGGTTGAGCACTTCCGGAACGATAGCCAAGGTAGCCGCAGCCCGCCAGATGGAACCGGCGAAGTTGTCCTCGGCGGTGCGAGGAGAACTGGACTGGATTGCCATGCGGTGCCTGGAGAAGGATCGCACCCGACGCTACGACACGGCAGCGAGTCTAGCCAAGGACGTCCAGCGGTACCTAGCCGACGAACCTGTCGAAGCCTGTCCACCCTCGCTCAGTTACCGATTCCGAAAATTCTATCGACGGAACCGTATGAGCTTTTTCGTCTCCGGCCTCATCGTCGGATTCTTACTTCTCGGAGTCCTCATCACCATGTGGCAGGCCATACGGGCCCATCGTGCGGCCCAAATCGCACGTCGGGCGCAAGCAATGGCTCTCGAGAAGCAGAAACAAGCTGCCACGAATGCCAACCGAGCGAAAAAGAGCGAAAAGACCGCCGATGAGCGACTTCGCGACGCGATAGCCGCGCAGAAGGCTCTCCAATCCGAACGCGAAAAACTAATCAGGCTCACGTATGCCCAATCGATCCAATTGGCCCAGATCAGCTGGCGCGAGAACAACCCGGCGGCAGCTCAATCGTTGCTTCACGACACCCCAAAGCAACTCCGCGGTTGGGAGCAACATTACCTCAATCGCCTTTCCAAACGCCGCCATCAAGTTTCTCTCGAAGGACACACCGACTCGGTGTTGTCAGCCGCGTTCAGTCCCGACGGCAAAAAGATCGTCACAGCCAGCAAAGACAAAACCGCGAAGGTGTGGGACTCCAAGTCGGGCAAGCTCATGCGAACACTCAAGGGACATACAAAACGAGTGACCTCCGCTACGTTCAGTCCCGACGGAACTCAAATACTCACGGCGAGCCACGACAAGACAGCGAAGTTGTGGGACATCAAGACAGGAAACGTTATCAAGGCCTTCCAGGACCACACCGACACCGGCGGAGCATTATCGTCCATCGTGTTGTCCGCTTCGTTCAGTCCCGACGGCAAAAAGATCGTCACGGCCAACAGCGACAAGACAGCCAACCTGTGGGAAACCAAAACGGGTAAAGTCATTCGGACATTCCAGGGCCACAGCGATCAGGTCAACTACGCCTCGTTCAGTCCCGACGGCAAAAAGATCGTCACGGCCAGCAAAGACCAAACCGCGA
>CAYRFQ010000045.1:0-38305 GCA_964423615.1 uncultured Alcaligenaceae bacterium | reverse complement strand
TCGTTCAGTCCCGACGGCAAAAAGATCGTCACGGCCAGCAAAGACCAAACCGCGAAGGTATGGAACGTCAAGACTGGCAAAGTCATTCGGACCTTCCTGGGAGGTCCCGGTGGCATCCGATCAGCCACCTTCAGCCCCGACGGTAAGCAGATCGTCTCCACCAGTCATGGCAAAATGGCGAAGCTGTGGGACGCCACCACTGGTAAAGTTATCCAGATATTCCAGAGCGAGATTGGTCCGACCTCCGCTGCGTTCAGTCCCAATGGGAAACAGATCGTCACAGCCTACTTTGACCACACAGCGAAGGTGTGGGACATCAACACCGGCAAAGTCATTCAGGTCCTCAAGGGACACACCGGTCTTATCTCAACGGCTCAGTTCAGTTCCAACGGCAAGCAGATCGTCACAGCCAGCCACGATAACACGGCCAAGGTGTGGGACGTGAATCCAAGCCCCACCCCACTCGCTTTCTTGAACTCCAAGCAGTTCGAGTCCCTTTGGAAACTTTCGTTCAGCCCGGACGGCTCTCGCATTGTGACCATTAGCCACGACGAAAAACAACCGACTCACACACCGGTACGAGTCATCGACGCGAAGACAGGAGAGGTCGTAGTCGAAATCCAGGGGCACACGAACCTGGTGAAGTCAGCGCAGTTCAGTCCCGACGGCAAACAACTCCTCACTGCCAGTGAAGACAAAACCGCGAAACTGTGGAATGCCAAGACCGGAGACCTCATCGAGACGTTCCAGGAGCGATTCGGTGTGTGGTCCGCCACCTTCAGCCCCGATAGCAACAAGATCCTGACAGCCAGCCACAAATCCGTGACGCTGTGGGACGCTCGGTCCGGAGAGATCATCCACCGCTTCACTGCCCATACAAGCTCTGTGACGTCCGCCACCTTCAGCCCCGACGGCAAGCAATTCCTCACTGCCAGTGCTGATCGGACCGCAAAGGTTTGGAACACCAAGACGGCGAAACTCCTTGTCGCTCTCGAAGGCCATAATAAGTGGGTTTCATCGGCCACATTCAGCCCCGACGGCCAGATGATACTGACCGCCAGTCGGGATCGAACGGCCAGAGTATGGGACACCAAGACAGGTAAGCTCACCCGAACACTCGGGGGTCACACTGGTCCGGTGACTTCGGCCACATTCAGTCCCGACGGTACACGAATACTCACTTCCACGGGCGACCGGACCGCAAGGCTCTGGGACGCGAAGACCGGTCACCAACTCCTCTCACTGAAACCTTCTCAGGGGAAGCTGGGGTTCGGGCTGTTTACAGTGTTCAACCCCGACGGGCGTTGGATCGTCGCAGTCAGCCAAAACGGTGTTGTCGTGTGGGACGGAACTCCCCCTTGAGAAAACACGATCCCTATCCCAGGCTGGTCACAATGGCCATATAATCCTCGCGTGTCCAATCAGGTCTGATCGAATAGAATAGGATTGACCACGGTTCCCATATCTCGCAATCAAGAAGGAGACCAACAATGCATCGTCAACTGTGGCTCGGTTCTGTCGTTTTGTCGGTCATGTTTGTCCCGGTGGCGTTGGGCCAAGATCCCATCAAACCGGTGCAAGGGCTCAAGCCAACCACCGCACTGTTCAAGAAAGCTCGACGTGGAAAGCCGCTCGTCATCAAATCAGCTGAGCAAGTCCGAAACCATTTCGGGAAGGCCGATGCTGCGAAGTTGAACAAAGCCGTCGACTTCAAAAAACAGATCGTTCTCGTCTTCGCGTGGCGTGGGTCGGGTCAAGACAAGTTAAACTACAGTGTTGCCGAATCCTTCCCCGAGCAAATAACTTTCCAAATCATCCCGGGACGAACGCGGGACTTGCGCCCGCATTTCTACGTCTATGTGTTGCGTTCCAATGTCAAGTGGAGAGTGAAGTTCGGTCGGTAACTAAGTGTGAATGAGACTCCTTTCGAAACAGAGAAGAGACGGAACACCATGAACGTCACAGACATATTGAATCAGGCACGTGATCTTCAAGATTGGATCGTAGACATTCGTCGCCGACTTCACAAACATCCGGAACTCGCCTACGAAGAAGTGGAGACGAGCCGAGTTGTGCGGGAGACCCTGGACCAACTCGGCATCTCGTACCGATCTCCTGTTGCCAAAACGGGAGTCGTGGCGACGGTTGGCAAGGGCGACGGACCATGCGTCGCCCTGCGGGCCGACATGGACGCCTTGCCCATTCAGGAGGAAGCGGATGTCCCATTCCGCAGTGAAGTCGATGGCAAAATGCATGCGTGTGGTCACGATTGTCACACCGCGATGTTGTTGGGCGCCGCTCGCCTGCTGAAGCAACACGAGGACAAAATTCCCGGCGTAGTGAAACTCTTCTTCCAACCAGCGGAAGAGGGCGGAGCCGGAGGCGATTTGATGTGTAAAGAAGGCGCGTTGGACAATCCCAACGTCCAGCGTGTTTTCGGAATCCACGTTTGGCCACTCGCTCCAACGGGAACAATTGCTTCTCGCGAAGGAACATTTTTGGCCGCCGCCGGCGAACTCCACATCTGGGTGCGTGGCCAAGGCGGGCACGCCGCGATGCCTCACTTCGCTATTGATCCGGTCGTGACGGCCTCGAAAATCGTCGTCGAGCTTCAGACTTTGGTTTCTCGCGAAATCGACCCGCTTGACTCCGGAGTCATCAGCATCACCGCCATACACGGGGGCGAGGCCTACAACGTCATTCCCGAAGCGGTCGAACTGCGTGGGACAATTCGGGCCCTTACGATGGACCAGATGGCATTCCTGCAAACTCGGGTGCGTGAAGTCGCCGAACATATCGCGATGGCTAACCGGTGTACCGCCGAAGTCAGTTTTCCAAGCAACGATTACCCACCAACCGTCAATGACGGCCACTGTTGGGGACTTGCAAAAGACATCGGAGCAGAACTCCTCGGAAAAGACTCGGTTTTCGAGGTTCCGCCCATCATGGGTGGCGAAGACTTCTCGTTCTACGTCCAGCATGTACCGGGTTGCTTCGTCGGGCTCGGCATCCAGAGTGAGGAAGCCGGATCGACCTACAGCGTCCACCACCCCCGTTTCAAGGTCGACGAGTCGGCGTTGCCAACGGGAACCGCTTTGCATGTCTCGTTCGCATTGCGGTCATTGGCGGAGTTGGCCAACAGTTAGAGCGTTTCCCGTTTGCGTTAAGGAAACGGTCGTTGATGGCCTTTGGCACAAGACGCTCAATCCAACTGGACGCTCGTTAGCATCGTTGTCTTTTGGCCGAAGGCCAACCTCAACGTAACCTGGTCAGAATGGCCAGGTCAGCTTGTTGTGTCGATTTTTCCTGTTGGCCGAAGGCCAAGCTCATCATAACCAAGTCGAACTGGCCAGGTACTCCTGCCAAGGCCAGTTCAGATTTTGTTCAACGCGACCTGCGTCCCTTTGTCCCAATCTCCAACCGGAGATTCGAAATCGCCCCACGATAATGATTCGGTACGCGATATTCTCCAACAGGCTTGATGAGATCCGCGCCCACGTGCAGTGTATCGCCAGGATTCGCTCGGAGCAGGCCCTTGGAGATTCCTTTCGCCGCGATTTTTCCATCAACCAACAACCGCATTTCGCCCTTGGCGTCCCAGATCACTTCCAAAGTCGCATTGGCTTCGCCCAACTTGTTTCTGCTCTGGATCGTCGTTCGTTTCCACTTCACACAGACCGAAAAGGTCGGCTTGCCGTCCTTCAAGTACAACGAATAGCCTGACTTGTCACCACCGTGCGCGAGGATGACGCCGTTGGGCTTGGTCGATTTCACGATGGCCGAGATGCGGATCGGTTGCTTGGCCACCTCCGGCGCGTCTTGTCGGGCCAAATTCAAATAGCTTGCGTTTCCATCGAATCGCATCGTCTTTTTGCCACGAACTCCAAAGTTCTGAAACTTCAAAGTCTTCGCATTCACCACAAGAGAAATTGGAGTTCCGGTCGGTCGGCGCTTTGGGCTCGCTTTCGTTTTTGCGTGTCGGACGATCTTGGCTCCAACTTCCTTTCGCCACGCTTTGAGTTGGTCGTGAAGTTCCCGGACCTTGGTTGACATCGTGGCTGCGAGATTCTTCTTCTCGAATGGATCGGTCTTGAGATCAAATAGCACCAACGCCCCCGTCGTGAAATCTTCCTTGAGTTTGAAATCGTTGACCCGGATGGCTCCGCCTGAACGACCACCGAGAAAGTGTGGTTTCTTCAGCGGATAGTGCCAGTAAAGCGGCCGTGGTTTCCACTTGGTCTTGGGGTCCTTCCAGAGCGAAAGGATCGAACGGCCGTCGAGGTGTTGTTTCGGATTCGGTTCGATGTTCGCAGCTTCGAGAAACGTGAGATAGTAATCCATCGTGATGATCGGAACGTTGCAGATCGTTCCGCCTGAGATTGTACCAGGCCACCGCACCACAAAAGGAACGCGAACCCCTCCCTCATAGAGCGTCGACTTTGCCCCACGGAGCCCGCCGTTGTGTGTGACTCTACCCTCCCCGCCGTTGTCGGAAGTGAAGATCACAATCGTATTCTCGGCAAGCCCCAGTGCCTGCAGTTTGGTCAGGATCAGACCCACTCCGTCATCGATCGTTTCGAGTTGAGCCGCCAGATGCGGGTTATTCTTTGCTCCGGGAGTGTCACGGCCATCCTTCTTCTGTTCGTACTTGGCAACGAGTTTCGGTTTTCCAACTAACCGCGTATGCACAGCATAATGGCTCAAGAACAAGAAGAAAGGTCGAGCCTTGTTTCGCTCGATAAACTCGACGGCCTCCAAATTGCAACGATCGACAAGATATTCCTTTCCTTCGATGCGTTGCTTGATCTCCCGGTTGAAGTGATACGGAAAATAATAACTCCCACCACCAATTCCTCGGTTCTCGCTGACGATCACCTCGTCAAATCCGTGCTTCGTGGGTGGGACTTCCTTCGCACCATGATTCCGATATCCCGTCAGATGCCACTTCCCAATGATTCCCGTTACGTATCCAGCACTTTTCAGAGCTTCGGCGAGCGTGAAGTGGCTCGTCCGGAGATGCTTCGGATCGGCCGGACGCAAGTAATCGGTGATCCCCACACGAGCCGGAAATTGACCGCTCAAGAAGCTTGCTCTTGTGGGCGAACACACCGGTGCCGCCGTATACGCCTGAGTAAATCGCATGCCTTGTTGTGCAAGCTTGTCGACGTTGGGCGTGTGGTGAAAACGATTCCCTTCGTACCCGAGTTCACCCCACCCGAGGTCATCGGCAAGAATGAAGATGATGTTGGGGCGTCGAGTGTTTCGTTCCGTCGATGGAGACGTCGTACTTCCTTCCGCGCGAGTTCCTGACGCGCTCGCCGACAAGAAAAGGATCAACACGATCGAAAACAACTGGGTAGATTCAAGATAACGCATTAGGCCAACCCTTGATTTGCAGAAGAATGTTTGGTCCCCAAATTGAGGCGAGTCGTGCTCGATGTCTGTGAAACTCAGCCGAAGCTCTCAGCGCGAGGGCTCTGCAAGGACACACTTTTTGACCGGCCTGACGTCCAATTGGGAACTGCGCAGGTAATCAAACTTCCGACCAGCCGGTGGAAAGATGAGGCTATTCGCCCTGCGCCCACGACGGCCAATCCATCCAAGTCGTTTTTTTCCTTTGGCCGAAGGCCAACCTCATCTTAGCCCCGCTAGAATGGCCAGGTAATCTTTGTGGGCGTCGTTTTTTGTTTTGGCCGAAGGCCAACCTCATCGTGGTCTGGGCAAATAGCCCTGGTTAACTACTCGGAGTTGTTGGCCAAACGATAGCCCTTGAGCCGACGATGGTTCTCTATTTGAGCGATCAGGTCGGATCCTTCGCTCGGAACTATATCTCGGGTCGGTCGCATCCTGTTACCAACCCCAAGCCTAGTCCTGCAGGCAGTCGGCTTTCCAGGGCAAATAGTGATCCAACTCTTTGGGAGCTTTCTCATCGGCATCAGCGTATTTCCGTAAGCAAATCGTCAACCAACAAATGTGGACAGAACCCCAAAGACACAACGTCTGGAAAAACCGAAAAAGTATCGCGGCCAGCTAACTGCTCCACAAACAACCCAAACCGTAACAATTCTTGTGACCGACGACAGGCTCCTCGTGCATCGAAGTCCTTGATGATTGGTCTTTTTTGTCGAGCAAACGCTGCTCGAACTCCAACCCAATCTGGCAACAACGGGCGGGACAGTTGATCCCATTGATCCCCTAGTTGGGCGTGCTGCAGTCTAGTTTTTGGACAAAAAGAATCCATGAAATCCTCAGCCAAACGTGGTTGGCCACCTCGCTTTTCTGTTCTAGATTTTGTTAACTCCGCTAGTTCAGTCCCCGAACTGACGTGACACACTCCAAACTACAACAACATTAGTTAATCCCCTCCGAACTACGATTCCTCTTGAAGTTGAAGACTTTCAGGGTAACCAACCGAAGTTCGTAAGCCTTTGCAAGGCTCAGTCCAATTACTGACCTCGACACCAACACTTTTCGGTGTTTCTCGTGAGTTTCCACCCAACACTTGCGGATTCTCCTACACAGACACCGCATCTAGGTGCCTTTAGGTCCGAGATGGGGTGCGTCTCGTCCCGAAATTGGTCTCAAAGGAGCGCAAGTGAGGAAGTCGTGCCTCCAAAATCTTCACCTATAACATCAAGCGAGTTTGGTATGCTAACTCACATTTACTCAAATGGTTTAACATTTTTGAAGCGGGAGGACGGTCCCACCGCAGTGGAATATGCCGTAGTACTAGCATTCATAGTGTCAGTTTGTATCGGAACAATTTCGGCCGTTGGGAGCAACGCTCCCAACGTTTTCGGTAAGTCTGCCGAAGCTGCAGAACCCAGCCGCAATTACGGAATTGGAGAAATTGGATCAGGTGGGGATAAACTAGCTCCAACAGGGACGTATGCCGCCACTGGAACGTTTGGAAATTTCGGGATGGAGTACGATGCAGCAACGGGGGTTGTCACCGCACAGGACCATCACAGTGGAAACACCTTCCAGCACCAGCTTGATCCAGGCCGGCTACCTTCCGGCTTCAGTAGTGGCTGGCGACGAGAACGGTAAGTGTCCAGGCCCTTTCTTCGAAACGGGTTTGGAAAAGCCCTCTAACACGCTCGTTCGACATTTTCGAGTCCAGTTTTCCGAGAGAACCAACGAGTGAAGTCGCAGTTGCGCCTGCAATTAGGTCCCTAACTAAATCCCCAAACTTGCTCCAGATCGGCAAACACGCAAAGTCCTCTCCCACTTCCGCATCTCGACCAACAAACGTGTTAGCCCAATCTTCACTTTCCCTTTGAATCTACTCCGTCATTCTGCATTTTGGTCATTCCCAGTTCCCCCTGAGTTCACATGATTCGCCCAGGCCAACGAAGCCCTTCGAGAAAGCCCTCGACATGGATCGAGTCCCGGCTTCCGGTTGTGTGAGAGCACTGGACCAAGCCTGGTTTGGTGATCCTGTTCACAAAAAAGTGGCCCACCGCGCAAGAGTAGGTAATCCAGGCGTTTGATAGGGGAAGAGCAATCACAAACAAAAGTTATCGATCACTGAGCAGGAGATGAGAGATGACCAAATATATCGCACTCGCTTTGACTGGCCTCACGGTTTTCTCCATGGAAACAACTCAAGCCAAGGCCCAATGCCTGCAACGAGACTTGCGCATCGTGCTGAGTTGGTATCCGAAATATTTGCGTCGTCCCCATTGTCATGTCCACGTCTGCTACTGGCGAAAAGAATTGATCCGAGGAATCACAATTCCTGAGGCCGAGTGCTGGTTCCTGTCAACCGATTCTTATTACCAGTTTTACGGTTGCTGCCCGAAACGTTGGGTTCGTGGATTGTTGACGGATGTGTTGGAAGTTCCGCCTTGCCCACGGGTGGTTTGTCGGCTCGTAGGACAGTTGAATCGCTGTGGGTGTCGCAAAACGATAGTCCGACAGGTCCTCGCAATGAGAAACAATGTACCACCAGTCCCGCCGGTCCCGGGTGGTTGGCAGAGTAATCCGATCGTGGTCCAGCAGCCCCCTGCCGAGATACGTCCGCCCAGGACGATACAACGTCCCATCCGACCTTCGCGGATTGACCATTACCGGCGTCCAGCACCAGTGAACGTGATTTTTCCTTCGGGAAGAGGGTTTCAGCGATCGGCCCGACCGAGTGTTCGGCTCAGCATCAACATTCCATTTCGATTTTAGTATCGACTCGTCACACGAAACCAACCTCCAGAATCACTGAAAGCTCCGGGCACTCAGACTGCCGGAGCTTTCAGTGATTCTGGAGGTTGGTTTCGTATTTGGCCGCTTTACGGTCGCTTGGCTTCGGCAAAAATTTCCGATCCGGAAGCGACTTCGGGAATCACAAGGACCATCCCAGGAATCATCCCCTCGGCACGAGAGAGCTTCTCTCGATTTGCCTGGTAAATGTCCAGGGAACGACTTTCGTCGTTATAATAACGAATGGAAAGAGTGTAGAGCGTGTCGCCCTTCTGGACAACGTGACGACGAGAGTTCCCCGACACTCGCTGCACCACTCTGGTCGATGTTCTCTCGAAGCTGGAGGTTTGAGCGGGTGCGTTTTCGACGGTTTCGACAGAAGCGGAAGATACGGCAGCGGGTGTGGAATTGCCGTTGGACATCGAGGAATCGGTCGCTTCCTTTCGGAAAAACACAACAGCAATAACAACCACGACCCCCACTCCGATCATCAGACCGAGTTTGGCATCTTGAGGCATGGTCGGTCCTCCTGGTTTGGAAGAAGTTCTACGCTTGGCGTTAGGCGAGCAACAGCAAAGATCAAGCTCCCCAGAATCTTTAAGCTATCATTCAGTATGCCCATGCTCGGGGTAAGAAAACCAGCGAGGTCGGAGACCTTTTATCAAGGAATTTTCCCAGATGCCGGTACGTTGACTGCGACCCGCACGTCAATCATTGATGATATATTCTGTCCGGGCAGACTTTTCCGTCTAGCAGGATCTTGTGCAGAATTTTTTCTTGGTACTTGATGTAAAGATAAAGTTGGAAATGACTTATTGACAGGCTTCGGGAGAACCGGAAACAACTTTACCTACGGCTCTTGAAGAAGACCCATGCAACAGGATATAACGCTTACAACGGAACTCGGGGTTAGACTGCTCTGTTGATCGTGGAGCCAGTCCTTCAATGGGTTGATTCAGCTTTCTCTCACTCCATCCATTCCTTGGCCGAACATTCGAAAAACGGAAGAACCGGAGAACGGGTGCAAACCTCACCCGTAGAGAATACTCCAAAACCACGAAACGCTCGTTGTCCCAAGCAGCAGGTCTTACCCTTTCGCTGAGGCTGTGTACAACAGCAAGAACGAGGGAGATCGAACGGGGCGGAAACTAGAGTATCGACCGTTCCACCAACCAAGGACTCGAACCAAATGGGTCAACGACCCTCCCAGGAAATACCCGAGTCCAGTTCAGGCAACCAACCAACGCAGAAGTGGTTGACCGAATAAACCAGGCCATGCTGGATGGATGAATCTTCTGCAAGCTCGCAGTTTTCCGGTCGGAAAAAACAACCAACCCAAGCGAGGAGCCCACGAATCCAACTCGAAAACACATGGCAAACGGCACGAACGTGAAGGAAGTCGTCCCCACGCCGCCTAACAAGACACCATCACAATGCGGGAGAGACACCACATGGCAAGTCCATTTCCGGGAATGGATCCATTTTTGGAGAACGACAAACTCTGGTCTTCCTTTCAACATCATCTCGTCAGCTGTCTGTACCAAACGGTGCTACCCGGACTCGTCGACCGGTATCGGGCACGCGTTGGACAACGCCGATACGCCACCGAACAAGCTCTGTTTACCTCCGTCGTGCGAGAAAACCACGAGGAAGAGTACATCGAAATTCGGCAACGAGGGGATGGCCGACTCATCACGCTCATCGAGGTCGTCAGTCCTTCGAACAAGACAACGCCAGAAGGTCGCCAAGCCTATTTGGCCAAACGCGATGAAGTTCGCGCCGTCCGAAGCAACATTGTCGAGATCGATTTGGTCCTCCAAGGTCACCCCATGCTCGAGTATACCCGCGACGATCTTCCCGAATGGGATTACGCCGTCACCGTGACGAGGGCCACCCAACCAGAACGACACGAAATTTACACGTCGACTCTCCAAAAACGTTTGCCCCGTTTCCGGTTACCTCTCGCATCCGACGACCGCGATACTGTTCTGGATCTCCAGGCCACCTTCTCCCGATGTTACGATCAAGGGGATTTTGGCGAATCGATTGATTATCAGTCGGAACCCGTGACCAAGATTGACAACACCGACCTCGAATGGATTCGCAATTTTTTGGAAGACCAAAACGTAACGTGAGACAAGAATGGAACGAACAGAAACCAAGCTCACTCCAAAACCGATTATCTGGTAGTGAGTCTCTGGCTCAAACTTAGACAACGGGAAACAGGAATAAGAAAACGACTCTGTAAACCCAATCACCACTCCCTGTCGTCTGACTTATCCTCCAAGCGAGTCATTTCGGGTCCCACTTGGTTTCAGGATGGAACGTCCTCCAGGTATGCCGAAACGAAACGATGCCTGGGAGTGGAACCAGTGATTGACCCTCCCACGGTCCAGATACAGCCTTCCCGGTCGAAACGTCCCACTCGCTTTTCTTTGGTCCGGTGTTGACGATTTTTCCATCTTCCAACGAAAAAGCGAGAACTTGGTCCTTGATCTTGTCCGTTCGTCGTTGGTACAGCCGCCCCGTCCCGGTCTTGGAATCGAAAAACAAGACAGCAAGGGTATCTCCCACCTTGGTCTGCCACACTGGCTCGTCTGCAAGTTTGTCGAAACTCCAAGCATAAGGCTTAGCTTCCCAAACGATCCCAAGAACGAATTTCTTTCGCTGCCCCATCATTCCCCGATTGAACTGCTGAGCACTTCGAGACATCATGGCTACCGTGCCGTTGGGATGTTTGGCACTCCACGTTTCCCAATCCGTCATCACCGCCGGAATTTGTTCGAGTGTCGTTCCCATGTAAGTCCCCGCCTTGGCTTCCCCAAGAATGTGACTCCATTCCGATCCGGTCTCCATATCCCGCATGACCAACGAACGACCCCACAATTTTCCCGAGACCTGGAACGTCAGAGTCTTGCCCTTCACCTTTCTGGCATAAACTATGCCGTTGTGACAGAGGTGTCACCACGTCGCCGCAATCGCGCGGCCCCCGAGTGTGTCGTTGAGAATTTCACGAGATGGACCAGTCAGCATATTAATGGGATAGGCCCGAGATGCGTTTCCAACCCCTACGCCGAGCACAAGTTCGGGAGGCCGCATACTCTTTTTGGCCTCTTCGACCGATTTCACAGAAAAACCGGACTTTGTGATGGCCCGGATGGGTTTTCGAAGCACTGTGACAGGTTCAAATTTGGATGGATTGAACGGACGCCGTTGAGATCCTTGAAAGCCACCTATCGTGGCCAACCCGGCTTTCGGCCAAATTGCCATCGTCCACACGAAGACGCCAGAAAGAAAAAACGCTACGTTTAACACAAGCAAGGTGAGGAGTCCCCGGTTGAGTTTCCTGGATCGTTTGGCCTGCCCAAGCTCGATGGACGTCTCACCAAGAGATTTCTTGGCGACTCCTGGCTTCTCTCGGTGTATAGAATCTGTTGTTGCGACTGTTGGCGAACCCAGCGGGGTCTCGGTTACTTGCTTGACCGGTGGTTCTGTGCTCATGTTGATGATCTCCGAAGATAAAACTGGTATTGGGAATAGCAGGATACTGCAAATCGCACGGAAGAGTATGTTAAATGGGCCACTTTCACACCAAGTTCCTCCGATCAACCCATTTTGGAAATGATGGAGAGGGCTTGAGAATCTCACGAAAACAAACCCTGGAAGACACAAAGCGGGGAGATACGAAAACCGCCTCAGTGCCACGAACTGACGATCCAAAGTCGGATGGCCCGCTCAACTCCCTGACCAAGCCCAACAGAACTGGAATTGCCAGTTTGACCGTTTCGTGAGGGACTGATAACATCTAAATTTGTCGCCTGCTGGGTTCGTTGATCACTCGGATTTTCCGATTTCCCAAGCAAACAGTTTGTGCTACCCAGAGGATTCCACTCATGCTGTCGCAGGGGCTGGCCAGCCACATTGTTTACTTCAAGCGCTTCCGGATGGAGCTCGATTTGGACGAAGCACCTCCGGTCCCCTCCTTACCAGAGGGGTTCGAATGGGTAGCGTGGAGACCGGAATTGTTGAACAAACACGCCGAAGTTAAGTACCACAGTTTCCGCGACGAAATAGACGCACTCGTATTCCCGAACCTGGGAACTCTGAAGGGGTGTCAGCAGCTGATGCGGGACATCACCGTTCGAGTCAATTTCCACCCCGAGGCGACATGGATGATTCGTTGCGGAACCGATTATTGCGGGACGGTTCAAGGCTTGACCGACAGAACCAAAGCTGGTGGAATCCAAAACCTTGGGGTGGCCCCAATGTATCGCGGACTCGGCCTTGGTTCGGCCCTTTTACTCAAGGCCCTCCAGGGCTTCCAACGTGTCGGGCTTCGCAACTCATGTTTGGAAGTCACAGCCCAAAACGTCGGAGCGTTGCAAATGTATCGGCGTCTCGGATTCCGCTGCCGCAAGACGATTTACAAAGCCGTCGATACGGAAGTCCATCCCATGAGCCAGAAAGCCAAAGACCTCATAGTGAGCATGGAAACTCAGGGGAGCGGAGTGTAGCAGTTGCAGGAGTGCTGCTTTGCGTAAAACATTGACAATCCATAACGCTACTTTTGCCGTTTATTCAATACAAAAGCCAGAGCTTCGAGCACAGCACGAAGACTGTTTTGTGGTCCTTTTTTGTTTGGTGGGCTTGAGTCAACCATTGAGCGGACGAAAATGGACAAGAATTACTTTCGGGCTTTCCCTCGAATCCATCTCTGATCCAACTCATAAGTCAAGGAGTAACGTCCCCTGTGCCCCAGGACATCCATCACCATACCTTCGACAACGGCTTGACACTCTTGGCCGAACGGATGCCACACGTTCGGTCGGCAGCAATAAACTTTCTAATCCCCTCGGGATACGTATACGACCCACCCGAGTACCTCGGCATGGCGTCTGTTCTATCTGACTGGATCACACGGGGTGCAGGCGACCGGGACAATCGTGCATTGGTCCAAGCTCTCGATGATCTAGGTTTAGATCGGAGTGAGAGCGTGGGCGCTTTCCACATGCGTTTCTGGGGCGCTACTCTGGCCACCAATCTTCAGCAAGCTTTGGAGCTTTATGCCGATATCCTGAGACGCCCCAAACTTCCCTCAGAAGAACTCGATGCCGTCAAAGCCTTGGCCCTCCAAGAAATCCAGTCGATCGAAGACGACCCTCGTCAGAAGGCCTTCATCGAACTGCGAAAACGTCATTATCCCCACCCCCTCGGGAGGGACCGACGCGGTCTCGTCGACACGATAAACATTCTCACGCCCCAGATCGTACGCCAACACTACGAAAATCGTTTCCAGCCCAAGGGTGCGATCTTGTCCTTGGCAGGAAACATTGAATGGGAACCATTGGTAGAGCTTGTCGGTAAGCTGTTCGGAGATTGGGCTCCCGGGGAAAGTACGGAAGTCGAAAGACGAGAACCAGACGGAGGCATCCACCACCTCAAGAAAGATACCAAACAAACGCAAATCGCCATCGCCTACCCCAGCGTTCCGTTTGGTCACGAAGACTATTACAACGCACACGGAGCCGTGCAGGTCTTGAGCGGGGGCATGAGTGGGCGACTATTCACGAAAGTTCGTGAGGAGCGTGGTTTGTGTTATGCCGTTTCGGCCTCCTATCAAACGTTTCGACACGTTGGGGCCGTCCTCTGTTATGCCGGAACGACCAACGATCGGGCCCAGGAAACTCTCAACGTCACCCTCCAGGAGTTGCAGAACCTTCAAAAAGGCGTGGAGGAAGACGAGGTCGAACGGGTCAAGGCGGGCGTCAAGTCAGCCCTGATCATGCAAGAAGAGTCGACGTCCGCACGGGCCGGGGCCTTGGCAGCCGATTGGTATTATCTGGAGCGTGTCCGTAAGCTCGAAGAAATTCAGGCGGCCATCGACGCCCTGACCCCAGATTCGATCGTTGCCTACGCAAAAAAATATCCGGCGAAAGACGTCACACTCGTGACGTTGGGGCCGGAGCCGTTGAAGATGCCATCGGGGGGAGTGTTCGGCTGGATCAAGGACGTGTTGACCTAGCCAACACCTCGAGGAATCCGGTGGCCGAAATCACGATTAACGTCACCGAGCTCTCGAAATCATCAAGAGGCTTCTCCAATGAACTGTTCCAATTGGGGTCCAAAACCCTCATGCTTGTTTGCCACCATCGTATTGTGTCTTCTGCCGTGGACAGCTGCGGCACAACAACCGACGACGACGATCGAAGCAGGGACAATCCGCGGAAAGACCGTGGTCGCCAATGGCAAAAACATCAACACGTTCTTGGGCATTCCGTTCGCGGCCCCACCCTTGGGAAATCTTCGCTGGCGTTCACCACAACCAACGAAACCGTGGCAAGGCGTTAGAAAATGCGTCGAGTTCCCTGCAGCGTGTCCCCAACCAGCCGATTTAGTGTACGCCATTCGCTTTCGCAAACAATCTGAAGACTGTCTCTATTTGAACGTCTGGACTCCCGCCGAAAACGACAAGAAACTGCCGGTGATGGTCTGGATTCACGGTGGTGGGAACACCATCGGGGGTTCCGCAACAACAATTTACGATGGGCGTTATTTGGCCGCGTCGGGTGTCGTCCTCGTAACGATTCAATACCGTCTCGGGCCGTTCGGGTATTTCGCACATCCAGCGTTGTCGACCGAAGCGAAAAGGCTTGGGCCACGTGCGACAAGTGGAAATTACGGCCTGCTGGACCAAATCGCGGCCCTCAAGTGGGTCCAGAAGAACATCCACAAATTTGGCGGAGACAAGAATAAAGTCACGATTTTTGGCGAATCCGCTGGTGCCGCCAACGTCACACACCTCATGGCCAGCCCTCTTGCCAAGGGTTTGTTTCATCGAGCCATCGCCCAGTCGGGTTACTACGGCGAGTCCGTGGCGAAGTTGACAACCTCGAAGTTGCGGACTCGATCGGCTCACGAAACAGGAATAGCCTACGCGAAACGACTTGGGATCGAAGGCGAGGGCCAGAAATCACTTGAGAGCCTACGCGAGTTGTCAGCCGAGAAACTCCTCTCGGCACCGCTCACAATCGGTCGAGCCGACATGAAAAACAAATTCCGATTCGGTCCAATTGTCGATGGTTTCGTGTTGCCAAAAGACCCACACGATGTCTGGTCGAATGGCCAGATGCACAACGTCCCCTTCATGGCCGGAAGCACTCTCGACGATGGATCGGTTTTCAGCCGCGCCAAGCCGATCAAAAATACGTTCGTCTACGGTCTCGCTTTACGAACGATCTTCGGTCCCGACCTCCAAAAGGCTCGGGAAATCTTTCCGGCGAAAACCAATGACGAGGTCCCTGAGGCGGTGCACCAGGTGATTACAACGATGGCGTTCCGAGCTCCAGCCCGTCGCCTAGTTCGGTACGTGGAATCGGCAAAGGGGAAGTCCTGGCTCTATCTATTCTCTCGGAATCCCAAAAAAGGACGCGCATTACGGGAAGGCGTGTTCCACGGACTAGAAATTGGATACGTCTTCGGGAGCCTTACCCGGTTTGGAGACAAAACCGACAAAGCTCTCAGCGCCGAAATGATGACGCGTTGGGTAAATTTTGCCCGTTCTGGAAATCCCAACGGGCAAAACTACGAAAGCAAGCCACTCTGGCCGGTGTACCGAACCAGGCAAGACAAACACATCGAATTCGGTGACCGGGTTCGGGTTGGAGAAGCACTCGACCGGACTGCTTGTGATCTCTTGGATCGAGTTGTGAAACGAGCGCGGAAGTGATCGGTTTCCAAACTCTCTAAAATGGCGGACATTGGTCAGGAAGGTACAGACATAATGGGAGCGAACGTGCGGCGATGTTGCAAGGTGGAGATTGGTCCACCAAAACAACGGAGAGAATCACCGGTGACTACACGGACGATACAACAACATCTCTCAAGGATCCCAGAAATAGTATTACGGTTCGTTGTGACGACGATTGTCTTGGGATTCTCTGTCTCTCTCGCGTCAGCAGACGATCCAATTCTCAAAGTAGACGGAGGTCGCATCCGAGGCGTCAGTCGTGAAGTAGAAGGCAAAAAAGTCTCTGCTTACCTGGGAATTCCGTTCGCTGCGCCCCCGACCAGGAAACTCCGATGGCGACCGCCCCAGCCTGTGAAGTCTTGGAAGGGCATCAAAAAGTGCGACCAGTTTGCTCCTGCGTGTCCCCAACCGCCTGGCTTGAGCTACGGATACGAGTTCAAAAACCAATCCGAAGATTGTCTGTACTTGAACGTCTGGACTCCGACGCTTCGGAAAGGCAAGCTTCCTGTGATGGTTTGGATTCATGGTGGGGGTAACTTGATCGGTGGAACCGAATGGCCCGTTTACGACGGCGAGCATTTCGCCGCATCGGGAGTAGTTTTCGTAACGATCCAATACCGACTCGGTCCATTCGGCTACTTCAGCCATCCGGCTTTAACTGCCGAAGCCAAAAAACTCGACGGCCGGGAAACTTGTGGGAACTACGGTCTGTTGGACCAAATCGCGGCCCTCAAGTGGGTCCAACAGAACATCCACAATTTTGGCGGAGATAAGAATAAAGTCACGCTCTTCGGAGAGTCGGCCGGGGCCGCCAACGTCACGTATCTCATGGCCAGTCCGTTGGCTAAAGGTTTGTTTCACCAAGCGATTGCTCAATCGGGATATTATGGGGAATACACTCCGTCGCTAAGGAAACGAGTGAACGGAAATCTCTCGGGGCACAAAAACGGGTTAGCCTTTGGCGAACGATTCGGCATCAAAGGAACAGACGCGAAAAGTCTTGCAGCGCTTCGGCGACTTTCGGTGGAAAAAATGTCTACCGTCCCGCTGATGATCAGCGGTGCCCCTCCCGTCCCAGGGCGATTCACCTTCGGCCCCATTGTTGATGGTTACGTCCTGCCCGAAGACCCAAGCGACGTCTGGGCCGCAGGCCGGATGCACAAGTTGCCGCTAATCGCCGGAAGCAACCTCGACGACGGCTCCGTCTTCAGTCGAAATCGACCCATAACGACATGGTTGGCCTACCAGTTTGCATTGCAACAACTCTTCGGCAAGGATGCGGGAAAAGCTCGCAAGTTGTTTCCCGTGAACGACACTAAGGACGTCCCAGCGGCGGTCCACAAGATCGCCACGCTCATGGCTTTTCGGGCACCCGCACGACGACTCGTTCGGGCCATCCAGTCGACCGGAAAAACTGCGTGGTTGTATCACTTTTCCCGAAACCCGAAGTCTCCCAAATCGTTGCGAGAAGGAGTCTTCCACGCCCTCGAAGTCGGATACGTGTTCCGCACGAATGACTTCAAACAGAACCAAATCGATAAACACATATCTCAACAAATGCACCAACGTTGGGTGAATTTCGCACGGTTCGGAAATCCAAACGGGAAACCCAAACGCAAACAAGTTGCTCCTGTCTGGCCTAACTACACGGCCAAACAGGATCAACATCTGGAATTTGGTGATCGCGTGACCATCGATGAACACCTCGATGCCGAATACTTGGAATTGATGGATCGTGCGGCGGAACGAATGCGAGCCAAAAATGAAACCTTACCTCAGTCGAGGAATTGATACCGTGACATTTCGAGAACTGAAACTGGATAACGGCCTACAAATCGTTGGAGAAACGAGCCCTTCCGCTCGATCCGTGGCGTTGGGCTTCTTCGTGAAGACCGGCTCACGCGACGAGACGAGCGAGGCATGCGGCGTCAGCCACTTCCTTGAACACATGGTGTTCAAGGGCACGCCAAAACGCACCGCGATGGACGTCAACCTCGCCTTTGATCGAATCGGGGCCAATTACAACGCCTTCACGAGCGAAGAAAACACCGTTTTCTACGCCGCCATTTTGCCCGAATACCTTCCCATCGCCGTGGACCTTCTCGCTGACATCCTCCGACCGAGTCTTCGAGAGGATGACTTCAACACGGAAAAGGAAGTCATCATCGAAGAAATCGGCATGTATGACGATCAACCTGTTTGGTCGACGTATGATCGAGCCAAACAAATTTACTTCGCATCTCACCCACTGGGGAACAGCATCCTCGGGACCGAAGAAAGCATTCGCGCTCTCACACCCGAAACCATGCGGGCGTACTTCGAACGACGGTACGTTCCCTCCAATATCACGGTGGCCGTTGCCGGAGCCTTCGACTGGGACGAGTTTGTGTCCCTCATCCAACAACACTGCGGTCACTGGGAAGTCGGAGAGGCTCCACGCGAGGGAATTTCCGAAACCCTCGGGTCGGGCGAATTTCAGTTGCTTCCGAAAGAGACAATCACCCAAGAGCACTGCATGTTGATGTCTGCTGGTCCGTCGGTCGATTCGCCGTTGATCTATGCGTCCAACATCTTGGGAGTGATCTTCGGCGACGATTCCGGAAGTCGGCTGTACTGGGCCGTTGTCGACCCCGGTCATGCCGATTCTGCCGACGCTAGTTTCCATGAGTACATCGGCACCGGTGTGTACTACACCATGTTCAGCTGTGACCCCGGCAAAGCCCAACACAACCTCGAGCTGATCCAAGGTTTGCTCCACCAACTGCAACAAGAAGGTGTGACCGAACAAGAACTCAAGACGGCCAAGACGAAAGTCATGGCCCGACTCGTGCGAGGGAGCGAACGTCCCATGGGTCGCATGCAAGCCATCGGGTCGATGTGGAACGATTTGGACGTTTATCGCACGGTCGATGAAGAACTCGATCGGTTTAACGCCGTGACACTCGACTCCATCCGCGAGGTCCTTGACAAATATCCGATCGACCGAACAACGATCGTAGCCCACGGGCCGTTGACAGAGTTGAACAAGCCGGAGTAACCGTGAAAATGACGGGCTCGCGATCAGTACAAAACTACCATGTGGAGGAAGTACCAGCTCCCTGGTCGTTAACCGCCCGCTGGATCTTTCCGATCTCACAACCACCGATTCCTCACGGAACTCTGGTCATTCACGGGGATCGCATTTTTGCCGTTGAAGATCATCGCCGAAGTCAAATCGACCTGGACCTCGGCGATGTCGTTGTCCTACCTGGTTTCGTCAACGCTCACACCCACCTTGATCTCACTGGCCTGCACAAGAAGTGTCCCCCTTCGCCGGATTTCACTGGGTGGTTGCGCCAGGTCATAGCACACCGAATCAGTCAAACTCGCGAGGAAGTCGAAGCCGACATCCGCGAAGGAGTCCGTCAATGTCTCGCAGCCGGAACTACGACCGTCGGAGACATCACTGCGAAGGGATGGAGCCTCAAAACCCTCTCCGAAAATCCCATTCGGGCAACGGTGTTTTACGAACTCTTGGGCTTGACCGAGGAACGAGCTGAGCAAGCCTGGGCCACGGCGTTGGAATGGCTTCGAACTCATCACAACACCGAAACGTCCCGACTTGGGTTGAGCCCACACGCTCCCTACAGCGTCCGCAACACGTTGTTCCGTCAAATCGCCGAGTATTGTCGAGCTGCCTCGCCTCTGAGTCCCATCGCAGTTGCCACTCACTTCATCGAATCTGTTGGAGAAGTCGAGTTGCTTGACCACCAGACCGGACCATTCCGAGAGTTTCTGCAAGACCTTGGTGTTTGGGATCCAAACGGTCTCGTAGAAAGCCCACAAGAACTCATCCAAACACTCGCAGGATGCCTGACACTCTTCGTTCACACCAACTACCTCTCGTCCGATATCCCGATTTCCAAGGACGCCACGATCGTTTACTGTCCTCGGACACACGCCGCTTTTGGCCATCGTGGTCACTCTTTCCGTGAGTTCCTGAATCGAGGTGTTCGCGTCGCTTTGGGAACCGATGGTCTCAGCTCGAATCCCGACCTGAGCATTCTGGAAGAAATCCGATGGCTTCGCCGCGAACAACCGGATGTGGCTGGGGACCAGCTGTTTCGAATGGCAACACTCTCCGGTGCTGAGGCTCTGGGATGGGGTTCCGAATGCGGCAGCCTATGTCCAGGTAAATCGGCGGACCTGGTCATCGTGCCAATCAGAAGTGCTAAGACAAGCGACCCTCATGAGGCCATTCTCCAGGGGACAGAACCACCGTGGAAGACCCTCTTCTGTGGGCAATGGACGCACCACGGGTGATCTGGATTTTTCCTCCGTAATTTCATCTCTCGGCAATAAATTCGGTCACGGCGGATTTGACACAAACGCGGCTGTGACCTAGGTAATTGATGAGACTTTCGGGGCATCACCCAATCTAGGAAGGCCCCATCTGGTACGACCCGTGGCCGTGCCAACGACTCCTTACTTGACAAACAAGGCGCAGCGTAAAAGTCACTCAACACATCACCGGGTACCGTCCCGCCAGGGTCCGGTGCCAGAGTAGAGAAGACGAACAATTACGCCTTTAACTTTATTTCGGTGGAGATGACCGTGCGAAAGCTCCTTGTAGCCAGCCAAAAAAGTGGCGTCGGAAAGACAACAACAGCAATCAACTTGGCGACTGTGACGGCCCTCAACGGCTCTCGGGTTCTGTTGGTCGATGTCGATCCGGTCGGCAGCGTGAGCATGGCCTTGAACCTTTCGATCCACGAAGACCGCCAAGCCCTGCGGACCTTTGGGTTAGACATTCGCGGCGATGTGTGCTGCGACGTGATCTCCAAGTTAGACGTCATTTCCCCTTACGACGAAGGGATCGGCTCGGACGCGGATTTGCAGAAACTCCTCGATCTGCTCGGTTCCGATGCCGTCAAGGCACGCTACCAATGTGTGATCCTCAACGCACCTCCGTTCATTGGCGAGCGCCCGAAAGCCTTGCTTCAATGCTGCGACGAGTTCATCCTCGTCATTCGCGCCGAATCCGTCGCGTTTCGCACTTTACCGTTGTTCCTCGACATGCTCAAAACGATCGATCAGGAAGACGACATCGGGTTACGCGGAATCCTGCTGACATTGCCCGAACAAGGGCGCTGGGAAGTCGACTTGCGTCGATATCTCGGGAGCAAAGTTCTGGCCCAGACGATTCCCAACGATCCGGAGGTCCCTCGCTACGAGTCCCAAGGAGTGGCCATCACCGTTGGGAACTCAGAGTCAAGCGCCGCGCGTGAGTTTTTCGCACTCAGCGCCGAGTTGGATTTAGCCAACGACGTACCGTTGACTCGCCAGCCTTACCAACCACCCACCTATGCAAATACAGCGCCAAGCCCCCAGGCGTCTCCGGCCCGTATCCCGGCCATGACCACCCCAGTGGGTCGGTCGAATTCGGGAGAGAACTACGGAACGGGTGGATCGGCTCCGTCAGAACCGTTCGAAGGGATCAACCGCCCCGCAGCTCGGCTTCGAGCCCGACACCAGCCCCAGAATCGAAACACCTCTCGTCGAAGTCGGAGTTCAATGCACGCTCGTCGAGAGGTAATGCTTCAACCGCAAGCCGAGGCCACTCAAACCACGCCTCCCACAGACCACGAACAAACTCCAGGAACGCCAACTCAGCCTCCCACCACCCAACGACCTCAATCCATCCCGCCAAACAACACCATCCGTCCCTGGCACATCTGGATTGGAGTCGGAGTTCTCGTTGGCATCGCCATGGGAGCCGTTCGGTTGCCCGAGCACTTTTTACCCATCGGCGTTGGCTTAGCCACTGGATGTGCAGTCGTGCTCGCCCTCAAGTTGTCCTCCGCCGCCGATAAGAAAAAACAACAAACGACTGCGGCCACCGAAGAAATCCCTTTTGCCGAGGAAGTTTTTCCGGAAGAGCAACAAACTGCCTCCACGTCCACTTTTTCTGGTTGATACCTGTCAAACTCGTCGAACAAGCCAGGCAGGAGCCGAGACCCCAAGAACGTTCATGGCGTCTCGGCTCCTGCCTGGTTTACTCGTTCATAGATTCCCATTCCGCAACATCTCACTTCCGTTGAAACTCCCGTCAACCTCCAGGCAACCGTTTCCATTTTCAGAAATTATCTTCTTGCACGATGTGTGGGACAGAAATACGGTGGAGCGATGGTGTCAACAAACTCCCTGAAATACAAGTTTGTAGGACACCCAGATTGCAACCGGCAAATACAATCCACCGAGAACCTACGATGCTCCTCACACGACGTTCGTTGTTCCGAAGTTTTTACGTCACGTTATTCGTCTTGACCGTCGTCCTTTTCCTGAGTCATCCCATCGAGGCCATGGCACAGGCAAAGAAGTCGAAAAAGCCGAATTTCATCTTGGTCTTTTGCGACGACATGGGCTACGGCGACCTCGGTTGTTTTGGCTCCAAGAAACACCGCACTCCGAACATCGACAAGATGGCCAGGGAAGGAATGCGATTCACGAGTTTCTATTCGACCAGTGGAGTGTGTACTCCTTCTCGTTCGAGCCTGATGACTGGATGCTATCCACGACGCGTAAACATGCATGTGAACGAGACGGGACGACAGGTGTTGTTTCCCGGCAATTCCCGTGGCCTTCATCTCGATGAGATCACAATCGCCGAACTGCTCAAAGATCTCGGTTACACGACGGGAATCATCGGCAAATGGCATCTCGGTGACCAACAACAATTTCTACCAACCCGGCAGGGCTTTGATTCCTATTTCGGCATCCCGTTCAGCAACGACATGGGCTACCAGCCTTACCCCAACGCCAAATACCCACCACTGCCTCTGATGCGAAATGAGAAAGTCATCGAGACTGAGCCAGATCAGCGGCTTCTGACCAAACGGTATACCCAAGAAGCCATACGGTTCATCACTAAAAATAAAGACAACCCGTTCTTCCTTTACCTCCCACATTCAATGCCCCACAACCCAGTCTACGCGAGCAAGAAGTTCGCCGGGAAATCAAAGAATGGCAAGTACGGCGACGCCATCGAAGAAATCGACTGGTCGATGGGAGAAATCCTTCGCACGTTGAAACGACTCGGACTCGACGAGAATACCATCGTCTTGATCACGTCCGACAATGGAGCGTCGAATCGCTTTGGGGGAAGGAATTTCCCACTTCGAGGATTCAAAGCCAGCACGTGGGAAGGTGGCATGCGAGTTCCCATGGTCGTACGATGGCCCAACCACATCCCGGCGGGGCAAAGCACCGATGCCGTAACGACGACGATGGATGTATTGCCGACGTTCGTTCGGATCGCTGGCGGGGCACCGCCCAAAGACCGTGTTATCGATGGACACGACATCCGTGAGTTGCTGTTCGCCAAGAAGGGAGCCGAATCCCCTTACGAAGCCTTTTACTGCTACAACCGAGCGAAACTCGATGCCGTCCGGAGTGGCCCGTGGAAGCTCTACGTCCCTCGGAAGATCGGACGCGGCAAGCGAGCTCGTACCCTACCCTGGCAGTTGTTCGATCTAAAAAACGACATCGGCGAAGCAAAGAACGTTGCAAAGAAATTCCCTCAAGTCGTCGAGCGATTAAAAGGATATCTGGACAAGGCTCGCATTGAGCTTGGCGATGGTGACCTCAAAGGAAAAGGCCAACGACCCGCCGGTTCTGTGACGAATCCGAAAACATTGACCACACGCCCAAAGAAGGAAATGAGCCAGAGCCAAAGAAATCCGCAAGAGAAGATAGTCGCAAGCCCATTAGCCCCCGAAAAGAGTTTGCGTCGCCCAAACGCAAGCTGAGGATCATCATACCAACGCCTTTCGCATTCGCAAAATAGCCGCCTCTCTCTTTCCAGGCGGCACGAACATCAACAAGTCTGTGAGTACAACCCGATGCCCCATGACGAGAACATTACCCCTGAGCCCTCTCCCCCCACAAGCCAAGACTTTGCGGAGTTCCCTCCGCACACGATGCCGCCCCATCCACACATAGATTCGGCAACTTCCTCCGATCCCTACGAGTTGACCAAAGAAGCCATCCAGGACCCACCGATAACCTGGGGAGAGACCGTCAAGTACATTGGGCCCGGATTGATCCTCACCGCCAGCATCGTGGGAACTGGGGAGCTGATCGCCACGACGAACCTCGGAGCGAAAGCTGGTTTTGCGTTGTTGTGGCTCGTAGTCTTGAGTTGTTTCATCAAGGTCTTTGTCCAAATCGAACTGGGCCGCAGCGCCATTTCATCCGGAGACACGACACTGACGAGTTTTCAGCGCATCCCCAAAATTGGTGACGCGCTGTGTTGGTGGTGGTTCGCCATGATGTTCCTGAGTCAGTTCCAGATCGGAGCCATGATAGGCGGAACGGCGCAGGCATTGAACCTAGCGATGCCCTGGGGGGCTCAAGTCTTCTCGTCGATCAATCCGGATATCTCCGAAGAGGCCGCACGCAAGGCAGCCGAGATTTTCTGGGCCGTCGTCGTTACTTTGGTGAGCATCTATTTGTTGATTCAAGGACGTTACACAGCGGTCGAACGGACCAGTACCATACTCGTGGCTTTGTTCACGTTGCTGACGATCGCCGTAATGGTCTTATTGCCGTTCATCTCGACGAACATAGTTCCCCAACCAGCTCCGGAAGGGGCACCCGAACCCGACTCCTCCGGGCTTTGGATGGCCGCCTTTGCGATGGTTGGAATTACCGGCGTTGGCGCTTCGGAATTAATTTCCTATCCCTACTGGTGTCTGGAGAAACGCTACGCGAGGTTCATCGGCCCGCACGAAAACACAGATAGTTGGCTCGCGCGAGCGAAAGGTTGGTTGCGAGTGATGCACGCAGACGCCTGGCTCAGCATGATCGTCTACACACTCGCCACAATCGCGTTCTATGTTCTTGGGGCTGCGGTGTTATTCAAGTACACCGGTGGGCGTGGACTCTCTTCCGGCGGGACTGGCCAACTTCTTCAAGAACTCGCCAAGATGTACGAACCCGTCCTCGGCCAGAAAGGCTCGATCTGGTTCATCATGATCGGTGGATTCATCGTACTCTACTCCACACTCTACGCCGCAACAGCAGGGAATTGTCGAGTCACAACGGACTTTCTGCGAGTTCAAGGATTGGTCCCATTCTCCCCACAGGCCTACCGCATCCGCTGGATTCGACTCCTCTCTGCATGGTTTCCATTGTTGGCACTCGGGCTCTATCTTTTTGTACAAAACCCCGTCTTTATGGTCGTCATCGGAGGCGTAGCACAAGCCCTCACACTGCCCATGATCGCAGCCGTGGCCATTTATGTTCGTTGGAAAGTTACGGACAAACGTTTGGTGGTTCGCGGCGTTTGGGACGTGCTGTTATGGATCTCGCTAGTGGCATTCACGATTGCCGCAGGGTATGGACTATGGACCCAGAGAACACGAATAGACGACATATTTGGGAAGTAGCGTCCAAAGACGTCGCGAAGGAATGAATGTGAGGACCGCAGACCGATATCAGTCGTCTGCGGTTCCTAGTTCGACTCTCGACGTTTAACTCTTGATCTGCTTGCCAAACACTTGGATCATCTCTTTCTCGAAATCGTCAGCAGATAAACTCTCCGTGTCTTTGGCGTGTTCGATCAAATTCTCGACGGCCTGGCGATATCCGCTCACGCGAGGGAGGAAGTAGTCCAATTCGGCTTTGAATTCGGGTGTGATGGCAACTTCCAACTTCCACGTTTTCTCTTCATCTTCGTCGGTTTCGGAAACAATTTTGGACGGCTGCGTTATCAAAGATGGGACAGGAAATAATTTGGCTTCGGGAACCAGAAAATTCACTGGCGGCATCAAACCATTCAAGAACATAGCTCGGTCCACTTTTCGTTCCAAAATGTATATCATTTTCTTCCGGTTTTTATCCTCGCCGATAACGTCGTAAACTCTTTTGACTTCCTCATAAATTTGCTTCAGATTTTTACCCTTGGCCTCTATGGCCTCGTGGGAGAACTGCACGGAGTGGGCATTCTTATCGGTGGGCCACGGTTGGATACTGTCCTGGACGATTTCAAAATTCGTCGGGAACGGATCGAGAGCTAACAAGAGATGCCAGCCGATCGGAGTCTTGAGTTGATTCTCTACTACAATCGTTTTGAGCTCACCGATCTTCTCAGCGAATGCTTTTACAGCTTTATGATTGGAACGCAACTTCTCGGCGTAATACGATTGGGAGACGCTTTGGTCAACCGAGACGCTCGTGACGTACCTTGCAGCCGCTTCGTAATCTCGATTGCGGATCGCCTTCGCAAAATACTCCGCTGCCTCATGCGGAGTATTGGCCGGTTTGTACGTCGCTAGCCTGGCTTCGCGTTTTCGCTCAGCCACTTTCTGAGGATCGGGCCAAATCCAATCGGGATGATAAATGCCAACGTAGGCGGCTCCTCCGATTGCAACCACAACCAGAAGTATGATCACAGCACGCATGATTGGTCCTTTGTGAGAACGTCCTCTCGGATCCTGGGGAGAGGAAAATGAGTTCGGATTGAGGATGGGACAACGTTCCCAACGATCCTCAACTTTCAGGCAGGTGGACGAGTCGTCACCACAAAGCAGTGACAATAATGTTTATTGTTTCACCTTGGAAGTGTCCGAACAACCCAGAATGATTCGACCGTTAGGAAGTCCACTCCCTGGGATTAAGGCTTTTCCTTTGACTGCTCGTTGGGTCACGGAAATACTACACCTCATGGTGACGATCCAAATTTTGCCCATCCTCTTCTGAACAGACCTCACACACCTCACGAGGAATTTTCATGCGTCGTGTTACTGTGCTGACAACGTTAGCTGTTTCTTGGATCTGCGTCCTGCAGGACTCCGTCGATGCGTAAGACAGGTTTGAAGCTGCCTCACGTGGAAGGGCTATCGTTTCGCCAATCGGTTCAGGATTTCTATTCCTTTGTCGATGGTCTCGTCGGGAGCCGCGTAGCTTACTCGAAAATGCGTGTCGTGCTGGCTGAATACGCTCCCAGGAATGATCAGGAGATTGTTCCGGATGGCTTCGGCGACAAAATCACTCCCAGTCCCGAATGGGGCTTTCGCATAAAGATAGAACGCTCCTTCCGGTTTCACGACCTCGAACGCATTTTTGACACCCTCATAGAGTCGGTCACGTTTCTGTTGATAAGTCGCCACGATTTCAGACGTGTCGAAATCCCAGGCCGCGACACCGGCATGTTGGACGATGCTTGGCGCACAGACATATGTGAACTGTTGCATCTTGGCCATCTCGTCGACGATGGCTTTCGGACCGTGGGCAAAACCCAAACGCCATCCCGTCATCCCATAGGCCTTGCTGAAGCCATCGACAACGAGCACGTCTTCGTTGTATTCGGCAGGACTAATGAACTCCCCGTCGTAGCAAAAGACACGGTAGACTTCGTCACTGAGCAACAACACGTCCCGTTCCTTCGCGAGAAGGGCGAGTTGTCGCAACGTCTCCTGGTCAAACAATTGGCCTGTCGGATTCGCAGGGCTGTTGACAATGATGGCTTTCGTCTTGGATGTTATCGCCGCCTCGACCTTCCCGACATCGATTCGAAAATCGGGATGAGTGTCGATATACACAGGAGTTCCACCGGCGAGTTTAATGAAGTGCGGATACATGACGAAGTACGGATCAAACGTAATGACTTCGTCGCCAGGATTGACGCAGCAGAACAAAGCCAGGGCTAACCCTCCGCTCGTCCCACTGGTAATGAACACTTCTCGATCCTCGTGTCGGTATCGCTCACGAACATGGGTCTGTATCTTGGCCCGCAATTGTGGAATTCCCTGAGTCACGGTGTACCCATTGTGACCAGCGTCGATAGCAGCATGGGCGGCTTGCTTGACCGGTTCGGGTACATCAAAATCGGGTTGACCGATGCTAAGGTTGACGGGATTTTGTAAGCTCTTCGACAGTTCAAAAACCTTGCGGATGCCCGAAACCTCGATCTCGTGAGTCCGTTCTGCTATCCATTTTGGATTCATGTTTTGCTCGTGGGATAAGGGGAAAATGGTTGTGATGATTCGTCCCAAAGAAAATATCGTATCACATTCGGTGCCAAATGAGACATTCCCATGGGAACACTGCTCCTGTCACATCGGCTTGGAGTCCCAGTCAGTCTGTTTGTTTTTCAACGTCCTAAATAGCGAGAACGCAGCTTGATGAGCGCTAGCCACCCGAAAGGAATCGACGAGTCGCCGCACACTCCATGCGGGACGGTTCACGCATTCTTCGATGCTGCGACTCCACCAGGCTATTTGTTGAACTGCCCGGCGAGGGCCTCTTCGGTCCGCATTGTCGACGGCCTCCCAGGCCACCTGAGTGGCAAGCTTGATATGGCTCTGATCGAAGTCAGCAGAAACACCGCAAACTTCCAAGAGGATTTGCCTGGTAGTATGATCGAGAACTTCCTTATGCCGGGAAGACTTCCACCCCTTGGGCCAAGATTTTACCTTCGGATACGGATCGGCAAGATGATTTTTCGCGCCCCACACCAAGAGCAAGAATCCGATTGTTCTCATACCGATCGGCAATGACTGGACTATCACTTGGATGGCTTCAAACCAATAGAAAGTCTTGTTCGACTCTCGCCAGTCGACCCAGTCCAATTCCCAGTCGTTCTCGAAAACGAACCGCAATCGGGAAGCAGCGAGTTCTTCCCCTTGCTCGTCAAGATAATCGGCGAGCACCAGACCAGCGGTTCGAGTTCCAGTTGCCACGTAGCCGGCGATCAATTGCTTCTGCATTTCACTAGGCCTCCGGAGAGTTCCACTCAAAGTCGCTCTCCAAAGAATTGTCTCGAATCTCTTGGGAAACCCCACCTAATTTCTCAGGAATCGGATATAGTTTGGATCAGTAGCCCGGTATTCAACTTCCACATACGTGAATGACTCGTGACTTCAAAACCCACCTACTTCCTGGCAATAGAAACCTCGTGCGACGAAACCGCCGCCGCCGTCTTCACGGACCAGCGTGACGTGCTCGCCAACGTCGTGGCGTCGCAAAATGACCTGCACTCTCGATTCGGTGGTGTTGTTCCTGAAGTCGCCGCGAGAGCCCATCTCCGACAACTCCTTCCAGTCGTCGACGAAGCAATAAGCCAGTCCGGGATCACTCTCCAGCAGATCGGTGCCGTCGTGGTGCTCAATCAGCCGGGACTGATTGGTGCGTTGCTTGTTGGCGTGAGTGCGGCGAAAATGTTTGCTCTGGCACTCGGCGTCCCTCTCATCGCAGCTAACCACATCGAAGCCCACATCTACGCCTGTCGAATGGCAGCTGATCAGGACATCTTTCCCTGCGTGGGACTGGTCGTCAGCGGCGGACATACGTCGTTGTTCCATTGTAAAACGGCCCTTCATTTCGAACTACTCGGAGCCACCGTCGATGACGCCGCTGGTGAAGCCTTTGACAAAGCCGCTGCGATTTTGAATCTTGGTTTTCCAGGAGGTCCGGCTGTCGAACGCGAGGCCGAAGGCGGAAATCCCAAGGCGTATCGTTTCCCGCGAGCATTCTGGAAGGAAGATCGTCTCGACTTTAGTTTTAGTGGTTTGAAGACCTCCGTCTTGTACACGATTTTTGGTCCCAACGTCACCCAAGGCGACCCACCCCCACCAGGACAGACACGCAAGGACCTTGCGGCGAGTTTTCAAAAAGCCGTGGTGGACGTGCTCGTAGCCAAATCCCGACAGGCACTCGAACAAACCGGACTTCGACGTCTGGCCGTTGGCGGAGGGGTCACAGCGAATAAAGTCCTCCGAGCCGCACTCGAAGAAATGGTCCAGCACCAAGAAGCCGAGTTGTTTATTCCACCAATGAACTTGTGCACGGACAACGCAGCCATGGCGGCTGTGGCGATCGAAAAGTGGAACCAGCAAGATTTTGCTCCTTTGGAGCTGGACGCATTTCCCAGTTATGTCCCAACCCGGAGTGCATCAGCGACCTGACAGTAGCTTTATTCGACCCAACACTCAGGTTACGGCTTGGATTCCGTTTCCTGCCACCCGTCTCTACTGTTTTTTTGAAGCCCTCTTCCATCAACTACCGCCGCAAACGAGGTGAGAAAAGACAATACCGCGTTGCGGAAAACGATACTGGGAAATGATTCCTGGGGTATATTTGGAGAGATAAAGCTAGAAAACAAAAGGCACCAGAGACATAGAAGGCTCGTAAGATGGCGATGTTATCGGAGAACGTGTTTGAGAGAGCCCTCCAACAATATCAAGAGGGCGTTTGGCGAGACCGCATCCTCCACGATCTGATTTTGGAAGACGCGCGAACATTCGATCAAGAACCAACGTTTCTGGACATCGGTTGTGGAAAAGGTTTCGACACAGATATTCCTCTCCAAGAATCACTCGCAACATTTTCAGGACAATACATCGGTGTGGAGCCAGACGTAGAGGTGACCCCCGGGAGGCATGTCACGAAACTTCATCGATGTCTGTTTGAGGATACGGACCTTCCAGCAAACAGCGTTCATGTCGCCTTTTCGGTGATGGTTTTGGAGCATGTCTTGCAGCCAGAACCTTTTTGGTCCAAGTTACATAAAGTCCTTGTGGATGGAGGAATTTTTTGGGCCATGACTGTGGACGCACGTCATTGGTTTGGCAAAATTTCCATGTGGATGGAGACTCTCCAATGCAAGGACTGGTATCTCAGTCGGATCATGGGCGAGAGAGGGAATGGTCGGTACGAAAACTACCCAACTCACTATCGGTGCAATACTCCCGAGGATGTCAAACGGTATGCTCGTCAGTTCTCGTCCATCCAATGCAGGAGTTTTTCGCGACCAGGGCAACTCGACAAAGTACTGCCGCGATTCCTTCGTACCCTCTACCACCCGTGGGAGAACAGCGAAATCAACCGGGGTAAACCAGGCACATTGTTACTGATTCGAGCCGTCAAGTGAGACGAGAACCGTGATCGAAGAGTCGAGAGACAAACCAAAGTTGACATACAGAGGATGAACGAAACGAATCAGCGGTTTTCGCGTCATCGTTGGTTTTCCGTTTTCAGTCACGCCCTTGCAAGAGGTTCTACCTCTCAACTCTCGAATCACAACCCTCGACTTTACCCGAGCAAATCTTTCACGGCGTCTCGTTCTTCTTCCAGTTCCGCGAGTGTTTTCTTGAACAAGTCTTGTCCATACGCATCGAGTTGGACGCCTTCCACGATTTTATATTGGCCGTCCCCCTGGCTAGTGCATGGATAGCTGAAGACGAGTCCGGTGGGAACACCATACTCGCCCTGGGAAACAACCGCCGCGCTCACCCAATCGTTTGCGGGTGTGGGATTGACCATACTCTTGACGTGATCGATTGCTCCGTTGGCCGCTGACATGGCCGAGCTGGAACCCCGAGCCTTGATCACCATCGCTCCACGTTTTTGGTTTTGTGGGACGAACGTGTTCTCCAACCAATCGCGGTCGGTTATGACTTCTGTGACGGGCTTTCCACCGATTTTGGTGTTGGTGAAGTCGGCGTATTGCGTGGCGCTGTGGTTACCCCAGATCGTCATGTTGGTGATCTGGTTACCTAGCACACCTGCCTTCTTGGCCAGGGCACCCACTGCTCGGTTGTGATCGAGCCGGGTCATGGCAGTCCATCGGTCTTGGGGAATGTCCTTGGCGTTGTTGTAAGCCACTAGGCAGTTCGTGTTGCAAGGATTTCCGACGACCAAAACACGAACGTCCGACGCCGCGTTCTTCGCCAGAGCCTGCCCTTGTCCGACGAAGATCTTTCCATTGATACCCAAGAGATCCTTTCGCTCCATCCCCGCCTTACGAGGGAACGAACCAACTAACAAAGCCCAATTGCAGTCCTTGAACGCAACGTTGGGGTCGTCCGTCAAAATGATCTCTTGCAGATTCGGAAAGCCGCAGTCTTCCAGTTCCATTGCGACCCCTTCGAGCACGTCCATCGCTTGCAACCCTTCGCGGTTTGGGTCTTTCGGAATTTCGAGCATCTGCAAAATGATTTTCTTGTCCGGACCGAATACTTCTCCCGAGGCAAGCCTCGCCAACATCGCATAAGCTACCTGTCCGGCAGCTCCCGTTACGGCAACACGGAGTACGTCAGCCATGGTGAGTTCCTTTATTTCGTGCTGGAGTTCTTTAATACCACCGATTTCTCTCTGGCGGTTTGACGCTTGATTCGAGACTTTTTTTCCCACAGCGTTCAATTGTTAAAATATAAAACGCGAGCGTCGACGACTATCAACACGAACCTGCAGGCCCTGTTTCGTAATTCGGGCTCTGTTCGAAAGAGCCCGTAGTCTTCTCACATCCGTTTTGTTGGGAATCCCTGCCAACGACTGGAAAGGTCCCTGGAAGAAATCCCCTTGACGGGATCTTACAACTCGGTTGTGATTAAAGATTAAAGGGAACAAGTATGTTCATTCCTGTACAAAGATCAGAAGTACGTGTGGAAGCGATTCGATCCGAGACGAAATCCCCACCCGTCTTTTTCCCGATTCCAAGGATGATCTGTGACTTCGTTAAAGCGAGGCTCGTCGACCATGGCAACTGCCCATCGGCCCAAACGCGGAGTACCCGAGGGGCTCTGGATTCGCTGCCCACAATGCAAAGCCACCATCTTCCGCAAGGAAGCAGAGAGCCGCTTCAATGTTTGCCCCGAGTGTGAACACCACTTCATCGTCTCCGCTCGTGAACGCGTCAAGCAGCTGTTGGATGCTGAAAGTTTCGAAGAGTGGGCTACGGACTTACGGCCAAAAGACCCACTCGGGTTCCAAGACCGAGTACCGTATCATGAGCGAATCAGGGTCGAGCAGGCCAAAACGGGAATGAAAGACGCCGGCGTTATCGGAAAAGGTTTTGTGCGAGGTCGTCCGGTGGTTCTGGGCGTAACAGATTTTTCGTTCATGGCTGGCAGTATGGGATCGGTCGTCGGAGAGAAATTGACGATTGCCGCAGAAGAAGCCAAAAACCGAAGCCTACCCCTCATCATCGTGAGTGGGTCTGGCGGAGGTGCAAGGATGCAAGAGGGAATTTTGTCCCTCATGCAGATGGCTAAAATCTCTACCGCCTTGGCTCGATTCAAGCAAAATGGTGGGTTGTACATTTGCATACTCACCAACCCAACGATGGGTGGTGTGGCTGCCAGTTTTGCCCAACAAGGAGACATCACCTTGGCAGAACCTAAGGCCATGATTGGCTTTGCTGGGCCAAGAACGATCAAGAATACGATTCGATTGGAACTGCCTCAAGGGTTCCAAACCGCCGAGTTCCTTTTGAAACATGGGTTCGTAGATCGGATCGTGGCACGTAAAGACCTCCGAACGGAACTTGCCACGATCATTGACTATTGTGGAAAATAAAGGTAGCAAGTTTTTGGGAGCGGTCGTAGAAAACTCTCTGAGTCCGAACCTGGTCTGTGCGACCTCCCTTGAGTCTTACAAACACTTGAACAAGATAGGCCTCTCCCTCCGGAAGAGTTCTGTTACCCGATCGGGTTGCAGACAGCCTGCTGTCCGTGAATTTTTGGGCTGCCTGCGGGAGCCTCAGAGGAATTTTCCGTGGACATCTTCGCGAAACTCAAAGGTCTTTTTGGCGGAAACAAGAAGTCGAAATCGGCGGACCCGAAAAAATCCAAACAAGCTAAAAAGAAGCCCACCAAGTCAGAAGCAAAACCCAAGACTTCCGACAAGAAAAAACGGCTTCCCAAAATTAACGTCGACTCACGATTCGAACTTCTTGGCCGAACTGGGCAGGGGAGCATGTCCAAGGTTTGGCGTGCACGGGACAAAAAGATTGGACGGACGGTCTGCTTGAAGGTGCTCGATAAGGAGAAAACCAAGAAATTTGAGGCCCGTTTTCAAGGACTGAAACGACCCTCAGAGGGCGAAATCCTGGAACTCCTTCAGCATCGAAATATCGTCAAGACCTACGAACATGGCCTGACGAACCAAGGGGAACAATACATCGTCATGGCCTTGATCGAGGGCGTAGGTCTAAATTTCCTCGTAGAGACCAAATCGAAGCAACTCGAAGGCAACCGAGTGAATTACTTGATCCAAGTCGCCGAAGGCTTGGAATTCATGCACCAGAAAAAGTTCCTTCATAGAGATATCTGTCCCCGCAACATCATGGTGACGTCCGACGATGTTGTGCAGATCATCGACTTGGGCCTTAGTATTCCTTACACGCCGGACTTTTGCAAACCAGGCAACCGTACAGGAACGCCTGACTACCTCGCTCCAGAACTCATCAAACGGGAAACTACCGATCACAGGGTAGACTTATTTGCACTGGGTGTGACAGCCTACGAAATGTTTACTGGTGGCCTGCCTTGGGAGAAGGCCGATTCCATGCAAACGTTGATGAGTCATATGAATATGCCCGGACGCGATCCCCTCGATTTAAATCCTGACCTGGATGATGCTACAGTCCGTTTTCTGAGGAAAGCGGTAGAGCGGCGACCCAAAGACAGATTCCAAACAGCCGCGGAGTTCGCTGCTGCCTTGAAAGAACTGGAGACTTAGTAAGCCAAAGCTCGCGAACAGAGCCCAAGTGACCTGCCTTTCCACGAACTCTTCGAGCACTCGACGTTGCCGAACTGCCATTCGTTGACTTCGAACTTCGCCAACCCATCGAATCGACTAGCTCCGTTTTCCTGCTCCTGCAAAGTACGCGGGGGTGAAATTTATACTTTGTGAATCGCCTCTTCCTGTTTTCTATGCTAGTGTTTTGTTGACGTCAGTTGGGCACGGCATCCCCCTCCAAGCCTTCCTCTACTCAACTGTTACTCCACGATAAATGCCAAACCCGTCGCGAGGCGGGGACGGAAAGCCATGGGTCTCGCTCCCCTTAGGTGAGATTGCCAGGTTGTCGAAAGGACGTATCTTCATGAATAAGAAGTGTTCCTTTGGTGCTGCGCTAATCGCAGCACTCTGGGTGATGAGCGGGGCCGGAACAGAGGCAAAGTGTGAAGTCTCGCGTCGCACACCTATCGTTAAAGCGGTCGAAAAGACGGAACAGAGCATCGTCGCTATCAAAATCCCGTCCCGACGAACTGAGGGACGACCGTCCATTGGAACCGGCGTGATCATCGATGAACGTGGGTATATCATTACCAACTATCACGTCATTGGAGGGCGCAGCGAAGTCGACGTTTACTTGGCAGATAAAACGAAGTTGACGGGGTATGTGGTTCTCCGAGTTCCGGAGAGTGACCTGGCTGTGTTGCGCATCAAAGTCCAGTCTCACCTCAAAGCGCTTCGCTTTGCAACGGCCAGTGATTTGCAGAAAGGTGAGGATGTCGTAGCCATCGGTCATCCTTTCGGATACGAGTTCACCGTGACCCACGGGTTGGTAAGCAACTTAAATCAAACCATCAAAATGCCTTCCGGTGAGGTGTTGGAAGGTCTGATTTTGACCAGCGCCCCAATCAACCCAGGTAACTCGGGAGGCCCGCTCCTGAACATCAACGGAGAACTAATTGGCATCAACGTAGCTCTCCGTCAGGGCGCTCAAGGAATTGCCTTCGCCATCAACGCAGACAAAGTGTGTGATTTGTTGGCCAAAAAACTGAGTGCTCTGGAGATTTCGCAGATCGGCCACGGCCTGGATTGTCAAGAAACTGTCATAGCTGAGATCGGGGACCGACAACGAACCATCGTTCGGTCTGTCCATCGGGCGACTCCGGCAGGACGAGCCGGATTACAAAAAGGTGACGTCATTCGGTCTGTCAACGGATACAAAGTCGCAAACAAATTCGATGTCGAACGGATGATGTGGGGCCGGAGAGCTGGAGAAGAGGTCAAGCTACAAGTCGTTCGTGGTCAGGATAACATGGTCGTTTCGCTCACTCTGATGGACGCCCAGGCTTACCAACAGGCTTTCGCCCTCCCGGCCGAAAACGGAACGCAACATGTCAGTACGGAAATAGCGAGGACGGAAACACCGGCAACCTATTCGAACACAACGACCGAACCAACCACAAAGTCGGACCATGGAATTACACTTGCGATCCATGCGGAAAAGGCCGAAGCGACGACCAACAAGGCAGTTGATGCGGTTCGAACTGAACCAAGAGCAACTTCGATTTCGATGTTCCAAGTGCAATCGAACGAGTTGATCCAATCGGTGACGGAGTGGGCTCGAATGACAGCTACGACATTCCAACCGATCCAAGTCGACTCGGTGAAGCTGCCCCCCGAAGGTATGTGGAAGCGTTTGGCTGTTGACCAGCCTCCTTACCTGCACATCGGAGCAATTCAAAAAGACACGCTTTCCCTCGCGGGATAGCGGAACAGGTAGGCTCCAACGGCCCAAACATCACATTCACATGCGACATTGCGACCCAACCGTTGGACACCTCGGAGTGTCCAACGGTGGCTGAGTTACAAATATTTTTCCGCGGAAAGCCGCAAGGCGAAAACGACCCACGCACAGACAGTCCGGCCCAAAATTTTTCATCTCAGCTTTTTCCCGCCTTTTCCGTCTTTAAATCGATGAGCCGGAACTACCAAGACAGTGCTCGCTTCACGAAACGCGATTTCTTACTTGCTCAGTTTAGTGATTGGGGTCAGCTTCAGTTTGCGAAACTCAACCTCAGACCCCTCGGCTTGGAGGGCAATACGTCCTTTGGTTGCAGTGCTTTTTGACCCATGGTTAACAAGGTCACCATTGACCCACACTTTCACCTGATCATCAAGACACTCAATAACCATCGTGTTCCACTCCCCGACAGGCTTCTCCGAGCCATCGGTCAGGTTGAGAATCCGACGGGCCTTACCCTCGGTCACTCCCCATTTTTCCTTGGGACCTCGCCGCTTCACCATGTTCGGCACCGTAATGTCCTCCCCGATGCACCAGAAATCACCTGCATGCTTGTGATTCATCTGGACCTCGATGGATTTCGGAAACATTTTGTAGAGCGCTCGTGGCTTCGAGGAATGCACTAACACCCCGCAGTTACCAGGCTTCCCAGCAAATCGATACTCCACCACCAGCCGATAATTCCGATAACTCTTATCGGTGATGAGATGACCGCGTGGTTGGCCCAGACTAACAAGTTTGCCTTTTCTCACGATGAATGTTGCTTCGATGTCAGGCTTCTTGTCCTTCTCAGGAACATCGACGTGCCACCCAGTCAAATCCTTGCCGTTAAACAGGCTCATTGATTTTGAGGAATCCCCTTGTGATTTCTCTCGCAAGGCCAATGCAAGTGCCGCGGCAGCGTGACCTGCTACAAACTGATTCCCCGCTCTGTTGAGATGAACACCGTCTCCGGTCAGGATGCCTCGGGACTTGTTGTTGGGATTGTGCTTCTTCAGATGAGTGAGAAAGGCTTTTCGAAGATCGCACAATGTAGAACCTGTTTCCTTCGCAACTTTGCGACTGATCGCAGCATATTCTTCCAACATTGGATCGAGTTTATTGGAGCCGTCAGTCTTCTCGCCAATCGTGCTGGGGGTGCAAAGGACAATCTTTGCACCCGCTGCCATCATCTTCTTGATCAAAGATCGCAATCCCGAATCGAAGTCCTCTTTGGGTGTACCTCGTCCACGGATGCTGTGCCAAACGTCGTTGATGCCAATGTAAATGAAAACGACTGTTGGGTTTTTCTTGATGATGTCGCGATCAACACGTTTTTGAAGATCAGGAACTCTATGGCCACTGATCCCCGCATAGATGACTTTAACACCAAGATCGGGATGCGCCTTCTGGATTGCATCGTTGATGAGTCGGCAGTAGCCGCCTTTTCTGGCTCCTGCTTGCGTAATGGAATCTCCGAAGAAGGCGATCACCTCCCCTCGAGAAAGCGGAGTGTCCTTTGCGGTCAAGAGATCTATCCCTGACGCATTCACCGCGATAGTTGCCGTCAAGAACCAGATCTTCACAGCGAAGATAATTCGAGTCATTTCGTTCCTCCTGGAATTGGTATAGTCCCAACATCTCTTGGTCGAATTGAAGGTAACCAAGAAAGTTTCCGCTATCAAGAAATTCGCAGGACGGACCTGTATTGCCGAGAAGCTGTGGCCTGGCATTTTTCACTGCACTCCTTGCAAACGTGTGGTTCCGCGTTTTCCGACATTGAACGGAGCAGTGAAGTGCAGTTTCACCGGCTATGATGAGGTACTTGTCTTCCAGAGATGAAGGTAATAGACGCGAAATTGAAGATTGGAGTCGATGAAATCCCTCTGAAACATCGACTGCGGAATTGAAGGCAATACAAGCGATTCCCGCTTGTATTGAGTACAGTTTTTCGTTTTCAAAGTCTTTCTCTCCCGAGTTAGTCGGCTAAACAAGTGTCGTGTTTTTGATTTTTAGCCCCGCAGGGGCGATAGATCCTACTGCATCATCCAGTCTTAATTTTGGGGTAGAGTCGCTTGAGTTTT
>CAYRFQ010000044.1:0-54293 GCA_964423615.1 uncultured Alcaligenaceae bacterium | reverse complement strand
CGCTTCGGCGGGCTATTGGGACAAGACGGTGAAGCTCTGGGACGTCGCCAAGGGCCAGGAAAGAGCCACTCTCAAGGGACATCAAGACCGGGTCTGGCGGGTCTGTTTCAGTCCCGATGGCAAGACACTCGCTTCGGCTAGCTCGGACAAGACGGTGAAGCTCTGGGACGTTTCGAAGGTGAAGTGAGCGGAGAAGGTCGGCGGGGTATCGTCCGTTCGGGCCAAGGTCGAGTGAACCGAGGGTCACCGCCTTGTTAATTTCGAAACGCAGGCGGCGAACACGCACACAAAAAACATAAAAAGGTTCATCCAGGTATTTTTGTGTTTTTTGTGTGCGTGTTCAGCACCTCCACCTGAAAAAACACGTTGGCCCGAAGGCCAAGAAAGCATGTCCTGGGCGTTGGCCACACGCCAAGCTCAAAGTTGTCCAGGTATTTTTGTGTTTTTTGTGTACGTGTTCGCCGCCTCCACCTGAAAAAACACGTTGGTCCGAAGGCCAATTTCCCCATAGCATGGCCCAAGGCCGAGGTCGCAGTGGAGCTTGCCCTTGTGCCCAAATACAAAACTGGTCTCTAATCTGTTCCCTGTCCTCTGTTCCCTGTTCCCTGTTCGCGGGGGTTCACCCAAAATTTCCACTCGTGTAATCCTTGGTGTCCTTTTCCCTCGGATTGGTAAAGATCACTTCGGTTGTGTCATACTCGACTAGCTTACCCAGGTGCATGAAGGCCGTCCGATCACTCACTCGGAGGGCTTGTTGCATGTTGTGGGTGACGATCACGACCGTGTATTGTTGCTTCAAATGTTTGATGAGTTCTTCGATTTTGGCCGTCGAGATCGGATCGAGAGCCGAACACGGTTCGTCCATGAGCAAAATCTCGGGCTTCGGGGCGAGCGCTCGGGCGATGCAGAGACGTTGTTGCTGGCCGCCCGAGAGGGCAAACGCAGGCTTTCGAAGGACGTCTTTGACTTCGTTCCACAGTTCGGCCTGGCGCAGGCTTTGTTCCACGACATCCTTCAGAGCCGTCCCACGGATTCCTTGAAGCCGAGCACCGTAAGCGACGTTGTCGTAAATGCTTTTGGGAAAAGGATTGGGTTTTTGGAAGACCATCCCGACCGTTTGGCGGAGCGTCACGAGGTCGATTCCGCGTCCATAAACGTCGGTTTCATGAACGAGTAACGCCCCAGTCGCACGGGCGCTGGGGATCAGATCGTTCATACGATTGACCGATCGCAGCAACGTGCTTTTGCCGCACCCACTGGCCCCGATGATGGCCGTCACGGATTGGGCGTAGATGTCCACCGTCACGTTCGCAACGCCGAGCTGCTTTCCGTAGTGCAGGCTAAAATCGCGAAACTTGACGGCTGGTTTTTCCGCCCCGTTGGTCGTCGGGGCCTCGTTTTCGTTGGACTGGGTCACTCGAACTTCCTCGTCTTGAGTTGGTGTCGGGCCTCCAAATACCCGGACACAATCACGATGGACTGATGATTTCTTCTCCCAGTCCCTTGCGGACGACATCCACCAAATCTTCGAACCGATACGGCTTTTGGATAAACGCCGCCACCCCCTTGCCCGTAAATCGCTCCATAACCATCTGCTCGTTGTAGCCGCTCATCAAGATCGCCGGGACCCTTCTGTGGAACCCTTTCACCTCGTCAAGGAATTCTTCGGCTCCGGCCTGGGGCATGGCAACGTCCAGGAGCACGAAGCGGAGTTCTTCGCCTTCTTGGCGGAACAACTCGATGCCTTCTCGCCCGTCCGCGGCCGTAAGGACCGTAAATCCAATGTGCTCGAGCATCTTTCGCGTGAGCCCTCGGACGAGCTCTTCGTCATCCACGACCAACACTTTTCCGTTGGCCCGCCACTGGCCCACCGGTGTCGGTGCCTTGGAAACTTTGGGGCGGGCCGTCGCGGCAGGAAACAAAACAGTAAAGGTCGTACCCACGCCCGATTCGCTTTCGCAGGTGATCACCCCACCGTGGCCACGGACGATCCACAAGACCGCTGCCAAGCCCAGACCACGTCCGGTCATCTTCGTCGTAAAGAACGGCTCGAAAATCTTCTTTCGTGTCTCCTCCGACATGCCACACCCTGTATCGACGACACTGAGAGAAACGTATAACCCTTCGGCCAGGTCACTCGCTCCCGGCAGCGCGGCTAACTCCTCGCGGCTCCAATGCCCGGCGTTGGTCTTGACGGTAATGGTGCCGCTCTCCTCGCCAATGGCATCCGCGGCGTTGATGACCAGGTTCATGATGATTTGCCGCACCTGGGTGGCGTCTCCCTCGACCGGAGGAAGGTCCGGCATGACCTCGAACTGCAACACACACTTTTTCGAGAGCGAGACCTGGAGCAACCGCGTCATGTCTTTGGCCAGCGTCGAGAGGTCCAGGGTCGAGGCGACGAAATGGCCCTTTTCGGAATAGGCCAACATCTGCTCTGTCAGGTCGGCGGCCTGGTACGCCGCCTTGATGGCCTCTTCAATGAGGGAGCGAACTGGGGACTCTTCGGCCGTGTTTGTTCGTCGATCGTGCACCGACAGGTCGTCGTCAAAACCTCTTGAGGGTGTGTGTAAACGATTTCCTGTCCCTAGTTCGAGCAAAGCCAGGTTGGTGTAACCGAGAATTCCCGTGAGCAAGTTGTTGAAATCGTGAGCAATTCCACTCGCCAACACGCCCAAACTGTCCAGCTTCTGCGCGTGTTGGACTTGGACTTCGAGATTGCGACGGGTTTCCTCCGCACGATTGCGTTCGGTCACATCAACAGCAATCCCGATGCACCCAACGGCTTGCCCCGCGCGATCGAGCAACGGCTCCAAGCGAACCTGGTAATCCAGCCCTTTCCAGTGGGCTTTGTACTCGATCGATTTCCCCGACAGGGCTCGCCAATGCATCGCCGCAGGCAAGAAATCGGGGCCATCGAGCGCTGGACCCTGAGCGCCAGAGGCGGTCTCGTGACGACCCTTCGAAGCCGAACCGAACAGAAAAGCGGAATCCTCCAGGAGACCTTCCTTCGAAAGGCTGTTGGAGGGTTCGCGTTGGAGGGACTCGGCTAAATTCATCCCTATGAGTTCGTCTGGCGTCAACCCGATGGCTTTCAAACCCGAACCCGTGATCGAGGTGATCCGCAGTTCCGAATCGGTACTCCAGAGAATCGCCGGCAGTTGCTCGAACAACAAACGCAAACGTTGTTGGTGCATGAGCAAGGCTTCTTCCGCTCGTTTGCGTTCGGTGATGTCCATCGCAGCCCCAAGAATCTGCTCGACAGCTCCTTGGGCGTCACGCCGGAACACCGTATCCCAACTGTAGAACCACCGCCACTGCCCGTCGTTATGACGCAAGCGGTATTCCAACAAGGCTCTTTGCCCGTCTTTGAGATGCCCGAGACTGGCGAGGTGGTAGGTGAATCGCTCTTGGTCCTCAGGATGCATCAAAGCCGGAATGAGTTTGTCACCGAGTGATTGCAACTGTTCGGGGGTGTAAGCAAGAGCATCGCAGACGTAGTGGTTGTTATAAACCGTCCGCTGTTCCCGAAGGTCAAAGATGTACAAAACCGCGGGGCAAACGTCGGCGATATGTTGGGCAAACCGCTCGCTCTCGCGAAGAGCCTTCTCCGCCTCTTTCTGCTCGGTTACATCGCGAAGAATGAGTAACGCCAACGGCTCCGGCTCGATGTGAATTCGGCTGACGGTCAGATTTACTGGGATGATTTTTCCCGCTTGAGCCTTCAACACGTAGCCATCGCGTGCCGTGTAATAAGTTGTCGTTTGGCAGGCTCGTAAGACTTCAGTATGGTCGTATCCCTCGATGGCTTCGAGCAAACTGGCAAGCGGCAAATCGATGAGTTGTTTCCGCCTGAATCCGGTCAACCTCTGGACAGCTGGATTGACGTCGAGAATCCGCTGGTCTAATGGATGCACGATGAGGAAGGCGTCGTTGGCTTCTCGGAAGATGGCTCGCCCGATAAGCTGTTCTTGCTCGGAGTTCATGAGAAAGATCGTTTCTGAGCGGCAGTGTCTTGTTTGGGCGTCGAGAGTTTCGGGCAAACGTAGAAAAGGCAAAAGACCGAAAGGACGGTGGTCACGTTGGAAAGCAGAGAATGTCCCCTTCCTCTTTCAGCCTTCAGTACTTTCTCAGGCCTCCGACATGGGAATCGGCGGGCAGCCCCTGTATCCAACACAGGCGTGAACCACTCCCAACCAACCAAGAAGACAGTGGCGGCTTTTCCAACCGTTCAAGGGGCCCGAGTGCCAGCACGTTTTCGGTAGAGCGCAAGTTGTTTCTGAACGAGGTTCCGTTTGAGTACCGGTGTAATCTCAAGGGCTTTCTCACACCACCGGACGGCCTCACTCAGGTTCCCTTTGGCAGCATGAGCTTGAGCCAAGTATCGCAACAGTTTCCACTCGCTCCAGGCAGTCAACTTACAAGCTTTCTGGGCGTGAAGGAGGGCTCGGTCCGGATCCCGAAGATTTTCGTTGGGACACAAAGCCAACATATTTGCCAGGGCACCGTGCATGTAGGGGTTGTCTGGCATGCACCGCACGGCGTGTTCGAAGTCTTTTAGGCTTAGATCGTACTCTTTTTGGGCTCGGTAAAGCAACCCTCGAAACTGGTAGCCGACGCCGCAGAACTTGTCGGCCCGAATGGCAGCATCCAAGTCGTCTAAGGCAGCCTCGGGCTGCTTCAGTTGATAACGAGCCCATCCACGCCAAGCCAAAGCCTCGGACGCCCGAGAGTCCAGAGCAATCGCCTCGTCCAAATGCGGGATCGCTTTATTGTAATCTTTCAGTTGGACGTAGATCGCTCCAACCCCGGTCCAGGCCTCAACTCGTGTTGGATCCTGCTTCAAAGCGGCCTTGAGGTCGTCGAACGCCTTTTGGTAAAGCCTGTACGTCTTGTAGACGAATGCCCGCTTGAGGTATCCCCGTGGATCGTCTGGGCTAAGCCGAATGACCTCGGCAAAACACAACTCGGCATCGCGGTATTGGCTCTTCACAAGGTGTTTGTCACCCTGAGCTAAATAATAATTGGCCTCCGCCGTTCGGTCCTCCGGTTGCTCGGCAGGTCCCTTGCCTTTGGCGTGCCTCTTCTCGGGAGTGCTTCGGACCGCGGGAACTTGTCGTACCGCAGCAGTGTCCTGAGGCTTCGGTGATTGGGCAGGAAGGACCTTGGATTCTTTCGGCGGCATTGCGCCCACAAAAGCAACAAGAGCCCAAATGCCGGTCACCAAGACCAAGACCCCACACGCAAAAACGGGCAAGACTCGCAACAAAGAGCGGGGCTTGCGATTGAGGGCCTCTTGGATCGCTTCGGCAAACGCCGAAAAATTCGGATACCGGTCGTCCGGGTCTTCTTCCAGTGCCCGCGCCAGAGCCTCATCCACCGACGAATGCACTGCCCGATTGAGTTCCGAAGCGGGTTTGAAGTTCCCCACAGGACGTTTGCCCGTCAGCAGTTCATAAACCAAGACGCCAGCCGAAAACTGATCTGCGCGTGTGTCGGTGGGCAATCGCGCTCGTTGCTCCGGCGACATATACTCGACCGAACCAAAGATGCGTGTGTCACGCGTCAACTGTCCGACCTCAGTTTCTGTCGCCGATATCCCAAAGTCTGTGATTTTGACTTGGCCCTCTCCATCGAGCAAAACGTTCTCGGGCTTCAAGTCCCGATGAACAATCTGCCTCTGCTCCAGCGTCACCAAGGCAGAAAAAAGCCCCGTAAGAACTCGCTTGATGTTCTCCAAAGGAAAAGGGCGACCTGGCGTCATCATGTCCCGCAAGTTGCCCCCTTCCACGTACTCCATGACGAAATAGGGCTGCCCCTCCACGACCCCACTTTCAAGCACCCGAACAACGTTGGGGTGACTCAGACTCGCCAGCAAACGGGCTTCACGATAAAATCGCTGTCGTAGTTCCTTTTTGTCGATCTTCTCGATGGCAAGCAAAAACTTGATCGCGACGAGAGCATCTCCGTCTTTGCGGCGAGCCAGGAAGACCTCCCCCATCCCACCAGCCCCCAGTTTTTCCAGAAGAAGGTAGTTCGGTGGGCTGAGGTCCGGCCAAGTATCTTCCGACAAGTACGCTTCGCTCATCGATCTCTTCTCCGTGTCTTCCGTTTTGGCAGAAACAACACTGATCCTGGATCCTTGGACACGAATTTCCCAAAAAAGGGAACAGGGACGACGATCTGTCGCCAACTCCGCCTAGCACGCCCAGCGAGGGAAGGAACGACACTCGCTATCGTGGACCGGAAACAGCATAGCACAGCAAAAGACCGCAGTGTGGGCCGGAAACCTCTTCTGCATCAAGGACGAACATGGGCTTATGGTAGAGCGTTTGTTTTCATCGGGATTGTAAGGATGGAGAGAAATCCCGACAGGAGTTGCGAGGGCTCTGTTCCCTGTCCTCTCTTCCCTGTTCCCTAATTTTCCAAGATGCAATTGAAACTTAGCACACGACAAGTGCCAGAGGGTTTCTCAAGGTGGGTCTCGACGGGTCTTCCTTACGGTCCGACCGACTCGATTACGGACGAAAGCTGTTGCTTCTTGGCCTCGAAACGAACTCGCAAGAAATCGATCCACTCGGCCATCCCGAGGCCGGTTTTGGCAGAGACCTCGAGGACCTTGATTCCGGGTCGTACACGATGGATGTTGTCTAGAGCAAGGTCCTGATCGAATTCGACGGCGGCGGCGATGTCACTTTTACTCATCACGACGAGATCAGCGGTATTGATAAGTGTTGGATACTTCAGCGGCTTGTCTTCGCCCTCGGTCACGGCTAGCAGAAGCACTCGCAAATCTTCGCCCAAATCCCAACTCGTCGGACACACAAGATTCCCTATGTTTTCGATGAACAGGAAATCGAGGGCATCGAGATCCCACTCGGCGATCGCCTTGCCAACCATGTCGGCCTCAAGATGACAAACGTTGTCGGTCTGAATCTGCCGAACGGGTGCTCCACTGGCTTGAAGGCGACGACTGTCATTTTCTGTCGCCAAATCACCAACCACGGCAGCAACTTGATATTGCTTGACAAGTTCGGTGAGGGTCTGCTTCAAGAGTTCGGTTTTTCCCGAACCTGGCCCAGAGACAACGTTGACGACATATACCCCGTGGGCGGCAAAGTCGGTCCGCATGGCTCGCGCAAGTTCGTCATTTTTCTTGAGAATCTTCGTCCGCACTTCAAGAACACGGGGTTGCATGATCAACGACCTCCAACGAGACGAGTTCCATTTCCTGGCCCGTCAGTATCTGGGGAGTAGGCGTTTGGCATTTCGGACACAAAAGATAATACGAATCCGCCAAAGTCTTCGGTTCGTCACAAACGGGACACATCACCGACACAACAACGTCTTCGATCTCGACCACGGCTCCCTCACAAGGTGTCCCTTCGGCAGCGATGTCGAAAGAGAATCGCAGAGCCTCTTCGACAACCCCCGACAAACGGCCAATGCGAAGAAAAAGTTTGGTAATTCGTGTCGCGTTGTTTTTTGTGGCAGTTTCACACGCCATTTCGATCAAGCTCTGGGCAATGGACATTTCGTGCATGTTCTGGTGCCGCAAAAGAGAAGTCAAAAGGATTGTCCTCCGGCAGTGTATACCTCTTTGCGAGAACTCGCAAGGGTTGCAAGAGACGTTCTCAAGGGGATTGCTGTTTCTTCTTCCCGACCAGTTCCTTGAATTCCCGAATCCAAATGTTTCGAAAACGCAATGGTTGTCCGTGGTAAGCCAATAACAACGGCAACTTCGCACTGTGCTTGCGATAGAACGGAGCGAGGTTGTAAGAAGTCTGCCCTTCCAGTTCAACGTGGTTGTGAACCAAGACACCGTTATGGAAGACCGTCAGATAAGCAGGCTTCAACAGTTTGCCGTCTTTACCAAAACGAGGCGCATCAAAAATGATGTCGTACGTTTGCCACGCTCCGGGCTTCCGACTCGCGTTGACCATGGGAGGTCTTTGTTTGTAGATCGCCGCGCACATCCCGTCGAGATAAGTCTTGTTCTTGTACGAGTCTAAGATCTGAACCTCGTAGCGTCCCATGAACTTTATGCCGTTGTTGCCTCGCCCCTGACCCTTCCCCCGAGGCGGATTCGGAGACGACCACTCGAGGTGTAACTGGCAATCCCCGAACGAACGCTTCGTTCGAATGGCACAACCTGCGATGCCGGCTCCGTCCTCGAATTTCCAGCGTTCGAGTTGCCCCTTGCGTGTCGGCTCCCACTGCGACAAATCTTTTCCGTCGAACAAAACGATGGCATCCGACGGCGGCGCCTGGTCCGTCGTCCCGGGATCAACAACCTTTGGTTCTGGCCACTGAATGCCGCTATTGTAGACCTTGATTTGGTTCGCTTCGGTGGGGAGAAAACAGGTACTCGCCATGATCACAAAGACCGTCAAGATGACGAGACGTACGGAGCCACGATTCGGTCGCATGGGTGTTCCTTCGTTGTTCGCTGAGTGAGTAACCTAGATGGCTGGCGTCAGAGTCCCAGTTTTTTCCGGTCGGGGCCAGAATCCGCATAGCACGCTCCAACGTGCCGGAAACAGAACGTGCTCATTCGCGTCCTACACTTACGCTTTGGGTTAGTGTAAGATCACCTCGCGCACTTGTGTTTCGCAAGCAAAAAGTTCCTCGTGTTCCCGGATCACACCCACCTACGCAGCCACTGGCAAACCCGGCCCTTCGCGCCTTTCGACTTGGACGTTCGGTTCCTTTTCCCAGAACAAATGAACCCCGAAGTAAAGAGCAACCGCGTAGTAAATCACCCCAGCCAGAGGCTGCGGTCCCAAATTAGCGAACGCATTGCCCCAAGGAAACCATTTCGCCATGTGCGACACCACGAACAACCCATAGCTGGTCGTCAAGGCCGTTTTGACTCCAAAGGAATAGTTTTCTCGCCACGCAAGTAACAGCGACAACGTCAGCGTCGGAGCCAAAACGATCCAGGTCGCCGACTCTGTGGCCGGACCGAATACCGTTTGCCAAATCAGACAAAGTTGGGTCAGCGTGAACCATTGCCGGTCAGACGGAAGACGACACCATCTTCCCATAACCACGAAGAAGGCCGCCAGAGCAGCAACGACGAGTTGAATGGCCAAATAGGCTTGTGACGAGAGCCGCACACCACACACAACGAAAAAGAGCAAACGTACGTCCCGTAACCAAAAGTCTTTGTCCAACGCGTTACGCCCGTCATTACCCAGAGTGTGAATCCATCCGCGATAGGCATCAACAACATAATCTGGTCGCTGGAACAAGAACGGCAGAAGTCCCCCAACGATTAGGAACGCTACGAAACGCCACGTGAACCGCCAAGGAGAAAGGAGCATCACAAGCATGGCCAACGAGAGCGGATATCCCTTCAACCAAGTCGCTCCCGCGAGCAACAGAGCCGCAACAGTCCATCGCTTATCGCTCGCTGCTGCAACACCCGCGAGCATCATCCCGAGCATCATCAAATTCGTCTGGCCGTTATTGAGCGAAGGAATCGTGATCGGCAGCATCAGTAGCATCAGCGCTGCCAGTTCCCAACGTTGAAGCCTCCGCGGGAGAACAACGCGTAACCACCAGAGGAGTCCCCACAACAACACCACAACGTTGAAAATTCGCCAAAGCGGATTGCACAGCCGTTCCGGAATGATTGCCAGAGGAACATACGTCACCGCCACGACCGGGCTATATCGGTAGACATCGCGATCCGTCGCGACGTTGCCGTACATCGTCTTGCCTTGCATCCAGTTTTGCCCAGCCAAAGAAAAGATGTGCATCACGTTTTGCTTACGCGGTGTGATTGCCGACCTGACACAAACCACCAACAGCACCGTCACCCAAAGAGCCAAGGCGACCTGTTCCCATTTATTCAGAGAATGCCACTTCCGTACGAGAGTTTCACGCCACATGGTCAGAGCTTCCTTGCTGGAACGAACGAGGGAGTAAGAAAAAAGGCGAGCGAAAGTCCGTTCGCTCACGCCCTATCACACTAAGTTGGTCGGTGTGAGTCAACGCTGTTCGGCAGAAGGAAGTGCTCTTCTCGATTTTGGAATTGGGATTGGTCGAGGAATCGTAGGTACACGCCACGCGGGTTTTCGGATCCAGGATTATCGCGTTCGTCTTGGTTCTTTCAGGCGCTCAGCGGCATCAGATCCCAGTTGTGAGCGTGAGCCCACGGAGCACCATCACTCCTTCGAGACGGAAAATCCAAAACACGCCTCTATTTCTCCGACTACTCGAGCCATGCTCGACGCCATCAATAAAACCGGCACCGAGAAATGTTATCAATGCGACAAAATGAAATGACAAAAGGACTGACGGAAACGCCAGTCCTCAACTTTTTGTATCGTTTTCTTTGGGCCGAAGGCCTTACAGAGTCCCAGCCTTGGCCTTTTCGAATCGCTCGCCAACGGCCGTCCAGTTCACGACGTTCCACCAAGCGTCGATGTAATCGGGGCGCTTGTTCTGATACTTCAGATAGTAAGCGTGTTCCCAAACATCGATGCCCATGATGGGCGTTTGACCTTGCATGTAGGGGCTGTCTTGGTTCGCGGTGCTGACGACGTGGAGCTTTCCGTCCGCGTGAACAAGCCAAGCCCAGCCGCTTCCAAAACGTGTTGTCGCGGCAGCTTTGAACTGCTCCTGGAACTTGGCGAAGTCGCCGAACGTTGCGTTGATTTCGTCAGCCAACGGACCGCTCGGCTGGCCGCCTGCACCTGGTCCCATGATTTCCCAGAACATGGTGTGGTTCGCGTGTCCACCACCGTTGTTGATCACGGCTTGGCGGATTTGCTCCGGAACGCTACTGATCTCACGAAGAATCTGTTCCACAGGTTTGGAACCCAGGTCGCCCTGTCCATCGACAGCTCCGTTGAGCTTCGTCACGTAACCGTTGTGATGCTTGCCATGGTGAATTTCCATCGTCATGGCGTCGATGTGCGGCTCAAGTGCTGCCTTGTCGTAGGGCAAGTTTGGCAAAGTGAAAGCCATGGGGTGTCCTCCGAAGGTGTTCAAGTGGTTGGGGTGAGCGTAAGACCAAATCCTTTCCAGAATAAGGAAATGCCCACGCTGGTAAACTATCTCGAGTTGGTCAACTGTACGAAGGGATAATATATTGCTCACACTCGGCAAAAGCAACGCAACCAACAGATTCGAGTCCGCTCTCCACCCGGCCAAAAGGCTAACCCGGCAATCCTTGATCGGGCCGCGAAACTCCGGTTGGTTCGAGCGGCTCTCTTTTGAGAGCAAAACAATTCCAGATTATCGTTGCCGATACGCAACGAGGTCTCTATCTCGATTAGAACTTGATTCTCAATGGAATGTTGCCGCTCGAATGGGCCTGGGACGGAATTCTGTACGAAAGCCCACCTCCCATCGAGATGGTTGCCTGGCCTATCCTCATGGAAAACACTTGACTTCAAGAATGGCCTGCTTACGATCAATAGTATGTTATATGCTTGATTTCCTTGTCCTTGGATACTTGCTGAACAATCTCCCTTTCTCGAACAGTCGAAGTTAGGTGTTACCTTTCCGATTGCAATAACCTTGGGAGTTGAAACGTCAGATTCATTCAAACAAGCTCTCCGAACTCGGAGACGTTGGAGGAGTTGGCAACATGTCCACGCAACCGGGACGTAAAAGACTTGAAGTAGAAGACAGTGGCGAGGTCACGGTCGTCAACTTTGTCGATAAGAAGATTTTGGACGAGCAAAATATTCAGACGATCGGTGACCAGCTCTTCCAACTTGTGGATAAACTGGGACGAACAAAATTGCTTCTCAACTTTGGCAATGTGGAATACCTCTCCAGTGCCGCTCTCGGAAAACTAATAACGCTCAACCGAAAGGTCAATAACGCCCGTGGCCAATTGATCTTGTGTAACATCTCCGAACAGATCTACGAAGTTTTCGAAATTACCAAACTCAACAAGGTGTTCCAGATCGAGAAGTCTGAACAAGAAGCTTTGCAATTGTTTTAACGATTGCAAGAACGTGTGGATTTGGCATCGGCCTGACTGGCTTTCTGGGAGTACGGAAAACTTTCAGTTCCATCTCACCATCTCAGGCCACTTTGCTTCCAGCAACTTCGGTGAAAACTCTCGCCGGATTGTAATTTGCTCGGAAAGCTTGGAGTCGGTAGGTGGAAGCCAAGAGCTTTGCGGAAACCTTTTCGCTCCCAAAAATTTCCTCCCTGACGAAGAAAAACAGGAAACAGACACGATGTCGGACTGGTTTGCTTGTCTCTGGTCCCTAACATACATTTGAAAGCGGCGAAGGCTACTTCTCTGGTCTGCCCTTCGGCAACCTCAACCGGTTTCGCCAACGTCTTTCACCCAAGTTTTTGACTCCTCTCCCATCGACCGAGGAAATGGCAAAAGTTTCACACTTGGAGACGGCCTCCCCAAACCTCAAGAAGACTTCGGTTACCCTCGGGATGTGATCTGTGTTAGGATTTTCGATATCGAAAAACTACACGCGGGATGGAGTTTATCCATTGTCACTGCGTCTTGGAACCCGATCATAATATCACTTCCTCACCCTTCGAGGAATTCACATTCGGCAAGGACGCTCAAAACCAAAGCTCGGTGTTCCGGATTCCCACGCTTACTTATCCGGAATCAAAAAGGAAACAACACCGGAGTAAGCAACAATCCAAAATTGTATGTGTTTCGCTCATCTACCGAGTAAATGGAACTCTCGGTGTTTCAGGGACGTCAAGTTTCCTGTTGGAATGGTGATCCCGGCATTGTCGTAGCGACGCGACATCTGACATCCCTATTTCAACTGATCTCACAAATCGATGTTGGCTTATCACCAGTTCTGGTAGGCCAAAACCTTGATTGGTTCAGGACGTCTTGTTCATCTTGAGCGTCTCCCTACTCCAGATGACAGGAGATTCGATATGCTGGACACCAAAGAAACATACAGGCTGATGTTCCCCAATTCCTCCAATTCTTCGGAAGCTCGTGTTGTCACCATCCCAAGTGCCACGGCAGACGCCAGCCGTGTACGCAACGAACTTGAGCAGCTCCTGAAGCAACACGAGTTTGACGAGAAAGCCATTTTTGGAATTCAACTGGCACTCGAAGAAGCTTTCATCAACGCCATCAAACACGGAAACAACAACGATCCCGATAAAAAAGTGCACATCACCTATCGCGTAACCCGCGAACGGTTCGACATCCACATCCGCGACGAAGGACCAGGTTTTGACCCCAACGACGTTCCCGACCCTCTCGCCCCCGAAAATTTGGAACGGGATTGCGGACGGGGACTCTTGCTCATGCGACACTACATGACCCAGGTCGAGCATCATGAACCCGGCAACGCTGTCTCGATGTCTAAAGTGAAAGACTAAAGCCAGCTCCATCCAAACAGGACGCGTGGACGGTTCGATTTCTTCGATCGGGCCTGTCTCACACAAGGCAAGAAGGCCTAAAATCAAGTCTCAATCTCTCACCCGACCATCGACAATTCGGCTCCAGCCACAGCGGCCCTTTGCCGAACGAAATCGAACCAGCCGAGCAACTGCCGAACCTGCTCCGAAAAGACCCGCTTGTCTTGCTTGGTCGGCGCGGCACCTGATCCTGCGTGATTTCACCACGTTCTTTTCGCAACCCGCTCGGTCAGTGCTCTACTGGGCTTCTTCGGCTTCTTGTTTTTGGTCTTTGGGCTGCAGTTGGACGTCGTAGCCCAGACGACTTTCGCTGTCGCATCATCTTAGAGACTGTCCCATAAGAGGTATTCCTGCGTACAATAGGATAGGAAACGAAAACCATATCCCAGTGGCCTGACCGATGCTCAGTTCGACCGCATCGAACCTTTGATTCCCGTTTATCCTGGCGGACGGCCCCGAACGACTCCCTTGCGAGACGTTCTCGATGCCCTCTTTGACGTCCTCAAGACGGGGTGCCAGTGGCGATATCTGCCACATGATTTTACACCCAAGTCGACCGTCCGGAGGTATTTCGACGAGTGGCGACACAATGGTCGCTCGAAGCCATCCATAACAAGCTCTCCGAACAAGTCCGAGAACAAGAGAAACCCAATCATTCACCCACGACTGCGAGCATCGACTCTCAGTCGGTCGACACGTCCGAGGGAGGAGAAGCCCGAGGTCGAGACCAGGCCAAGAACAAGAACGGCCGCAAACGCCATATCTTGGTCGACAGCTTGGGTTTACTGGTGGGCTTTATTTTGCCAACGCTTGTAATTTCGCTTGGTGCGCCGAGCGGTTCCAACCATAACCGTACGCAGTGCCGTCCAAGTCTATTGCCAGAACTGCTGGCCAATCCCCTCTCCCAGGTAAGGATTCTCGCATCTTTGGCGTTGCAGCGTCGCAGAGCTTCATTCTCCGCTGCTCTTCTTGTGCGGTGCTTGTACGAGTATCCGTAATTCGCAGTCGGCGGGGAATAAGCGATGGCGCCATAGTTCTCTCCAAGAGCCAGTTGCGGCGACGGATCGACGATGAGCAACAACAATCCAAAAACTAACTTCGCTGGGTTCAGTAAAGATCGCATGTCATGACTCCCAACGACTCTTCAAGAGGAATCCTCAGAAAATAGGAAACGAAACTTTGTCTAACAAACCGTCGTCGATCAAGTCGTTTCACGATGGCTGCTACAAGGAAAATTCGTCTCTAATCGAAACCAAATCAATGTTGAGTCAATGGCGGCACTGCTCTGTTCACTTCAGCCAGCCACTCAGTAGGGAATCCTGAAGGGTTGAATCAGAGTGCACAACGATCCACAGGAGCCCCTTGCGTTTTTGGACTCGAACCTTCAGAACAATCCCGACGAACATATTTGATATATTATAAGAAAAAACCTGAATTGTTTAGCAATAAGGTTGATTAAAAAGGCCAAAGTCCTTCTTTTGTAAGTCTTTGGTGTAGCTCATGTGCAATGTTTCGAGAGTCGGTTAGACCGATGTTGAGGTTCATTAAGAGGTAACCAATTTTCGGATCCTCTTTTTCCGTGGCGTCGAAATGGGTCAGACCGCTGGAGGCGTTCTTGAGAGCCCAGACCTTCCCGTCCTTCTTGATGGCCTCGGCAACTGTGCTCAGAAAGATCACAGTTGGCCTCGGGAGTCATGCGTACTCATCATGGTCACATCACACCGAGATAAGTTCTGTATCTTATAGGTGTAATGGCTCAGTTCTATCAACACGGTTCAAGCGAGGATCGCGCGGGGAGCGTATTCGGTGACGAGGACGATGATGCGGGTACTTTTCTCTGTCCACGTCAAGGGCCTGGACAGTCTTCCTCGGGGTGAGCCACTTTGTCCTGGCTCCGAACCACGCCAACAATCTAGACGCATCAGCCATTGCCGCAGGCCTCGATAACGATTTACTTTGCCAAATGTACTGGGCTGGATGGACCGGCGTGACGTTCAAAAATTTTGTCGCGCGGGCGATCAGCCGGTACACCCAGATCGTGCCGATCAATCAGGAAGGTGCAGTCACGTCGAGTCTTGCGTTTGGGGCCAGCGTGTTGCGAAAAAAGAAGAACTTGGTCTGGTTCGCAGAAGGAGTTCTCTCTCAGAGTGGAGAGTTGCAACTTTTCAAACCTGGGCTTGGGATCTTGCTCGATCACTACCCTGTGCGCGTCGTCCCAACATACATTCACGGAAGTTACTAAGCTCTACCGAAACACAGGAATATCCCGAGGTTGAGTCCACAGCGTTGTTCATCTGCCCACTTTACGGCAACGCAACATTCTTAAACTCAAACGGAACATTTGTCTGGACGATGCGTTCGGGAGTCTCGTACACAAGATGCCATTGGTTCGCCTGACCCAAACGAGGTTGGCCTTTTCTCTCGGTAAAGAAATATTTGAAGGAGGCTTCTCGAGAAGACACAAACGGCGGCTCTTGGTCGGTTGGTCGGACTTCGAATCGAAATTTTGGGTTGTCCGCGCGCACGAGATATACCTTGTTGTTGCGAACCCAGTTGCTTTGTTGAAAGCTTTCGAATTCAGGAGAATCTTTCGGGTAAGTGAGGTCGATCTCGGCGTACCAACGGTCGGTGTCCAACGGCCCGCAACGAAGAGTTACCTCGACACCGTTTTTCTTTTCGACGAGCGACTTTGGTTTTTGGAAGATGGTTCCCATTTTCTTGAACGTCACTTTCATCATCTTCGTCGCGGTGGTAACCGACAGACTTCCTCTAAGCGTGGTCAGTTGCTCGGTCGAGCGTGGCAGCAACGGTGTTGTGATGTCGGAAAGCTGAACTCCTCGCGGTCCGGTCACCACGCGAGTTCCCTGACCCATCCCGGTGTATCGAAACGGCCGCCCTTTGGTGTTCAGAGAATATTCCGCAGTGAACGGCCGGACCTCGACGAGATACGGCTTGAGAGTCGGCTCCCACGTCAAACTCAACGTGAATCTATTCCGTCCGATCCCGGATTTGAAATCGCGAAAAGCATCGACGCGGTCAACGGTCGTTCGGAATGGCCCGTGCTGACTCACGTAAGGGAGAGGCACGCCGTCGACCAAAGCAATGGCTCCGTCTCGCTGGTAAATGGACAAACGAGATTTGGTATGCTTGGCCAGATCACTCATCGCCTGCCAAAAGGTAATTTTGTCCCAGGCGATTGAGATTTTCGGGTCCTTCTTGGTCGTTCGACGATCGGCGACGGTGAGTCCTGTTTGCTTCGAGATGACTGCGAGTGCGTCCTCGACGGCGATGGCTTTGTCTGTTAGCGAGATCGTTTGGTAGGGGACGGGCGCCGATTGTGTCTTCGTCTGGCCGAACACGAGAGTCCCAGGCAACAAGACGTAGACCGCGATGAGCCAGCGTGAGAGCATGTTGATTTCTCCCGAAGTCGGATGGTGATGTTTCGAGGAGTTCAGTGAAGAGATCAATAAGGCGGCAAACAACGTCGTCCGACGTGCAGCAGCACTACAAAGAAAAAGAACCAGTTGCGAAGCGCTAACCCAGGAATGTTCACGGCGAGCGGTTTTTCTGGTTCGCCAGTCTCCAAGACCCGAGCGAGTTTGTGACCAAGTCGCCGCATCCATTCGATTCCGCAAGGCCATTCCCAGATGTCTCGCACCCACGCGGTAGGTATCCTGGCTTCACCAACACGGACCCCGAGAATGCTCCCGAGTATGCCTGCGGTTGTATCGGTGTCCCCGCCACATTCGATGATGGACTGAATCGCCGTTTCGTAATCCTCTGGGTAACGGAGCCAGGTTTGGATGACGACAGGGACGGTGTGGTAGATGTAGCCGGTGACTCGTTTCTTGAGGCCGAGATGGGAGGCAAATTGCTGGGGTGTCTCGTGAGCCTTTGCGCTTTCGGCGGCTTGTTGGAGCCTTTCCAGAAGGTTCGGGCAACTTTCGCCGAGAACTTCTGCTGACAAAGACATATACTGCTCCGCGAGTTCATTCGTATTGGCTTTGTTGGCAGACAAGTAGGCAGCGAGAGCGATGGCCATCGCGCCGTACTCGGCCTTGGGGTCTGTGTGAGTGACTCGTGTCGAAAATTTCACCCACTCGCGGAGTCTCGGAAGGTCGTCACCGAAGCAAACTCCCAGAATCGGGCTCCGCATGGCCGGACCATTTCCCGCCGAGAAAACCCCACTGGACTTGCCCGAAAATCCGACCAACAACTTGAGACAACCGAGCAAGGTGGCTCGACCAATGCCTGCGGAATCAGCCAGGAACCACCAACGAAGTCGCCACGATAGACTTCGTTCGAAGAGTGAGAGGTCGTCACCGGAGGAAATGATAGATTGGGCGACAAGGCACAGGTGTTCCGTGTCGTCTGAGACCATGCCTTTCTCGAAGAGAAAATGATGCTTCTCGATCCGAGAAACGAATTTTTTGATGCGCAGTGAAGACAAATTTTCCCACGGAAGTCCAAGGGCATCACCGACGGCCATCCCGATCAGACATCCGGTGATTGATTCTTCGAGAGAAATCAGCTTCACGATTACAACACCTTGACGACCCGATACAGTTCGAATGCAGCATGCCAGGCGTCAACAGGATAGTCGAACTCCGGCTCGGTGGCCGCAGTGTCTTTATCCTCTTGTTCCTTTCGGACGTAAGCGAGATACTTTCCGTTTTCCGCCTTCCGCAAGCCAACGAATGCATCCTCAGTGTTTGGACCAAAAACTTTATAGTAGTTCGTCCCAACGGATTCGAGTTTGAGTTGTCGCTGTTTGACCCAAAAGGGTGGAGCGGGTTCAGGGAGTTGGGATTCGGAAGGTGTTGTGCTCACGTTCGGTAACCTCATGCTGGCGGTAGGACTGAATAGATTGCAATGTGATAAATTGGCTGTTGTGCTCCAGGCCAAGAGCAAAGGAGGGGTAGAGCCAACGAAGAAAGATAAATTGATTTCGCTGCTCTTTCTTTTTGTCTCTACCGGGTTGTCTTTTGCCATTTTATTGTTGGTATCCCCGTGGTGGAGTCAGACCTTCTGACGGCCCCACTTCCCTGGAGATGTCTGGCAGACCGATCCGATCGCGCCCACGTCGTTGTTGTTCGTCGATCGGAAAAGCCGGATCGTCTGGCCTTAAAGGCTCTCTGTATTGTAGCGGTCCTCGGACATTTTGACATCCGGCCAACGTCAGAACCGCGACAAACAATAGGGTCCGCATGGGTCACCGCCATTTGTGAGAAGTGCTGTGTCCGAAATGCCATTTAAGCATTCGCGCCGGGAGTCCTTCAGACCACTTCTATAAAGAAAAATCGGTCAATTTCCTAGCACAATGAACCGAATAATCAGAAAAGTTTTGCAGACGCGGAATTGCAGCAACTTGCGAAAACGTAGAAGCTCGATAGACGAGGGGACAAAGTGAATGGTTCGTGGAGAACTCGTTTCCTTAATGTATGGCTGCGCTCGAAGTCTGGAACCTTTTGCCCAAACGCACGGGCAAGTCCCAAGCTGCTCCTTGGGGGGATTCAAATATCCAATCTCACGACTCTTTGTGCTTATGAACGATTTTTCTCGAACGACAGCCCAAAGTACCTTTGTCTGCGGAATCGATGAGGGCCGGCCAGTTCAAGATATCCCGATAGCAATGACCTTGGCATGGTGATCAATGAGGTGGGCAGTAATTTGTTTTGGGCCTGGGCGCTTGTGGAAATGAACAACACCGCCAGAAGCTGTAGCACCAGGCGCATCCTGAGTTCGGCTCCTTTTGCCAAGAAGATAGGAGTAATCGTAGTTGGACCTCTGATCATCATCGGAAACAAGAGGATGAAATTCTTCATCGACACCATTACCCCGTGATGTGGGTCTTTGTCTGGTTCTCCACCAAACGAGGTTTGTCCATTCAGTTCACCTGGCACTCCTGTCAACGCGTGGTTCCAAGAAGTATGGATGTCTTTGGGCCACCAACCGTAACTCTCAGGATCGACCGTTGCTGTATCCCCGATTTCAAACTACCAGTACCCAGTCTTATCGTCTCTCGTCAAGTCGATGTGGACTCGCCTCATCTTGATGAATTTAACCTCGTGGAAGCCTTGAGGCATAGTAAGCTCCTTTTTGCTGTCCCTACACCGCCGGCTCGGCTCTGGATGTCGAGGTACTCAGACCTTACGAAAACTTTTCTTTAGCAGATTCTCCCCGCAGCTTCTCCACAATTCCCGTCGTCGAATACCCCGGACGCAATGGCGCGAGATAGACTTCTCCCCCATATGATTCGACGAATTGAGCTCCGACGACATTTTGTTTTTTGTAATCGGCTCCTTTGACCAGCACATCGGGTTTGACGGCTTCGATCAATCGAGAGGGAGTATCGTCGTCAAAGACCACGACATAATCGACACTGTGCTGTGCGGCCAATACGGTGGCTCGTGCTTCGACGGAGTTAATTGGCCGATCGGGGCCTTTGAGTCTCCGAATGCTGGCGTCGCTGTTGAGCCCGACCACAAGAGCATTGGCTCGTGAGCGAGCATCTTGGAGGTATTCGACGTGGCCGACGTGAAGGATGTCGAAACACCCATTGGTGAAGGCAATCTTATGGCCGAGCAATCGGCGTTTTTCCAAGTCGGTGGTGAGTTTTTCCAGCGTCATGATTTTCCCGAGCGAATTGGAATCTTGTTGGCTCGTTTCGTGGTCGAGGATATCTTGGAGGATCTCGTCACGGGTCACTGTGACGACTCCGATCTTTTCGACTTCGAGACCTCCGGCGACATTCGCCAACGCAATCGCCGCTTCGTAATCGGCATCCGCAGCGAGCGCGACGCCCAAGGTACTCAGGACCATGTCTCCGGCACCGGTGACGTCGTACACTTGGCGCGGCCGTGTAGGGATCAATTTCTCTCGCCCGTCGGCGTGAACTAACATCATCCCTTGTTTGTCGAGCGTGATGATCGCCGCCTCTGCATCCATGGAGTCGCGTAATCGCCGTCCCGCTGTCCTTGCTTCTGCGATTGTCTCGATCTCGATTCCCGTCGCAAGACTCGCTTCGAGACGGTTGGGGGTTAACGCGGAAGCTCCTTTATATTTGGCGTAGTCTCCACCTCGGATTGGATCGACGAGGACGCGTTTGTCCATGGTTCGGGCGGAAGAAATGACCTGACTCAGTAAACCTGGAGCACAAACGCCTTTGTTGTAATCGCTGATGAGAACGATGTCGCATTCGGGAAGTCGTTCGGCCAGAACACGCGAGAATCGTTGTTCGAGCGACTCGTTTATGAGGTCCCGTACTTCATAATCGACACGTAGCATTTGTTGTGGGTGCCGATGATGGGCTCGCCCGATGTAACGTTCTTTGACAGTACTCGGTCGGCCCGGATCAACCAGGACCGCCGAGTGATCGACGTGCCACTCCCTAAGTAACTCGCGTGTCCGCTCGCCATCGGCGTCGGCTCCCACAACTCCCGCCAACACAACATCGGCCCCCAACGCACGAAGCATCGTCGCGACGCTGGCCGCTCCACCGAGTCGTTCTTCTCGTTTGTCCGCACGAAGGAGGATCACCGGAGCTTCCTGGCTGATCCGGTCAGCATCCCCCCACACATACCGGTCGAGCATGATGTCGCCAATCAACAACATTCGCGGACGGCCCAATTTGTGCACGAGTTGGATCAAGTCTGTGGACACGGTCTCTTGCTCCTTGCAGATCAAGCCACTTTGGTTATTGGTGGTTTTCGAAATCCGATGATGTCGTTGTAACAAGAGTTGTGGTTTGCTGCCATGCGGGTGGGGTGGGGATGCTCCTATCCGCGCTGATTACGGAGTCAAAGAACAAAACCATAGCGACAGCAAGGTGTCGCTGTTCAACAGGAGATGCATCCAACGACTACCCTTCCGGCCTTGGCCATGGTTAAACTTGCGTTTCGGTTTTGCTTCCGGGAGTTTCCGTATCCCAAAATCTACAATAACACTCCGTTCGCAACTCGGCGCACGTTCGTGTCATTTCGACGATCCGGAAGATCCTCCAGTTTCCCATGAATATGGACAAGTGTGGCAAAATGGCGCGGTTGTTGCATGTTGTTTAAGTGACTCGGCGAACCTGTCGGGCAAGAAAGCTCCTCAAGAAACCACAGTTTCGGTGGTCTGGTCCCTTGAGGTTCGAACTAGCTTGGGCCGTAGTCGAACTGATTTTCCTGGCAAGAAGTCGCACACTATTTAGAATAAACGACTCTGAGAGTTCGCGTCCGGCCGACAAGTGGCTACACAGGTGTGTCGGGTTTTTGTCCTCCAATGAATTATCTTTCTCCGTCCAGGGAAATCGGACTCTTGGTGGAAGATGCACAACGTGGAAGTAGTTTCCTTTCTTGGTGTGGAACTGCACACAACAACTCAAGCCTCATCCGCTGGAACCAGACATGAGTTTCCAGGTCGTTTGGGGGTACCAAGACTGAGAGGTTTCCGATGACTTATCGTAGCAGCATGATCGTCCTGACAGCCTTGTTGGGCCTGTCGCTTGTGTGGGTTGGACCGGCGGTGGCTCAGCCGCCTATCAAGGAGCAACAGGAGGAAGTCGATCCTTTTACTCCCGCAACGGCCCAACCCCTGGCCAAGATCAAATTCCAGTCTGGTTTGAGCCCGAGTCAGCCTGTCGACATCACTTTGAAGAAAGCAGTCCCTGGTTTCCAAGCCCTCCGGGTCAGCGGGACAGTCGTTTGGGAGGGACCCGGTTACATCGTCGTTCGAGAGCGACCGGGTGTAGCCCCCGTCAAGGTTGATTATTCGAACATCGAAAGTTGGGCGAAAAAGACGAAAGTTCCGGATGAGAAATCGAAAACTATTTTCGCCAACTATTCACCACGGGGCCAACAAAAGCTGCTTTACCCTCCCGAAATCAGCAAAATCACGATCAAAACCGGCCCCTACACGTATGTCAAGTACAGTACTTCGGTCCTTTCGTCTCAAGAGAAAAAGCTCTTGACCGACCTGGAGCAAGCACAGAATGCCATGGCCAATGCTCAAAAGCGTCTCGATCAGGCGACGCAAGCGATGAGTGCGGCCCAAAACGCGGGAATCGAAAAAGCCCAAGCTTTGAACAGTTATTACAGGACTGTCACGGCCGTTGGAGCCAATCCCCAATTTTTCGACATCCCACAAAGACAGTTTGGTCCAGTTTACGGTACACCCTTTGGTGGGTTCCGTACCTTTCGATCCACAATCTACTCACCTTATCGGGGAGCCATCTCTACGCCTCTCACTGGCGCGATCTCCCAGCCTTTTGTTGTTCCGCATCCGACTAGTGGAGAGTCTCTGGGCGCATCGGCCGAGGACGTTCGCAAACAGTCTCTCATTGAGTTGAAAGCTGCTCGGGACAATATGCAACAGGCCGAAAAAGAATACGGTGCCATCAGTCAGCACCTACTGTATTCGGGCAGTGGTGAGTTAATGGCAATTAACACTTGGGATAAACGTTAACTAAACTGAACACTCAATGGCTTCGAGGGAATCGCTCGAATCAACGTCAAACGACAACACTTCCGAAATCAAAACCTGTCAGGAGAACCAATTTCCTGACGGGTTTTTACTCCATTTCAACACGCCACACCTTCGTTCATTCTCCCTGGCTCGACCTCTTTCAATTAGAAAACAGTTGTTCTGATTTTACAAGCAGGGTTTTCTGAGCCAGAATTGATCAGGTGCGGACCACCTTCCCGTTTGGGAGCGTCCACGAAAAGGCAACCTATCCCGAAAGGGGTAGAGCGCAAAGCCATGGGCCTAATGCAATCGTTGGGCAGGCGGATGAATAAGTGGCTTGTTTGAATAGTTCGCAGGCCGTGCAGCCGGCAAGATGTAGAACGTTTCCCTTGGGCTCACGCCCGTGGTGACAATCTGCCGCTCCGCAGTGGCTCATAATCGAAACTAGATCCGACAGTCAATTTATCCGACCACCTTCTTGGGTTGTTAGGGCTGCCAGGCTGCCGAAAGGGTAACTTTCCATGTCTCGGATTCCAGTTTTGTATCGAGTCTGCCTTGTTGCTGCCACGGCTTCGGTCTTGGTTGGAGCCAACGCCAAGGCCCAGTACGCACGACGAACCGCCGTCGTGAAAGCAGTGGAAAAAACCGAAGCCAGCATCGTCACGATCCGAATCCCTCGCACTCGTTATCAAATTCGCGACACCATCGGTACTGGTGTGATCATCGACGAACGCGGTTACATCATCACCAACCACCACGTTGTCTCGATGCAAGGAAAAGTGAAGGTCGAGTTTCATGACGCGACGAAAGCTTGGGCTCAGGTATTGAAAACGTTTCCTCAATACGACCTCGCGGTCCTGCGTACCAAACCCTCGGCTAAACTCAAAGCTCTGACTCTTGGACCGATCGACGATTTAATGGTTGGGGAACGAGTGATTGCGATAGGGAACCCCTTTGGGTTTACACATACAGTCTCGATGGGAATCATCAGTGCTTTAAATCGCAACATGACCACCGAGAACGGCCATAAAGTCACCGGGGTTATTCAGACCGACGCGACAGTCAATCCAGGCAACTCAGGCGGACCGCTGTTGAACATAAACGGCGAGCTGATTGGAATTAACACAGCGATCCATGATGGAGCTCGAGGAATCGCCTTTGCCATCAATGCTGGGACGGTCCGGAATGTCTTGCGAAAGCATTTCAGTGCGTTGAAGATTGCTGGCGTAGGGCACGGAATGGCATGCCAGGACACAATTGTGGGCGAAGGTGGCGACAGACAGAAAGTCGAAATCGTCAACGTCTCGAAGGATACTCCGGCTGCGAAGGCAAGACTTCAGGAAGGAGATGTGATCCTCTCGATCGCTCAACGACGAGTGAAGAACACGTTTGATGTCGAGCGCGCCTTGTGGGGGATGAAACCCGGTCAAACGGTTTCCGTGACGGTCCAACGCGACGACGAAGAACGGACAGTTCAGCTCGTTCTTGGAAATCGCCACAGTCGGCTTCGGACGGCTCAAGGAAGTCAGAAAACCAATTCCACCAACCTATCCCAACCGCCAACAACGAAAATAACCCACGCCGAAAAGGCTCTCGAAAAAAATGCCAGCGTGAAGCAGGTATCATCGTCGGCGTTGTCATCAAAAACGCACACCGACGTCGATCCCAATAAGCTCATGGGAAAACGGGAGTCACTTGGCATCCAGACAGATGAAAAAGGGACAGTTGAAGTGTCGAAGGAATGGGAGGCCCCACGACACCAATTGTGGGGTTTTTCACCGGAACTCCTCGGATTAAGTTGTAGCGTCCTTGTCGGGATTGTCTTTGTGATAGGTACTTTCCGAGTAGGTTGAGTCGTTCAGGCTCGTTGAGCTTTCACGTTCATGGGCCTTTGTGTCACGATCAACCAGCATTTCCCTCGTCAACGTTACAAAACGACCTGTCCATTACCGCACAGCGCAACCTACTCGGCGTGCGGTTTCGACCAGTCCTTGGAGCGGCGGGGTTGCAAACACTTCCAAACAAGGATTGCGAGCTCCGAGCGAACATCGTTCCGCCAATTCGTGGGTCCGCGGCCAAACCCAATCCAAGTCTTCAGGCTTTCAACCTGCGTTTTCCCTTTTTTAGTCCGCTTCTCCGGTCGTTCGTCCCATGGCCACGTCGAATTCACTGAGCATCGGTACCAGCATGGCCGTGATGGCAAATCCGAATGATCCCGCCGTGACGATGAGCGGAAGAAACGGGTCTGCTGATCCTTGCGTCTTGGGATTACCGATCAGGATATTCAGGACGCTATAGAAGATCGCTAAAGGACACGCGATGCTCGCGAGTGTCAAGGCCGGCGCTGGGCGGTTCCCCGAAAGCACCCACCAGAATCCACCGATCCCCGCCGCAAGGAAGAAGACGAAACTTGCCCACTGGTATTCGAACTGTCCGTTGATGGCGATGATGTAAATACAAACGAGCGTTCCGACTGAAAGGAAGAAGACTGTCCCGAGAGCCTTTCCAATTGCCAAACGACTGGTTGGGGCTCGAAGGGCGACGTGGACACCCAACACAATCACGAATACTTCGAGCACGGCAATTGCAAGAGCAACGCAGACCCCGGCTTGAATGTTTCTGGTTGGAGTGGCGGGAAATGCAAGCATGCCGTAAGCTGCATAGAAAATCGCCAGAGCGATCGGTGGGATAAGATATTCCTTGGTATTGTAGACGATGCCGCCTAGCTTGCCCCAAATAAACTCCGATGGGGTCAAGTCCGTCACAAGAAGCAAATTCAAAGCTCCCATGTCGCGTTCGGTTGTGATCGACGTAACGGCTTGTGCCGTGATCAACAACAAGCTAAGGATGGCGAGGGGAACTAACCCGTACGCCGCCGACCATCGACTGAAACTTTGCCCTTCTATGATTGGGGCCACGGCATAATAAACGACCAACCCTACCACCAAGAAATACGCAGCCTTGACCAACAACGGTCGGCGGCCGTAAGCTCGGGTCATCATTTCCCGCCAAAGGATTGGATTGGGCCAGACCTCGCGGACCGCGCCAGGAGCGGCATGGGCTTTTTCTCTTTCTACGGTTTTCTCGTCAGCAGCGTCCGGAGCCTCACGCTGCATGATCGGACCACCACTGGGGTTCCAAACCCGTAATTTCCAAATACCCAGCAGATTGAGGACGACGCTGATCCCAAGCATCGTCAATCCGAACCCATACCCTGGGGCCAACCCAACACGATTCACGTCGGGTTCGATGACGCTCTGCATGGCGCGGATCGGATCGAGCCACTGTTGCGCCGTCGAAAGACCTTCGGAAGTGAACACCTCACTCTGAAAGAGCCCATTGAGGTTCATCAAGTACGGGAGCGCAAAGACGAAACACAAATGCAAGACAAGAAACAACACGGTCAACGCGAGTGCCTGGAAAGTTCGGTCTCGCCACAACGAAATCAGTACCCCGAGCGATCCCGCCGCAAGTGCCGTGGCGAACAATACAATCGCCGCTTGAACAATTTGGAATCCAGCTACTCCGCCCATGAAAAGCATCAACGCGAGGATGGGAAGTGTGCCCAACAAGAATAACCCGATCTGGAGTAGACTTCCGAGGAGTTTCCCGACCACGATTTCGACGTTCGTGAGCCTGGTCATCAGCAGGAGGACGAATGTTCGGCGGTCCTTCTCGGTCGTGATACTGCTCGCCGCCGACAACGATGCGAAGAAGATCAACACGATGAGTTGAACCATGGTCGTGATCTGGAACAGCCGGAGACTGAACTGAGCAATGTCCCCAAGCGTGGCATTTTGCTCCCACCCAACGGCGGCCTGCCAGGTCGTCAGACCCAATATCCAAATGACGCCCAAGTACACGGTCCGAGCCACATAATGTTGTGGACGCCGTGGCAGAGTCATCAGCTCACGTGAAAAAATCGGACCAAGCATGTATCATTTACCGATCTGAAGATTTCGACAGGGGTTGGCTTTGATGAGAACTTACCGAGCAATACACCAAAGTATCAAGCACAGTCCGTGTGCCGTCCGCTTGTTCGGCTGTTTTCGCAACGGGACGCACCAGATCGCGTACTCTCTTCTTGCCGTTTTCAATAGTATCTGTCCGTTGCTGGTGCTCAAAGAGTTCGCCTAAAACCAACGAGGTCTTGACGACGGCCTATCCTTTGAAGCCGCACAGCACAGTCGGACGACGTGCCGGACAACACAACCCGACCAGGGGATGCACCAAATTGTTGTTTTACCATCCCCTTTAGGCGGGACAATGGCATGTCGCAGAATGGGGCGAAAGATCAGAGTCGATGTGGTTTACGATTTCTTACCGTTCGATTCCGATACCCGCCAAGTTGCTCCACGCGGACAACATGCAATAATGAGCAATGCTTGACCCGGTCCAGAACTCCTGTTACCGGATCAACACCAACACCTATGTCCACACGACCTCGTAAGACCAATACTTGATCGGGGTGCCGAATCTCGTAAGTCTGTCCATTCGTCATGTGCAGACGTAACGGGACGAAAGCAAGGACTTGTATCAACTCTAACAATTCTTCTAATCGCATCGCAGCTTCTTTAGTGACTTTGTTCCTCGCCGCAGTCAGAAATCGGAAGTTTTTCTACCCGAAGCTTCGAACTGTAGTTGTACCATCCCCCTTTAGCTCGACAATGGTTTGTGTTGCAATGGCAGAAAGATCGTGCAAATGGTTTCTGCCTCGTCGATTGTTTCGGAAAGTTGTTCGTTTAGGCGATTTTCATGCCAGCTCCGCATTATCTTTTTGTCACCGGAAAACTCGCCGAACCGGCGTTGCGTCGCGTCCTCGATCCAATCGCGCAGAGTCAGAACTTTGAGTATTCGGTCGCGGTGTTACCGATCACAGTCGTGGCTCTGGCCACAACGCAATGGACGGCCAAACACATCACTATTCCCGAGACCGTTACACGTGTCGTCTTGCCGGGACTGTGCCGCGGCGACCTCGCGCCGTTGGAAGCGTTGACAAATGCCGAGATCATACGTGGCCCGAAAGACTTGCGAGATTTGCCAGAACTATTCAACGCCAAACGTCAAAGGCCCGACGACTACGGCGAGTATGACATCCGAATTCTCGCCGAGATCAACCACGCTCCGCGGTTGACGCTGGACAACATCCGTAACAAGGCCAACAAATCTCGCGACGATGGGGCCGATTTCATTGACCTGGGGTGTGACCCTGGCGAAACTTGGCTTGGCGTCTCAGAAGCCGTCAAGGCGCTCAAAGACGACGGACACTCTGTTTCCATTGATAGCTTCAACCCTCGCGAAGTCGAACTGGCAGCGAATGCAGGTGCGGAACTCGTCCTGAGCGTCAACAGCAGCAACCGACGGCACGCCAAAGATTGGGGAATCGAAGTCGTCGCCATTCCCGACGTGCCGACGAATCTCGAAGGGCTCGATGAAACCCTCGAAGTCCTCGACCGCGACAACGTCCCATTTCGCATCGATCCGATTTTGGAGCCGATTGGTTTTGGCTTTGCGGAGTCGATTGGCCGGTATATTGACGTTCGCAAGCGTTATCCCAATCAGGAAATGATGATGGGCATCGGCAACTTGACGGAATTGACCGACGTCGATTCGGCGGGTGTTAACGTGATGCTCATTGGTATCTGCCAGGAACTCGGCATCCGAAGCGTGTTGACGACGGAGGTCATCAACTGGGCACGAAGCTCGATCCGGGAGATCGATTTAGCCCGGCGCCTGACGTTTCACTCTCGCAAACACGGTGTGTTGCCAAAGCACCTCGAGCCAAGATTGGTGACACTCCGCGACACCAAGTTGAACGAGTACGGACAAGAAGCTCTCGACCAACTCGCCAAGGAAATCAAGGATCGCAACTACCGGTTGTTCGCCGAGGACGGGAAGATACATGTGCTGAACAGTCTGATGCAATTGTCGGGCACCGATCCATTCGACTTATTCGACAAGATGGCCAGGCGAGATGACATCACTCCCGACCACGCTTTCTACTTGGGCTATGAGATGGCCAAGGCCGTCACCGCGTTGACGCTGGGCAAGAACTACACACAAGATCAGGCACTCGATTGGGGATTCTTGACGAAACCGGAGGTGAGTCATCAGAGCAAACGACAGAAGGAGGCGAAGGAATGATTTCATATCGGCGGAAGATTGGGCTCAATCCGATCAGCCACTGTTCCTCTTGTTGGAAATAAGCCCAGCAGATGACTCTCGCAAACTTATGCTCTTGGAGTCAGCACTCGCTAAAGGGCTCCTGGCCTGGGATAAAGGAAACACATTGAATCAATCACTTAAGTTAACCTTATCGCTTTTCGCTGAACTCGCAGGATCCGCGGCGGACGAAGAAAAGACAACTAATCAACTTGACTACCAGTCCCGCAAGAGGGAAGTGGTTTCCCAGCTAGAGTCCGTAGGGGGAACACGACCTCCGACTGTGGGGAACGGACTGTGCAAATTGCTCCGCCAAAGCTGGCGGTTGGGCCCGCGGGGACTAGGATCCGGTAGGGACCCACATGCCGCACTATTTGCAGACTTCGTCCGTGAGATATGGCCAAATCCTTGCCGTCGCTACGCAACGAAAGCCCATTGGCTTACAGACGACGTCACCCGCATTGCCTCGACCATGTACGAGCAAAAAAACTTCTCGGACATGCCGATTCTTGCCGACGCCCTCGAAGAAGCCGGATGCAACGACCAAAACATCCTCGACCATTGCCGCGAGGATCGTGCGCATGTGCGTGGATGTTGGGTGGTCGATTTGTTGTTAGGTAAAGAATGACGCAGTCCACCCTGGAACGATTTGCAAGAGGACGCAACAGTCGGTGTTTTTGGCAGGAGTGAGACTTGGGCAACGGGCCACCTTTTAAGGTAGTGTTGGATATCCGATCTTGTCTCGCAATCGGCTAATCTCGCGGTGAATCAAATCGAGATTCGAATCTCGTACAGTCGGCAAACTGGCCCGGGCTTTCACCACATCTTGATAGCAGAGTTTCGCGACCAACAAGGTTTCTTGATCTTCCGCTTGGGCCAATAACTCTCCGTGGGCTCCAAAAATGCCCGAACCGCCCCAAAAACTGAATTTGTTCTCCATGCCAACGCGATTGACAACAACCGTAGGCAATCCGTACATGAATGAGTAGAAGCGAATGGCGAGTTGCCAGCCCTCCGGATTCGAATAAGTTGCGTGATCAACAGTCCCCCGCGCCGAATTGATCGGGACCGTCAGTAATGTCGCTCCTTTGACCGCTGCCAAGTGGATCAGAGCCGGGTTCCAAGCGTCGGAACAAATCATGACCGACGAATGCCAAACATCGTTCAAATCAAACGTTTCGACATAACGTCCCGTGCCGAAGAGCTTACCTTCGAGAAGCCGACCGTAATTCGGGAGGTTGAGCTTCCGATGAACAAATGTCGTTTGTCCATCCCGCACCGCCACCGCCGAGTTGTGGAGTTGTGCGGCATAGCCCAACTCGATCATCCCGAAGACAGTCACCATGTTAGTGCTGGCTTGTGCAATCTTGTTGACGAGTGGAGAGGACAACGCAAGGGCGATGTCCGGAGCTTTGTGTTCCACGTCGTACCCGGTCAACGACAGTTCCGGGAACACCAAGATATCAACGTCCTGCTCCTTGGCCCGCTCGATGTAATCCAAGTGGATCTCAAGGTTGGCTTGGAGGTCTCCAAGTTTGGGAGCAATCTGTGCCGCAGCTACAACGACTGACGACATGACAAATCCCCGACAGTTACGAGTTCGAATCACAACCAGAAACCAAAACGAAGAACGGTTCAGGGCTCGAATTTGCACCCCAACCGAGCTTCCTTTGCCCTTCGTTCGATTCCAGCAATTAATTTCCGCCGAGTTCCTCACGGACGGCTTCCATTTCGCTCGTTTTCACGATGTATTTTGTGGCTGGTGCGCGGTCGATCGTCAATACCCCGTCGAGATGATCGTTCTCATGTTGAACGACTCTCGCCGGAAAGTCCGTCAGTTCGAGTGTTTTGGATTCACCTGCTCGATTAGTGTACTCGACGGTGACACTTTCGAACCGGGGTACCATGACCATTAGTTCTTGAAAACTCAGACAACCCTCCCATCGATATTTGATTTTTTTCGAGGTTGGCGTGAGTTTCGGATTGATAAAAACTTCCCACTCGAATTGCTCTTCTTGGCTTGGGACAGGTAGGACGTGGGCAACGAAAATTCGTTGACTCCGGAACACTTGCGGTCCAGCCAATCCTACTCCCCTACTATCGGTTGCGGTTGTGAGCATTTCGTTAATGAATTGTTGAAATTCTTCAGAAAGAATCGCTCTTTGGTCGATCTCGTCAGCCCGTTTTCGCAAGACCGATTGCCCTAATTGCGCAATCTTCAGCGTCATACCTATGCCCCTCCATCGAATGCGTTTACACACAGTTACTATACCAACGTGCCGTCGCATTTTCCTCGGTGGACCTCGGAGGACCTCGAAATTGTCCAACGGAATTGATTACGAGCCAAGAATCGAGAGAGCAAGAAGGTCAAGTGAAGGCGCGAAGGAAGAGTGTGGGAGTTTCTTTACTTCCTGTTACCTGTCGTTTGGCGTCGTCGAGACGCGGCCAGTTTCGCCTGTGCCTGGAGTAAGTCTCCCACAGTGCGTTGTCCGGTAGTTTCCGGCACTATGATTTCTCCGCGGGCCAACGCTTGGTCCACGCGAAACTGTTGGAGCAGTTCGTTTCGCAGAAGTGGGCCTGCTCCATCCAACAAACGAACGAGCCAGCTATCTTTTTCTTCGGCGGATTTCCGACCGAGCCAAAGGCCATAGTCCTCGGGAGTGCCTTTCAAATACATCTCGGGTTCGGACGCCTCGGCGGCCACTTCCAACAAGAGCGCATCGACTCGCATGAAGGCCGCGAAACTTTCGAGTGTTGAAGTAAGGTTGCCTAGTCCACCAGGGACCGGCGGTTCGAGTTCGTCGGAGTTTGGGTCGTCGCACTGGGCGGCCGATAGCCACGCGATGTACAGGGCGCGAAGGTCTCCGGCGATTAGATCGTTCCGGATGCCAATCACCGAATCGAGGGACACGTCGTCATCGTTTCCTTCGAACCGATCGGCGGAGTCGTCTTCTTCGGCGTGAAATTCGAGGATCAAGTGAGTCGGAGTGGTGTGAACATCCAAGGTGTACTCGCAGCAGTACGGTTGGACTTGCGAGAGGTCCAGAGCCCCAAGAGGGAATCGGAGCATCAGTTCGTGCGAACCCCAACTGCCAAAATAGAAGAAGGCGTCGAAATATTGCTTCATCAACTCCACCGGCTCACCTTTGAAACTACCAAAGTGATATTCGTTGACGAGACTCGTTGGGGTGATTTCCGCACGCGTGGTGATAGCGCGTAGGTCGCGCATGGCTTCGCGATCGAGTGGTTTATCGATCGCTCGGAACTCCAAGTATTGGTACTCTCGCATGATGCATTTCTCTGTGCTCTAAAAAACCATCTTTAGAGGTTACGTGATCAGCCGGAAAATAACTACTGAGGTTTTCTCAAATCGATTTCACGAGTCTGGCATAATCGGCCCAATCTGAACAACCTGTCGATTCCGACGGGCTCGAATCTGTCCAGGCAAGTCTGTCGCGACCATTTCGCCGAACGCGACTGCCGCTACACGATCCCACTCGGCAAACCCCATGGCCTGTGCCGGCCACCGTTCGCGTTTCCAAACCAAACGAAAGGCTTCACGCAGTCGATGTCGGGAAACTTGGACGAACTGCGTCGCATCGAAGACGAGCCAATTGCCAGCCCTTGGGAGTTCGGCAAGGTTGAGGAGCTCTTGGGCTTGATGCTCGAGTTCGTATTGGGCAGTTTGGGTTTGGTCCGCAAGTCGGCAGAGAACGTTTACGATTCCCGGATTATAATCCTGCTTCAAGAGTGGTAAGAGTTCGTTGCGTAGTCGGTTTCGGGTGAAGTCATTATTTTCGTTGGAGCTGTCGACGCGATACGTCTGGTTGATTTCATTGAGGTACGTTAACACGTCTTGCCGTGTCGCTCGGAGAATAGGACGGATCACCTCGGCTCCCGAAAGCAACTCCCTTCGGGCCGGGATTCCGGCGAGCCCTTTTAATCCTGTCCCGCGCAAGATGCGATGAAGAACCGTTTCGGCTTGGTCATCGGCGGTGTGACCGGTAGCAACCCAACGGGCCGAATGTTTATGAGCCAGTTCACGCAGCCATTCGTAGCGAGTCTCGCGGGCTGTCGTTTCGAAGCTCTTGCCAATTTCTTGAGCCCGCTCGGGAACATTGGCTGCATCGGTATCGCACGTCAGTTCGGGACAGATTTCTTGCAACGACCTGCAGAGTTCCTGGACGAAGCGTTGGTCGTGGTCGCTTTCGCTCCCCCGAGCCTGGTGGTTGAGATGTGCGGCGACGATCTTTGCAAACCGACACTCTTCCTGGAGGGCAACGATTCCTCGCAAAAGGGCAACGCTGTCGGGACCCCCCGAGATGGCCACTATGGCAGTCGTCTCTTGAAGCGAGAGCTTTTGTAGGAACGAACGAAGCGTTTCGAGAAAGTCAGACACAGAATTAGCATATACCTCGGAGTTCGTGGATTTTCTTCACGATGTTCTCGGCACGCATTAACGTTTCGCCGATCAACACGGCACGGACTCCCGCTTTGCGAAGCCGAACGATGTCTTCGCGAGTGCGAATGCCGCTTTCGCTCACAAGACATCGATCGTTGGGGATGTGTTCCGCTAACTCAAGGGTGTGTTCCAGCCGCGTTTCGAAGGTTCGGAGGTCCCGGTTGTTGATCCCGATGAGTTTGGCTCCCGCATCGACGACACGATTCAAATTTTCGCGGTCGTAGAGTTCGACAAGAGCGGACATACCCAACGAGTGCGTGACCTCCAGGAGCGATGACAACGCATTGTCATCCAAGATCTCGGCGATCAACAAGACGGCGTCGGCACCAGCTACTCGGGCTTCCAGAACTTGATACGGTTCGAGGATGAAATCTTTTCGCAGGACGGGCAGTTCCACGGCATCACGCACCGCCGATAAGTAATCGAGATGCCCTTGAAAATAATGCGTGTCGGTCAACACACTGATGGCCGCCGCTCCGCCTTCTTGGTAAGCAGTGCCGATCGTCACTGGATCGAAATCGGCACGGATGACGCCCGCCGAGGGCGAGGCTTTCTTGACTTCGGTCAAGAAGTTCATCTCGCCCGGTCGTGCGAGGGCCGCGTAGAAATCTCTCGGAGGGGGAGCGTTTTTCACCTGCCGCGAAAGGTCGCCTTCGGACACCTCTCCCCTTCGCGAGGCGATTTCCTGGCGTTTGGTCTCTACAATGGTATCGAGTATCGTCATTCGTTCACGCGATGGTAAGCGAGTTTAGGATCTTCGGACTCTGAGCCGATTATAACTTTCATTGTAAGAAACGGAACCAACTCTGAGATGGATATTCTGGACGATCTTGGATGGGCTTATCTGTCGTGGTTGTTGTTGGCCGTTCCGGTGGGAATCGGGTTAGTTGTCTTGTGGTCGTCGTGTCCTGCAGGAACGGAAAAGTGGTCCTTCTCCAGTTTGTTCCGAGGCAAACCGGAACTTTCGTTCTCTCGTTGTTCCTGGAATGGATTCAGCGTTTTAGGAGCTGCGATCCTATACTTCACGGGACCAGCCCTTGCCTTCCAGGTCGCAGACCAGATCTACGGCGAACCACTAGAAGACTACGCAACGGTTCGGCACTATATCGTCTTGTGCTTCACGGCCCCCATCTTAATAGGATCGATCGTTGGGTTGTTGTGGCTATCGTCAGGAATTGGATTTTCAGACCTGGGGATTCACACCAGAGGATGGCGGCTTGCGAGTTTGCTTGGTGGACTTCTGTGGTTGATTGTCACCCCAGCAGTGCTTTCGGTTCATGCCGCTGCGTCGTTCGTGAATCGATGGTTCACGGAAACAACTCCGGAGTCCCACCAACTCGTCAACGTGGTCGGTCCGGAAGAATCAGCTCTTCGTTGGCTCGTGTTGGTCGTGTCCGCTGTCGTTGTGGCCCCCATTTTCGAGGAGTTCCTGTTTCGGGGGATTCTCGGGCGGTGGGCAAGGCAAATGGCCTGGCGAAGTCACGCTATTTTTTGTGCTGCGGTGGCAATGGGACTTACCAGGCACAGTGAAGTTTTTGAACAAGTGTCCGTCCTTGTTGTGGTGCTCTCCGGAGTGTATGTTTGGATTGGAAGTCGTGACGTTCCGACATCGCAAGAGTCAACGGTTCCGCTTGAGGGCGATGATTCCCTCTCGGATACCATTTCCAGAGAGCCAGTGCAACTTCGACCTCGTTCTGGGCCGCCAGTCTTCGCCGACCTCCTCGACACGAAGCAACAGAATCCCGTGGTCAACCATCAACTTGCAAACTTGGCCCAAGCCGCGCTGTTCGGATTGATCCATGCCCCCTGGCCTTCACCGATCCCACTGGTGATCTTGGCGTTGGTGCTCGGTTGGGTCATGGGGAGAACGAATAGCCTCTGGGGTCCGATCGTTTTGCACGCTTTGTTCAACGGTACGGCTTGTGTGCTCCTCGCTTTGCAGCGACTTATGGCTTAGGAAAAGGCAGTTGGTAAACAGTCGCGGTGGCTCGTCCGTTGGCCGTCTCGACTTCCAACTCCGTTCCGGGGTCTTGGTTTCCACGAGTCAAGTAAGCCAACGCCAGGTTTCTTTGGAATCGTTGGGAATCGATGGCAGACGTGACGACCCCTACTTCCTTATCGCCAAGAAATACCTTGTCGCCGGATCGCGTCATTCCTGATTCTGAAAGTATCAAGCCCATGAGCGTCCGATTGACGTGTCCTCGGTCACGAGCCATGACGATCGTTTCCTGGCCGAGATAACACCCCTTGTTGTACGAAATGGCTTGTTCGATCCGTCCCACTTCTGCCGCCATTCGATTTTCATCGAGATCTTTACCGAATACCGGTTGCCCCACTTCGACGCGAAGTGTTTCCCATACTTCTGAGCCAGCAGGTTCAGCTTTCGTTGTGAGCAGTTTCTGCCATAGTTCGCGAGTCGCCTCCACGGACGCTATCAAATCAAAACCGAGGAACCCGAGGTAATCGTGTCGCCGAACCATGACTTCACCAATGGGAACAGTGATGTTCGTGTGGTGCAGTTCGTTGAGTTGGGGGACTTCTTGGCCCAGAACTTCTGTCAACGTAGCCGGGGCGGTGGCACCACAAACGTGAAGCATGCCGAGTTCGTCTGTCCGGTCAGTAATTTCGATGTCTTCGCTGATCCAGTGTCGGTCGAAGTGTTGGAAGACGGTCTCATTCAGTCCGGCAACTGTGTCGAACAACAGGACGTCGTTGTTGTCACGAACGGAATGACTTATGTATCCGTAGGCGATGACTTTGGCCTTGTTTGTCGTGAAGAACGCCTCGCACCCGGCATTCTCGGGTAGTTTCTTGATTTCGTTGGTACACAGGTTATGAAGGAACATCAAAGCCTCCTTGCCTGCGACTTCGATTTTCGTTCTCAGCGAGAGATCGAAGAGAACAGACCCGTTCAACAACTGGTCATTGTGTTCCGGCGTGGACGAGAACGATGATGGCATAGCATGGATGTTGTCACCGTCGAACTTGGCACCAGCGGCTTCGAGTAAATCATGGAGTGGAGATTGTTTGGGCATCATTCAACCGTGTTTGGATTATGGATTGCGGCGGCTCGAGCCGCTTTGGTTTTTTTGTTTGTGCTTTGGTCCTCGTTGTTGGACCTCGGGCCAACGTACCGTGTCCTCTCCCCTCGACTTTATTTCAACGTCGCAAGCATCTTGTGGGCTTCTGGAAGAACGACGCAGGTTTTATGTTCTGTCAACAACCGTTGAACTTCTCCTGCATGGTGAAGTGGAACAGTAAGCAGTTCCTCGGCTGTGTCGGAGGAAAGTTGGCTCAGAAAGTAGATCGTTGCACGTTCGGCTGCTGCGGCCCAATGGAAGAGGATTTCATGTTGTTTGGTTGTGGTCTTCTCGGCGACCTTGAGGGCACTCCCGCTGTCTCCAGTATTTTGCAACACAGCGAGTGTATCGGTCACCTGCGGATTCGCGTCGGTCAACAAGACGATCTTGCCGTCAGTCTTAACGACTCTCGCGGCGTTCGCCAGGGCTCGTCCTAACTCTGCAAAGCCGACGTCTTCAGGTTCCCCTTTCACGCTGGCGAGCACAACGTCGGCAGGCTCTTCGACTTCCACACGCCAACGGGCCTCGAGAAGTTCTTTGGCCTGGTCCGTACTCGTCGCAACCCCACCGACGAAGTGAGCGATGTTCCCTTCGTCGGCCTCGATGACTTGCAGGAAAAAGGGCAAGCCCAGCAACCAAGCGGCTTCACTGGCTTCGGCGTTTTTCGATCCATCGCCACTTGGCGGATCGAGGGAAAGCGAACCGGCTTCGATTGAGTCTTGGGTTTCTTCGTCGCAGAGGTCTGGGAAGAGGGCCAGTTCCGAACCGCGATAGCCATCAACGGGATCGAATCCCACCCGAGTCAAGACGATGAGCTGGTCGGCATCGACGACTGTCCGATTCAAATAGAGACGTCGTCCCCGAGTCGTTGTCGACAGATAACTCAACTGTTGGCGGTCCTTGGCGTCGTGAATTTCGATCTGGATGTCTTCGAGACTTTCGGGAAGGTCGTCGAGCCACGGCTGTTGTGTCGACGGCGGATAACAGACCAAAGAGATGGCTTCTGGGTTGATGCCCGCTTCGACGAGATACTCCAGTAGGGGGATGAGAACTTTCGTCAGTTGCGGAACAGTCTCGTCGACGACTATGGCGATTCGATCATCGGGCGTGATCGCTCGGGCCAGTGGCGGAAACTCAAAGGGGTCATCCAATGCCTGCCGAACGGCTCCCTCGACATCGGTAATGGGTTCGACGATGGGTGCACGACTGACCGTCACAATGTTCGACTCCAGAACGTCGTATTCGACGCTCTCTCGGCCGTAGTCGATCCGTATGGGCATATTGATGCTCGCTCCTGGTTGTGGAGTAGAGTGTTGTGGGTTGCTCCTATCTTTATTGTTCGCAATGAAAGCCAGTTCGGCAACGATGGTTCTCGTTGTTGGAGTGTGGCTGGGGAGAAGTAATGCTGGTCTTTGGTGTTTGTTCGGGTTGTTCTTCGGATGCGAGTCATCTCTGCTCGACCTTCAACGGCACCCCCTTGGCTGGACGAAGCGTCACCGAAGGAGCAAATGCCAACTCCGCCTTACCCACGACGGACAACGAAACTCGCTGTAAGATTGTTGCGATCACTAACACGGCTTCCATCATGGCAAAGGTGAGCCCGATACAAATCCGTGGTCCATCTCCGAAGGGAAAATACGAACACCGAGGCCGCGACTCGATTTCGTCTTTGGTCCATCTTTCCGGACGAAACACATCTGGTTCGGGATACCACCGAGCGTCGCGATGGACCACCCATTGCCACATTTCGAACGTCGTCCCTTTGGGAAATCTGTAACCGCCAATTTCTACGTCTTCCAACGCTTCCCGCCCGATGCTCCACACTGGCGGATACAGACGCATCGATTCTTTTAGAACCATTTCGGTATATGTCAAACGTTGATAGTCGGCAGCCGTCGCGTCTCGGTCTCCAAGGACGCCTTGAATCTCGTCCCTCACCTGGTTTTCTACTTTGGGATGGAGCGCGATCAGTCGAAAGCAGAACGAGAGGGCCAGGGCCGTCGTTTCGTGTCCGGCCAGGAAAAGCGTCAAGAGTTCGTCGCGTAGTTGTTGGTCCGTCATTGCGTCTTGCGGGTCCGACGGGAACAATAACTGACTTAACAAATCCACTCCACCGGGTGGTTGGTTCTTGCGACGTCGGATGATTCGGAGCATCACTTCGTCGATACGTTTGACGGCCTTTTGAAAGCGCAAATAACCCGGCGTTGGGAAATACTTCCTGGCGGGAATCCAGTTGACGATGTTCGTCAGGAACGACATGATTTCTTCGAGCGAATCGTACACTTCCTGCACCTGGTCAGCCACGTCCGCGTCGAAGAGGGCTTTGCCAACGATCTCCAACGTCAGGTGCATCATGTCCGTGTGGACATCGCGAATTTCACCGGGCTGCCATTTTTCGACGGCACGACGCGTGAATCCGACGATGATGTCGGCATAGCGTTCGACCTCGCTTCGTTGGAAGCCGGGTTGAATTTTCCGCCGCTGCTGTCTCCAAGAATCGCCCTCGTTGGTGACCAAGCCGTTACCGAGAACGAACGAAATGGCCCGTGTGCCATCGTCTTTCCGAAATTTCTGGGCTTGGTGGCGTAGGACCGCTTCGATGTCCTGGGGATGAAATAGAGCAACGCTCGGTCGCCATGGCAGGAGCCAGAGTTTCACCACGTCGCCGTATTCTCTTGCACACGACTGCCCGAAACCAAGTGGATCACGCAAGTACTGCAAAAAGTTCCCCAAGCCCCAACGGCCTTTGGCCTTTGGTGGTAGTTTCAGGGCCGGTGAAAGTTGTGGGGGCAGCGTCTCGACGCTCATCCGTTGGCTCCATTTGGAGTGTGAACTCTTCGCCCGCTGATCGGGCATCATCCTCTCAGCGACTTCAAACCGAACAGAATTTCGAAGGAAGGTCCATCAGCGACCTCTACGATAAGCTCCCCTGAAATTATAAGAGATTTTTGCAGAATCGCTTGGTTCTCTCTGGGGACTTCTCTCGCCTGAAAGAGTTCCTGCTATCCGTTGCGAAGACAGAGAGAAACTCTGGCCAACATTCCATACAAAAGCTCGGAATGGATGATCGTGGTCCGGGCCAACATCTTTGCGCCAGGAGGAACTTCGTGAACAGGACTGTTCACGAGTGAGCGCAACCCAATACGAACTTGTAGAGCTTCCTTTGGACCGGTGCCACCCAAGATACAAAACAACGAAGGATTTCTCCAATGGCCAATGTCCCGACGGAAATTCGCCCGATCAAAAAACTGATGGCTGCCAACCGAAGCGAAATTGCAATCCGCGTGTTTCGGAGTGCCCACGAGTTGGGTATTCGCACGGTCGCCATTTATACCCACGAGGATCGATTTGCTCTCCATCGCTTCAAGGCCGACGAGTCTTACCTCTTGGGCCATGCAGGAGAGCCGTTGCGATCGTACCTCAACATTCCGCGGATCATCGAGCTGGCCAAACACTACGACATCGATGCCATCCACCCGGGCTACGGCTTCCTCTCGGAGAACGCCGATTTCGCCCAGGCTTGCGGTGATGCCGGGATTATATTTGTCGGCCCCAGGGTGGAAGTTCTCAGGCAACTCGGAGACAAGGTCCAGGCTCGAGCGATTGCAAAGAAGGCCAGCGTACCAGTCCTCGACGGCAGTGACAACGTCGTCACGGATAACGAGACGGGCAAGGAACTGGCCGAGAAACTTGGCTATCCGGTCATCGTCAAGGCGTCGATGGGTGGCGGTGGACGAGGGATGCGTGTGGCGCATTCTGCGGCCGGGCTTGACCAAGCTCTCGATCAAGCTCGACGCGAGGCGCAGACGGCTTTCGGAGTCCCCGACGTCTTCCTTGAGAAATTCATCCAACGCGCCAGACACATCGAAGTCCAGTTGCTCGGCGATCAACACGGAAACCTTGTTCACCTCTACGAACGCGATTGTTCGGTCCAACGTCGACACCAAAAGGTCGTGGAGATCGCTCCAGCGTTGAATCTCCCAGCGGAAAAACGACAAGCCATTTTGGACGCGGCTTTGGCCATCGGTCGGGCCGTCGGGTACGACAATGCCGGGACGGTGGAGTTTCTCTACGACGTCGATTCCGGGGACTTTTTCTTCATCGAAGTGAACCCGCGTATCCAGGTCGAGCATACAGTTACTGAAGAAGTCACGAACTACGACCTTATCGCCAGTCAAATCCGCGTGGCCCAAGGCAAACCTCTCTCTGATCCAGAGATCGGTCTTGGCTCGCAAGAGAATGTGGGTGTCCACGGATTTGCGCTTCAGTGTCGAGTCACGAGCGAGGACCCGACGAATCGGTTCATTCCTGATTACGGGCGACTTACGGCTTACAGGTCGGCAAGCGGGATGGGAATTCGCCTCGACGCAGGTTCGGCCTTCGGCGGTGCGGTGATTACGCCGTTCTACGATTCCCTCCTGGTCAAAGTGACTGCCCACGGACTGCGATTCGAAGACGCTGCGGCCCGCATGGAACGCTCCCTCCAAGAGTTCCGAATTCGTGGGGTCAAGACAAACATCCCGTTCTTAATCAACCTGGTCACCCACCCCGCGTTCCTTAGCGGAAATGTCACAACTCGATTCATCGACCAGACTCCAGAATTGTTTGCCTTCGCACCGAGACAAGACCGTGCGAGTAAAATCATCCGCTACATCGCCGAGATCATCGTAAACGGTCACCCCGAACTAAAAGGCAAATCCCAACTGCCGTTACCCTATGTTCCAGCACCTCTGCCGGAACTGCCGCCAACGACAACCAACCCACCCGGAACTCGAGACAGACTTAAAGAACTTGGGCCGGAAAATTTCAGCAAGTGGGTTCTAGACCAAAAGAAGTTGTTGGTGACCGATACGACGTTCCGTGATGCTCATCAGTCATTGTTGGCTACTCGGATGCGTACTTACGACATGTTGCAGATCGCTCCGACGTATGCGCTAAGACATGCCGAGTTGTTCTCTCTCGAGATGTGGGGCGGAGCGACGTTCGACGCCAGCATGCGGTTTTTGAAGGAGAGTCCCTGGGAACGACTTGTCGAACTGCGGGCCAGAATCCCGAACATTCTCTTCCAAATGCTTCTCAGGGCCAACAACGCCGTGGGCTACACCAACTACCCCGACAACGTCGTCAAGGCGTTCGTCAAAGAGTCCGCTCAAGCTGGTATCGATGTTTTCCGAATTTTCGACGCGTTGAACTGGGTGCCGAACTTGAAGTTGGCCATCGAAGCCGTTCGTGAAAACGGCATGATTTGCGAACCGGCGATTTGCTACAGCGGAGACATCCTTAATCCGAACCGAACCAAGTACGACTTGAAGTACTATGTGGCCCTGGCGAAAGAACTGGAGAAACTTGGGGCCAACATCCTGGCCATCAAGGACATGGCTGGGTTGTGCAAGCCCTACGCTGCGAGGCAACTCGTCAAGGCCCTGCGCAACGAAATCGGCATTCCCATCCACTTCCACACGCACGATTCGGCGGGTGGGCAGATATCCTCGCTGTTGATGGGTGCCGACGAAGGCGTCGACATCGTCGACGCGGCCATGGCTCCGCTTTCGGGTTTGACGGCTCAGCCCAACCTCAACACGCTCGTCGAGACGGTCCGGTTCACCGAACGCGACACTGGGATGGACTATGATTCGCTCGAAGAGACCGCACGATACTGGCAAGCCGTCCGGAAGTTCTACGCCCCCTTCGAAAGCGGCCAGCTCGCTTCGAGCGGAGAGGTCTACCTTCATGAGATGCCTGGAGGCCAGTACACCAATTTGCAGACGCAAGCCACGGCGTTGGGGGTGGGTGACCGGTGGCCCGAAGTGTGTCGGGCTTACGCCAAGGTCAACATGATGTTTGGCGACATCATCAAGGTCACGCCCACGTCGAAAGTTGTCGGAGACATGGCGTTGTTCATGGTGGCCAACAATCTCGAACCGGAAGACGTCGAAAGCGGAGCGCGGGAACTAGCTTTCCCAGCGTCGGTGGTCGACTTATTCGAAGGGAAACTGGGACAACCTGTCGGCGGATTTCCAGAAAAGCTCCAAAAGATCGTTCTTCGGGGTAAGCAACCGCTCGAAAGTCGTCCCGGAGCATCGCTGCCGCCTACCGACTTTGAGGCCACTCGTGAGCAGCTCAAACGACTCCTGGGCGAAGAAGAGCCTTCCGACCAAGCTGTCGTTACGCAAGAACTCTATCCTCGTGTGTATCCCGACCTCATTGAGCACGTAAAGACGTATTCCAACACGAGCACGCTGCCGACCCCGACCTTTTTCTCGGGCATGAAGCCGGGTGAAGAAGTCAGCGTCAACATCGAGGAAGGCAAATCTCTCATCGTCAAGTTCCTGACTGTTGGCGACCCACACGTTGACGGGACCCGCACGGTCTTCTTCGAGCTGAATGGTCAACCGCGTGACGTACTCGTTGCCGACCAACACCTCGCGACGGAAGTCAAGAGCCATCCGAAAGCGGACACATCCAACCCGCTCCATGTCCCGGCGCCGATGCCTGGGTTGGTCGTGAACGTCACCGTCAAAGTGAATGAAGAAGTCGCCAAGGGGCAAAAGCTCGTGACGCTCGAAGCCATGAAGATGGAAACGACCGTTTACGCCGAGCAGGCAGGAAAGCTTGCCGAAGTGTTGGTCCAACCAGGCACACAAGTCGAAGCAGGCGATTTGTTGATGCGCTTTGGCGAATAGGGCGTTGAGAACAGGGAACAAGAATAGGGATTAGAGCAAAGGGAACAGAGGACGAGAGGTGGATTGACTTTTCTGTTCTCTATTCCCTGGCAAACTTACTACCCCGACAATACACAACGATTTATCCAATCTCGAATCGCATCTGATTCAGATAACCGAGCATAAACTGGGTGCGTCGTTCGGCCTCTTCGCGTCCGGCATCGGTCTGCATGGTGTCTCGCAGTTTGAGTAACTTGGCGTAAAAATGATCGACGGCATAGTGTTTGTCGTCCACAATTCGGTCGACGGGAAATGGTTCGTCTTGGTGATAGAGTTGGCTTCCGAGCAGTCCCGCCGTCACGAAACACCTGGCGATCCCAATGGCTCCAATGGCATCGAGTCGGTCGGCGTCCTGGACGACCTTGGCTTCCAATGTTCGCGGTGGAATGTTCGCTGAAAAACTGTGTGCTTCGATGGCGTGGAATACGTCGTCGAGCAATTCCGAAGGATACCCTTGTTCTCGGAGAAACCCCAAGGCGACCTTGGCCGCTTCGACCGATGCCTTACTCCGCAGGGGTGAGTCTTTCGGCACCATGACACAGTCGTGCAACCACGCTGCCGGGTACACGATTTGCGGTTCCGCTTTCTCGGCCCCGGTCAGCTGCTTGGCAGTGGAGACGACACGTCGGATGTGAGCCAGGTCGTGTGCGGGGTCGGGCCGTTCGAGTTGATCACGAAGAAACGATTCGAAGAGACGCTCCCAGTGCGGCCAGTCTTGTTCGTGGTTCATGTGTCTGCGTCTTTGGAGGGTTGTTGGAGTTGGTCAATGATGTCCAGATATTTTTTTTCGTTCCCAAACGAAACAAATAGAAACGCGATGAAGACCAAGAACATGAGGACGAACATCACCATAACGCACGGGAGTAAGACTGTGGGAACCATGTGCTCGGTCGGAAAGTGTTTCTCTTGGACAAGTTGGAGGGCTGCATAGGGATTGATCAGGCGCGGACTCTTCCAGAACAAATATCCGGTCATTGCGAGAACGCATACGATGATGAGAGTCCCCACGACTGGCCAGGTTCGAACGAATGGTCGTCGTTTGGCCAAGAATCGTTGCTGTTTTTCGGTGAGCATAGTGGCTCCAAAACCGTTGGGAAGCCATGCGAGATGCACAATATCGGATTGTCTGTTTTTTTCGTAAGGTATGCCGAGCCAAAGCGTAAGGGACGCAGGCACGGCACGAATCTCTCGCGATATCCCGTCGTTGTCGAGGAGAACGACCGAGTACACTTTACAAAACGACCAAAACCGACGGCTATCATTTCGTTATCTTCGGGCCTTCGGTCACAATGTCTCAACCCTCAACTCGCAACGGTTGTCTTCTGTTCCCTGTTGTCTGTCCTCTGTTCCCTAACTCCCGCAAATGTGTAGAGGGAGTGGATCAGAACGCACGCGGCCACGAGCCAAACGAGCCAGCGGCCCGTTTCGACGATTTCGGCCATCGTCTCGCCTTGTTTCGGGATGATGTCGCCGACTTCTTCCATGCTGTTGGCAAGTTGGTCCAGAGACATTTCCTGGACTTTTAGTTGGTTCATCAGGCTTTCCGCTCCATGAGGAAGGACCTGGGAAAGGCCGTCGCTCAGGTCGGTCGTTTGGGCCATTAACTTTTCGGCTTGCTCTCTTTGGTTGATGGCCTTGTCCAGTTCGACACGAGTCGTTCGGAATAATCTGGCCGAGGACTTTACGGCTTTCCGAATGGGCTCCAAATTTTCCGCGGTGTCGTCCAGACCTTTTCGAGCTTCCCGGAGTTGCGCCCCGACCTTCGTTAACTCTTCGGTCTTGCGGAGTACGGCAGCCAAATCCTTGGCAACCATAGGAACTTTCTCCGCCAATTGGAGCGTCTGGTTGGGGAGTTTTTGGAGGATGGGTTCGAGTTTATCCTTATGTTTCAAGGCCCTGGCGAGAGTTTCGCGCGTGGCCTTCATGACCTGGCGACTTTCTTCTACCGACTTGATCAGTTCCGGGAGATTGGCAATCATGTCCCCGAGTTGTTCGTCCGCGGCCTTCACTCCTTCGCCGGCTTTTCGGAGGCCCCCGGCAATCGTCCTTCCTTCGGGCCAGAACTTGCGTTTTTCGATTTCCGGTCGGAAACCGTCGAACGTGACGACCGGATAGGTGAAACGAGCGAGCCGAGCTACCTGATCGGCCCCGGTGTCGAGAGAGGCGTGCATCCCTTGGAAGCCTTTACGCATCGTCTTGAGTCGGTCCACTTTTAGCGTCGTCGTCATCTTTCCCAATCCCGATTCGAATTTCCCAAGGCTATCGTGAACTTGTTCGAGCGCCTTGAGGTCGGTGGGAAGCGAAGAGACGAGTTCGGAAACGAACTTGGCGTTGTTCGACAGCGCCGTTGACGCATCAGAGAGTTGTTGGGCCGCCTTGTTGCTTGCTGGAGGCAAGTCTTCCTCGAGTAGCTTCGCAACGACTCCGAGTCCGTTTCCGAGAGCTTTGAATTGCGACGGATCGAGTGTTTTCTCGATCCCTTCGGCTCCTTTGGCGAGAGTTTCCATTTCGTCGCGGATGGTTTTGGCTGTCTCGAAGTGACCTTTCAAGTGAAGGCTTTGATCTTTGAGCATGACGGTGAGCAGTTCGAGTTGGCTGTTGAGCTTTTGCACGAGTTGCTTGACTTGTTTTTGGCGTAGGGAAGCGACCTGGGCTTTGACCTGGCGGATCTCGGCACTGGCGTCCTTCGTGACTTGTTGAGCCTTCGCGAAGTCGCTTCGTAGTTTCGCCCGTGTTGGGAGTGTTCGCCCAAGTTGCAACAAGACGAGAGCGACTCCCAGCTCGAGGAGCCCCAATAGGACGAGAATGACACGACGCATGGATTCGCTTCCTTCAGATAGGTATTTCTTTCCACGCGTCTATTATACACACACTGGAGCGACCTACCGAGATCGGACGAACAACGGCAGGGAGGATTCCGCCGTGGTTCCGATACGAACAAGGAAGTCAAAGCGATAGCGTCGGATGGCGGCCACGAGTTGTTCGGCGGATTCTTTGTGCTCACTGACGTACAGAAGAGGCTGATCTTCGACGGCAAGGTAATAGTGCTTGCCTAGTCGTTTGAGTTTGACCAAGTGTGGCTGGAAGCGTTGGCCCGAGAGCCCAAACCGAAGTCCGCGAGGAGCACGGCCATTGGAAAGGAAGTAGCACACCTTCTCGGGATGATTCTCGACCCAGACTTGCTGATTGATTCGGTAATACCGCGCGAGTTGCAAAAAATCTTGGGCGGCCCGAACGTCGGGACCGAAATCGGCCAGGACGTTATTCCGCGTGAAAACTTTCCAAGCGCCATTTTGTTGGCGAAGGAGCAGGTGTTTCGGGTCGAAGCGAACGTTCGTGCCGCCGGAACGAACCGGGGCCGAGAGTTGCTTGACACTTCGAGCCAGATGCTTGAGATACAGGTCCCCCACGACTGGCCCGGAAGGCTCTTTGGGAGTTGTTGAGCCACGAACGGTGTCGGGCTTTTGTCCAGAGGCCGGGTCTCGGAACTTGCCACCGAAAACCGTCCCGGACGGTTGGTTGTTTCCAACTCGTCGTGTGGTATGTGTGTTTCGGCCACCGAGAAAGTAGATCATGACGGGGCGCGGCGAACCCAGATATCCGACTCGATCGAAACCATACTTTTCGATAACGGCGACGGCCTGGAGAGCGTCTTGACGGTTGCGACCGAAGTTGAAATAGATCTTCTTTTTATCCGCCACGCACCAATCTTCGGAGACCTCGACAGCGCGAAGACTCTGTAAATCGATATTCCAAAGTCGCATCCGCGTACTAACGGTCTGAGGGGCTTTTCCGTTGGTGAGCCAGTACTCCATGATGGGATACGGGGTTCCAATGGTTCCTCGTTGATTCACTCCCAGGGCTCGAATGAGATCACAGCAATCCCGGGCAAGGACTCGATCACGGCCACAATCTTTGAGCCAAACGGTTCCCGCCTGGACTTCCCAACGCCCCTGAACCCAACGAGCCTGAGCTTGCTGGGGATCGAAGCGCGTGAGCGTTTTGGCTGGGTCGGTATTCTTGCGAACGATGGTGATGGGCGGTCGTTGGTTCGCCTGGCGTACGACGCTCTCTGGCAAGTTTCGAGGCTCCGCATTCGGAACCGGAGTCAAGGGAACGGGTTGAAATGTTCGCTGCTCGGCGAAACCCTGCCCCCAGATTGCGGGAGGGAAAACCATGATCGCGCACGTTATGTACAAGGTCCTCATACACACTCTCCGCTAGGGGTGGCGCGTTGACGTCTTTCTGACGGTTGTCGTTGTAGTAAGATCGGGGCTTAGATCAGAAATGGTGGATGCCGTCAAGAGTAGATTCGAGGGCAATGGAGATCGGAGATCGGATTTCGGAAACAGGGACCAAAAGTCTGGCAGATGATCTGTTGACCAAGGAACGCAGAACTGATTGATGTCCAGTTTTTTGTGTTTGTCGTAGTTACACGCGGCTCGCGTGTACCCTGCGAACTCGGCCCAGACAAAGTACACGCGAGCCGCGTGTAACTACGAAACGGACATCAATCCAAGTCCGGAGCCCGCTTGAGGGGAGAACTGGAAAAAGCCGACAGTCCTTGATCTGGTGTTCCGAGCATGCCTGCTACTGTCGTCCGATTGGCGACGGCACACCGAGTGTGTCTGCTACTTTAGCCGCAGCTCTCAATACCATCTTTCCTCGTTTACTTCTGGACTTGATCCTTCATCATTCGGCGAGCATTGTCTGTTGCGCGCTTCCACTGTCTTTGACGACCTTGCGCCACGATGTCATCGAGCCACCGAAATTCTTGGTCGGAGATCTCATCTTTCGCCTTGGATTGTTCCAGCATCTTCGCGAGTTTCTCCAGACGTGTTTCGTCCTGCCTGTCACAAATCGAATGCAGAGCCTTGGCGTACTCATAGGCTTTGGGGCTCACCTTTCCGTAGCCACAACCCTGGATGAACAGAACGGCGAAGACACTGATTGAGAACAAACTGAGCAATGTCACCTTGTTGTTGGGGCTTTGTCCCGAGAACCAATTTTGTCTACGGCTCGAGCAGTTCATGGCTTAGTACTCTCCAATGGCCTCACCTTCGTCCATGCTCGAAAGTTCAGCGAACGTAAGGAGCTTGATGTTGTTGGAGATGAATCGAACCGAACCATCGCCCATACATACATTCCCACCGCCAGAGTGTTCGGAATACATTTGGCCGACGTGGTAGGTTGGAAAGTTAACGGGATGGATGATCGGAAAACCGGTGATATCGAGTTCGCCGCCAGAAGGTCCAGCATGAACCAACACGAGTGTGGCAGCCGCATCCGGGCCATTCTCCGGCGAGGAAAACTGTGGATGCGTGTATGCTCCGGGGATCACTCCCACCCATGTTTTATCGCTCAACGCCGATGAATGCTCACCGAGAAAAATCGTCGTCGAAGTTCCGTCCTTGATGTTTCGTATGGCCGTTTTTGAATTCCGATAAAACGGTCCGTCGGCCACTCGGGAGACATCTCCATTGACAGTAATCGTCTTCGTTTCGCTCGTGTAGATGTTCGTGAAGACGACACCAGTTCGGGCGGCTCCGCATTCGCCCCAACACGACTCTTGACCGTGACTGGCCACATAGTGCGAGCGTCCTAACCGAACTTGGCTGCCTGTTGGAACAGTCAACGGTGAAGTATCTTCGGCTTGGACGACGAAGGCGTCTTCTGGACCCGAAGCTGTTGGACACAGGAAGGCAGGAATCGACAACTCGATCAAGTCGCGGTAGGCCGGGTCCCAGATCGGTCGATTGAAATCGATTTGCGAGGTGATGTTTCCTTGTTCGAGGTGTGGAAGCAACCTCGCTCCCCAACCCCATCCCGGGGCCGCATCCCAGGTCAACGGATCGATGTTCGCCGAAGCTGGTCCGGTACCGTTTCGCGTCGGATAAGCAGAATACCCAGGTGGAAAGCGATCGTAGGTGTCGTGATAACCATGTAACGCAAGCCCCAGTTGCTTGAGGTTGTTCTGACATTGCGTGCGATTGGCGGCTGCCCGGACCTTTTGGACAGCCGGAAGCAGCAAACCAACCAAGACACTAATGATGCCGATCACTACGAGAAGTTCGATGAGGGTAAAGCCTCTGCGTTGCCTCGCTCGCATGCGGAAACTCCTTGTCGGCAGACTCGTCGCGCCGATTATCATGATTTTCCAACCAGTTCATGCCTACTAATTCGATCCGTTGCCAACCCAAATGATTTTATTCGGGATGACAAAACCTTCTGTTAGTCAGGGCTAACGATCATGTTAGGCGCCCCTGTGATGATTGGCAACTGTGGGTTTTGCCTTTTTGGGGAGCGATTGGGTGGGAACAAAGAGTGAAACGTAATCCCGCTGTGAAGTCGAGAGGCAAAAACGACCGAAGTCAGAACGGACTTTTATCTTCGAAAGACTTTGAGCGAACAGAATGGGGCAAAGTGTGAAGTTTATCCGGTTTGAGCTCAATGCTGTCAGAAGGAATTGAAGGAGATGGGATCCGACTAGCTCAGGAAGCTACCCGCCGAGTTCTTTTTTCAAGCCCAGGAACTCTTCTCGGAGGTTAGCTAATTCCGTTTCCAGGGCTTGGACTTTGTCGCGCAGGAGGGTAGCTTCCGCATTGGCTTTGTGGGAGTTCTTCTCGAGCGAATTCATTTTCTCGCTGAGATGGGTGTTTTCCTTCTCGAGGTCGTCGAGTCGCTCTCGCAGTTCCGCGTGCGTCGTTTCCAACGCGGTCAGTTGGACTCCGCCAGGGCTACTGGATCGTGAGGGACTTGGAGATGGACTATCCAACTTGCTTTCGAAGTGGGCTTTGACGAACTCCAATTCGCCTTCCGAATAGAACAGGTGTGTGACGACTGTTCCTCGACGTCCCTTCGGAGTCAGATACAATACCATCTTTCGAGTTTCGAGTTTGTCGAGGATCGCGCGTAAGGCGTCCAGGTCTTCGATCTTGTTCATGCGACTTGCCCGAGTGCGGAGTTCGCCCTCGGTTTGTGGTCCGCGTAGCAACAGCTCGCAAAGGACAGCGAGTTCGAATTTGCCCACCTCCCACTCTTCGTAAACGTTGTGTCGCCACTTGTCGGTTCGACCGACACCGACAATTTTTGTTGTGAGTTTCTTCTCTTTCAGGTTCAATAAAGCGTTCTCGGTGTCTATGTCGTCCATGTTCATCTGAGGATCGCGATTACTCTTTTGGTTGCATCCCGAGATGATGGCGTTCATGGTCATCGGATAGGAGTCGGGTGTTGTCTTGGATTTTTCGACCAAGACACCAATGACACGCCGTTCGAACTGGTCGAGGAGCGGCCAATTTGTTTCCAGTGTCGGTTGTTCCGGAGGAGTTTCCGAAGACATGGGGTACTCCTTGTAATGGGAGAGTAACCGAAGCACTCGGCAAAGAGGCAAAAAAGCGAAGAAGATTTACCCCGTTATGGTATTCGGGACAAACAAGTCGAGACAGGGGATCTGAGGAAATTTCTCAAGAAGAGGATCGTCGAGCGTGCCATGGGGTCGTCGTTGCTAAACCTAGTCCCAGGACCATCGCGAAAATGTCACACGCATTTGCCCAAAGGTCGTTCGGATGCGAGAAAGGAGGCTGTCGGAAGCTCCAAGTTGCTACTCGTATTCCGCATAAACGCACCGCCCAGATGTTGTCCGAGACTTCTCGAATGGTCCCCGTCTTGACGAACATAAGCCAAACTTCTACAACTACTTGACACGACACGATTTCCAATCTGAATTTGCGAGTGATTAAGTAACTTATCTAGAGACGCAAGCCGAAAGAAATCATGCGTGGGCTCGCCAGGATGCGACGAAAAGGCGAAACAAAAGCCACGTCGGTGATGACCGACTGCCAACACCCAATTGACTAGGACCTCCCCTCACTCGTTCATCCGAACCCAAGCTTGAGGGGTGCAGAACTCCCTGCCGGAACTTCGTTGGGTTCTAGGGAAGCCAGTTCAACTTTCCGATTTCGAAGTTCTCTTTTTTCTAACGGAATGAGCCGAGACGCCGAGTTTGATCTCTTTCCGAGGCGTTAGGCGTGTCTGCTTGAATGATGTCTAGGCGAAGGAACGTCATGACTGGAATTATTTCACAACACCTTGGAGGCTGACACAATGCTTGAGACCGCAAACAATCACCACTCACAGGGCGAACGAACTTACAGAGAAGCTGTCAGTCAGGGGAGTTACAATACATACACGGCCAACTTACTCGGCAAGTTCGACAATGCCCGCCTGTATTGGGAAGACCAAACAACCCGGATCGCTCTGCTTGACCCGATTAGTTCGTTGCTCGACGACATCAGTACACACGTACGTGTGTTAGATCTTGGATGTGGATCGGGGCAAGGGTACGACAACTTGACCCGGTTGGAACGCGACCACTTGAGTCTGGAAGAGGCTCACGATTGGCTTCTCCCGGAAGACTCGCTGTATTACCACGGCATCGATTTGAGTGAGGCCATGGTCGAGCGTGGCCGTAAAAACTACGCCCACCGGAGCAATATTCGTTTCGAGAAGCACGATCTCAACGAAGGTTTGGCGAACATCAAGTCGGAAGAAGAACCCTTCCACATTTACTATTCGTCGTATGGGTCGCTCTCTCACTTGCAGCGGCATAACCTCGTGAACTTGTTGGCCGACATCGCCGAACACGGCATGAACGGTAGCCTGGTCGTGCTCGATCTCCTGGGGCGGTACTCGCTGGAATGGCCCAGGTACTGGTCTGCCGAAACAGAAGAAGAGAAGTATACCCACTACACCATGAGTTACCTGTACCTGGGCGACGAGGAGGCCATGGCCAAAGCCGAGTTCTTCCCGATTCGCTTTTGGGCCGGTGCCGAAATTCCTCTGCTCATCGATGAGGTGAACGCCAAGTCGGGTTACGAGTATGCAGTGCCAGTCCAGGCCGATCGGTCTATCTTGATCGGACGACACTCAGACACTCAAGAATTCAACTCAGAGATCCCGTCGATCCGGTCGAAGATCAATTTGCTTCTGGAAGATCACAGGCGAACCCACCTTCCGAGCTTGCTCCTCGACCCCTCCATTGTTCCCGACGGCGCACCGGTAACGGCCTTCCTGCGGAAATACATCCAGTGCTGGAACACCCTCGTTGAGTTCACTCAGAAACGCGTCGAGAAAGCTTTGCGCCTCACCGAAGTGAAGGGTTGGAGCAAGTTCCCGGCACCTTTGCAGTTCGCTTTGATGAGTATGGACCGAGTCATTAACGACATCAACTGGATGGGCTTCGGCGATCCCCGGGCGAACATCCTCGAACCCCAACTGGCCTACACGCTCCAAGCTCTGGAGCGAAACTTGCAACAAGGACTTGGAGTGGGACACGGTTTGGTGGTTGTCTTGCGGCTGGTGAAATGAGAGCGGACAGCTTCTCCCCATTTTCGAAGGCGCCAGCGGAGTGTTGACAAAGGGCCGTCTGCTTGACTGATCCAACGCCAGTCAGACGGCCAACTTCGCTGCCGCTTTCACAGTGTTAAAGGAAAACGCAAGTGTACCGAACGATCTGTTTCTTCGCCTCTCTCGTCTTGGTGATTGGCTCGTTTGCTCGTGCTGAGGATTGGTCAGTGGATACCCAGTCGGAGTGGACTGCTGCCGTTGGTTCGTCCAAGAATGTGACGATCAAAGGGGGCACGGTTATCCCAACGGCGAAGACCGCGACATTCCGAAGTAAGTTGAAGCGGTTTGACAACAAACGTTCGGCAAAGTCCATTGTTTTGGAGCAGTCCCCTCTTTGGCAGAACTGGCAGCCAGTGGCCAATGTTGGCCCTTCCAATCTTGGCGATGCTCCCGTACTCCTTTGTATCGGTCCGAAAAATTACTGGATGTTCGGTCGCTACGGAAGGGGTAAACGCGGGCCGAAGTTCCAAGCGAAACCGGCCAACCTCAAGGGTTTTGATGTTCCTTTGAGAACTACACCATTTCCGAACCAGTTTGACGCCCCGGGAGGGCTTAAACGCAGCAAGGGAGGCTACCATGCGTGGCAAAGCCGAGACATGGTCCATTGGGTCCACCACGGGCCGGTCACGGAAAAATTCTCCCGATGGGTAACGACCGCCGAGTACGTTGATGGCAAGGTTTACATCTACTACGACTATCCCAACGACCAAGACCCACACCTCTACATCGACGACGACTTGACCGACGGCAAACCTGGAACCAACAAAGGCATCGCCTTCAAGGATCCCTCGGACGGTTCGGACTGCGGCATGATCCGAGACCTCAAAGGACGTTTTCATGTGTTCTACGAAGACTGGAGCCCTATTAATGCGAGCAAACGCTCCTGGGACTCACCACTGGCAGGACACGCAGTCAGCAAGGACGGCATCGGCGATTTCAAGATTTTGGCCCCTGCCATCGACAAGCGAACGAAGCCGACCGGCAAGTTTGGTACCTACAGACACCCGCACTGGAAACAACACCCCAAGTGGAAGACGAACATCGGCAAATATATGATTCACAAGCCGGAGCAAGAAGCCTTTGGGGACTGGGCTCCTATTTGTGTTGGGGGTCGCTATTATTTGTTTGGTGATTATGATCCAGTTGGTGGACATGCCATGAGTGTTGGGTGGTTCAGCAGTCCGAGCCTTGATGTTCCGTTCACTTGGTGTGACAACATCGGCAAAGGTCACCCAGACCCAGACATCGGTTTTGCTGAAGGAAAGTTCTACTTAGTCACTCAGCAACGCACGGATTATGTCAGTCTCGGGCCGTGGGTCGAAAAAGTAGAAGCTCGCGTTGGCGTGGATGTTGATAATGACGGCAAGATTGATCGCTGGACGAATTGGCAAGAGGTCAAAGAGACCTACAAGCAACGTAAGGGCTTTGCCAAACAGATCGACAAGGCAGACGCCACTATCGACCTCAAGGGGCTTCCTGCGGGGCACGGTTTCCAGTTCGAGCTTCGCATGACGGATATGACCAGCAATAAGTCGCGGCCGATGATGGCCCGTGTTAAGGTCACGTTTAAGTGACTCTCTAGGAGGGTGTCCGAGAATAAAGTGTTGACAGTCGTTCGTCCTCTTGTTCTCC
>CAYRFQ010000043.1:0-56559 GCA_964423615.1 uncultured Alcaligenaceae bacterium | reverse complement strand
TGAACGGCATTCGAGAGCGTCACAACGAACGTCAAGTTGGGACCGTCTTCGGCTCCGGATACGTCTTCGACGGTCAGTGTCGTGGCGTCGTCGTTGGTGATCGTTCCGGTCGCCGTGTCGGTGGCATCGATGTCAGCGGCATCGACACCTGTGCCCAACGGTGTGACCGAGGACAGATTTATCGTGAATGTTTCATCGGCTTCGACGATGGCGTCAGTCGTAGGATCAACGATGAATGTTTGGGTTTCTCCTGCCGTTCCGGCAAACGTCAAGGTTCCCGAAGCGGGGGTGTAATCGATCCCGGAGATGGCTGTACCGGAAGCCGCATCATAATCGACCGTGAAGCCATCTTGAACGGCATTCGAGAGCGTCACAACGAACGTCAAGTTGGGACCGTCTTCGGCTCCGGATACGTCCTCGACAGTCAGTGTCGTGGCGTCGTCGTTGGTGATCGTTCCGGTTGCCGTGTCGGTGGTATCGATGTCACCCGCATCGACACCCGTCCCCGATGGAGTGACCGAGGACAAGTTGATGGTGAATGTTTCATCGCCTTCGACAATGCTGTCGGCCGTAGGATCGACCACGAACGTTTGGGGTTCTCCTGCCGTTCCGACGAACGTCAAAGTTCCCGAAGCGGGTGCGTAATCGGTCCCGGAGATGGCTGTACCGGAAGCTGCATTGTAATCAACCGTGAAGCCATCCTGAACCGCATTCGAGAGCGTCACAACGAACGTCAAGTTGGGACCGTCTTCGGCTCCCGATACGTCTTCGACGGTCAGAGCGGTCGTGTCGTCATTGGTGATCGTTCCAGTCGCTGTGTCGCTGGCATCGATGTCACCTGCATCGACACCGGTGTCGAATGGGGTAACCGAAGACAGGTTGATGGTAAATGTTTCATCGGCTTCGACGATGGTGTCAGCCGTAGGATCGACCACGAACGCTTGGGTTTCACCTACCGTTCCGGCAAACGTCAAAGTTCCCGAAGTGGGAGTGTAATCATTCCCGGAGATGGCTGTACCGGAAGCCGCATCATAATCGACCGTGAAGCCATCTTGAACGGCATTCGAGAGCGTCACAACGAACGTCAAGTTGGGACCGTCTTCGGCTCCGGATACGTCTTCGACGGTCAGTGTCGTGGCGTCGTCGTTGGTGATCGTTCCTGTCGCCGTGTCGGTGGCATCGATATCACCCGCATCGACTCCAGTGCCCAACGGTGTGACCGAGGACAGATTGATCGTGAAAGTCTCATCCGCTTCGACGATGCTGTCGGCCGTAGGATCGACCATGAACGTTTGGGTTTCTCCTGCCGTTCCAGCAAACGTCAAGGTTCCTGAAGCCGGAGTGTAATCGATCCCGGAGATGGCTGTACCGGAGGCCGCATCGTAGTCGACCGTGAGGCCACCCTGAACCGCATTCGAGAGCGTCACAGTGAAGGTAAGGTTGGGACCGTCTTCGGCTCCGGATACGTCTTCGACGGTCAGTGTCGTGGCGTCGTCGTTGGTGATCGTTCCGGTCGCCGTGTCGGTGGCATCGATATCACCCGCATCGACTCCAGTGCCCAACGGTGTGACCGAGGACAGATTGATCGTGAAAGTCTCATCCGCTTCGACGATGCTGTCGGCCGTAGGATCGACCACGAACGTTTGGGTTTCTCCTGCCGTTCCGACGAACGTCAAAGTTCCCGAAGCGGGAGTGTAATCGGTTCCGGAGATGGCTGTACCGGAAGCTGCATTAAAATCAACCGTGAAGCCATCCTGAACGGCATTCGAGAGCGTCACAACGAACGTCAAGTTGGGACCGTCTTCGGCTCCGGATACGTCTTCGACGGTCAGAGCGGTCGTGTCGTCATTGGTGATCGTTCCAGTCGCTGTGTCGCTGGCATCGATGTCACCTGCATCGACACCGGTGTCGAATGGGGTAACCGAAGACAGGTTGATGGTAAATGTTTCATCGGCTTCGACGATGGTGTCAGCCGTAGGATCGACCACGAACGCTTGGGTTTCACCTACCGTTCCGGCAAACGTCAAAGTTCCCGAAGTGGGAGTGTAATCATTCCCGGAGATGGCTGTACCGGAGGCTGCATCGTAATCAACCGTGAAGCCACCTTCGACGGCCTCCGAGAGAGTCACAACGAACGTCAAGTTGGGGCCGTCCTCGGCTCCCGATACGTCTTCGACGGTCAGTGTCGTAGTGTCATCGTCAATGATCGTCGCAGTGGCCGATGCCCCAGTGGTGATGCTGGCGATTTGTTGGGCCGACGTGCTGGCGACTTCACCGAGAGTAATCGTAAAAGTCTCATCGGCTTCAACGATATTATCACCAACAATCGTTACGTTGATGTCTTGGGTTTCTCCCCCATTACCCACGAAAGTGATCGGGGTGGCTGTCTCGACGGTCAAGTCTGCTGCCTCAGCCGTGCCCAACGTTAAAGTGTGGGCCACTGTGAAGCCATCTTCGACGTCAACATCCAGAGTCACCGTAAAGGTCACGGTCTGATCCATGTCCGTCTCGGTGATCACTGGGGCCGTGATCGAGAGTGTGGCTGCGTCGTCGTTGATTATCAATCCGGTTGCGGATGCATTACCAAGCGGAACTCCGGTAGGAGGCGTCAAGGTAACAGCGAAGGTTTCATCGGCTTCGACAATAGTGTCTCCCTGGACGGGGATGGTTATCGTCGTGGTCACATCTCCAGGGTTTAGTGTCACTGTGCCCGTTGGGAATGCAGCACCTACGAAGTCAGATGCTTCAGCAGGCTCGGCACCAATTCCGGTAACCGAATAATCGACAGTGAGCATGTCGCTCACGTCACCTGAGCGGACGACCGTATATGTAAAGTTGGTCGCACCCGGGCCGTCCCCTTCGGCTTGCGAGGGGTTAGATGGCACAATGGATAGTGCAGCCTCGTCGTTAATGATCAAGCCCACGGCACTGTCAGGGCCACCACTGACACCCGCAAGAGGCGTTACTGTGACCTCGAACGACTCATCGGGTTCGAGGTCGGTGTCCCCATTGACTTGCACTGTGATCGTGGCCGTTGTATCGCCAGGGTTGAACGTCACCATCCCTGACGGGAACACTCCTCCAGTGAAGTCCATCGCATCCGCAGGATCGGTACCAGTTCCCGCGACAGCATAGCTGACGACCGCCATTCCGCTCAAGTCACCCGTTCTAGTGACGGTGAAGCTGAAGTCGGTAGGTCCAACGTCGCCTTCCAGTTTGGTCGCATCAGTATTCGCAATCGATACCGAAGTGTCATCATTGAGGATCAGGCCCACTGCCATGGGGTTGCTTATCGTGACTCCTGATGCACCCGAGAGTGTGACAAAAAACTGCTCGTTCAGTTCGACTTCGGTGTCTCCCTGGACGGGGATAGTGATCATCTCAATCGCATCTGTCGGATTGAACGTCAAGGTGTCCGAAGGAAACATCCCCCCCACGAAATCATCCGCGGTGGCGAAATCCGTTCCGCTGCCGGTCACATCAAAATCAACCGTAGCCGTTGTGCTCAGATCGCCCGTTCGAACGACTACGAAGGTGAAACTGGTTGTGCCCGAATCACCCTCAGCCTGGAATGCGTTCACACTCGCAATCAACAACGAACTGTCATCGTTTTCGATCAGGCCGTCGGCCGATCCATTCCCCACAGATACGCCAGTCGGCGGGGACAACGTAACGGTGAACTTTTCGTCCAGTTCGACGCTGGTGTCTCCATTGACCGGTATAGTAATCGTTTCTATCGTTTCGTTCGGATTAAACGTGACTGCGCCCGTCGGGAACATTCCCCCTACGAAATCAGACCCATCAGCAGAGTTTCCATTACTTCCGCTGACCGAATAGTCAACGACGACCATCGAACTTATGTCGCCCGACCTGGTGACCGTGAAAGTGAAGTCCGTCTGACCTGCATCACCTTCACTCCTGGTCGCATCAATGCTCGCGATCGACACCGAAGCGTCGTCGTTGAGAATCAATCCAGTCGCCAGAGCGTTGCCCAGAGTGCCGTTGGTCGGATTCGCCAGCTCGACCTCGAACGCTTCGGTTGGTTCGACATCGATGTCACCGTTGACTTGAACGGTAATCGTCGCAGTTGTATCTCCAGGGTTGAAGGTGATCGTACCAGTCGGGAACGCCCCGCCCACGAAGTCAGACGCATCAGCGGGATTTCCGCCACTTCCAGTGACATCAAAATCGACTGTCGTCGTTGCCGTTGTGTCCCCACTCCGTGTGAGGTTGAACACAAAGTCCGTCGTGGTCCCGGTGTCTCCCTCCGGCAAAACCACTCCGAGAGGATTGACGTCTACCAAACTTGCAGGACAATACCTATCTTCCAAGGATTCCAACTGTAGCCGTCGGCTCGCTTGGGGGTTGGTCTTTTTCTTCGGGAGGAACTTGGGGAACTGGAACTCTGACATAAGTGGCTACCTCTGTTGCTGATTTGGGAAACACGTTGAATACGAAATAATTCCGAGGCCGATTCTATTCCACGGTGATACATTTTCTTGATTTGCTAAAGGGAGGCCTTCACCTACTTCTTTTCTGGATGACATCCGTGGCCTTCCTAGAGTTTAGCGAGTTTACAGTCTATTTGGATCAAAAGAGTCACGTTGTCTTATTTTGCTCTTAGTTTTGTTCAGATTGTTGGGGTAGTGACGTTTGCGTGGTTCCTGAAAAACTCCAGATTCCACGGAATGATTCGCATGGGCGGTTGTTAGGGTCGGGGGCCTGCTGAAATAGTTCTGCCGAGCTTCCAACGGATGTCCGAGCATGCATTTGGGAAGAACCAAAATGCCAATGAATTTTCTGGAAGGACGTAAAACGGAGTGATCGGACGAAGCGTTGAAAGTCTCTTGGCTTTCTGGTTGACCCGTATCAAGACTTTGTCGCAAGGCCCTTGAGGATCCTGATTGACACTGGACAAAGGTAAGCCATCGGAGCGATTCGAGTGATTTTTAGTCGGGTGGGAGCCACGCGGTGGGAGTGATCCGGGCGGAGGATCAGGTAGGATTTTTGCTTTGAGTAACTTGGGCCAAGGGTCTGCTTGGTCGCAGTAAAAGCAAAACGACCGCGGGTCAAGGAACATCTGAAATACTAAAAGCTTCGTGCGTACAGTGACGATTTGGTCTTCAGGGCTGAGAGGTTCGAGTGACTTTCTCGTCATTTCCAAGACATTCGAACCGTGCTGACCACCAGAATGGATAAGGATAATTGTTAGAACGAGAATGTTGCCCTGACGAAAAAGAGTACAGAGAACACAGGATCGAAGGCTGTCAATCATCCAAAGCATGGGCGTGGCAAGAAGCGCATCTGTGGGAAACACTTCTGGGACTTGCGGGTCTTTCCAGTCTTTCAAGACACCGGATTCCAAGGCTACGCTCCGAAAGGAGGGACCATCGGGCAACCAAAGAAAAAGCTGTGGGCAGGCAAAGAATGCACAACCAGATGACCGCGCATGCGGTCATCTGGTGGGAAGAGGTCGAAGTCAAACACAGTATCGGATGGTCAAAATACTCGTATCCTTGACGCGGCTTTTCGCAACAAAGTGATACAGTTGTCGATGCCGCGAAGGAAATCTTTTGAGTGTTGTTCAACGTCCGAGTCGATGCGAGACTCCATGTGGTTGAGGAGGACCCGCAAATCAGACTCAATGGTGAACTCAAAGGAGGTATAAAATTTTACCTACAAATTCTATTTTATCTAAACAACACCGAAACTCGAAAAACTCCAATCAAATTTCCTGTAGCGAAGTTGACTTATGTTAAATTTCGTCTCACAGCAAATAACTGGCGACCGCTGTATCTGTTCCCAAATCTCGTTTGGAAAGACAAAGTGTTGTTAGATAAGGCGTGTACACCTCAACCTCGATCCAATAATTCTTTACTTGCACAGCATATTTGGCTAATACAATAAAGTATATTACTTAAGTCTGGAGTCTAAAGACACTTTGGTTTCAGTTGAGGTAAGAAAAAGGAGTGTTTCAAGTGTTGACGCCAAGTTGGTTCGGCTTGACGGTGTTCACGGACTCTCCTCATAAAATAGTGGGGTCAAACTCTTCATGAGTTCCCAAAACAGTGTCAGAAATCCTATCTCAATCAAAAAATTCCGGAAAGACGGCCCAAACTTACCTTGTTGACTTCGAAGTCTGTTGAATTGGCAACAAATGACAATTGAGATGCGTTGCAGGAGAAAATTTGTAGAACTTGTTGACAATATCTGAATGGTCTAGGAAATCAGGGCCATTTGACAGCACCACGACCAAAGCGACTAGGTCAACCGAAGATGAATTCGGTCAAACTTGTGGTAGTGTGTTACGACTCGCCGATACGGCTTGGCCCGATAAAAAGCTGCTTGACCACACTGACTCAGGAGTCGAGTAACAACCATTCGGTGTCTTATCACTTGCAAATGCTCAAAGATACGGTACGAGACTTCTTTTCGGAATCGGCGGACAAAGCTTGAAAAACCATGGCCACAAACAGATATTGCATTATGAGTGAGAGTGCTCCAAGACGATTCCACCTGAGTCGCTCAGCCATCCTTGAGAAGCGCGTTCTCTCCAACCTTCAGGCTAATTTCTCTGCAACAGTCCAAAATCCACGAAAGACACTTTCCAAAATCGAGTACCACACTCTGTTGGATGGATTGCCTACTAGCTCCTTGTCAAGAGGTGATAGCGTAATTAGGATAAAGAAAGTTTGCTCCTGCCTGGAGTATACCAGGCTCAGTATTGGTGGTTAGTTACCTCGATCGCAACCTTTCGTCTGGGAGACAGTCGTGGAAAGCCTTCAGAACAAACTAAGTCGTGTCCGTCCTCCACGAGTCCACATCACTTACAAAGTCGAAACTTTGGGAGCGGCACCGGAAATCGAACTCCCCTTCGTTGTGGGAATCTTGGCGGATTTATCGGGGCAATCCGCGAAAGACTTGCCGCAACTCAAAAAACGCGAGTTCGTCGAGATCGACCGGGACAACTTTAACAAGGTCTTGGCAGGAGCCAAACCGAGTTTAGCGTTGCGGGTCAAAAACCGCTTGACTGAAGAAGATGGCGAACTGAGCGTGAAGCTCCAGTTCGAGTCGATGAAAGATTTCCTCCCAGCCCAAGTTGCCCAGCAGGTCCCTGCTCTGGCCAAACTCCTGGAAACCCGAGAGAACCTCAAACAATTATTGAGCGTCATCGAGGGAAAGGAGAAAGTCGAGGAGCTGATGAAAGAAATCATCACCAACACAGAGAAGGCTATGGAATTGGCCAAGGAGAGGGGCATCACGTTGGAAACCACAGACGGAGCCGGAGAAGGAGCCGCGTCTGAAGAAGAACCCAAAGCTGACGAATGACACCACGACACACTGGCTTCGACAGGCCCACAAACCTCAGCCGTGGCTTTGTTTTTCTGACCGAACTCTCGCGAAAGGTCCCCCATGAACGCCACCGAACTTTTTGAAGCCGGACAACTCCAAGACGCAATCGACGCCCAAATCCAGCAAGTCAAGGCCGCCCCAACGGACCAAGCGGCACGATTGTTTTTGTTCGAACTGGCTGCGTTTGCTGGGGACCTCGATCGGGCCGAAAAGCAAATCGGAGCCATCAACTACGACAAACTCGAACACCAAACGGCCGTGGAGTGGTATCAGTATCTGATTCAGTCCGAACGACTTCGACGTCTTTGCTTTGCCGAGGGAGTCACGCCTGAGTTCATGACCCCTCCGCCGGAGCACATCCTTTTTCGGCTCGAGGTTATCAACCTTGTACGAGAAAACCAGTTCGACCAAGCCAAAGCGACTTGGGAACAAGCCAATGCCCAAAGTCCAACTATACGCGGGGTGTTGAACGAGGAACCCTTCGAAGGGCTCCGGGATGCCAACGACCTCTGCCCGACGTTTCTTGAAGTCATGGCTTACGGCAAATATTGTTGGGTGCCTTTCGAGCAACTGAAGGAAGTCCGATTAGAGCCTCCGCAATATCCGCGTGACATCATTTGGCCATTGGCGAAACTCTCGATCCATGATGTCGGTACTATCCAAGCTTTTCTGCCAGCTTTGTACCCGAGCAGTTGGGAGCATGACGACGATCGGGTGAAATTGGGACGCATGACGGATTGGAAGGAGTATCCAAACGGCTTGGTGGGCGGAGTCGGTTTGCGACTGTTCGATGTCGCTGACAAGGAACTCACGCTTCTCGATTGGCGTCATCTCGAAATCACGAACGACTGAGGCGCTAACAGCTCCCATCTACGCACGCATTGATCCGGCTGGTTAGAAACAATGAGTGATCCGACATTTGCCCACTATGCTCGCGAACTGCACTTCATCCGCGAGTTGATGGAAGAGTTTGGAACTCGACATCCGGAGGCCAGAGCCCGACTCCTGTTCTCAGGCAATCATAGCACCGATCCTCACGTCGAAAAAGTGTTGCAGTCTTTCGCGTTGCTCTGTGGGCGAGCTCACAAGCGCATCCACGATGAGTTTCCCGAAGTCTCCCACGCGATCCTGAACACTCTCTATCCGCACTACCTTGCTCCGGTTCCATCGGTCGGCACGATTCAATTTCAGCTCAATACATCCGGGAACCTGTTCCCGCAGGGATTTGCGATCCATCGGGGTAGCCAAATTCGGTCGAGTCCGGTCGATGGGCAGCCTTGCAAGTTCCGTACGGTGTATCCGGTGATGTTGTGGCCTCTGGAGTTGGCTCAGGCCAAGTTTCAACCACCGCCGTTCCCCCAGTCGTGGCAGGTTCCCCAGGACGCAGCCGCTGTCCTACGACTTGAGTTTCGCTGTTTGGCCGGGATGCGTCTGTCGAAGCTAGAGATAGAAAACCATCGTCTTCATCTGGTGGGAGACCCGGTCCTGGTCCCGCAGTTGTACGAGCTACTTTTCCACAATGCAATTCGAGTCGATGTTCGCGCTGTCGAACCCCTGCCCCACATTCGTCCGGTCACTCTGTTCCCCGAGGAATGTCTTTTTCAAGTGGGGTTCGACCCTGCGGAAGGGCTTCTCCCTTATCCTTCGTGGTGTTTGAGTGGGTACAGATTACTCACGGAATTCTTCACGTATCCGGACAAATTTCTCTACTTCGATCTGCGAGTTTGGTCGGCTGCGAAACGGGCAGGGATCGGGGCTCATTTTGAAGTCGACATTTTCTTCGACCGGACGATGGCCGAACTCGAGCAAGTCCTCGACTCTTCGATGTTTGCCGAAGGAGCGACGCCGATCATCAACTTGTTCGAACACTCGCTGGAACGTCTCAGTGTCGATTCCGTGCAGGAGGAATATAACTTGGTGCCGGACTCGACGAATCCAAAGGGATTCGAGATTTACTCGATCGAGTCGATCACCTGCACTGATCCCAATACCGAAAGTCGTTTCGACTTGCCGCCGTACCTGTCTGCAAGACACGGGAGCCCCAGTGCTCCGGTGCAAGTCTTCTGGGACACTACTCGTTATCCTTCAAGAAAAGACCAGGACAATGGAACGGATGTGTTGTTGACGCTCATCGATTTACACGCTCAACCGACTCAACCTCCAGGTAAGACACTTGCGGTGGAGGCGATTTGTACGAACCGGGATTTGCCTGTCCAGCTTTCCAAGATGCAGGGAGAGATTTCGTGGGACCTCGAAGCAGCCGCGCCCCTCACGGGGATTCGGACTGTTCGTCGGGTTCGGCCTCCCCTTCGATTGGGGGAACGCCGAGGACGCCTTTGGCATTTGGTATCGCACTTGTTGCTAAACTACTTGTCTCTGGATGGCAGCGACGAATCGCTTCGGACGCTCCAAGAAATCCTGCGGCTCTACGACGTTTCCAACCCGGAATTGGGTCAACCCGAGATGGGAACCATGAATCGTCACATCCTCGAAGGGATCGTGTCGTTGCGAACACAGCGAGTGGTCGGTCGATTGAGCGATCAAGACAAAGAATTCGTCCGTGGGCTGGAAATCACCGTTAGTTTTGACGAGTTGAAATACAGGGGCACAGGGGTCTTTCTCTTTGCTTCTATCCTGGAACGTTTCTTTCCCGGTTACGTCTCTGCAAACTCCTTTTCCCAACTGGTCGCAACGTCTACACTGGAAGGTGGATTATTCAAGAGGTGGCTGCCACGAAGGGGGCACCTCGCCCTCGTGTAACGCCAAACAACAAGTCTGTGTGGTAGCGTCTGGATCGCCGACACGGGGTCGTTTTCTAGCGTACTTGTTATTCCCTTGGCTCCCGAGGCTCTAGCCATGCCCATCACGAACCTGAAATCACTTATCGAAAAACTCAACGAAACTTCTCGCCGAGCGCTGTTGGAGTCGGCCGAATTCTGTCTCCTGCGCACACATTACAAGGCCGAGGTTGAGCACTGGCTTCTGAAGCTTGCGGAGCAGCAAGATACCGATTTCGCTCGCATTTTGTCGCATTACGATGTCGAGACCACCATGCTGAGCCAACAATTGGTCCAAGCCATCGACCGATTCCAAACGGGAAGTACTCGGAACGCCCCAACGTTCGCTCCGTCGCTGTTGACCCTCATCGAGAGAGCCTGGGGGTTGGCTTCGTTGCAATATGGAACGCAGCAGATTCGTTCGGGACACATCTTGACGGCCCTGTTGACCGACCCAGAGACGGGTTGGCCAGTTCTCGAACGACTGCCCGAACTGAGAAAAATCACCGGAGAACAACTCCAAAAAGAACTGGTCGAGTTGACCAAGAACACGAGCGAAGATGTCTCCGAGGTCGGTCCACCAACGCCAGACACGACGGACCCAACGAGCACTCAAGGACGGGCTTTGGATCAATTCACGTTCGACCTCACGGAACAAGCCAAGAAGGACGAAATCGATCCAGTGATTGGCCGAGATTTTGAGATCCGCCAGGTCGTTGACATTCTTATGCGTCGTCGGCAAAACAACCCGATCTTGACGGGCGAGGCGGGTGTTGGAAAAACGGCCGTGGTGGAAGGATTTGCCCGCGAAGTGGCTTCCGGGAATGTCCCCGGTCCCTTACAGAACATCGAAGTGCGGTTGCTGGACGTCGGGGCATTGCAAGCCGGTACGGGAGTTCGCGGAGAGTTTGAGAAACGCCTCAAAGCAGTCATCAAAGAAGTGAAAGCGTCTCCACGTCCGATTGTGTTGTTCATCGACGAGGCCCATACTCTCATCGGCGCTGGTGGCTCAGCTGGCCAGGGCGACGCCGCCAACTTGCTCAAGCCAGCTCTTGCCCGCGGAGAGCTTCGGACCATCGCGGCGACGACTTGGGCCGAATACAAGGAACACTTTGAAAAAGACGCAGCCCTGAAACGACGATTTCAGGTAGTCCGGGTGAACGAACCGGACACGACTACGGCGATTGTCATGATGCGAGGATTGGCCGACGTGATGGAACAGCGACACAAGGTCAAAATTCTCGAGGAAGCCATTGCAGATACGGTTAAATTGTCCCAAAGGTATATCACCGACCGCTATTTACCAGATAAGTCTGTGAGTCTGTTGGACACGGCCAGTGCTCGAGTGGCCCTAAGTCAACAAGCCGTCCCATCGAGCATCCAGGACTGTCGGCGTAAAATCGAATATGGCACCGTCGAACTCGATCGTCTCGAAGCGGAGATCAAAGCTGGCATCGATCATCAACAAAGGGCCGAAGAACTTCGTACGACGAAGCAGACCAACGAGCAACGATTGGAAGAACTCGAAGGCCAGTGGGAAAGCGAAAAAGGCCTTGTGGAACAGTTGGTGGAGGTTTGGTCACGTCTCAAAGCCCACGACCTAACGCCGTCTGAAGCCGAAGAACTTCAGCAGAACATGTCCCGTTTGAGTGCGGAACTAACGGACCTTCAGGGCGAGAATCCCTTGGTCCAACCGGTCGTCAACAGCCAAGCCGTTGCCGACGTCGTTTCGGGATGGACTGGCATTCCCGTTGGGAAGATGGTCCGTGACGAGATCACCGCGGTAATGTCTCTGCAAGAGAAGCTGGAAGAGAGGGTGATCGGCCAGTCGCATGCGTTGAGAGCCATTGCCCGACGGATCCAAACCGCCCGGGCGAATTTGGTCGATCCGCGACGACCCATCGGCGTCTTTTTGCTCGTTGGTCCCAGCGGCGTGGGCAAGACCGAAACGGCACTGGCCGTCTCGGAGATTTTGTATGGTGGCGACCGGAACGTCATCGTCATCAACATGTCGGAATACCAACAAGACTTTCAGGTCACTCGGCTGACCGGCCCGGCTCCGGGGCTCGTAGGGTATGGCAAGGGAGGCGTGTTGACGGAAGCCGTCCGACGCAAACCGTACAGCATCGTTCTCCTCGACGAAGTCGAAAAAGCCCACCCTCGAGTCCACGACATCTTTTACCAGGTTTTTGACAAAGGCTCACTCCAAGACGACACTGGCAATGACATCGATTTTAACAACACTATCATCTTGCTCACGTCGAACATCGGCACGGATACGATTATGCAGGTGTGTGCCGATCCGGACACTCGACCAGACCCCGAAGGATTGCTAGAAGCTGTCCGCGGTGATTTGTTAGAAGTCTTCAAGCCCGCGTTCCTGGGGCGGTTAACGGTGGTTCCTTACTTTCCTCTCGACGACGAAGTCCTGCAACGGATCGTCCGTCTAAAACTTGGGCAAATCGCGACACGGATTCGTGAGAACCATCGGGCTGAATTGATCTTCGACGAGGCTCTTATCCAACACGTTGCGGGGAGATGCAAAGAAGTTGAATCCGGAGCGAGGAACGTGGACCACATTTTGACAGGAACGCTCTTGCCGGAAGTCGCCGGGTATTTCCTGAGCCGAATGGCCGAAGGGTTGTCGATCGATCGAGTTGTGGTCAATGTAAACTCGGACGGCGATTTCACCTACGAAGTCAGTTGAGAGATGAGAGACGGTGCTGAACTACGGTCGGAATTAGTGAGGGTTGTGAGTCCGCCCGATGGCGATGGACGAGTGCAACTGCGGCCTTAGAGTATTTGAGATATCGAGAGTTGCCCGAGGCCCTGGTGGCATCGCACAACTCTCTGTAATTAATAAACGGGAGACCAAAGCCAAACCCAAGACTTTGCTAATTGAGGACGTGCCTTGCTTCCTCAACAAATCCCCTTGAAACTTCATTTCCGGGAGGCTTGGGTGTTGTTGACAAACTGACTTGCTGGCACACCCTCAGTGCGACAGGACTGAAGAGATCAGTCCTTTTTCACCTCGTCATTCTTGTCAACTGACGTAACAGGGTAACAGACCATTTCTTTCTCTGTCCGGACATACAACTTGCCATTGGCAATGGCTGGATGATTCCAGGCTTTTCCTTCCACGGCAGGAAACTGGCCCAGGGGAGTGAATTTTTCCGGGTCAGCTTTGACGAGGACAACGAAGCCCTTCTTTGTGAAGCCGACTCGCTTTTCAGAAATAACAAGCAACTTATCACCGACGAGAAGAAGTTGCCCAAAGCCGTATCTGTCTCCCCGCCACTGACGACTACCCGTTTTCAAGTCGTAACACTCCAAAGTTCCGGCACTAAGGCCATACAGGTAGCCATCGTGGCAGATAATGTCATTGAACCGGGGATCGAACCTCTTCGAATGCCAGACTTCTTCGACGTTCCATTGGCCGTCACTTTCGGTGATTTTGAATCGCTTCGCGCCGGACGTTCCTCCTACTTCGGGGTGCCCAAGGACAGCCACCATCGATTGAGGACCAATTTGCCACGGCAAGGCTACAGCGCTGGAAGGAACGGGAGCTTCCCACTCAATTTCCCACAGAACGTCACCGGTTTCCGGGTCGTGACTCGTGATCCCAGACCCAGATTGCTGCACGATTTGTTCCACACCATCCAATTTCATCAGCACCGGGGAACAGTAATGGGTAACACCTTTACCTTTCGCCCATTTCAGATCACCGGTTTTCTTATCGTAAGCCAAAAGGATTGGTTGGCCTTTGAATCCACCCCCCTGAACCAGAACCAAATTCTTGTAGATCAGAGGCGACGCTGAGAAACCCCACGTTGGAGCAGGGCTACCGTTGCTCTTGGTGATGTCTACTCCCCACTTTTTGTCTCCAGTGAGAGCATCGAGGCAAAGGAATCTCCCTGTGGCGCCCATGACATACAAGTTGCCATTCTCGTAAGTGGGGGTCGCTCGGGGGCCTCCCTGGCCTTGAGTTTCGAAGAACAGAGTTTCTTCCTTGTGAATCCAGAGGGCCTTTTTCGTGTTTGCGTCGTAGCAGACAACACATTCGTATTTGTTATCTTGCTGTTCTTCGCTCGTGTGTCGCTGTTCCTGGGTGTACAGTAAATCTCCGACGATGACACACGAAGACCAACCGTCACCGACCGCTGTCTTCCAAATTGGCTCGGGTGGATTCTTTACAAAGTCAACGGAAATCTTTACACCCTCAACGATCCCGTCTCGTTTCGGGCCTCGAAATCCAGGCCAGTGGAGGGCCAGTTGGCGGTCGGCGAGGTCGGCCATTCCTTCTGGATTCTGGACAACTCGGCCACCTTCAGACCAACGCAACGTCAAGTCTGGCAGCGCGTTTCCGGCAGAACCATCGAATTTCAAACCGATCCAAGGCAACAAGCTCACGACCATTACGCCAATCAACCCGAGCGTTCGACTCCAACTAGCAGGAGAACCCGGCAAGGCCCAATGGAACACCATCGCCGCTACAGCAGCAGGAAGCCCCCACATGATGATGACAAACCGGATGCCTGGTTCGCAGGCGAAGATCACCCCAGTCGTCGCTATTGCAAGCAGTGCGAGGACCTTGACCTTCGTGCTCCATGTCTGCCGACTGAAGAATAACCACCAAATGAGTGTCAGAAGTGTACATAACGCAGGCATGGCGGAAGCCGTCAACAACACAAAAAAGGAGTTGCTCCATTCCCGTGTAACATCTAATCTGTCGATCACAAAATAGGAGAAAACGAACGTCATGACGCCGACGAAAGATATTAGCAAGGCCGGCCAAAGGCGAACGGGATGCTTCAACGGTTGCACCGAGTTTGGCACGTCCGAGACCGAACCACCACTTTGATAAGCAGGACTAGGCGAGTCGGGTTGTATTTGTGTCGAGGGTGATGGTGGACCATCGCCTGCAATCTGGTCCGAAGGTGTCTGGTGTTCTGGGGTTGCCGACATGGATGCTATCTCCGTATCCTGGAGTCGAAGAAATGAGGGCTGCTGGAATTTGAAACTATACATATTATATATGTACAACAACCATTCGATGTCAAGACCACCCCAACCCTGAAACTTTCATGCCTGATGGATTGCCTGACGTTAGCGAATTGGCCGAGTTGATGACCAACTTCGGATTCCACTACAAACGCTACTTGCATGACCGGATGCAAGAGGTCGAGACAACGACCGCACGCAGTCGCTTGCTCCAAGTCCTTTGCTGTGGCGAAGCCATGAAGATGTCCGAAGTCAGCGAACATCTTCAGGTGACTCCACGCAATGTTACAGTCCTGGTCGATGCTTTGGAAAAGGACAAACTCGTTCTCAGGCGGCCTCACGAGCACGACCGTCGTGTGACATTGCTCGAACTTACCGAAGCCGGTCGTCAGGCAGGGGCTAAAGCAAACGCCGCGATGCAAGCGGCGATCGCCGAACTGTTTATGGATGAACTGACGATCACCGATCGGAAGGACATGGAAAGGGTGCTGAAGAAACTGCTCGCAGCTTTGGTCCGGCGGGGGTATGGAGCAGAGCAAGAAAAGACGTGAGAATGTCGCGTCCTCTCTGTCCTACGAACAACCCGACCGGGTCTCGTGGTTCTTTATCCTCCCAAGGCGCTGCTTACAATTTCCGCAGCCTCGTCGAGAATTGTGTTGAGATGGTCTTCCCCTTTGAAGCTCTCGGCATAAATTTTGTAGATGTCCTCGGTTCCCGAAGGCCGCGCGGCAAACCACCCGTTTTCGGTCGTCACTTTCAGTCCTCCGATGGCGGCGTTGTTTCCCGGCGCTCGAGTGAGTTTGGCCGTGATGGGATCACCAGCCAGTGTCGAGGCAGTGACGGCGTCGGGCGACAGTTTCTTCAGGACGGCTTTTTGTTCGCGGTTCGCGGGCTGGTCGACGCGTTTGTAGAACGGCGTGCCGAACTGGCTCGTTAATTCTCGGTAGTGCTCGCCTGGGTCTTTTCCCGTTTTGGCGGTGATCTCGGCAGCTAGCAAACACAAGATGATGCCGTCTTTGTCGGTCGTCCACACACTCCCGTCCATGCGAAGAAAACTGGCTCCAGCACTCTCTTCCCCTCCGAAGCCGAGCTTCCCATCGAAAAGCCCTGCAACGAACCATTTGAAGCCGACGGGAACTTCCACGAGTTTCCTATCGAGCATCTTGGCCACACGATCGATCATTCCGCTCGAAACCAGGGTCTTTCCTATGGCGGCCGTTGAAGGCCACTTTTTGCGATGGGTATACAAATACCGAATGGCAACGGCCAAATAATGATTGGGATTCATCAAACCCGACGAGGGGGTTACGATCCCGTGTCGGTCGGCGTCGGGATCATTACCGAACGCGATATCGTAGTCGTCCTTGAGTTTGACAAGATTCGCCATGGCGTGGGGGCTCGAACAATCCATCCGGATTTTGCCGTCGTGGTCGAGGGTAAGAAAGCGGAACGTGGGGTCAACCGACTTGTTGACGACTGTGATGTTCAAGCCGTAACGTGCCGCAATGGGTTCCCAGTAGCGTACACTAGCTCCCCCGAGCGGATCGACTCCAATCTTGAGCCCTGCCGACTTGATGGCATCGAAGTCAATGACGTTGGCCAAGTCCTCGATGTAGGGTGTCATTAGGTCCTGGGCAGACGTAGTTTTGGCGGAAATGGCCTCCTCGTACGAAGTTCGTTTGACCCCTGCGTTCCCTGCCCGAAGCAGTTCGTTGGCACGTTTTTGAATCCAATCGGTCATGTCGCTATCGGCCGGACCGCCGTTTGGAGGATTGTACTTGAAGCCACCATCGGCAGGTGGGTTGTGGGAGGGCGTGATGATGATCCCGTCGCATAAGCCAGCGGTGCGTGCTCGATTGTAACTCAAGATCGCTCTGGAAATGACAGGAGTAGGCGTGTAAACGTCTCCTTGCTGGTAAATCGTCTCGACCCCGTTGGCCACCAACACTTCAATCCCAGTCCGCTCTGCGGGTCCTGACAAACCGTGTGTATCCTTACCGACGAACACGGGGCCGTAGATGCCCTTCTCCCTCCGGAACTCGCAGATGGCCTGGGTAATCGCTGCGATGTGGTCTTCGTTAAAGGCGGTGTTGGCCGCCGAGCCCCGATGTCCACTTGTCCCGAAACTGACGGCTTGTTTCGGATCGTCAGGATTGGGCCGAAGGCTCGAATAATCTCGCAACAATTTGTCCACATCGATCAGTGCATCAGTGGGGGCCGGTTGACCAGCTAAAGGGTGCAACGCCATTTCTTTGTCTCCTTCCAGCATTTGTATCGTGAAGAACAGATGTTTTTCATCGTCACCTTGGCACAGCAACAATGACTGTGAGATCACTTACTTACGATCAAGTGATCCCCAGGCCCGTCCTTGTCCCTTCCCAAGAATGTTCCTCTTTCATCAGCCTATACTTTTCGGTCTACAATATCTCGGCCTTTTTCATACATTCGATATATCTGGATACCGTTTTGTCATCCCCAGCGGCAACGGAGAACGAAAATGGATACACCCGACTGGTTGACGCGGCGAGGTGGCTCGTTGAAACCTGGCCCCCAGAAACACACCTGGTATGCTGTCTTTACCGACCAGCTACAGTATCGACTCCGCCCGAGACCAGTTGGCGGAGAATTTGGGTGTGACATCGTACAAACCAACAACGGGAAATTGATCCCGAGTGAGAGCATTGCAAAAACGGAATCCGGAGCGGTCGAAGTCGGGTTGCAAGATTTGGCGAAACACCTAGGGTGGATATAACACCAAGCCAAACTCCCAAGATGGTCCAAAAACAAGAAAATTCACCCCTGTAGCTGGATTAGTTTTTGGTATCCTGGGGAATGTAATGATCGAAGGCAATCGACAAGCCCAGAACTTGAGCGTTGGCTAAGTTGGTGTTTCGTTTTTACACACATTTTCGAAGTGAAATCAGAAAAGCCCTGGAAGGTGGGCTCAACGCCTTCCAGGGCTTGACTTTTTCGAGAACGGAAGAGAGGAATGGACGCACCTTTCTACAACCGATCTGAGGACCACAACTACTTTCTTCGGAGCAATCCCGAAGACGGCTGGTGGACCGGAGTCGTCCATGACGAGATCCAGTTCTTGCGGACCCCAACGGTCGTCCTCCAATTCGATCGCCACGGGAAAATAGTAAACGTGGAAGACGCTCAGCAATATCCGGTTCCCCCAGAATGGGAGAACGGAAGCGACGCAACTGCCGATTGCAGCGAAAGCTGGCCAAGCGAGATGAAATTCGAGGAATGTCCGATCAAGGTGAAGCGGTTCTGGCTTCCTGATCACGCCGTGGGGATCGAAGACATGCCCGAAGTCTTGGCCGAGTTTTATACCAAGCCTGATTCTTTTGAGATGAGCCCCGATGACGTGAAAGACTGGGAAAATGGGAACCGTTTCGTCTTCCACTGCGCAGGCATCGAAGAATACATGAATCGGAAGGGAGAGGTCGAAGACATTTGATCACCTCGAACGGATGGTTCGCACCAGTTCAGCGTCTGGGGAAGGCTCCTGATAAGAACCTGGGTGGCTCTTGTCTTTCCATGGTCAGGACCTCTCGAGTAAAGTCGGGATTGCTCGCCGCACTGACACTCACCTGAATCCCAAGACTGGCACCCCAAGCCATCACCTGGGCATAACTTCGCTGGCGCGAAGTCTTGGCAAGGTAACGTACCTGTCCAACACCCATTTCTCGCCGAACCGGTCCGTGATTGTACGGATTCAGGGCAAGCACATCTCTTCCACTGGGAGCAAGGAGTTCGCTGATTACTTCGGTCATCCCCGAGGTCAAGGTCAGATAGCCAATTCCAAGTTGCCTCACGTCCAAATCGGCCAACTGCTCCAAAATCCCGATGACATTCACTTTCGTGTCGGTGATACCTGGCAACAAAGGTTCGAGGGCAACTTGAACAGAAAAACCTAATGACTTCAACTCTCGGATTTGTCTCAATCGGGTCTCTGAAGGTGCGCTGAGAGGTTCGAGAAGGTGTCTGATTGATTCGTCAAGTGTCGCAAGTGGGATACGAATCTTGATCCACTCACGCATCGGGAGGAGAGCATCCAGGATCTGTGGGGCGATTTCACTGCGAGTCATCATCCAAGCTTCAATATTGTTTTCAGCCAAAACTCGGACGACACTTGTGGTTGCTTGCTGGATATCCTCCACAGCAAGAAACGGATCACTCCAAGGAGAAATTTGGACAGCACGGGGCAGAACCGTCCCGCTTTGGAGTTCTTCGGCGAGGACTTCGGGAGCACCCGTTAGAAATCGAACTGGAGATGCTGAGGCAAGATTCCCCCGACACGGACAAAACGGACTTCGGTGGGCGCATCCATTGGTGAGATTCAACAACTGGACATCCCTCGATTGGCCGGGACGACTTCGTCGCAAAAGTGCACCGCGGGACCGTACCAGTTCGATGGGGAGTCTACCACCGAAGAGTTCCATCTCGGGAAATAGCATTGCTGGGGCAAAGCTGTTTGTGTTGGGTTCGGCATCCAGCAAAGATAGTGTTGTAGCATCCATCTTGATCACCCTATGTACAGAACTTCCATTCACTACTGTACACCACGATACTATTATGCTCGATGACAACAATGTTGGTAGTTGCATTTTCCGGTTTTCGTCATGGTTTTTTGTGAAAAGGGTTCTACCGGCAACACAATTTGCCTACTCTTTACAATCGCCGGAAAAAGACCAATTTTGTGAGCAAGAAAAAGTTCCCGAGGATTCTTAATGTCACAATCCGTGCCAAAACTCGTAACGGAAGTGCCCATTTTGCCGCCGCGAAACCCAGAAAGCCACAAAGGAACGTTTGGAAAAGTGCTAGTTGTTGCTGGGTCCCGTGGAATGACCGGGGCTGCCGTTCTGTGCGGCACTGCAGCCTTACGAAGTGGTGCTGGACTTGTCCGTGTGGCCACGCCGAAAGAAACCTGGCCTGTTGTTGCTATGGGTTATCCGAGTTATACGACCATTCCTTTACCCCAAGACGGAGCTGGGCGACTTTCGGGTTCTTGCCTGGAGACGTTAATCCAACATGCCAAAGACAACGACGTTGTGGCGATTGGTCCCGGCTTGGGCCAAAGTGAGGACCTGAAAAAGTTAGTTCCGTCGTTCCTCCAAGAGTCGCCTGTACCAGTCGTCGTGGATGCCGATGGACTGAACGCGTTTGTCGGTCAAACGGACCAACTGAGGAACTCGAACGTTCCGATCATGATAACTCCACACCCAGGGGAGTTCGCACGGCTGGCAGGGGTGCCGGTCCAAGCCATCGAATCAGACGTGGAAGAAAAGGGTAATACCTTTGCCCTCTCCCACGCCTTGATCGTTGTCCTCAAGAGACACGAAACGATCGTGACGGACGGTGAACAGCTTTACCGCAACACGACGGGCAACGCGGGCATGGCGACTGGAGGCTCGGGTGATGTTTTGACCGGAATGGTGGCCGCGTTAGTGGCCCAGAAAATGTCGCCGTTTGCGGCGGCGCAACTCGGCGTTTACGTCCACGGCCTAGCTGGCGACCTTGCTCGGGATGCCCTGGGTGAGGTATCGATGACCTCCGCGGACATCTTGGACTTCTTGCCTCCAGCTTTTCAACAATTGTAAGTTGCCGTTTCCGGAGTATCTTGGAAGATAGAAATATCGCGCCAAGTGCGGAATTGGTTCTTCCGGCTGTGTAATTGCTTGGAGTGAGATTTCAACTTCTTGGTCAGCACTCGAGCCAGTTTCTCCGTTGGCTTCACGAATTGTCGCTTCTGCAAACTCAACGATCCCATATCCGAGATTACTATGGAACTCCTTTGCCCTCATTGTCAACAAAAGTTGATGATAGCTGACGAGCATGCCGGACAAGTCATTGCCTGCCCACTTTGCAAGGGACAATTCCAGGCTCCTTCGATGCCCGGGTTCTCAGAACCCCCGCCCACTCCCAGTCCAGCTCAGGACTTCAAGCCGGAACCGCCCTCGTACCCTTCACCAGAACAGCCTTTTATGGAGCAGCCGCCACCTCCGCCGAGTCCCGACTTTACTGAGGCGAGGCAGTCTTCAGAGTCGTACACATCTTCATCGCCTTACCAGCGTCCTCAACCGACTGGGGAGTACAACAATCGACAAGGCTTCTCACTCGATCCAACGATCCTACGCTGGGTCCCTGGTGGGGCTATGGTGCTGATTTTCATTTTGAGCTTTTTCACCTGGGTTCAGTTCACCCCGTTGGGGGTGCCTTACTACTCCCAAAATGGTTGGCAGGCCGCGTTTGCCTCCGTTTCCAAGGCCAGCGACATGACAACCCTCCTTGCGGCTCCGAAGAAGGGGGAGAATGGGGAGACCCCACGATTTGGCAGTAGCAACCCCGTCGAGCAGGCGTTGGGAGGGCCGGAGGATATTGAGAAAGACCTCGAACCAGGAGTCAGTGTGCCGACGATCTGCTATCTGCTGATGTTGTTGCTGGTATTACTTCCCCTTTGCGTTGGCGTTCCCGTGCTGGAATTGCTGATGGACAAAATCCCACAAAACCTTCAGCCGATCCTGAATTTTCGGTGGACCATTGCGACAGGCTTGGTGTTGGCGGTTTGGTTCCTGCTGGTGCTCCAACTCTGGCTTGGATTCTCCCTGGAAACGAACTATCAAAAGTTCGTCAACGATAAATACGAGGACGGCATTGCGACTTTCGACAAAATGATGGAAAACGCTCCTTCGGATGCTAAGGAGAAAGGGGCCGTGGCTCGTCGTTCGTTTGATCACCTGCGAGGTCATATCCTTGGATTCACGGAGCAAACTCGAGTAGTTTGGTGGGTATTTGGGCTCCACACGTTGAGTGTCGTTCTGTTGGCCTTTCTGATGTGGCTTGATTTGCGGAAAAAGCCGGACCCGCCGCGTGTGGAATTTCTCTGGTAGCTCCGGTGTTTGGTGGCGGATTGGGCTGGCCGGTTCAACTGACTCGACAGGTCTTGTTCTTGTCGTGTCCCATTTCCGAGGACCTTCCGGAAAGTCATCACCATGGAATTTGTGTGTCCTAACTGCCAACAAAAATTGATGATCGCCGACGAACACATCGGGCAGCTCATCCTCTGCCCTACGTGTACAGAACAATTCCATGCACAGGCTCCGTCTGATTACAGGGCCGAGCCGCCTCAAAGGGAGAGGAAAACTTCCACAGAGGGCGGACAACCCTGGGACAATGGAGGCACAGAAGAAGACTGGGACCGACCACGACGCCTGAGAAATCGTGAGCAAGATGAAGACGACTTTCATCGTGACGGGGCGTCAACCCATGGTCGGCGTCGTGGGCCAGACAGACGACGGGATGGCTATTATCCCGAGGACGGCCCTCGCTCTGTCCGTCGAGCAAGCAAATCGGAAACCTTGACACTTCCGTTGTCCCCCATGATTCTTGGTTGGATTCCTTGCGTGGGCGTGTTTCTGATCATCGTCACCAGCTTCTTTACGTGGCTCTATGCTCAAAACAGAGGCATTCCTGTCCTGAGGCAGAACGTGTGGCAGGCTGCCTTTGGCAGCGTCTCGCTCGACTCGGACATCCGAAAACTGTTGAACAGAGGCGGGGAGTATCGATTCGATGATGTCCGAAACATCCGAATCGATCAGGATTACAGACCGGGTCTGAGCTTTCCCATCATGATGTATCTGCTGATGTTCTTATTGTTGATCGTGCCGTTATCGGTTGTCTTGCCTCTGGTCAGGCTGCTTCGACACAAATTACCTCGACAGTTCCGGACACTCCTCCGATTCGGATGGGCGCTCTTCTCGGTCCTCGCGGGTTTCCTCTTTTCGATCCTCCTAGTGCAACTAACCTTCGGTTTCGCGATGGAGTCCAAATTTCGCAAAGAAGTGTACGATGACTTGAAGGCAGCCCAGGTTCGCTTTGATGATCGTTTTGGAGCCCAACTATCCGATGAAGAACTTCGAGCGCTCGAACGCGGAATGCGACGGCGTGCTTCGTTCGTCGCTCAGACCATTACCCAGCGCAGCTTGGCCTTGAGCTTGGCCTTTTGGATCCATTTCTGGACGATCCTGGTTGCTGGACTGTTGACGTGGCACGATTTACGGAATCGGGATGAATCCATTCGAGTCGAAGTCCACTGGTAGAATCGAGGGTTCAGAAGGTCGAATAGGCCGCGAATACTCGTTACAACACGACCACGAAAGTAGCACTCGTTCACTGGGCGCTTTCATGAGCAACGCCAGCGATGTTTGGGACCTCGCCGGTGCCAGCGACCCGTGAGAGATAGTGCCGTTAACGGGAATCTTCCAAAATCTCGACGGAGGCCTTGGGGTTTCGCCCCTGGCGTTCAAAATTCCAAGATGTACAATAGAGTTGTTATGCAAACGACCTACGCCACAACACTCCAGGATGTGCGGGATGCGTGCTGTCGCATCGACGGAATCGCCCATGAGACTCCTGTTCTTACCTGCCAAACTCTTGATCAGTTGGCGGAGCGGAAGTTGTACTTCAAGTGTGAGAATCTCCAGAAGAGTGGCGCCTTCAAGTTTCGAGGCGCGTGTAATTCCATTGCCAGGCTCTCCGACGAAGTTGCCCACCGTGGAGTCGTCACCCATAGTTCGGGAAACCATGCCCAAGCCCTGGCCCTCGCTGCGAAATTACGAGGGATTCCGGCTCACATTGTAATGCCGAAGACGGCTCCAATCGTCAAGCGTCGTGCTGTGGAAGGCTACGGTGGTCGAGTCATCGAATGCGAACCCAATCAGATGTCTCGAGAGACGACTGCGGACCAGGTTCTCCAGGAGACTGGCGGGACACTGATTCCACCTTACAATTTTCCCGATGTGATCGCAGGCCAAGGCACCGTCGCGTTGGAGTTGCTTGATCAGGTCCCCAATCTCAGTGCTATTATCGCTCCCGTCGGAGGCGGTGGTTTGGTCTCCGGCATCTGTATTGCGGCCAAAGAACTCAACCCGGCGGTGCGTATTTTTGCCGCCGAACCACTCGGTGCCAACGACGCGGCCAGATCCAAAGCGAGTGGCACCATGATCCCCCAAACGAGTCCAAGGACCATCGCCGACGGGCTTTTGACGAGTATGGGAGACTTGACATGGCCGATCATTCGAGACATGGTCGAGGAAGTCATTACGGTCTCGGACGAGGAAATCGTCGCGGCCATGCGTCTGGTGTGGGAACGAATGAAATTAGTCGTGGAGCCGAGCGGTGCCGTTCCTTTGGCTGCCGTCTTGAGCGAGGGTTTTCGCGACCGCATGGACCTCTCGCGTGTTGGCGTTGTATTCAGCGGCGGAAACGTGGATCTCTCTCGTTTGCCCTGGTAAGTTGGAAAAATTGGAGGGAGAACAAGATGCCATTTCATAGCGGGTCGTTTCTTGTAGCGAAACCATCACTGCTTGACCCAAATTTTCGGCAATCGGTGGTGTTGATTATCCAACACGACGAGGAAGGGGCCTTCGGACTCGTGGTCAACCGTCCGGTCCCCGTGGAAGGCTTGAAATATCCCGTCTACGCCGGCGGGCCGTGCCAGACCGAAGGCTTGTTTTTGCTCCACAGTATTACCGATTGGTCAGGATCGGACATCCCGATTCCCGAACCAATCGCACCAGACATCTACATGGCAGATGCTACGTATCTCGAGGAGATCAAGGAACTTGATCCGGAACAACTCGATCAGCTTCGACTCTTTGCGGGCTATGCTGGCTGGGGTCCCGGACAACTCGAGGAAGAGATTTGTAGTGGAGCCTGGAGCTTCACTCCGGCTGATGGACAAACTCTCTTCGGCGTACCGGCGGACGAACTATGGAATCATCTCAAGCCTCCATCCATTCCCAAGCCCAGCTTGAATTGACCCCAGCTATTCGGACATATCGAATGGTCAACAGGACCCTTTTTTGGGGTTTGAGAAGTTCCTTTCTTCATTCCTGCGCAAGAGTATTCCCAGATGACTCTGTGTTTTCTGTCGGATTCCCTGCTCTTGCGGGAAAACGACGGTTTCCCACTGCATCTGTCGGCATTTCTCGTTGATTGGTACAGTATCTGCTGGATTCGAAATGCAATTCGTTTGGTACTCACGAGAGAGACCAGACACGCTTTCCGAGTTCAACATGGAGACTGTATGATTACGACGTTGAAGATTTCATTGATAGCGATTCCCTTGCTCGTGGGACTTCCTACCCTTGAGAGTACGAAGCCAACCTCTTCGAGAACTGCAAGAGGTGCGGACACCCCGATCGTCATCGATGGAACTGTAACGGCTGTATACATCCCGCAAGCGACAATCCGGGTGGCTATGCCGATCGGACGAGATCTCCCGATCCACATTCACCCGAGTACGATTCTACGAAAAGCTGGAAAACGTATATCCTTGAGGGAAATTAAAACCGGCTACCGTGTCGTGGTGATGTACGAAGTCGACGATGGGATCAATGTGGCTCGTTCTGTCGTCGTGCAAGTCAAGTAAAGTTCGAAAGCCATGTGAGCCTATCCAACCCGTATCCTCGGAAATCCTCCAAGGATACGGGTCCATTCTGCCATTTTCCATCTCCCATGATTGGCGTCACCACTGAACCACCATTCAACAAAGACAATTTTCTCTCAAATCGAACTACCCCAGGAATCACAATCGGATAAGGCTCTCTCACCTCACCAAATTTTTTTGGTCGGAATGAGGGGTAAACGATTCGTTTGCGGAGTTGCATGGGTATAGCGAGAAAACACCAAACGTTTTCTTCACCTGGATACGTCCCAGTAGAGAAATCTTCGTTTGCCCGGAATTCCAAGCAGACACCGCACAGACGATTCGGACTTGTCGTTTTTCCCAAACTGACCCTGGGGAATCCTTAAGGCACTTCGATGAGGACGAAACACGAGGTCGGGTCTGGATTGTCTACCTCCTGAGAAAGGCTATTTCCCTGTCTACGTAAATAAACGAAGGCTAGGAATGTTTGCCTGGTTCGATTCATAAAAAAGATCGCGAGGAGTTGTCCAATGCCACGAAGGATCTTCCCGCTTGTCGCCATACTGACTGTTGCCTACGTGGGATCCCTGCCACTTCTGACATATGTCACGCAACGGTTCGTTTCGGACCCATTCTACGCGAACTTCGTTCCCTGTTACATCTGTACGATGGGATATATGTTTTTCTTACCGAGATTAGCATGGGCTTCGGGATACCAAATGGCGAGGCGAGAAAAGCTGTTGAACCAACATACTCTGGCGATTGATATGAAAGTGCCTGAGAATCGTTCGAGTGGGAATACTCGGGTTGATGCATCGCAGCCGATGGAAGTCAAAGTTGAGGGAAAAGACGAACACCAAAGCAAAACACCAACCAAGATCGATGAGAAGATCTTGGCTGGCGCATCGGTGAATGTCGTGAGAACATTCATTTCCATGTTGGCCATCGCCATTTGGACATCGTTCCGATAATAGGATCGGCGATGGAGCTAGGGGCTGAGTTTCCAGATCTGACACTAAGTCCAGGGACAAAACACTAGCTGTTTTGCGTCGGAACTTCGAAGCCTCGACGATAGGCCCGTGTTAGCATCTGGTTGGCTCGGTTGTTATCCAAAAATCGCTCAGTCTGTGGGTTCAACGAGAGAACCGGTCCAACGGTGCAGTTGCCGTTGTCGACAGGGACGTTGTTGTCACTCAAGTGCGAACGCATCCGTTCGAACGTTTCGGAAGCCGCCTCGTTGTCTTGGAAACCGCCTCTTGCTCGGTTCCAGGGTGTCTGATTACCGAGTTGGTAGCTAATGTTGCCGAGGTGACACAAAGCGCTTGAAATGTGTCCCTCGTAGATTTCGCCGTTGAGGTCTTGATGTCGTCCACTTCGAATGGCAGACACGAGGTTGCCGAAGTGGTCTCCTCCGCCGCTGAATCGTCGAACGACCTCGCCATCGAGGTCGTACGCAATGGCCCTGGAATAGCTGGGGACAACCATGACGCCATTTTCGCAATGGAAAATGATACCGATCTTGGCTCCGCCGATGTTCTCAAGAGCTTTGTACTCAGCAGTCCTCAATCCGCGGACCTCAAAGATCAACTGCGATCGGCCATAATCAAACACACACATCTGAGTGTTCGCGGTTTCACCATCGTCCTCGTAACCAAATCGACCGCCAAGGCTAAAGACCTTGGGAGCGACCATAGATTCACCGAGGCCCCAACGGGCAATGTCCATTTGGTGAATACCCTGATTACCCAGGTCGCCGTTGCCGTAGTCCCAAGTCCAATGCCAATCATAATGAAGGCGCCCACGTCGCATCGGTCGTTGGACCGGTGCCGGGCCACACCACAAAGAGTAATCGATGGAATTCGGGATTTGGCCGCCTTGGGCCCCTACCTGTCCGATGCTCCCACGCGGTTTGTAGCAAAGTCCACGAGCCACTTTGACACGCCCCAAGTTACCAGCCTGGAGCCAAGCGATGGCCTGTTGGACGCCCGAGCTTGAACGAATTTGAGTTCCGGCTTGGCAAGCCTTGTTGTGGTGTCGAGCGACTTCGACGAGACGGCGACCTTCCCAAACGTTATGACTGACGGGCTTTTCGACGTAGACGTGCTTGCCGCTTTGGATGGCCCAGATGGCTGAGAGAGAGTGCCAGTGGTTGGGCGTCGCGATGCTGACGATATCGATGTTGGGATTGTCCATGATCCGACGCATATCCTTGACGTATTCCGGTCGAGGATTGCCGGGGCGTGAAGCGGCCGAACGAATGGCTTGGTCGACCACGCTCTCATCGCAATCGCAAATGTGGGTGACGATACAGTTGTGGCGACCTGCAAAACCACTGACGTGGCTTTTTCCACGACCACGGACGCCGATGACAGCCACACGCAGCCGGTCGTTTGCGCTGCCGTTCTGTTGAGCTGCTTGGGTGGGGATCACATTGCCGAGAGTTGCGGCACCAGCCAAGGCCGCCGAGCCTTGAAGAAATTCACGTCGGGTCAAATTCAACATGAACGACTCCCTAAAAAAATGGTTCTGGAAACAAGACATTTGTAAGATTTCAATCCTTCCACTGTATCCCTGATGACGATCCTGAGCAATGATTTCCTCGGGCGATTTTCTTGAATCGAGGAAATGGTAACTCACTGGCGACCGGGAATTCCTTAGTTCGAAAGAATCCCCCTCACGGTCACTGACGCGACGGGACTGAGTGTTGTCGGGATTGACTTTCTGGTTGGGCTTGAACCTCGTAACCCAACGCGACCCCTAATGGCCGACGTGCTTGCGGTTCTCTCTAGGTCTTGTTGACAATATCTGGGTGATTTGTGGGGTCGAGGCTATCGCAATAACACCATAATCGAAGCGAGGAAGACGAACCTGATATAGTTTCGATCGAGCTTCTCATAGCGTGTAGCGAGTCGACGATACTGTTTGATCCAACTGAAAAATCGCTTCACGACATTGTGTTCCTTGTAAACATGCGAATCGACACTCCGAGGTTCTTTGGCATTCCTGCGAGAAGGAATCTGAGTCTCGATGCCTTCGGCCATCAGTCTCTCGATGACCTTTTTCGAGTCGTATCCTTTCCTGCCAATTACCACCTGGGGCTTAGGAACCGACTTGACTAAGTCCTGCGCGTGGGTCACGTCGGCCTCTTGACCGGGCGTGAGAATGAGAATGAGAGGGTTGCCCAAGCCATCGACGCCAGCGTGGATTTTTGTGCTCAAACCGCCTAAGGACCGGCCAATCGACTGCTCGCCGCTTTGTTCGGCGCCAGCAGAGTGTTGATGAGCCCTTATGACGCTCGAGTCGAGGAACAACCATTCGGTGTCGGTATCTTGTAAGTGCTCGAAGATACGTTGCCAAACAACTTTTCGCGACCATCGATAGTAGCGTTGTTAACCGCTGTTCCAATGGCCCATACTTTCGGGCAGATCCCGCCAAGGCAAACCCGTTTTGGCGACGAACAGGATGACGTTGAGGAAGAATCGATTATCCTGTTCGCAAACCGTGACGCCGGGGTCTTTAGGTTGTTCGGGAAGAAAGGTCTTTGATTCGATCCCAATCGGCGTCGGAAATATCATGGCGGGTGACCACAGCGAAATCCTTCCAAATAAGGAAACATATCCTCGATGTAGTTTCAGCAGATTACCCAAATATTGTCAACAAGGCCTAGATATAGACGAGGAAGAGCGAAAGTTCGTTTGTCTGATTCGGGATTAGCGATCACAGGCCCATGCAAAACCGACTCACCGTCTTACTAATCGACGCAGCGCTGTCTTTGCTAAACGAGTTAGGTCCGCGTTAGGATGTCCCTTCGCAAGTTTCTGGAGCAGTTGAATGGCTTCATTGGAACCAATTCGCTCTAACAAGGCTATCTGACGAGACATCTGGAGAAGTTCGGGGCTTGAATCTTCCAAACGGTGCAACAACTTTTGGACTCGTTGGAGAAACTCCAGACTTTTGTTGCTTGCTCGTGCTTTGCGGAGTTCTGGTTCAGCAACCCTTCCCACTTTCACAAGCGACGAGTAAGCCCGTTGCCTGACGGCATAACGCTTGTTATCCAAGTCGGCGATCCACTTGTTGATCTTGTTGGCTGGAATGCCAGTAGCCGGTTTGAGCTTTTTCTCCAAAGCAGTGATCGCGTCTTCGTGGCGAAGGGTGAGCTGTTGCATTGCTGCGTAAGCACCTTGTGCACGCGAACTCCCCAACTGTTCCACGAGTTCGTTGGTTGGCGTTCGCACACCGAAACCGATCCGCTTTGGAGGCACTGTTAGTTTCGAAACGTCTTGGATGAGCACAGTGTGCCGTTCAGTGCCAACAGCGAGTCGCTTGCCATCGGGGGAAAACGAAACGCTTGTCGGCCTTCCTGTCGTCATGACGCTCGGGAATTTTGACGGCTCCGCCGAGAACTGTCGTGTCATCTTTCCATTTAGTGGATCGCTACCCAAAATCGGCTCTTTCGGCGTGAACGATGGCTGCAGGACGACTTTGAGATGTTGAAAAAGCCGCCAACGTTGTCGCTTGCCATCGGGATGGGCGATGAACCACCCACGAGGTGACATTTCCAAAAATGTTGCATTGAGGGCCATATCGTCGGATGTGTAGACCTTCTGACCCGAGTCGATTTCCCAAATTCGAATTCGGATGTTCGAATACATCACGCCGCGCAAACTGTTACTGGCGTTACCCGTGCTCGTAAGTAGATACCGCCCGTCGGGAGAAAATCGAATGCAGGTGCAGACGGTGTGTTCGTACTGTTGTTGTTTGTGGGAGAGCTGGATCGACCGGATTCGCCGGCCGGTCACTGTGTTGTACAAATCCAAGCGGATGTGTCCTGTTTCGGACACAGTCTGAGGAGCACAATGAGCCAAGTATCTCCCATCCGGCGAAACTTCGAAATGCGTCTTGATCTGAAAGAAGGCGAAACGGGGAAGAGCTTCTTGAGGTCCGTTGGTCGAGATTCGGAATTTCTTGATGAGCTTTTTGGCCTTTAGATCGAAGACTTCGACTTGGGTCTTGTGAACTACGACCGTCCGACCGTTGTCTGCGAATCGGGCTGTCGAGACCCCGCTACCGACTGAAAACTTCTCGATGGCTTTTCCTTTTCGATCGATCCATTGCACTGTTCCCTTCTTGTTCACGAAGACGACATTCTGGCCGCAGGGAGTCCAACCAACGTCGAGGACGTCGCTCTCTGTAGTTCCCTCGCCAATTTGTGTCTTCGCCTTTTCGTTCCAAATGCAAACTTTGTTATCTTTGCCATAAGACGCGACGTGGCTTCCGTCGGGAGAAAACCTCACGCTCACGACGGCGTCTGTGTGCCCCTTTTTGGGCAAGATTTCTTTGCCAGTGCTGACGTTCCAGGCTCGGAGTTTGGTCGAGCCGGTATACGTCCACTTTGCCGCTACAAACCGTTTCCCGTCCTTGGTAAAGCCGACAGGGGGAGAGTAGGCTGAATTCTCACAAGGTCGCACGAGTTTCCCGCTGGACAGCTCATAGAAATCGATTCCGTTGCCTCCTTGGTAGATGGCAAGCAATTTCTCGTCCGGTGAGAAGACAACAAAGTGGTTTCCCGAGTACCGTTGTTGGTGGACTTTCCCGTTCGTCAGATCGACGACTTGGAACCCTGTTTGCTTCCTCAGCTGCCTGGCCAGGAGAAGGCCACTTGGAGAAACAGCTGAATTTCGGAACCAGTTCTCAACTTCGACAATTGTTTTGCCGGTTTTCGTGTCCCAAACGAGCACTTTCCCGTCAATTTCCAGCGGTTTTGGTTGCCTTTTGTTTTGGATGTGAACGAGCGAGGTCATCCCGATCAATCTTCGTCCGTTGCGTGAGAATCGTAAGTCAAACATGCTCGTCCGCAAGCCTTCAAGCTTGAACAACAGTTTGCCGTTGGTTGTATCCCAAAGGTAGACCGTTTTCGGAACGGTTTGGTCTTGGCGTTGATGCGTGGCAACGGCCAACAGCTGGCCGTCCTCTGACAGAACTGGAACGTGGCAAAACACCGCTGACTTGGGAGGAGTGCACTGACACCGTTTTTTACCTGTTGCTAAATCCCACACTTCCAGGATGTTCGCTTTTCCTTGGTCGGCGTATTGCCATATTGCGAGGAACTTGCCGTTGCCAGAAAATAGCATTTGTTGTGCATTACCGTGAAGCGATGCGAAAGGAAACTTGCAAAGCAACCGCTCAGTTTCGACATTCCAAACTTGCACTTCGTCATTCCGTTTCCAGGCCAAACGGAACGTATCGCCGCATTCGCCAACAGCCAGGGTCCGTTCCTGAAGCCGTCTTCCAACATTCGGTAGGCGTTTGTCATCGACGAACTTGCCAACGAAGCGCTCGCGAACGAGATCAGTTCCGGGAGAACGAAGGAGAAATTTCTCGTCGTGGACGGTCAAGACCTTCGTGCCATCTGAAGACAACCAGAAACTCTGGGTTCCGATGGTAGAAGAATGGATGGCGGGAACTCCAAACTCCGCCAGCGGAGTCACAGACTTGGGATTGCCGAGAACTTTAGGGACATTCGCGAGTTGAATCATCTGGGCTTTCAGGCTGGACGCCGGACCTAGCAGGAAAACGGCGAAAAACCACATCGGGACAAGAACACGACGACATCGGAAGAACATTACCGACTCCTTCAAGCAGCGAGGTGGAAGCAGTCCTTATGACTTTCGTAACTTCTCGCGAAAAGTTATCGGAAAGTAGACGATTGGATAGCTCGGTAAGATTCAGCAAGGTCGAGATTTAGCGAAGTTACGACAGCAGGCATGACAATTACTTGCCATTTCTTTCCACGGGGAAGAAAGAAAATTTGCATATTCTTTGAGAAACACTCTTGACGTCGTTATTTTCGATCAGAGAATATGGGTAACCTCTCAAAAATGAGATATTTTTTCTTTCAAGATTGAATGGAATCTTGCATGTTGGTGGAAGAGCGGCGTCAAAAAGTACTGGAACTGGTCACTCAGCACGGATTCCTGAGCCTCCCAGACTTAGTCAAGCTCCTGAAGGTGTCCGATTCTACTGTCCGCAGGGATTTGGATTACCTTGACGAAAAACAGTTGTTGAAGCGAACTCACGGTGGTGCCATTTGTACAGGCGATGGCATCCAGCTGCCCGCTCTCGAGGAACGTTTGACGAGCCAACTCGCCGAAAAACGTTTGATCGCAGAGAAGGCGGCTTCACGAATCCAGGATGGCGACACAGTCTTGCTTGATGGCGGAACGACGACTCTCGAAGTGGCCAAATTGCTTGTAAATCGGTCACTTCAGATCGTTACCAACAGTTTGCCGATCGCAAACTTGTTTGCCAACAACCCCAAGACTGATTTGGTAATGCTCGGCGGCTATGTCTACCCAAAAACAGGGGTCGCACTAGGTCCTGTAACAGTACGGATGATGGAAGACATCAACGTGCATCAAACGATACTCAGCATCAGTGGGATTAACGTGAAGGGGTTCTTCAACAGCAACATGCTACTTGTGGAAACCGAACGACAAATGATGCGATGTGCCCAGGAAGTCGTCGTCGTAGCCGACCACACGAAGGTCGGACGCCAAGCACTCGCATTCCTGTGCGACTTTGGTTCGGTCGACATGTTGATCGTCGACGACCAGTTGACTCCTGAGCAGCGCCAACTTTTGGACCAAACCGACACCAAGGTCATACTCGCCGGGAACACGAACCGGAATGGAGAGGATTTTTCCTCATGAGCAGTTCAACAATCGACAGGTCCATCATCGAACAGATGGTCCGCCAAGCCCTTGGCCACACGAGCAACGGTGTCTCAGCGGGCAACGGTCATCAAGCGACCACAGTTCCGGCTGTCCCGTTGATCACGAGGTCCAACGTCGAGCACATGGTCCGCCAAGCGTTGACCCGACAGTTGCAACCAACACCACAAATATCATCCGGTGGACTTGTCGCCCCAAAGCTCGTCGTGAACATCTCTGCACGACACTGTCATGTCACTCAGGAAGACCTTGAGCTGCTGTATGGCAGAGGGCACCAGCTGCACGTTCACAAGGACCTCTATCAAGACGGTTTCTTTGCAGCGAAGGAGACCGTGACGATCATTGGACCGCGACACCGGATGATTGCCAACTTGCGAATCTTGGGACCGTGTCGAGACCACAGTCAAGTCGAGTTGGCGTTCACCGATGCGATCTCGCTAGGCATCGACGCACCTGTCCGAAAGAGCGGCAACATTGAAGGCACACCGGGTTGCTACCTCCTTGGACCGGTTGGAATGATTGAGCTGACCAAGGGGGTCATCCGACACGAACGTCATGTCCACATGGGACCATCGGATGCAGCCCATTACGGGGTCAAGGACGGTGACCGAATGAACCTCCGGATTCACAGTGACTGTCCAACGACCATGGAAGGACTCCTTGTCCGCGTAAACGAAACGAGCAAACTCGAAGTCCACATTGACACCGACGAAGGCAATGCTTGTAACTTGCCAAATGCGACCAAGGTGGAACTCTACAAATAACGCAAATACGACCCAAAGACCACATAACCTCGAGGTATCCCACTCATGGCTAGTCATCACATGGAAGCTCTTGGAATGATCGAAACCAAGGGTTTAGTTGGTTTGATCGAAGCGAGTGACGCAATGCTCAAGTCTGCCAACGTCACACTCATCGGTTGGGAGAAAGTAGGTAGCGGCTTGGTGACTGCGATGGTCGTTGGTGACGTCGCCGCTGTCAAGGCTGCGATCGACGCAGGAGCCGCTGCCGCTTCGCGAGTTGGTGAAGTCGTTGGTGTCCAGGTCATCCCACGACCTCACGAGGACCTCGGATCAGTCCTGCCAATCGCCGGAAAGAAAGAAGAAGAACATACAGCTGGTGTGTAACCCCCAACAACAGACACTGATAATACCAGGATATATAGCTAAAGGGATACTCCGATGAACAATGGGTTTCGAAATGGTAACGGTGAGGCGCTGGGATTGATCGAGACCAAAGGACTCATCGCCACTATCGCGGCAACGGACGCCATGTGCAAAGCAGCCAATGTCGCTCTTGCCGGACAAGTTCAGATCGGTGGAGGTTTCGTCACAACTTTTGTCCGTGGTGACGTCGGCTCCGTTCGAGCTGCCGTGGAAGCTGGATCGCACGCTGCAAGCCAGAATGGAGAACTGCTCAGCGCTCACGTCATACCACGACCGGAAGAAGCGGTCATCGAAACGTTCTTGGCGAAGTAGGACACAATCTAGGAAGAACGGCAACGGACGTCCCACCATGAAAATCCTTGTAGCAAACTTGGGCAGTACCTCCTTCAAGTATCGTCTGTTTGACATGACCGACGAAGTATTGTTGGCTCGCGGAGGCGTCGAACGCATCGGCTCCCCCGAGTCTAATTGCTTTGTCCAGGTCGGTGCAGTGAAGGAGGAAACAACCTTAGATGCTCGGGACCATGCCGTCGCCGTTCGTCTGTGCCTGCAACAGCTCGCAGACCCTAAGTTCGCGTGTCTCTCCGATCCTTCGGAATTGGCAGCCATCGGGTTCAAAGCGGTCCACGCAAGGGCATTGACCGGAGTCCACCGGGTCGACAACGAGGTCCTCACGGCCATGGAAGACTATTCCGATGTGACACCGGCTCATAACCCACCCTACGTGAAGGCAATGCGACTGTTGTCCCGAGAACTCCCAGACATTCCTATGGTGGCGGCCTTCGAATCTGGTTTTCACGAGACGATACCACTGGCGAACAAGGTCTATGCAGTTCCTTACGAATGGATCGAGCAACACGGGATTAAACGGTGGGGATTCCACGGAGCAAGTCATCGATACATCGGTACACGGGCCAGTGAGGCCCTTGGTAATCCCGAGGCTAGGATTATCTCGTGTCATCTTGGAGGCAGCAGCTCTCTGTGTGCCATCAGGGCCGGAAAATCTATCGCCACAACTATGGGCATGAGTCCGCAGACTGGGCTCCCGCAAAACAATCGCGTCGGTGACTTCGATCCCTTCGCTCTCCCTGCTCTCATGCGAGCCACTGGCAAGAACTGCGAAGAGTTGTTAGGTGACCTTGCTACCAAGTCCGGATTGCTAGGACTCAGCGGTGTCAGTAATGACCTTCGAGACATCGAAGAGGCGGCTGACACGAACCCACGAGCAAAACTGGCACTGGAGGTCTACATCGCCAGCATCCGACACTATGTCGGAGCGTATCTGGTGCATCTGGGAGGAGCGGATGCCATTGTCTTCACTGGAGGCATCGGAGAGAACTCTGTGACAGTTCGTAAGGGGGTTTGTTCCGACCTCGGCTGGTTCGGAATTGAACTTGATGAGGGCAAGAATGGTCAGGTCAAAGGCGAAGCTCGATTCGATGCCGAAGAGAGTCGAGTTCAGCTTTGGACCATTCCGACGAACGAAGAATTGATAGTCGCTCGGCAAGCTAAGGAAGTGTTGGAATAAAGTAGCAGGTATGGCGATCCATCTCGTAAAGAGGTGATAGTCCGCTTCTTCTTGGTTTGGCAACGGCACGCTGATTGTGCCTGCTACTTTGGAGGCACTGACATATGTTTCTGGCGAAAGTAACTGGTAGCGTCGTGGCGACTCAAAAGACAGCATCGATGACCGGACATAAACTTTTGACGGTCGAGCCCTACAGGGTGGATTCCAAAGGTGAACACAAACTGGTGTCCACTGGAAGGACATTCGTAGTGGTCGATACCGTGGGGGCCGGTCATGGAGAGTTGGTCTTAATTGTCCAAGGCTCGAGTGCTCGGCTCACCCCTGAGACGGAGAAACTGCCTGTGGACGCGGCGATCATTGGTATCGTCGATACTGTCAACTTGAAGCACCAAACGATATTCAACGCACGCGAAAGAAACTCTGGGGAATGACATCCCCCGATCATCGTAGAAGAAAACAACGACGGGTAACACCATGCAGATTACTGACGACCTCATCCGCTCTGTTGTGTCCGAAGTTCTCACTAACATGCGCAACGGACAACCTGCACCGGCTTCCCTCTCGCAACCATCGTCCAACGGTCATGGGCACAGCTGGGGAGTCTTCGACGATGTTGATGTTGCAGCCACAGCTGCTGCTGCTGCCCAGAAGGAGTTCGAGAAGAGGAGTATGGAGGAGAGGAAAAAGGCCGTTGACTGTGTCCGGCGCGTTTGCACTGAGCAAGCTGAACCTCTTGGAAGGGAAGAATTCGAAGAAACGAAGATCGGTCGCCTCCAACACAAAATCGATAAGCTGGTGACGGCTGCCGAGAAGACACCTGGGGTCGAGTTCCTTAGGACCGAAGCCTACGCTGGAGAAAACGGAGTCACGTTGACGGAGTACGCTCCGTTTGGTGTCATCGGGATCATTACTCCCGTGACTCACTCGGTCCCGACACTAGCAGGAAACGCCATTAACATGTTGGCGGCCGGGAACTCCCTACTGTGCAATCCGCATCCCAGTGGTGCTCGGATTGCCTGCAAAGGGACAGAAATGTTCAACCAAGCCATCTACGAAGCCATTGGCATCGACAACTTGCTCACCATCATTCGAACTCCGACACTCGAATCGGCCCAGGCGATCTTCGATCACAAATTGGTCCGTCTCCTTTGCGTTACTGGGGGACCAGCAGTTGGTCGAGCAGCTCTGCGAAGTCCTAAGCGTGCCATCGTTGCTGGTCCTGGTAATCCACCCGTCGTGGTGGACGAAACGGCTGACCTCGATCTGGCTGCCCAATCGATCATCGCTGGAGGGGCATTCGACAATAATTTGTTATGCATCGGAGAGAAAGAAGTATTCGCCGTTGATGCGATCTTCGATGAACTCTTGGAGGCCATGACTCGCCACAAGGCCGTTCAGTTGACGGCGGGGCAAATCGAAGCCTTGACGGGAGCGGCTTTCGTACCTCACTCCGAGGACAAGAGGAAGCTGATCGTCAACAAGGATCTCATTGGCCAGGATGCAGCGGTCCTGGCCCGGTACGCCGGTGTCGAAATCCCTGGAGACACCGAACTGGTCTTCGGCGAGACGGACGAACACAACCCATTCGTGGATCACGAACAGATGATGCCGTTCGTCCCGTTCGTCCGAGTTCCTGACGTCGATACTGCCATTGCGATGGCGGTGAAGTACGAACATGGATTCAAACACACTGCGATCATTCACTCTCGCAACGTCGAAACGATTACAAGAATGGGTCGGTTAGTCGACACGAGTTTGTTTGTCCAAAATGGACCAAGTATGGCCAGCTTAGGATTGGGTGGTGAAGGATATTTGAGCTTCAGCATCGCAACACCAACGGGAGAAGGTGTGACAACACCGCTGACATTCACTCGTCAGCGTCGGACAACGACGGCAGCTGGTGGGATGCGAGTGCTGTAAGCTAATCGATTGGGAAATAGGAAGCTGGAACAAGGACTAACTAATGCAACTCGGCAAGGTGTTGGGTCACGCTATCTCGACCATCAAACACCCAACATTGGAAGGATGGCGACTCTTGCTTGTTGAGAAACTTGATTCGCAAGGGCAAGGAGATGGAGACCCTATTTTAGCTGTTGATCCTCAAGGAGCCAAATCAGGTGACATCGTCATTTTGAGCGCCGACGGAAAAGGAACCCGAGAAACCGTCGGAGCCCGAGACACCCCTGCCCGATGGATGATTCTTGGACTCTGCGATTAACTTATGAACCCATGATCTTCCATACAGATATGTCGGATGACGATAACATCCTGCGATGGACCCAAAGGCTGGTCACGGCGGAATCTCTCGAGCAACGCCTGAACGGACATAGGGTTATCGAAATTCCGAGCGACGCGGTAGTCACTCCCCTCGCATTGGACATTGTCAAGGAACGTTCGCTGTCTCTGACAAGAACGGATGTCGATGCTCACCAATCGAATCGTGGGAGTTGGGGCTATGCCAGCGATCGCCACTATCCGCTTCTGGCATCAGCGGTAGCCACGATTACTCGAAGGGGTGTTGTGCTCGAAAAGTTTCCTGAGAACTCAGAGCATCAACTTGGCCAATGGGCAAAGGAAGCGGCTGCTTGGATCAGTGCTGGTCAGTGTCGAGGAGGTTTTCTCTTCACTGTTGACCCTGGACTGATTTGTTGTGTGGCGAACAAAGTGTCGGGGGTTCGGGCTATCGGGATTTCGACTTTCCTTCAGGCTGCCAAAGCGACATTGACTGTGGGGGCGAATTTGTTGGTCGTCGAGATGCCGGGAAGGACGTTTTTTGAACTCCGTCAGATACTCCAGATGGCGGCAGACATCTCCGAACCAGCCTGTCCACAAGACATTGCCAAGATTCTTGGAGAACTCGACGGTCATGCGCATTGCTGAAGTCATTGGAACCGTAACCCTGTCTCGTTGCCATCCTGACCTCGTCGGCGCACGATGGATCATTGGCGTTCCTTGCAGTCTCAAAGCTCTGAAGGAGAATAGCCCCGGCGATGGCGAGGCACTCGTCATTTATGACCAGCTTGGGGCTGGGAATGGAGATCGAATTGCGACGAGTGAGGGAGTCGAAGCGGCTGCTCCCTTTTATCCCGAAAAGAAGGCCGTTGACGCGTATTGTGCCTGCATCCTCGACCAAGTAAATGTGGTGTCACCATCATGAACGAATACAAGCTCAAAGAAGACATTTGTGAAATCGGTCGACGAGTCTACGCGAAGGGTTTCGCGGCGGCCAACGACGGAAACCTCACAGTCCGTGTTGGCGAGAACGAGGTCCTTTGTACGCCCACGATGGTCTCAAAGGGTTATCTCAAACCCGAGGACATCTGCAAGGTCGACATGGAAGGCAACCAAATTTCCGGAACTAAGAAACGGACGAGCGAGGTGCTACTGCACTTGTCAGTGTACAAGCACCGACCTGACATCAAGGCTGTTGTCCACTGCCACCCACCCCATGCCACCGCGTTTGCGGTAGCTCACGAGCCGATCCCAAAATGCGTGCTTCCCGAGGTCGAAGTGTTCCTTGGCGAAGTGCCCATTGCAGTTTACGAGACTCCAGGTGGACAAGAATTCGCTGACACAATCGTTCCCTATGTCAAGGACTGCAATACGATTTTGCTTGCCAACCATGGAACAGTGACATTCGGGCCTGACATCGAAAAAGCCTACTGGAACTCCGAAATCATCGATGCTTATTGCCGCATTCTGCTGCTGGCCAAGCAACTCGGTCGGGTCAATTACTTCAGTAATCAAGAGACCGCCGAGCTTCTCGCTTTGAAGAAACGAATAGGATACGACGACCCGCGTTTTGGACTCGAAGATTGTGACCTCTGCGGCAATAGTGTCTTTGATCGAGGTTACAGCGATTTCGTTCCTCAGCCCCACGCATTTAAGCGTGATGATTACGTCTCAGAATGCCCCACTGGCATACCTCCGGCTAATGGACTTGGGAACGGCTCAATCGACATGGAGCGGATGGTACAGATCATTACCGACCAGGTCATGGGCCAACTGAATGGAGCGGCTACCTCGCAGCAAAGACTTGAAGGGGTGGCTGGTGGCTCTTGAACCCAAAGACATGCGAGGGCTGATGCTTCTCATTAACGGGTCCGGGGCTAAGGTCGAAAACGCAGACGACCTGCTCCAACTTTTGCGAGCAGCCAATAAAGTCGAAGTCTCCCCCGAAATTCGTCGAGAGGAACTCACAGCCCTTGCCCAAAGGCAGGATAAGGAACACGCTTTTAGGGAACGACTCCGCCAACTTGAGCACAAAGAGCGAATGGAATCCCTCGAACGCGGGATTCCTCTACCCGACCCGGAGAGAACCCAGGAACTGGCTAGCCTCAAACGGTCCTCGATTGTGGCGTCTGCGTGTGTGGCCACGATTATTCCCGCGGCCGGGTTCATCCTCGGGCTGATGTGTATGTCATTGGTTCTTCAGTTGCACGAACTCAATTCCAATGCCGTCGGAGTCTGTGCTATCGTTTGGGGAGTCATCGGAATTGTTTCCCTTGTGTCGGTCGCATTGTGTCTTGTCAATATTCTGATCAATCGTTCGGTTCCGAGCGTAAAACCTTTGTCCAAACCAATTCAAACGGAGCTGTCAGAAGTACCAGCACCGTCACATGCTTCTAGAGATACCTACGTTACCACGGGAGCTTCGCCAACATGAAAGTCAGCATCATCGGTGGGGGTGGCCTCGTCGGGAGTATGACCGCCTTCGCCTTGCAGTGTGCGAATATCGTCTCGGACATTTGTGTCATCGACGCCAACAACGACCTCGCTCTGGGCCAAGCCACTGATCTCCTTCACGGGGCTAGCCTCATGGGAGATCAACGAATTAAAGCCGGTTCGATGGAAGACATCCCGACCAGCAATGTCATCGTCGTCACGGCAGGGCTTCGTCGAAAGCCCGACGAGAGCCGGCTCGATCTGATCAATCGGAATGTCGATCTGTATCTCACAATCCTCGACGACATCAAGTCGGCTGGACTCAAACAATCTAGCTATCTGGTCGTTGTCAGTAACCCAGTCGATGTCTTGACCTTTCTGTCAGTCCAACGTTCGGGACTTCCCTGGGAGCGAGTAATTGGGCTCGGGACACAACTCGACACTGCTCGATTCCGTGGGTACATATCCCAGCGTCTGGATGTGCCCTCTTCCCAAGTGAACGCCATGATTCTCGGGGAACATGGTGACAGCATGATTCCCATCTGGTCCAGCGCCACTGTTAGCGGTCTACCTCTTGAACAATGGCCCGGATGTACTCCTACGTTGCAACGTGAAGTGTTCGAAGAGACCAAAAAAGCTGGGGCCACCCTCCTCAAGCTCAAAGGTGGGTCAGGATTCGCTGTCGGGTTGTCCATTGCTGACGTAGTTCACAGCTTACTACTCGATACCCGATCTGTTCTTCCTGTGAGTACGCTCCAACGAGGTCTCTACGGAGTGTCGGACGTCTGCTTCTCGGTCCCCACGGTTGTAGGGTGTGGCGGCGTTCGACAACAAGTCGAACTAGCATTGACGGCTAAAGAACGAATGGGTTTGCAGCATTCAGCAGACGTTCTCAAGAAAACCATCAAGCAGGTCGAAGACCGGATTGGTTCTGTCCGCCAACAGTTTACCAAGGCCGTTCCCCAGACGAATGGACAAAGCAACGGCACGCCAACGTACACGACCTCCAGTTACAGCAATGGTCGTGTCATCCCAAGATCGGCGTGGCAACAGAAGTGAGAGATGAAGTTCAACCTCGGAGTGACTCGAAACAAGCATCTGCTTTCGGTGACCACCGATGCAAAAATCGCTCGATCAGAAACTGGCTCGCATCCATGCCGACCCCCATGGGTGCAAGGACTTCATTCTTGCCGATGCCAAGGATGCAGACATGGCTCTTTCGATCGGTGCTCCGGGAAAGTCACCCGAAGCACACGGTGGAGAACTGAAGTACCGCACCCTTGCTGAGTACCGAAACACCATCGAGCAGATAGTTTGTCAGGGGCTTGTTGACCTTGTATTGATGTCTGCGAACACTAGCAAGGTCTTGACGATTCATAAAAGACTCTTTGACAACAGTCCCGTCACTCCTGCAGTTCGAGCGAACGACATCACGGACGTGCACATTCATCGAGAGGAAATTTCCCCAAGGCATCCCTCCGCACTTTTACAGCATCCGCCCCCCGATCACATGTCGTGCGGCCATGTGGATTGTCGCAATGACCAGCGAACTCTCGGCGTGGATCTGGGTCTTTACAGCATCACGGTAAACAACAATGCGGCAATCGACTGTCACGCTCTTGAGGAGTATCAGGCTTTCCGGATCGAGGCTGAACGTAATAAGTTCCGACACTTTCTTGAAATTTTCGATCCCAATCTGACCGAGGCAGTGGCTTCCGAGTCGGCGACGAGATTCATCAATGACGTTATAGTGCGGACTCTGGGAAGTATGACTTCGAAAGGACGTCCAGTCTTTTTGAAGATGGTTTACCATGGCCCGAAAGCCATGGAGGAGTTGATCCGGCATCACCCGCAGTTGGTGGTAGGAATTCTCGGGGGAGCTGCAGGGACGACCTATGACGCCTTCAAGTTGCTCAGCGAGGCCAAGAAGTACGGAGCCAAAATCGCCCTCTTTGGTCGCAAGATCAATAACGCCGAAAACCAACTCGCGTTCATACGTTTCCTCCGACTCATCGCGGACGGTGAAGTCACAGCCGAAGAAGCTGTCCTGGCCTACCATGCCGTCCTGGAACGCCTCAACATCCGACCTCATCGGAGTCTCGAAGAGGACACTCAACTCCGGACTGCCGTGATGAATTACGCAGGCTCGGGGACAACCTACAGCTTGCCATCATCTCAGCCACAGACATCCCCAGCGATGGCGACAACATCCTGTAATGGTGGGTGTCAGTGCAACGGTAAGTGTAAAGTGACCGAGTCCGCCAGTCCGCAAACGGAGTCTAGCCTCTGGACAGGGACCTCAAATGGTGAACCGGATTTCACAAAGATGACACCAGCTCAGAAGGTCGCCTATCATCTTGCCAAGTGGGATCGTATTTTGGGCTCTTAGGCAACTTCCTGGCCTGTTCAAGAACAATCTAATTGATCTCGCCGAACCTCTTGGTGTCCCTTCGATAACCAGCGGCGCCGCCTACTGACGCGATGCTTTTACCGTCGGGGCTCACCTCAACGGCTATAACACTCCCTTCGTGCTCCCGTAAGGTCGTGCGTTCTTGGTTCTGTTTCAGAGTCCAGATGTTGATTCTCCTGAGCCCTGCTGTTGTTGCGATGGTTCTAAGGTCAGGGCTGAAGACGATGCGCCGGACCATCGTTGCATGCCCTCGCAAAGTCACAAGTTCTTGCCCCGACTTGACGTCCCACAGTTTGAAAGAACCTCCGGAATGTGGAGTGGCAAGAAGCTTTCCATCGGAACTAAATTGTACGTGGGTCACCTCATTCGGATCAGGTAGGGGAATGGACTGGGTTGCTCACAACTAGGTGTTGACATGTTTTGGTTTCATCCGCTTTTGGTTACGCATGTTTTGGGTATTTGTGTGTCCTTTTAGAACTGGGCTCTGAGTTTCTGCATCGTGGCTCCGATGCGCTTTTTGACCCAGTTGAGGACCTTCTTCCACGGCGTTTCTCGCAAATGCTCTTCGACGTCGGACTCCTGTATCGGCTCCAAGATGGCCCCCAAAGCCAATACCAAACGGCTCGCCGCCGGACTCGGACCCGCTTCGGTCATTCGCTTTTACTGGCCAAACGCCGATTCGAGCACTTCGGTGCTGCCAGGCAATGTTTCGTTCTGGCCCACTCGAGCTATCATCTGACGAGACAGACTTCGCAGCCTCTCGACCAAGTCCTTCTCGGCACTGCTGGCCAACTCCCAAATGTCCTCCAACGAGTCGAGCCGGTATTGGGTCCAACCAAAAGTCCGGACCTCTCGAACTGTCCGCTCGACCAACTGCTGTTCTCTGCGCCAAGCCGCCAAGTCCTCGCGGAAGTCCAAAAGCCAACCGTATTTCTCTCTGGCAGCCTCCTCGGCCAACCCCCAATCGAGCCAACGCAACACACGCATCGCAAAGCGAATCAACACACCGACGCTCAAGAACCGTCCCCTCGCGCGAAGTTTCGGAGACAAGACGTAGGCCAGTTTGGTTTGTCGCAACTTGGCGTTGGTGCTCGTGAGTTTCTCGACGAACTCGTTTTACCTGGGATTGGCCGTCCATCGGTTCTTGAGCAAGTTCGCTCCCAAGTGGGCCATGTCGCTGATGTGAGCGATGCCTTTGTTTTGTTGTTGGAAAAGACGCACGGCCTTGACGACATCGGCCCCTTGGTCGGTCGTGATGCAGCGAATAGAAGGTGTTCGGAGAGCCGCCTTTTGCAACTCGGCCAAGACCGTCTGGGCTTTGGTGTCGCAAACAACAGCGATGTGGATGGGCGTCAGGTCGCTCGGAACCAGGGAGCGTTGGCCAAAAGGAATTTGATCCACCCGAACCCCGGCGACGAGCAACACTTTCTTATCTCCGACAGTCAGCGTCAGGTCGACGAACCACGCCCAAGGTCCTGCTGGCAAGGGTCTGTGGAGTTGGCCCTAGGCCAAACGCAAGACCCAATTAGAAATCGTGTTGGGGCAAGGCGTTTGGTCGGTCCCGAGCCACGCTTTGGCCAAGACAGCGAGTGTGCGGGCGGCGGCCCGGAACGTGAGCGAGGCCCGGAGAACCAAGTCCGTGGCCAGGCGTATGATCGGCAAGCTGTAGTGGGTAGCTAAACGGTTGGGGTTTTCGCTAGCGCGGAGTTGTTCGGTTGGCTGTGGCGTTTCTTTTTTTTCGGCGTGCTGTTGTCGTTAGTTGGGGTGGGTTGTTGAGGTTGTTGGAGTTGATCTTTTGTGTGTTGGAGTTGGAGTTGGAGTTGTTCGATGGTTTGTTGGGCGCTTCGGAGTTGGTCTTTTCGGTTTTGGGCGTTTTGGGCGTGGTTTTGTCTGGATTTTTCCAGGTCGTAGAGTCGGACCTTGAGTTTCTTGATTTGTTGTTGTCTTTCTTGAGCCTTGGCCTTCCACTTGGCTCGTGAGTTGCGTGCGGAGGCGAGCAAGCAGCGCATGGGCGAGCGTGGAGTGGAGCAAGAGTTGTGAGGTTCGGACAGATTGGAAGTTGAGGTGGTCATAGGGCATCCTTTTCCGCAAACAAAGAACCGTAATCGATTGCTGTACTTCAATCGAAGAAAAAATCGATGTCAACACCAACTTGTGAGCAGCCCAGTGTGTACCTGCGATTTTCCGTATTCCAAAATCCAGAGGAACACCTGTAAGTGCGTGCAAGTTCCTGCTATCTTGCCGCAATACTTTGCTTGGGTGAACCACCCGACCTCTGCGAATCTGTTTTGGCGAGTTTTGTTGTGACGTTAGCGATTTCCATTTGGCGGTCGGCGAGTTGCCGGAGTTCCTTTCGGATTCGTGGTTCGCTGGCTTGTTCTCCTTTGTATTGTTGGCCATAGACTTTCGTGCGTCTGTTTAAACGCCTCTGCATTGCCCGAATGAGTTTCAACTCGGCAATACGATCGACCAATGGTGGTTTTTGGTTTGGTGGAATTGGCGTTGGTGGGGTTGGAGGTGGGTTTTCTTCGTTTTGTTTCGCTTTCTCCAAGGCCTCAATCATCTCCTCCAAACTTGAGATGATGTCCAGTTCGATTCGTTGGGTCGTTTTTCCAACGTCGATGATTTCCAACCGGTCTTCGACGTTCACGATGTCCTGTTTTAGTTGGAGAAACACGGTTGGGAACACGACCGCCGACACATCGCCCTTGAGTAAGTTGATGGCCTTGACGGCGTCGTCGTGAATCAAGTTTTCGGCCACTGAAAGGTCGATGGCTCGCATCGCTTCTATGCGAGTGGGTTCGTGTGGTTTTCGTTTGGCCACTGCGTCCGCAATCGACCTGGTTCCCTTGTACACATATTTTTGTTGCACGAGCATTCGTTTGCAAAGGGCCAGCAGACGGTCTCGAATCTCGGAGGGAGTTTTTGGATTCTCGAGTTCTTTTTGACCTTTCAGGATGATCAGTAGTCGCTGCAATTCGTCGGCTATTTGTTTCGCATCGTTGTAGCTTTGTTTGATCTTTGTGGTGGATTTAATGTCGAGTTGATTCAAACTCTTGACCATCTGTTCGAACTGCGTTTGCAGCGAAACGTTTTGGGCTTCTTTCAGGACTTTCGCGAGGACGGCGGCGCGTTTCTTGTCGGCCTTGTCGTTGCTGCGTTCCATTCGCGTTTTGAGTCGGACGACTAGTTCGAGAAATTCCTGAAAACGTTCGGCCAAGATGGCTTCCTTGACGGCCAGTCTCGCTTTGGCGAGTTCGTCGAATTTCGGTTTTGTGGATTTGGTTTCTTGGCCGATGGCCAAGCCGAGAATCAGGTTCAACGCCAACAAGGTAAGGACCACTTTCGGCCAAGTCCTGGTCATGGGAAATTCCTCCTGGTAGACGCACAACGTACGGACACGATGAGAGGATTCGCAGTCATTGGGTTTCTATGACGGGAAGCGAGAGTTGTTGGGTAAACCGGATCTTCATTTTTCCTGGAATAGGGAGCGGACAAGAAATGTTTGTCCGGATGGCAGGTACACGCGAGGGGCGTGTACTTACGACAAGCAGGCAAAGCTTGCCAGGTACACGCGAGGGTTGGTCGGATGAATAAGAGTGGTGTTTGTGTTGGTTCTTGGAGTGTTGATCACGATTGTGGGTCGTCGGTCTCGCTGCTCTCTTGGAGGAGTTCGTTGTCGTATTCTTCTTCCAGTTCGCGGACCTTGTCGGCCAGTTCCTCGTTCTCTTCGATGATGCTCGAGATTTCTAACTCCCACTCGGTGCTTGCTGTGCGGAGGGTGTCCAGGTCGAGAGGGAGCTTGAAGATTTTTGCCAAACGGCGTGTGACGGCTTCGATGCTCATCGGGTTCGGTCCCTGGAGGTATCCCGGAATTTCAACGACCAGAGACGCCATTTCGAGGCCCACGGTGTCGGCCCGCGACAAGAGGTAACTGGAGAACGAACCGGGGCCGGAGTATCCCGTTCTTTGCAATCCGTACTGCTCCATTTCGGACATCATTTTTTCGTCCGAACAAACGACGAACAGTCTGGGCTGGCGTGTGTGTGGCACGGCTCCGCCGAAGGACCCGACGAACAAGATGCGTTGGACGCCGGAACGCTTTGCGAAGTCGAAAATGCAGTCCCCGTACGTACGCCAATACAAATTCGGTTCTTTCCCGAGGAACAACAACAGATTGGCATCATCGACACAATAGAACTGACTTTCGGGTAGACTCATGGATTGGAGTAACCCGTCTTCGATCTCGATGTGCGGGCGGAACAGGGCCGTGATCTCCATCGACCCTGGAAAATTGTAAATGTAGAACGGTTCCGGATCGATTTCCGCTACAAGACGAGCATCGAGCAGATCGATGAGCCGCTCGACGGTGCCGGTCGAGACATCTCCCCCATCCATCCACCCAGAAAATCCGATGACGAGTGTGGGGCTTGTGAGTTGAGGCGAGTCATGAATCGTGAGAACATCGTTGGAGTCTAGCATCATATTGTTATTGTATGTTAGCTCCAGTCTCAGAAGCAATAACCACTTGGACGAGGCGGCAAGTTGGTCGGAAATAATGGCTTGGCCCGCGATCGAAAATCGTGGCCGATTCGCCCCGGACTCTCGGTTTCGGAGGACGTTACGCGAGGCGAGGCAGAGGAAGGCCTAGAAAAACGATTCGGAGCTAACGATTTGCGTCCCGCCTTGCTTCTTTCGCCCTATGGATGTTGGTGCTTCGAGATTTATGGAGAACGGACTCCGAATTAGCGACGTTCCATCGCATGCGGCGGATTGATGTCACCTCAAAATATCTTGAACCACATGCCCGTGTACGTCTGTTAATCGAAAATCGCGACCGGCGTAATGATACGTGAGCCGTTCGTGATCGAGTCCGAGCAAGTGGAGAATCGTGGCTTGGAGGTCGTGAATGTGAATTCGGTTTTCGATGGCGTGGAAACCGAGTTCGTCAGTGGCGCCATGAGTCAGTCCTGGCCGAACGCCACCTCCAGCGAGCCAAACGGTGAAGGCTTGTGGGTGATGGTCGCGGCCGAGTCGACGACCGAGGGCCGGATTACTTTCGACCATGGGTGTTCTGCCGAATTCGCCCCCCCAGATGACCAGCGTGTCGTCCAGGAGCCCACGTTGTTTCAAGTCTTGGATGAGGGCCGCTGATGCTTGGTCCGTCGCTCCACAATTTCGACGAACATTGCCTGCGACGTCGGAGTGGGCATCCCAGCCTTCGTGATAGATGTTGACGAACCGCACACCTCGCTCGACCATTCGGCGGGCCAACAAACAGGCCCTCGCGAACGACGGACGAGCTGGATCACAACCATACATCCTCAGAGTGGATTGGGTTTCGGTCTGCAAGTTCGTCAATTCCGGGGCGGACGTTTGGAGACGAAAGGCCATCTCATACGAATCGATCCGGGCTGCAATATTTGGGTCTCCGACGGCAGAAAGTCGCTGACGATTGAGTTGATTGACGAGATCGAGCGTGTCGCGTTGGAGTTTTTGGTCATGGCCAGTCGGACTTGCGACATTCAAGATGGGCTCTCCGCGACTGCGAAGCCGAACGCCGGCATATCGAGTCGGCATGAATCCGCTTGACCAGTTCGAGGCTCCACCGCTGATGCCGCTGCCTGTGGACATGACCACGAATGCGGGCAAGTTATCCGTCACCGCACCGAGTCCGTAGATCACCCACGAACCGATACTCGGTCGTCCCGGTTGCGAGAATCCTGTGTTAAAGAAGATTTGTGCAGGAGCGTGGTTGAACTGGTCGGTGTGCATCGATTTGATGATGCAGATGTCGTCGGCGACCCGCGACAGGTGGGGCAACATCTCGGACAACTCGGATCCGCTTTGTCCGCATCGAGAAAACCGATAACGAGGACCTAACGTTGCTGCATCGGGTCGGATGAACGCATATCGTTGTCCACCGATCACTTCGGGTGGAATCGGTTGGCCTTCGAGTTGTTTGAGTCGTGGCTTGTGGTCGAACAATTCGAGTTGGCTTGGTGCACCGGCCATGAACAAGTGAATGACGGCTTTGGCCTTGGGGGCGAAGTGCGGTGGACGCGGTGCGAGTGGATTGCGTGTGCCTGTGTGTGGCGAATCGGCGCTGGTTGTTGTTGCGCCGGTGAGTAACGAGGCGAGGGCAATCTTGCCGACGCCATAGCCACAGTCTTGGAAGAAGTGACGTCGAGATAGGGGAGGGTGTGCCGGGTTGGTCATGATACTTCTCACTTTGGGTGGGGTGCGTTCTTTCTCGTGATTATACTCGGTGTTCCTCGAAGTCATGGTATCGCTTGGTTCGAATTTGCCTTCGGGTTCTTTTCGACGGGAGGATCTCGAGATTGTCTCGATTACCACTCAGCCCATGTTCTTCGGTTCCTTTGGATTCCAGTTCGGAGGGTATTTCGAGCTTGAGCAATTAGGAAGATAAACCAAACAAATAATGCCACACGCACGAGGACGTACAAGCCTGTGAGATCCGACATCATTGGAATCGAAAAGACGGCATTCCTCAGGAACCACAAGGGCCCTCGGGGAGGTATCGGCAGAAGAAACAGGAACATCAACGAAACGACAGAATACGCGACATACACGACGTTGTACGCTACGCAGTTCGCACTGAATCGCGGATTCGAAAAATAGACGGCCACCCCTCGCAAAAACAGGATGAACAAAACGTGACTCGCCACGATGAGTCCGGTCTGTAGGAGAGCCATGAACTGGAGAAACGGTAGGATGTCTCCCGGGCGCGGTCCTCCTGGCCGGACGCTTGTTCCAGTACATCCTTGGATGACGATGACGAGAACGGCCAGGAGGACACAATTCAACGACCATCTCATGGGGTTCTTCGCGCCTGACTCTCTCGGGACATAACAACAGCCGTAATAACCGACCAAGAGCATGATCACACCGATGATGACGAACAGGACGGCTATCGTACTCACGGCAATCATGACGAACCCGAATGTTTCCCTGTTTCTGCCACCAGCAGGGACGAGGACTACATATCCCAAGATGATCGTGACAACAACGACCGCAGCGGCGACAAGCATGATTTTGATGCCGAGGAGCATGTTCGAGAGGGCACGGTCGGTTCTCGACCATGCCAAGCCAGCTTCCACCAAGATGGGGTCGTTGTAACGTTCGTCGTGGTAGTCCTGACCGATTGAAAGACGTCGTAGTTCCGGCGAATGGTCTCCGCCGTCGCGGTCGTAATTCTGGTAGTCAACGAATTTCGGGGGCAACTGCACACACTCGGGAATCGTTCCCTTGAGCGGTGCGGCGCACAACGGACAAGTCCCGATGGCGGTGTCCTCGGGGATCAAGTCTGTTCGACATTCCGGACAAATCATCTCTGACATTCCGATATCCGATCTCCACTGCGAGTGATTGTCAGGCTGGCATTGGGTAGCTTATCTGGGCAGCGTGCCGAGGCTCTATTGGGTTTGGCCTTGGAACGGAACATGAATGGTTGTCCGGTTCGTAGGTACACGCGGCTCAGGAAACGGTCGCCCGAGGCCTTTGACACAAGACGCAAGCTCAAGGACATGGCCATTCTGACAAGGTCACGGTGACGTTGGCGTTGGGTGGACGGATCAATGAGTGTCGTGTTTGTGCTGGTTCTTTGAGGAGTTCCATGGGTTCCCACCCACGGCCAGGATCTCTCGCCCCTCCAAGGCGAAAAATCGAAAACACGACACTTGTTTATCCGACTACCTCGAGGAAGAAGGGTGTTGAAAACGAAAAACTGTACTCAATACAACCGTGAATCGCTCCAACGACCGTTCCCTTTGATTATCACTCTTTTGTAATCATCTCGTCGAGGTTGAAGACGGCTCGGGCGAGCAACGTCCAAGCAGCCTGGTCGATGACGTTCGGAGAATTGGTTCCGGCAATCGTCTTGGCGTCTAGCGAGCCCGACTTCAACCGCGTGTGCTGGGTTCGATAGAACTGCACCAAGTTTTCCAGCTCGCGCGGGGTTGGAACGCGGGTCAGGCAGCGTCGGAACAAAGTCGTTGCCCGGTCTTCGGTCGAGCCTGGCAAAACCGCGATCTTCTTTCCGAGTGTCTGAGCTGCTTCGACGATGACCTGGTCGTTGAGCATCGTCAAGGCTTGCAGCGGGGTGTTGGAAATTTCCCGCCGTGAAAGGCAAGTCTCGCCGTTGGCGCCGTCGAATGTCGAGAACATCGCATATGGAATCGATCGTTTGAGAAAGGTGTAGAGCCCTCGTCGAAATCGATCTTCGCCTGGACTGACTTTCCAATTGATCGGACGGTACACGCCTTCGGTCGTAACGGATTTTGGCTGTGGGGGAAAAACGCTCGGTCCGCCCATCTTGGTTGACAAGTGGCCGCTCGCTCGCAAAAGCGAATCACGAATGACCTCGGCATCGAGGCGAATACGAGGTCCACGAGCGAGCCACAAGTTCTTGGGATCTTTGGCGAGTTGGTCTTTCGTCACACGCGAAGATTGCCGGTACGTCGCGCTCATGACGATGAGTTTGTGCATTTTCTTCATCGACCAATCCCGTCGCTGGAACTCCAACGCGAGCCAGTCGAGGAGTTTCGGATGAGTCGGCAACTCACCCTGGATGCCAAAATCCTCGGTGGTCTTCACGAGCCCGCGACCGAAGAAAGCCTGCCACTGGCGGTTCATGACCACGCGAGCCGTGAGCGGATTGTCTTTCGAGACGAGCCACTTGGCAAGTCCCAGACGGTTTCGTGGGAGCTTTGGGGACATCGGCGGCAAGATCGACAAGGTGTCAGCTTTGACACGTTCCCTGGGTTGAAGGTACTCGCCGCGGTGGTGTCGATGTGTCGGCCTAGGGTGCGTTGTCGGTCGCTCTTTCATCACCATGGTGGTCTGATATTTGGGTAACGATGCGCGGAGTTGGTTGATCTTTCGGCGAGCCTTGGCGAGTTGCGGAGCGACTTCGAGGAATCGCTGGAATAGTTTTTGTTGTTGGTCTTTCGAGCGGTCGGGGGCGGGTATGGCGAGGATTTCGTCGATGTCAGTCGTGTGCGATGTCGCAGTCGCGGGCTTGTTGCTCGTCGTCACCGCGACGCGGAACCGACCGAGTCCACACGAATAATGCCTCTCGAACAACATCTTCAACTTTGCACCCTTCTGCAAATCGACGGGCGTGGCGAATCGGAAAACGGCTTCGTGCGGTTTGGCCGGTTGGTCGGTGGTAGACCATCCCGTTCCGGGAAGTCCGTCATAACAAAACTGCGAGCCGACCTTACCGGCCCCGAAAGCGCCCTTCGCGTGGTCGTGCGATGCTCCTTGAAACTGGACTTTTTTTCCATCGATCGTCAACGACAACTCGCTCAAGAAGAAATCGCCCTTGCGGCCTTCGTAGTAGGCTCGGCCTGGCCCGTGGGCCGGTAGGCTCTCGTGTGGGAGGGCCTCCAAACGCAACGCTGTGACGTTTTGGATGTCGTTGTCGAACGTCAGTTCGTAGGTGTCGCTTTTGGTTTGGTCTCCCCCAACGAGAACGGATCCGTCGGATAAATTCTCCAGGTAAGGGAGATTGGTTTGGGTTTTGATTGGCTGAATGACCTGCCACGGGACCGCTCTGGATGTTTCGCGTCGATGCCACTCCTGGAACCGTTTCGAGAGTGTTTTGGAGCCGCCAGGAAATTGCTGTGGCAAATTGCGTTTGAGTCGTGCGATTTGTTTTTCCCGGAGGTCGCGGCGTTCGGTGACGGTTTTGTTGGGAATATCGTAGTCAGGCTCGTCGGCGTTGTTCAAGAAAGCGAAGAACTGATAATACTCGGTGTGCGTTATCGGATCGTATTTATGGGTGTGACATTGGGCACATTCCATGGTCAGTCCGAGCCATGTGGTTGCGGTCGTTTTGACGCGATCGACGATGGCGTAATAGCGGAACTCCAAGGGGTCGACTCCGCCTTCCTCGTTGATCATGGTGTTGCGATGAAAGCCGGTTGCTACGATCTGTTCGGGGGCAGGATTCGGCAGCAAGTCACCAGCGAGTTGTTCGATCGTGAACTGGTCGAACGGCATGCCCTTGTTGATGGCGTCGATGACCCAATCGCGATAGGGCCAGATCGTTCGGGCTCGATCTTTCTCGTAACCATTCGTGTCGGCGTAGCGGGCCAAGTCGAGCCAGCGTCTGGCCCATCGTTCTCCGTATTGGGGCGATGCCAGCAAACGATCGACGAGGCGTTCGTAGGCGTTGTCCGATTTGTCGTTGATGAAGGCATCGACTTCGTCGGGCGTTGGTGGCAACCCGATGAGATCCAACGAGAGCCGACGGATGAGGGTGTATCGATCCGCTTCGGGGGAGTGTTGGAGTCCTTCCTTTTCGAGCTTGGCGAACAGGAAACGGTCGATCGGATTGCGAATGTCATTCGCGGTTTTGACGTTGGGTAGCGGTTCTCGCTTCGGCGCCACGAATGCCCAGTGCTTTTGATACTTCGCTCCGGCTTTCACCCAGGCCTTGAGGAGTTCTTTCTGCTTGGCCGTCAGTTGCTTCTTGGTGGCAGGTGGCGGCATGACCTCGCGGGGTTCTTCCGAGAACACCCGATAGATCAGTTCGCTTTCGTCAGGCTTGCCGGGAACGATGACGGAGTTGTGTGCGGATTCTTGCAGGTCGAGTCGCAATCTCGCGCGTCGTGTGGTCTTGTCGGGACCGTGGCAGTTGAGACAATGCTGTGCGAGGATCGGTCGGATGTCGCGGTTGAAGTCTGGTCCGTCGGCGTAGGCAGGTGCTGCCACGAGCAGCAATAGGATCGTATATCTTATCATGGCTTCGTTCCGTTCCGGTTTGATCGGGCTTGGTATGCAAACTTGATTGTATCGTGGGAGGTGGGGAAAAGGAACGACGTGAGTCGGGTTTGTGATGGAAGGAAAACGGGAACGGGAACGTTGGTATGTGTGGTTTTTGTGGGGGTGTGCCTGGGCTTTGGGTTCGCCATTGGTGGGCACACCCTTCCGAGAAACGATGTTTACCGAGTTGTTACTTTACACGCTTTTCTCCACGCCTCGGCATTGGGTGGAAGGTCCTTGCCCGTGAGTTTGCCGAGGGCCGCGTGGGCATGCCGCTGATACGGTGAAAGTTCGCCGTCATAACTCTTGCGAATTTGGGCAGAGAGTTGCTTGGCGGCTTGTTCAGAAAGATCGGCTTGCCGCACGAGGTAATCGAAGCGTTGTAACTCGGGCCACGGAGCGACGTCTTTGGCCTTTTCCATGCGGGAGAAGTCTGGGCGGAGGTATGTCACGTCCAACCGGATGACGATGTGGTTGTGGTGTGATCCTCCGTATTGGCCGGACATCGACGGCATCTCCTGTCCCGGAATTGGGACCTCCGAGGCCGGGGTGTTGGGCCTGACGACCAGGTGTGCAGGTGGTTGCGGATTCTGGGTAGTGGCGGGAACTTCTGCTTCCGTCGTGATGACTGGGTCCAGTTCCGGCGTTGGTGGTGAAGCCGTGGAAATGGGAGACGAACCGCGAACGACGGCGGGGACTGACAGTGGTGGTGACGGTGGTGGTGGCGGTGGTGTTGGAGAATTAGGAACTGGCGAGGAAAAAGTAGCTACCCTTCCCTGAAGACTGAGATTACCTGCGGCCTCGGGGGAGACTGGCGGATGGCAGAGCAAGCAATTCTGGTTGTGGAAAACCTTGACGAGGTGACGAATCCGGAACAGCCCTTTGTTGGCCTTGTTGGCCTTGTTGGCCTTGTTGGCCTTGTTGGCCTTGTTGGCCTTGTTGGGTTTGTTGAGTTTGTAGGGCATCCGTGGGTCGGGTTGTTCGAGCATGGCGATTAATGCAGGAACCATGTCCTTGCGGTCCAAAGCGACGATGGCCTCGGTGGCGTTTCGGGCGACGTCGGGCCAGGGGTAATTGAGTCCCCTCGCCAAAACATCGGTGTAGTGTTGCTCTCGACGAAGTTCCAGAGCCTTGATGGCACGCTTGTGGGTATCTTTGGCTTCGGCGAAAATGGCCAAGTGGGCGAGAGCTTTCGTCGCGTCGATGTGAGGAATCTGGCTCACGCTGGCGACCAACCCGTCCTTGAATTCCTTGGATTCGGGCGCCATGACTTGCATCAAAATCGAAATGCCAGCTTTGTGCGAGGCCAGAGTATTTGTAACGCCAATCATATTGTTCTGGGCAAGTTGTCGGTGGAACACGTTCCACATTTGGCTTGCGGCATTTCGTTTTAGGGTTCCAGGATCGGCACGACTGATTTCCTTGGCTGGCAAGGAGAGGTTCACGGGCGTGTTCAATGCAGAGTGTAAGCAGCTTCGGCTCGTGTCGAACGACAACCAACATTCCTCCGGAAGACGGCATGTTTTGCCCATCAAGAAGGGGACGCCTTGCAAATCCTGGCGGTGCTTGATCATCGCCTTCAGGTAGCCGTCTTGCTCCTTCCTGTTGACGTGGAGAATCTTCCTGATCGTTTGATGTTGGTGTGTCAGGACCGTAGTCAGGTCCCGTTTCTTTTTGGGCAATGGCCTCTCGAAGCGGATCTCCGGAACGTCATTCAACGACGTGACGAACTTGGTTGCGTCGGGTATTGGTTCCGGTGCTTCCGGCAACAACTTAACTATGGGTGTGTTCGGATCGATGTTGGGCAGTGTAGGAGACTCTGGCTGCCCCGGGAAGTTCGTTGGTGGGCGGACTCCAGGTGATTGAGCCACGACCGAGGAATGACTCACCAACGATGACAAAACGACAAGCCAGACGTAACAGAACGTTCGAGAGGTATCTACCATGACGACCTCGACACAAGAGGAGGAACTCGAGATGTCTCAAGTTTAGAAAGGAACATACATTTCTTGGACCGCTGGAGGTGAATCCCCAAGTAATCCAAACGTCGCTATTGTAACTACCACCGGAACGATCGCAAATAGAATCGCGGTAGGATGGAGGTTGAGAAGAAAGCAGCTATACTCGGAACGCGAAATGAATGGCTGTCCGTTATTCGTAGAGCGTGACCAGCTTGAGCGCGAGCGAAAGCGAAGGTACGCCATGCAACTTTCGTGGTGTGTCAGTGTTGCGAGTTCCTTGTCACAACCCTGCGAAAAGCCGAACAGAACTCACTTTCGTGGTACTGGTAATGATTATTTTGGGAATTCGACGATTTTTGTGAAAATGAGACGGCGTTCAATCCTATTGTATTATGGGCACATGCGCACAACGACGGTCCAATTACTCGAAAATGAGCCAAAATCGCGTTTTTTCGGGGGTCGTTTTCCATAAATTATTGATATGTATGGATATACGGAAATCGATAGGTGTCAAAAAGGTGCAAGTTTACTACAAGTTTACTACAAGTTTACTACAAGTTTAGCGCAGGTTTGGTGCAGTTTTAGCGCAGTTTTCTGTCAGTTTTCGACCGGTTTTTGGCGGAAAGGTGAGGGGTCGTCGCCTGGAGTACATCGGAGGTTATCAGATTTTGCAAGTTTTTTCAGAAAAAAACTAGGGTGGCAAAGTTGACTTGTCGGGAATCTGTGTTTTTGGGTAGTC
>CAYRFQ010000042.1:34129-56738 GCA_964423615.1 uncultured Alcaligenaceae bacterium | reverse complement strand
GGTTCTTTTTGAGCCACTTGTAGAGGTCGTCGGCGCGACCGGCCTTGATGATCTTATAATCCAAAGAACCGACCACACCTTCTTCTAAAACAGTAACCGCAGGTTTCCTTGGCGCAGCCGCTTTACTTTGGTTGCGTAGGTTAGCTTCACCTCGGCCCGCGAAACTCTTGAGTCGGTCGTATTGAGGGAGCAGATTCGATTGTGGGAATGTCGGTTTTTTGAGGATGGTGTAGACGGCGAGATGCTTGAAGAAGTCTCGTGGCATCTCGTGGAGTTTCGGTTGAGTTGGTGTTGGGATGACCATTCCGAAATCCAGAGCGTTTCCTTCGAACTTTGGCTGGACGGTGAACGTCTCGATGTTTTTCTTCGGGTTCCAGGTCAAAAAAACTTTTTGCGATGGTTGTTCAATGTCGGCATTCTTGGCGGCAAAATAGCAGCACGCCGCTTGAATTTGCAGATCGGCAATGAGCAGGATCACCAATGCCATTGTCGTAACCAAGCCACCGCGGCAACGGGGAACGCGTTGCATAGGTCCAGCCTCCTGAAGGAAAAAATGGGTTTATAGTTTGTCTACCAGTTACGACGATTTTCGCCAGCCTTTGGATTGAAATCGAGCGCAATCTGGATTCGATGCTGTCCGCTCTTGTTGGGTTGGCCCCTGAAGCGCTTTCCAACTTGTCCGAGGAACAGCGACAACCGCGGACGAAACTTTGGTCAGACGTCAAAGCCTTGAAAAAGCGTTCGGAGTTATTGAGAACCGGCCAGCTACTGACCAGGGAGTGGAAAGATGAGGCTGTTCGCCTTTCGCCCACGACGGGGAATCCATCCAAGGCGTTTTTGCTTTTGGCCGAAGGCCAAGCTCATCCTGGCCTGGCCAGAATGGCCAGGGACTTGAGCGTCTTGTGCCAAAGGCCATCAACGACGGTTGCATTATCCGCGCAGTTTGCAATAGTTCAACGAATCGAGTATCCCAGGGGAATTCCGGCGAACACCTTGGTTAGGGCAGAGCCGGGGTCCCAATCAACACGAGTGGTTGATCTCCCGCTCGAGTCAAAAAAAGCACTCGTTCTTCTGGGCCTTTGAGCTTTAGTTGCTTGATCAACGTACTTGGATCCACGGCAGAACCACGTCGTTTGATGGTGACCCGACCAACTCTTCGCTCGCGTAGAACTTCACGCAAGCGGCGTGCGTGGAACGGCATCGACTCTTCAATGGCATAGCACTTGGCAAAGGGAGTGAGGCGAGAACTCTCTGCCGCCAAATACGCAACGTTCTCGTCGAGTTGGTGGGCGTCGATTTGCTTGGCCAAAGCGGTCACGAGGCCGCTTCGCAAGATGGACGGATCGGGCTCGTACAGGTAGGAAAGGGGAGGGCCAACAGATGGCGGTGGCGGTGGTGCCTCGCTCGTCAGTGTGTGTGGGCCAGGCAACACCGTGGCCCGTTTCTTGGCCGACCGGAGTGATCCAAACCACAAGACACATTCACGTAGTTCTCCACCGAAGGAGATGAATTCTTGTTCGGCATCGTAGTCGTTGAGCTCCGAGAGCAGGACGCCAGGAGCGATCTTGACTCCGATGGCTTCGACTCGAGAAAGCCAACTCTTCACCACTTCCAAGGGCGGAGAATAGTCTCGAACCGAGAGATGGCGTTGGCCACCAGATCGTCGGCCCGGATCGCAAAAGATACCATCGAGTCCATCGAGAGAGACCTCCGTCACGTCCCCTTCCCAAAAATGGGTGCAGTCCGAATGACCGGCCACACGGCAGTTTTCCTCAGCCATCGCTAACCGAACAGGATCACAGTCGATGGCAAGAACGTCACCGACTTTCGCGAGGCCCAGGGTGTCTCCACCGATTCCGCAACAGAAATCTCCCACTCGTCGACTCGAAAAGGCGAACCTTTCGGCGCGATAGGACGAAATCACTTCAGTTGTGGCTTGTTCGAGCGCCTCCCGCGTGAAATACATTTGTTCGGCGAGTGAAAACTTGAGGCGTGCTTTCTGTCGCAACAGCACGGTCTCGATCGCGGCTCGGGTCGATTTGGGCGGATGATCTTTTTGGAGCTTCGTGACGATCGACAACAAGTTGGCGTCAGTGGGGCCTAGAGTCGTCGCAGTTTGGAGGAGAGCTTGACCGGCTGGAGTTAAGAGAAGTTGGAACGTCTCCAAGTCCACGGTTGTGACCTTGTTTGGGAGTTCGATTTGGTAAGACGGAAGGAGTGGAGATTTGAGTGAACGGTGAAAAGTGAAAGGGCAAAGTCATACGATTATTTTTTGGCCGAAGGCCAAATTCGTCGCAACCGGGGCCAGCTGCTGGCCCGGAAAAGCTATCACCCTTTCACCTTTCCCCTTTTTTGTCAACTTTTCCGACTCACTTCCTCGGATACGAATCCAGGATGGCTAGCCGCTTCGTGAGTCCCATTCCCAGTCTTGTCTTCGTGCAACGACGGGGGAGCCACATCTTTCTTGGTTTCATCCAGGCTTCCGTTGCCCGAATGATCCAGGGAGACTTCGTCGTCGGAAAATGCTTTCGCCTCGTCTTCGTCTTCGTGATGCTTTTGCGGTGGTCTGATCCCGACCGACGCACAAATCATGTAGAAAGTCGGAATGAGGAATAGCACCAGAATGGTCGTCATCATGAGTCCGAAGCACAAGCTCACGGCCATCGGAATGAGGAGTTGGGCTTGGAACGATTTTTCCAGCATCAATGGAAGTAGCCCAGCAACGGTCGTCACGGACGTGAGCAGTACGGGCCGGAAACGCCTTCTCCCTGCATCGAGAAGGGCCTCGGAAACAGGCATCCCGTCGCGAACGCGGTGGTTGATGAAGTCGATCAAGACGATCGAGTCGTTCACGACCACACCCGTGAGTGCGACGAGTCCAAACAAGCTGAACAGCGTGAACGCCAAGCCCATTACGGCGTGTCCGAGCACAGCCCCGACGAGTCCGAAGGGGATGATCGCCATGATGATGATCGGCTGAAAGTACGAGTTGAACTCCAGAGTCAACACCACGAACATGGCAACCAAAGCAATCGCCAGACCCAAGATTAGACTCTGAATGGACTCGACGGTTTGTTCTTGTTGGCCCTCCCACCGGACGCGGAGCCCTGGAAACTCCTCCATGAGGTCTTTCATGAACCCCCCGCGGAGGTCATCGACCACGAACTTTGCGTTCGTGACCAACTCGTCGACGTCGGCGGAAATTTTGATCGCCCGAAGCTGGTCGATGCGATTGTACTCGGAGGGAATGTCGTCCTTCAGAACGGTTTCCCCGAGGTCACGGAGTTCGTACTCGGTTTCGCCGGCTTGGACGGGAATTCTGTCGAACGCGGCAATCGAACGACGCGTTTCGCGGGGGTAGCGGACTTGGACCTTGACTTCGTGCCGCCCTCGTTGGAGTCGTTGTACCTCGTATCCTTGGTAGGTCGCTCGGATGGTTCGGTCGATGTTCTCTTGAGTGACATTCTGCAGGGACTTGGCGTTGGCTTTGACGCGAACTCGTAACTCGGGTTTGCCCGGCGTCGCATCGTCGGCAACGTCGAAAACGCCCGCGTAACTTTGAAGTTTTTGTTTGGTCTTGGCCACCGCCTTTTTCAAAGCCTCGTATTTCGAAGCTGGAGCGAGCAAACGGAACTCAATCGGGGTGCCTCCAGGTCCCAACGTGGCGTTGTCAAACTTCACGGACTCGGCACCGGGAAAATTGCCGCAGAGTTCCCGCCATCTCTTCAAGATTTTGTCGCTCTTCCACAGGCGTTCGGCAGTATCAACGAGTTCGATGACCACGAGCCCGACGTGTCCACCAGTGGCGTCTCCGGCTTGCCCGGCCGGTCCCTGGGCTTTGACAAAACCTACCGTGCGACGCTTGAGCAGGATCAACGAAGTGCCAAACTCGTCCATGTACTCGTTGTTGACTTGATCTATGGCGTCTTCGATCTTTTGCGTCGCGGCTTTGGTGATGCTCTCGTGAGTCTTGTCCGGGAAGGTGATGCTCGCTTGGATCGTCTTGCTATCCAATTTGGGAAAGACGATGAATGGAACCCAACCACCTCGTATCAACGCGAAACTCAACATCAGAACGGCGACCGCAGCAGCGAGGATCGTGCCTGGATTGGCCAACGTAAACCGGAGGCTCCGGAGGTAGACCGTTTGAATGAACCAGTTGAGTCCAGTGTTGGCTTGAACACTTAACCAGCGGAAACCTTTTTCCACTCGCCTGAGTGGATAGAGCAAGAAAGTGAGAGTAAAAAACAGTGCAACCGCACCGGAACCCAAAAAGATTTTCCCTATCAACGGCAACCGGGAGTACCAATTCAGGATCGATTGGGACATGTTGGTCTCGCCGTGGGCCAAGTGACACGGGAGCAACGTGAAGCTCTCGAGCAACGAGATCACCAACATCGCCACCATCGCCAGAGGCATTACGGCGATGAATTTGCCCATGACCCCTGTGACGAAGAACAAAGGCATGAACGCGATGACCGTGGTCGTCACCGAAGTTGCGACCGAGGGCAAAACCTCGTAAGTTCCGTCGAGCGCTGCTTTGAAGTAGCTCTTGCCCAGCTCTCGGTGGGCGTAGATGTTTTCACCGACGACGATGGCGTCATCGACCACAATCCCCAGTGCCATCAAGAATGCGAACATGCTGAGCATGTTCAACGTCTGGTCGAAGTACCAGAGCACAACACAAGCCCCAAGAATCGAGATGGGAATCCCGAGGGCCACCCAAAAGGCCAGTCTCGTGTCGAGGAACAACGCCAGCGTGAAGAGGACCAACACCAACCCTTGCAGTCCGTTGCTGCTCAACAGATTCATCCGCTCCTCGACGTCGACCGAGCGATCTCCCCAGAACGTCAACTCGTATCCTGGAGGAAGGTCGTTTTTCTCGTTCTTTTCTTTGATGTAGGCGCGGACTTCACGGGCCAAGACGAGCAGGTCTTCTTTGGACGTTCGGGTGACTTCGATCGTGATTCCGGGACGTCCCTTGATCAAGTTCATCATGGGCTCGTCGACGAAATCGTCGCGGACGGTGCAGATGTCGCCGATCGTCAGAGTCACCTTGTTGCGGTCGGTGACGATCGGAATTTTTTTGATGTCTTCGCCCGTCAAGCCTTTGCTTTCGCCTTTGACGAGGATCGTGCCCGCCGGTGTCCGAATGTTTCCGCCGGGAAGGTCGCGGTTGTACCGAGCGATGCGAGCACCGATCATTTCGAGCGTCAGGCCGTATTTCTTCAGAGTCTTGGGAGACGCTTCGACACTGATCTCGTACTGCTTGACACCAACCAGTTCTGCTTGCGAGACGTTATCCAGACGAATGAGATCGTCTCGAATTTTTTCGCCTACCTCACGCAGTTTCTTTTCGGCTTGCGGATCCGAAGAAATCGGCGCGATCACGCCGATTTGGATGGCGTCGGTTCGGAACGTGATCTGCTTGACCTCAGGATCCTCGGCGTCCTTCGGAAAACTCGGAATCCGGTCCACTTCGGATCGGACCTCGTTGAGGATCTTTTGGGGGTCCTTGCCTACTTCGAGTTCCAGCACGACGGACCCGAGACCTTCCTTGGCGACAGAAGTCATTTTCTTGATGCCGTCGAGGGGTCGGACGTACTCTTCAATCTTTTGGCAGATGCCTTCTTCGCACTCTTCCGGCGTCGCACCCGGGTAGGGGACGGAAACCAGGACGATCTCGAGTTCGAATTCTGGGAACACCTCTCTCTGGAGCTTGTAGATGCTCATGAGTCCGAGGATGAGGCCAGCGATCATCAAGGTGTTCAAGGCAGGCGAGTTATTGATGGCCCAGCGAATGACGGATTTCATTTACCGTTGACCTCCTTCACTGGCATCCCTTCGATGGTGGCGCCTACTCCATATCGGCTGGAGGTGGAAAGCTGGGTCGTAATGATTCGGTCACCGGGTCGTAGGCCTCCCGGTTCGGCGAGGACGAGAACGTTTCCGTCCATGATCTGAACGACTTTCACTTCCACAACGTCGAGCTTGTCGTCTACGATTCTCCAAACGTAATTGCCGGGGCGGATCACTTTTTCGGACAATCGGATGAGAGGAGCTTGGGGGCGAACGTACACGCGAACCGAGACGAACATTCCTGGCAAGAGTTCGCGTGTGCCACTGAATTTACCGGGTGCCTTTGTGTGCTCGCTTGTGGCGTGGAATGCCACGGCCGTGGGTTCGGGCACTCGGATGCGGCAGGGGGCCGTCCGGGTTTTGGGGTTGAGGGCTGCACCGTCGAAACCTCGCAAATAGCCGTTCCAAGTGCGTTTTTGTCCCTCCTGGGAATGCACGATTTCGACCTTCACGGAGGGAAGATCTCGCGGTCCAAATGTGCTCCTCTGATGCCCGCTTTGGGTTTTCGCTTGGCCAGGTTCGACTCGAGCCAAGTTTCGCTTGAGGGAAGCTCGCGGAGGGAGCCCAAGGAATTTGGCGTACGTCGCGTCGTTGAGCTCGATTTCTTCATCGCCCACTTCGCCGGTGGGAAGTAGTGGAAGCGAGCCTTGCTTCTTTCCTCGAGCTAGCTCGTTCTTTGTGGGACAGGACCGACATCGGCTCATGGGCGGGCTAGCTCCCTGGGATTTTGCCACGCTCAGATCTAGAAGAGTTGTCGGATCCTCGCCGACCTCTGTTTGGTCTTGAAGGACCCAGGCCAGTTCATCGAGTCGGAGGCTACACTGAACTTCGACCGCTGACCCATCCACAATTTTGAAGAGCTTCTGACCTCGTGTGACGTACATGTTGTCCTCCACGTAAGTTTCGGCAATTCGGCCGTTGACGGGAGAAAACACCTCGGTTCGTTGCAGCTCGACTTTGGCCTTGGCCAATTTGGCCTTGGCGATGCTTATGGTGGCGACATATTTGGTGAGCTTCGGCTTGGTCATCTTCAACGCGTTTTCGATTTGGACACGTCCGTTTTTGGCGTTCAAGAATTCCAGGACGGCCGTTTCGAAATCGGTTTCGGTGGCAGCGTCTTTGGTCACCAAGTCCTGAATTCGCAGGCGACGCAAATCGGCCAACTTTTCTTGTTGTTGGGAAAGGGCGAGCAAACGTTGGGCATTTCGTTCTTCGACAAGGGCTTCCCTCACGAGTGAGATGGCCTCGTCGAGTTCGGCTTCGAGCCGCTCGATCTCGAGTTGATAGTCGGTCGGATCGATGAGCAGGAGTCGTTGGCGTCGACGGGCGTAGAGGTCGTCTACCTGGTCAGGCGTCAGTTTGGAGACCATCTGTCCAGCTTGGGCTTGCGGGAGTTTCGAAACGATTTGGCCAGCCACTTGGGCTCCCACAGTTACTTCCCGGTAAGGGACGACTTCACCGTCCACTTCGATTATGAGAGGGCCGGTGTGGAGCGTTGCTTTTTCTGTTTCCACCTCCGGTACCGGATCTGATTTTTCTTTTTTCGCAAGATCAGGGGGCTGCCCCAAGATGACAAATCCGGCAATTCCCCCGGCTATGATCAACAGGGGGACCAGGATTCGGAATGTCTCGACAAAAAACGCTTTCAACGCATTCATGTTTGTTTATGACTCCTTGGAAAGATGGAAGGTAGGAGGAGTAAGAACCCAAGTCTTTACCTTCCACCTGGAATTTCTGACGAGCCACTCTTGAGCCGGTCTTTCGAGAGAGAACCGTGTCCCAGAGCTGCAAGAATTACGTCCGTGATGTGTTCGGCCAACTGCTCCGGGGAGTAATGGTCAGCGACTTCCTTTTCGGTCAAGAGCATTCGGTAAATCGGCGCGCAGAGCTTGTAGTACATGCATTGCCCAATCATGCTGAAGGCCATTTGGTCGAGTCGGTGTTTTGGCAAATCCGGAGGAGCCAACTCGGCCAGGATGTCCACCAACATTTGGTGGTGAGGGCGGATGTAATGTTCGGTCAGTTCCCGACAAGCCTGTGTCGGCTCGAGCATTTCACGCATCATGATCCGGCCTTGCCAGGGCAACTCTTCTGCGACGAGAAGACGGAAAACGATAGTCCGGACGAAATCGTTCAGTTTTGTCTCGGCCGGAGTGTCTGCAGGCCATTGGGGAAGAGGATTCTGGTCCGCGCGAAACTTCTGGGCAAACTTGATTACTTCGACGTACAGCCCTTGTTTGCCCTGAAAGTAGTAATTCACGCTGGCGACATTGGCCTCAGCCCGCTCACAAATTTCGCGAACCGTCGCATTCTCGTACCCACATTCGGCGAACACTTCACCAGCAGCATTGAGCAGTCGTGACCGGGTGCTCTCTTCGGTGTCGGGCGAACTTCCCGAAGGTTCGTCGGGTCTGTGATTGGAAGCGTCTGCTGGGGTGGTTGCCTGGTTTTGGGGTAACTTGTCTTGGTCTCTGGAAGGCCGACTTGAGAAAGTATGGTGATGGGATGGTGGTTGCATATTTTGTCGAAGGTTCTCGAGCCAGTGATGTGGCGATCGAATCCCAGGGTCCTCATGGCAAGAAATGTGTCTCATACTATTGTTTAAAACAAGTGTTTAAAATCAAGTCGAGTTTCCGTGTTTTTTGAAAATAGGCAATTTGAAATACAATTAGGGCTGAGTTTTCGTCTTGGAACTGTAAGGCGTGTCGTTCTTGGATCGACTCCAGAGCATCTGGATAGGTTCCTATTGACGAGATTCAGATCTGATCGAATGTCCACGTCGAGACGAGAGGAAGTCGTGTCGATGTAATCTATAAACGATGTGGCAAGAATTATCGAAGTTTGGGCCACGAAGAATCGAAGTCACGCCGTGCATTTGGCTCACCTTCCAAAAGCCGTCCGAGCACGAAACGGGCCACCGATCAACTCTCCGTTCCAAAAGGCCGAAACGCCCCAACCCTACCAACTGGCTTGGGATCGTTTCGGCATTCCAACGTCGCGTTTCTTGATGCATCAGTGCATCGGGTGCATACGAAAAAGCGAGAAAAACAGTGCAGAGGTGTTCAATGGGTGATACACTACTTCATTGAAGCGAATGGAATACGCGTTCTTCGACGCACGAAAATTTTGGGGGGCTTACCACATGCCGCGTTGTCTGAAGTGTGTGTGCGGAATTGGATGCGCAATGTTTCTCTTGGTGCTACTGGTATCACCAGGACGGACCGACACAGACTCGAGTTCCGAATCCAATCTCGTTGATCGCAAGGTCAAACAACAACAAGTCCAGGCCGATACACAATATCTCGCCGCGCGAGTCGGCACGATGGTTCGTGTGCTGCAGTACTACAAGCTCGATGGTCGCGACGAGACGGTGATGCTCGAAAAGATCGCCAAGACCCTCCAAGGCGTCAGTCGCAACGAGATGAATCAGATCATTGCGAATCTTGATGCCGCCGCCAAGGCCCGCTTGAAGGACACCGAAAAGTTCAGCGAATCCTACCAAAAAGCATACGATCGCCACCTCGACATCATCCGAAAACTCGAAAAGTTGACGCGACAACGCGAAGCCGTCAAGACCCTCGAACAAGCCGCTGACGTCTTCCAGGAATTATCCGAGAAGCAACAAAAGGCCTATGCGGCCAGCTCCGACCTCCTGAAAAACTACGAAGCTTATCGCGAGCAACTCAAGTCCCCGAACAAAATCGAAGCGCGTATTGCTCGGTATCGAAAGAAGCCCCTCCAAACGATCCTCCAACACCAATCGTTCGAACAGACCGAACTCGCCAAGAAAGCACAAGAGATTGTCGACCAAGTCTACTCCCTCGAACCCGACCTGACACCAAACCAGAAGCAACGGGTGAAGAAATTCCGCGAGTTCCTCAAACAGCAAAACCTCCTCGCGAACTTGAAAGAAGCCGCTGGCAAGTTCCCCACTCGAGGGGTGAGCAATCGGAAGATGGAAGAGGTCAAAGAAGGGAACCAATTGCAAGACCAAGCCGTTGGTGACATGAAGGCTGTCTCACGACTCCTCCGCAATGAAACGACAAAGCAAGCAGCCCTCCGACAAGCCAAAGAAAAGATCCAGAAGATCCTGGCCGAGCAGAAAAAACTCGAGGGAGATACTCAATCGGCCAAGGTCAAACAGGACTCCGAAAAAGCGAACGAGCCGAAGAAGGACGACGATGATGGGGAATTGAAGGTGCCCGGTCTCAATCTCCTGAAAGGCGCCAAGCAAAAGCAAATCGAACGAAAGAACTTGAAGAAGCAAATCGAAAATGCCCTGGCCAAACTCGAAAGAGACGCCGCCGTTTCGAGCAAATTGGGAAATAAACAATCCGAACTCGAACACGAAACCCGCGACATACGCAGCATCCTTCAACCTCACACCAAGAAGGTCGCCAATGAGTTGGCTCCGGTCGAAAACGCCATGCAACAGGCCGAGGCGAAGCTGCGAGATCAACAGTTCGACAAGGCACTGGACCCACAACAGAAAGCAATCCAGGCGTTGAAAAACGCCGAGAAGGCCATCGATAAGATGATCGCCGAATCGACAACGGAAGAAGTCGACCCCCTGGCAGCCCTCAAGAACACGGCCGCTAACCTCGACAAGATCATCAAAGACCAGAAACAAACTCGCGACGCGACCAAGCAAGCGACTGACAAGAAACAAGATTATCAACTTCCGTTTCAGGCAGGCAAACAAGTCGACTTGGCCCAGCAAACGGCCAGCCTCAAGAAGCAGCCCTTGCCGACCAAAAACGACGTCACGCCCCAGTTGACCAAAGCCACCAAGGCCATGAGCAAGGCTGCCAAGGCACTTCTCAACAAAAAAGGCAAGGAGGCAGTCGGAGAGCAGAACAAGGCCGTTCAGGAACTCGAACAAGTCCGAAAAGAGATCGGCGAGAAGATTGCTGCGATCGAAAAACGACGAGCCGACATTGCGGCGCTGGAAGAAGCCGCCAAGAAATTGCAGAAGTTGGCCAAGGAAGAAACCAAGGTGGCGAAGACGGCCCAACAGATCGCCGACAAACAAACCCCGATGGAGGCCAAGGCCACGGAAACCAAGCAACTCGGTCAGAAGCAACAGCAACTGACGCCGGAGACCAAAGCCGTCGAAAAGAAGATCGCCAACGCCGCGCCGAAGGCAGCCGAGAAGGTCCAACAAGCCGCCGCGAAGATGGAAAAGACCAAAGGTGAGTTAGATAAAAACAAACCGGCTCCGGCGTCCCAGAAGGCCCAAGAGGCCGTCAAAGCTCTCAAGCAAGCTCAGGCCGAAATTGCCAAAGCCATCAGCCAGAAGAAAGGCGAAGAGATCCAAGATCAAATCGCCATGAAGAAAAAGGAAATTGACCCGTTCGCTGCCGCCCAGAATCTCAAGAACGCTCTGGAGCAGACCAAACAAGCGGCCGAGAAGACCAAGCAAGCTCAAACGCCCGAGGCAAAACTGGCCGCGGAACAACAGAAACTCGCCGAGTTGGCCAAACAGATGAACCTCCCGAAAGGGAAGGAGGCCGCGAACCAGGCCGCCGAAGCTCTGAAGAACAAGGAATTCGGTAAAGCCATCAACGAACAGGTCAAGGCCCTGAAAGACTTCGAAAAGGCCAAACAGAATCCGATGGCCCCGAAAGTCTTTCCGAAACTCCAACCGCAAGCCGCCAAAGCCAAGACCGGAGAACCACAGAAGTCGCAACAAGGTAAAGCTGGAGAAGCCAAGAAAGGCGAACAGCCTCAAGGGCAACAACCCAAGGCGAACCAGGCCCAGCCAGCTGCCGCCAAAAAGGCCCAACCGCAGCCGCCGCAAGCCAAAAAGGGACAACCTCAGCCAGCACAGGCCAAAGGGAACCAAGCCAAGGCATCTCAGCCCAAAGCAGGCCAACCTCCCATGGGACAGAAGGGTCAACCCATGAAACAGCAGCCCAAAGCAGGCCAAAAGGGCAACATGCAACCCAAAGGTCAACAGCCCGGGAAAGCAAAGACGGCACAGCCCAAGACGAGTCAGGCGAAAACGGGGACGCCCAAAAAGGGCAACCAGCCACAGGCCAAGAGCAAAGCTGCACAAGCCCCTATGACCCAACCGAAAGGCCAGAACTCCAAAGGTCAACCCAAAGCCGGGCAGCAACCTGCTCAACCAAAGGGCCAACCGATGGCGTCAAAGGGCCAACCGATGGCTGGGCAAAAAGGCCAGCCCAAAACCGGTCAGGCGAAATCCGGACAACCCAAGACGGCCCAAGCCAAAGCCGGGCAACCCAAGACCGGGCAAAAAACTGGCCAATCGAAAGCTGGACAAGCCAAGACTGGGCAAGCCAAGACTGGGCAAGCCAAGACTGGGCAACCCAAGAGCGGTCAGTCTCCAATGGGACAAAAAGCACCTCAGGGACCAGCCCAAGCCAAGGCCGGACAAGCCCAAGCCGGTGAAGGCAAGAAAGGCGGGCAACAAACCAAAGGTCAAGCCCAAGCCAAGGCGAATCAACCCATGGCTGGCCAACAAGCCGCCAAGGCGAAGAGTAACCCCACTCCGGCAGCCCAAGCGAAGGGACCACAGCAAGCCCAGCCCAAGCAGGTCGCCATGGCGAACCCGATGCAACCGCAACAGGGTCAAGCCAAAGGAGCCCAATCGCCGATGGGCCAGTCGAAGAGCGGCCAGTCAAAGAGCGGTCAGTCTCCAATGGGCGGAATGAAATCGGGCCAAGGCCAATCCAAGGGCGAAGGTCAAGGCCAGAGCAGCGGGATGGGCAAAGGCTCCAGTCCTGCCAAGGGAGCTGGTTCGCCGAAACAGGGCAACCCGTCACCCATGGGTCAAGGCCAACCGCAAACCCAGCCGGGACAGGGCAAAGGGACCGGTAAATTGCCGAAAGCCGTCGGCCCGGCCCAACTCGCTCAGCAACAGAAGAAGTTGCTCGACGCCACTCAAGCCGTCGCCGCCGCTGCGGCCGAGACGAAAGCCGCGATGGCTGCTCTGGGACAAGCTCAAGCCCAAGCACCCCAAACAGTCGCACCATTGCTCGAGAAAGCTGGGGAACAACTCGGAAAGGCTCTCGACCAAATCGCCCAGGGTGATGCGGGACAAGCCCAACAAGCTCAGCAGCAAGCGATGAATCAGATGAACAAAGCCATGCAAGCCCTTCAAGCCGCCATGGCTGGACAGCCTCCAGCCAACTTGGCCATGAACCAACTGCCCGGACAGTCGTCGCAAGGCAAGTCCGAATCGCAAGGAGAAGGACAGGGCCAAGGGAAAGGACAACAACCCGGCCAAGGACAAGCCCAGCAACCTGGACAAGGCTCAAGCAAGCAGCCAGGACCAGGGATGGAGAAGAATGAAGGTAAAGGAATTGGCGAACGAATCGCCGACGGCAAGCGCAGCCGTACGACTTCGGTTCTCCAGGACATCGAAGGGGCCGGGCACTTCCTCAACCTACCCCCGCGTCAGCGGGACTTGATCCGCCAAACTCTCAGTGGTGAAGTCTCACCCGAATTCGCCGACATGCTTCGCCAATACTATGCGAACATCGCTCGGGGACGACGTGGAGCAGCCCCCGCGCCAACGACTTCCGATCGGTAGTCGCGGGTGGGAAATCGAATTTTTGATGGGCGAGTCTCTCGGAGGCTCGTCCGTTTTTTTGCGCTTCGAGATGACAGCTTCCGGGCCGACTGAAAGTTCGTACGTATTATTGAGGCCAAGTTTTGCTCGGGATTCCACCTGGTGCTGGCAGAGTGTAAATGGGGCCTGCTTGTCCAGAGCTTGGCGGCTGTACTTGAATCATCCCTCCCTGGGGAAGAGTCGGCGGCCCCGGGACGGTGATCCCTTCTGGGGGCAATCGCGTTAACGGCACGCGTCCTCCCACTCTCGGTGAGCGAAGAAGCCCACCCGAGCATCTCCCGTCGCTACAACTGCCAGGCAAATTCGTCTTGCAACCAACCAAGACGAACGCCATCCCAAAGATCAAACTCGAGACGATGTACTGTTTCATGCTTGAATGTCCTCCTGCCATAACCATGGCCGAGAACAGGCACTTCGTCCAATCGGATGGCGAACTTGAATGGAATTTGGGCTTGGTTTGCTAGCGAAGAAGATCTGACCGGGCCAACACCAGGATCTGGAAGACTTTCTGAGAATGGCCAACACAGCGTATTCGTTATGACCTATACGAAAAGCAGGCGGTTTTCCGTTTCTTTCGCATCTTCATTTGCTCCCGAAGTTTTGCTGGGCAACAACGGCTCATCCCCCCAGGGCTTGCTTTCGGGACAACCCAATCCTTCGGCGTTCGAGGTCGACGTTCAAGACCACGACCTTCACGACGTCTCCAACGGAAACGACGTCACTCGGATCTTCGACGAACTGATTGTCCAACTCAGAAATGTGGATCAATCCGTCTTGATGGACCCCAATGTCGACGAAGGCCCCAAACTTGGTCACGTTGGTCACAGCGCCGTTTAGAGTCATTCCTTCGGTAAGGTCTTCGAGTTCGTTTATGCCTTCGGCGAACTCGGCCACTTGGAACTCGCTGCGAGGGTCACGCCCCGGTTTGGCGAGTTCACTCAGGATGTCCTGGACGGTCGGCAGACCGACCTTATCATCGACAAATTCGTCCGGACGGAGTTTACCCGCCAATGACTCATTGCCCACAAGTTCTTTTGTGGAGACGCCGAGGCGCGAGGCCATTTTTTGGACAACGTAGTAGCTTTCGGGGTGGACGGCTGAGTTGTCGAGGGGTTGCTCGCCGTCGCGAATCCGCAGAAAGCCTGCCGCTTGTTCGAACGCTTTCTTGCCGAGCTTGGGGACTTTGGTGAGCTGTGATCGGTTGGTGAACCGGCCCGCCGCGTCGCGATACTCGACGATCCGTTGGGCAAGTTTTGGACCGATCCCAGCAACGTAAGACAACAACGGAGCACTCGCGAGGTTCACGTCGACGCCGACGGAGTTCACGCACGACTCGACCTCCCGATCGAGCGATTTTTTCAGAAGCGTTTGGTTGACGTCGTGTTGGTACTGTCCGACGCCGATGGACTTGGGGTCGATCTTGACTAACTCGGCCAGCGGATCTTGGAGACGATGGGCAATGCTAATGGCACCCCGGACGGTCACGTCGAGGTTGGGATATTCTTGGGCGGCAATCTCGCTCGCCGAATAGATCGACGCGCCAGATTCGTTGACGACAACCTTGGTGACTTCGAGTCCTTGGCCTTTGATAAGTTGAGTAACAAACGCATCCGTTTCGCGCGACGCCGTCCCGTTCCCGATCGCAATCAGTTTCGCGTCGTACTTCGTGATGAGTTGTTGAAGGATCTTCCCGGCACCTTCGAGGTCGGATTTGGGAGGCGTTGGGTAGATCGTGGTGTTTGTGAGAAACTTGCCGGTTCCGTCGACCACTGCGACCTTGCAACCTGTGCGAAATCCGGGATCGATCCCGATGGTGACTTGAGGTCCGCCAGGAGGAGCCAGGAGCAATTCCCGCAAGTTCTTGGCGAAGACGGCCACGGCTTCGTCGTCGGAGTCGTCTTTGAGTTCGTGCAAAACGGAGGAGTCGGTGGCGGGCTTGAGGAGACGCGAATAACAGTCTTCCACGGTCCTCAACAACTCCGCGTAGAAATCAAAATTGGGGTTGCGAACGAAGCGTCGTTGAAGTGCCCCCACGATGACTTCGTCATCGAGTTCGACGCTGAGTTTGAGTATCCCTTCGGCCTCGCCTCGTTTCATGGCCAGTAATCGGTGCGAAGGAACATTGCGAATGGGCTCGCGGTAGTCGAAGTACATTTCGAACTTCGAACCTTCCTCCTTCTTGCCGCGTTTCACCTGCGAAACGATGTAGGCTCGTTTGGCTTGTTGGAGCAACCAATTCCGAGCGTCGACGTCTTCGCACCACTGCTCGGCGATGATGTCGCAAGCTCCTTGCAATGCAGCCGCCGCGTCCGGAACTTTCTTTTCGTCGGAGACGAACTGTTGAAGAATTTGTTCTTTGGGCTTGTCCAGCCTTTGTTCGGAGAGAAGGATTTTCGCGAGCGGTTCGAGCCCTCGTTCGCGGGCGGCCGTCGCGCGTGTGCTTCTTTTGGGTTTGAACGGGAGGTAGAGGTCTTCCAACTCCTTTTTATCCATGCACCCGACGATTCTTGAGTGGAGTTCTTCGGTCAGCTTGCCTTGTTGGTCGATGGTCTTGAGAATGGTCGTCTTCCGCTGGGCCAGGTCGCGGTACATGGTCAACGCGTCTTCGATCGCGCGCAGGGCTTGTTCGTCGAGTTTTCCAGTGACCTCCTTGCGATACCGGGCAATGAACGGAATCGTGTTGCCAGCATCCAACAAGTCGATGGCACCCTTGGCCTGATTTCTGTTGACACCCACCGACTGGGAAATCAGGTCGATGGTTTGTTCCAGGTCAAAACACTCGAAGGATTTCTCTTCCACGGTTCCCTCCGTTGATGGGTGCGGGTTTTGAGAAAGAAACCAAAATCTCAAACCGCTGGCGTGAGATTAGTTGTTTTATCAGACCGTCAATGGCGATGCGGTTTGGCCTCGTCAAACTTTTGCGAATAGGCAGCCCCACCGAAACGAGCATCGATTGTTCCTTTCAGTTTCCCTTTGGACTGAAAGACTTCGTGCTTCAACGTAAACAGAGGCGCTTGGTCCTTCGGATCGTCTTTTGAGGGGTCTGGTTTGAATTCGAGTTTGTGGGTCCTATCCTTGCCCTTCAATCTCATGGAGATGACCTTGGCGTCAATGGGAACGAGCTTCTCCAGCTCGCCGTCGTACATGTACAGTTTAGCCATCCCTGTTTTTTTGTTCCGCACGAACTCGACGTGATACTCATCGGCTCCCCAGGGAATTATGAGTCCGCCGTGAGGTGGTGGATTGTGTTGGTGATGGCCCTTTTTGTCCTGCTGGTTGCTCGGAGGATTGAAGCAGCCCGTCAAGGATACGCAAAACGCAATCGTGATGAGGAATGTCAAGCGGATTGGTACAAGCATAGTTTGCATCCTACGTTTCGGGGTTTCCTTCGGACAATTCTTCCGTTTTGTTGCGAGTTGTCAACCGTCTTGCGTCGGCTTCGGTCAGCCACCAGAACAACCCCGGACGCATCAAGAATTCGCAAAGCGTTGACGTGATCAGGCCTCCCAAGATGACCGTTGCGACCGGGTAGAGAATTTCGCGTCCGGGCTCTTGTCCGCCCACGACGAGCGGCACGAGGGCGATGATGGCTGTGAGGGCCGTCATGAGCACCGGTGCGAGTCGCTCGAGCGACCCTCGAAGAATCATGTTCTGGGTGAACGATTCGTCCTCGTGCTTCATGAGATGGAGGTAATGGGAGACGAGCAAGATTCCGTTCCGCACGGCAATTCCTCCGAGGGAAATGAACCCCACCATCGCCGCGACGGTGAGCGTTTGGGCCGTCAAGACTAACGCCACGACGCCTCCAATGAACGCTGTAGGCAAGGCGTTCAAAATTTGGAGTACGATGCGCCACGATGGATACATCATATACAGTAACACAAACATGGCCACGGCCGAGATCAACGCCAGGATAGCAATCACGTACGTGGCTCGTTGTTGGCTTTCGAACTGCCCCCCGTACTCGACGAAATACCCGTCCGGGAGTTTGACGTCTTCACGGACGTGTTGCTTGATTTCTTCGACCGTGCTGCCGAGGTCCCTCCCCAGAGTGTTTACCCGAACGACAATGCGTCGTCGGACATTGTCACGATTGACCGTGTTCGGTCCGATGCCGGGATACATCTCGGCAATACTACCGAGCGTGATGTCTTCGTGATGTGGGTTGGGAGTTTTCAGGTATAGTCGGCGAATCTCCTCCGGGTCGCTCCGGTAAGGATCAGCAATTCGCACGAGTAAATCGAATCGTCGCTGTTTCTCGACGACCTCCGAGACGACATCGCCATACATCGCCATCCGGACTACGTTGGCGAGTTGCTTCGACCGGATGCCTTTGAGGCTCGCTTCCTCCCACTTCGGCCGAATGTGTAACTCGTTGGTGAGTTGCTGGCCTTCGACGACAGGGGGGGCGATTCCCGGGACGTCGGAAATGGCCGCTTTGATTTGCTCCGCCGTCGTCTTCAACTTGGACAAGTCGTCGCCGTAGACGCGAATCGCAATCTGGGTCGTCACGCCACTCACCATATGGCTGATCAAGTGGGCCAGTGGTTGTTCGGCTTCGACGTTCCCTCCCAACTTCATCTCTTCGAGTTCGTGGAGGACGATTTCCAGAAGTTCTTCACGATCTTGCTTGGCCTTCGGATCGATCGTCAGAATGTATTCGGTGTTGCTGACGGGTTCGGCGTGTTCGTCGAGTTCGGCTCGACCCGTTCGACGTACGAAGTCCAGAATGAATCCGTCAGGGTTGTCGTCAGACTTCCGCATCTCCAAGAATTTGTTATCCACTTGGGACGACACTTCGTTCGATGCCTTGAGGGATGATCCGGGAGGAAGGCTGACGTTGACCTGCACGCTGCCCTCGTCGAACGGAGGCAAGAAATCGGTACCGATCTGCATCAACGCCCAAACACTGGCCATCACCAACGCCCAAGAGACAATCAAAATTGTCCGCGGAAAGGCCATGCTGAACCAGATCAGGTACCTCGCCAGCCACTTCAGGAAACGCAACACAAACCCGTCGCGGGTGTGCTGCGTCGATCGAGCTTTGGGCAAAAGATAATACGACATGACGGGCGTAACGCTGAGCGAGACGAGCAGCGATGCGAGGATCGAAACGATGTAGGCAACGCCCAACGGAACGAACAACCGCCCTTCCAAACCGGGCAAAAAGAACAGAGGTAAGAAGACGAGGATGACAAGGATCGTTCCGAGGACGATCGCGCTTCGCACCTCCAGACTGGCCTCGTATATGATCTTCACGACGGGTCTGGGATTGGCTGAGGTGTTGTTTTCCCGTAAGCGGCGGTAGATGTTTTCGACGTCCACGATGGCATCATCGACGAGTTCTCCGATGGCCACGGCAATCCCACCGAGCGTCATGACGTTGATCGTCAACGGGACCGACGAAAACCAACCGACGACTTTGAACACAATGGCTGTGATGGCCAGCGAGAGCGGAATCGCGGCGAGCGAAATGAACGTCGTGCGGAAATTCATCAAGAACAGAAAGAGGATGATCAACACCAACACGCCACCCAAGATGATCGCTTCGACGACGTTGAAAACGCCGAGGTCGATGAAGTTTTTCATCTGGAACAAATTCGGGTTCACTTCGATGTGAGCGGGCAAGGTGTACTGGAGTTCGTCGAGAGCTTCGAGACACTTGGCTGTGATCGCTCGAGTGTCGCCGCTGGGTTGGCGGGTCACCATCAAAACGACACCCGGTTTTCCATTGACGCTTGCGTCTCCTCGCTTTGGTTGTGGACCTTCGACGACCTTGGCGACTTGCCCAAGTTTGACCGAAGCATGCTTCGTGGTCTTGACAGGGACGTTGCGAAGCCGGGCCAAGACTTGTTCGGGAGTGATCCCCAGCTTTCCATCGAACCGGACGCGTTCTTCCTTGTCGCCTCGATTGAGCCAACCACCGCTCCCGAACTCGTTGCTCTCGGCGAGTGCTGCCGCAACGTCTTCGAGTGGGATTTTGTAAGCCGCAAGGGCCGTCGGGTTGACCAGAGCTTGATATTGTTTTCGGCCGCCCCCCATCGAAACAACCTGGGCGATCCCCTTTACCTTGAGGAGACGGAGACGGACGATCCAGTCGGCGATGGTTCGCAGTTTCATCTGTCGCTTCGTGGGCGGGTGGATGACGATTTTCCGATCCAACCCGTTGACCGGGACGGTAGCTCGAAACTCGAGTCCTTCTTTTTCCAACGGGATGTTTTCCGATGGTGCGGTGAAGTGGTGACCGTCGGCTGTTTCCGACCGGAGCGTGCTTGTGTTCGGGGAGGACCAAGACGTCGTTGGTGAATTTGGCTCGGGAGAAGCGGCGACGATGCTGCTCGGCCCCCACGACAAAGCAATCGTGTTCGCCGAGACGGGAACGACTTGCCATTCGGAGACGGGCAAGACCTTGCGTCGTTGATCACGTGGATTCCAGATCGTCAGTAGTGTTTCCGACTTCGTTGGATTATGACTTAACTCGGCGAGGTAATCGGTGTTGGGCACGGGACTCAGGACTCCGCCGTTGGGGCCCTCCTTGTAGGTGAGCCCGATAAAGAGAATCTGTCCCAACAGCGAACTGATCGGCGTGAGCTGTGGGTGAATGCCCTTGGGCAAACTACTGGTATTCAACCGTTCCTGCACGATCTGTCTGGCCGTGTAGATGTTCGTCCCCCAGTCGAAGTTGATGGTAATCACAGAAACCGACGGTCCCGATTGGCTTCGGATCGATTCCACTCCGGTCGAACCGTTGAGGGCCGCTTCGAGCGGGAACGTGACCAGCGTTTCCACATCTTCGGGGGCATACCCCGGGCATTCGGTGATGATGACCACGCGAGGACGGTCGATGTCGGGCAGTACGTCAATGGGGAGTGTTGTGGCAACGTAACTCCCATACACCAACGCGGCGAGCGTCAGGAAAACGATCAGTGGACGGTATTGTAATGACAGCCGAATGATGGCGTTCAACACGGGCACGCTCCTCGGAAGGCGGAAGAGTTGAGAGTTGAGAGTTGAGAGTTGAGAGACGGGAGATCGGATTTGTTGGCCGAAGGCCAACTTCAACGTAGCCCAGGGCAATGCCTTGTGAGCGAGAACGGTGACGAAACCATGCTCTCGTTACACCCTCGTGCCTTCGCGTGAGATTCTTTCTTTCTCTCGACTCTCAACTCTCGACTCTCAACTCTCGACTCTCAACTCTCGACTCTCTTCTTAGTGGTGGTGATGATGGTGACCGCCGCCATCGGACTTCGTCTTGAGCGCGCGGTACAACTGAGCGGCCCCGTTGTGGACAAGGACCTGGTCGGGAAAGACACTTCCATCGTTGGCAATCACGACGGTATTCTCGTTGCTGTGAACGATCCGAACGGCTTGGAGTTGGAACTCCTTACCGTTCTGTCGGAACACGTAAGCCTCGGCGCCGTCCATCACGACGGCACTTCGGGGCAACACGAAGACATCAGAGAGTGTCTCGGTCGGAAGCAGCAAGTACAATCGTTGGTTCGGTCGGTATTTCCAGAGGCGGTACAGGCGATCATTCGACTTGTACGTGGTCGCCGTGTTCTTCACTTGAACAAACAATCCAGCCGTCTGACTTTTTCGATCGACGTCGTGTTCCAGGTACTGAATGGACAGTTCGTCCAGCGTCGGAGCGGATTCTTTTTGGCGTGAAGACGGAAGTTCGGCCCGTACATGTCGATGAACGTCTGGCGTTCGGGAAGCGATCGCCGCTTGGACCGCCGAAGCGACCGGGCCGGCCGCAGGCGTCAGCCCCTGAGCGAGAGCTCCTTGTGAGATCAGGTGAGCCGGGGTCAGGTGTAACTTCTGGATGGCTTGTTCGGCCAGAGGAACTCGGTCGCGAGGAATTCGAGCCTCAAGGTACAACGTCTGGTGGTTGGCAAGTGTGCAGACGAGCTGGCCAGGCTGGACTTCGTCTCCCGGCTTCACCAACAACTTTTCGACGTCGTAGACCTGGACAACTTCGTCCCGGGAATGATGGGCATGGCTACTATACCGATCTTCGGCACTCTTTTGGGGAGCGTTAATTGTCCACTGCTTGAGGAATTGTCCGCTGGCGATCTGTTCGAGATGGTGTTGTCGAAAGCCGTGAATTTTCAGGCTCGCTTTGATTGCGTGGACTTCGGCCTCCAAACGCCGTTTCTCAAATTGTAGCTCCAGCATCTTCTGCTTCGGGCTCGCCCCCATTGAAGTCACCGGTTTGAGGATGGCTTGTTGTTCTTCGTTGATCTGGATGTTCTGGAATGCCTTGTAGAGTTCGACTTGTTCCTTCTGGAGGTCGTGACTGTGGAGGTGAAGGTCGATGATCGTATGGCCCCCTTGGACCATTTCTCCAGGGCGGACGTGGATCTTCGTGACAACGCCCTTCATGTAGGTCGTCACCCCGATATGAGTTTCTCCCGGCTTGGGAACGATGATTGCCGGGAAGCGAACGTGTGTCGTGAATGTCCCGGGCTCGGGAAGTGGGTTGAGGTGGAGCCCGATACTTGCCTGGGCTTGCGGCGTCAGGTCGAGATGATCGGGCACCTCCTCGGAATGTTCGTGGTCGTCCTCGTGGTCGTCGTCTGTTTTCGTGGTGTCAGGAAACACGACGGAGTACCAGCTGTCTTTCGTGACGAAGGCCCCCAATGATCCAACGGCGAGCAAGCCAAAGAGGATCACGGGAAACATAAATATCCGGATTTTCATATGGCGCCTTGTGGAAGTCAGTGTACGTGTCGTTGCAAGTAGGTGTCCCGGTCGTAGGGATGAATAGCAATCGAACGGGCTAACAAAGTAGGTGGCGACGAAATGGGCGCTGACGTACGGACGGAGAGCCAGAACCAAGAACTGGTTGGCTAAATGACGAGGGTGCAGGTGGTGATGTAGATGGGTATTGACGGTGGTGGGATGTTCCAGCCGTAGAGTTGCAGACGAATGGGCCTATCGGGAACGCGGTGTCGAAAGGTGTCTGGCAACCAACAGACTATTGCAGGAGTGGACTCGCTAGAGTTGGGGATGTCTGGGGGAACGCATTGCCCGCTCAGATTTTTCTGGGACGGACAGCTCGGGACGTGGTCTTCTTCGTGATCGTCGTGGAAGGGTTCTTCTTGTTCCACGTCGAAAGTCGAGTTTGGTGCTTCGAGACGACCAGGACTT
>CAYRFQ010000042.1:0-34029 GCA_964423615.1 uncultured Alcaligenaceae bacterium | reverse complement strand
TTCTCTTTCTCTTTCTCTTTCTCTTTCTCTTTCTCTTTCTCTTTCTCTTTCTCTTTCTCTTGAGTCTTGACTCTTGACCCTTGACCCTCATGAACATGGCACAGACACATACCCGGTGGCATGAGCAACCAGAAGGTAGTAGTCAGGAGTACCAAAAAACGCAACATGCAGGTCTCTCAAAACAGACAATCTCTACAAACTGGGATAACCATTTTTGTTAGAGTTGTCAATCTGATGTCATAAATTGACCCGAGAGGATTTATCAACGAACAAGGTGACGTTGCCGCGGAATGTCGAACCATACCTCGTTACATACATTCCTTTCTTCCTCGTCAAGTTCCAGATTGATCGCTGGTAGTGTTAAGTCTAGTTGTTCTGGTTTACTTGCGCCGACGATCGCAGAAGTAATACCGCGTTGTTGGAGGACCCACGCGATGGCGACCTGTGCCAGCGGTTTGTTTCTAGGTTGGAAGAATTGGTGCAGTTTCTGAACAGCTGCAAATTCGCCGTCGTGCCAATACCGGTCCTGGTAAAGTTTGCCTGTTGCCCCACCAAGAGCAAATCGAGTGCCTTCGACGGGTTCCTTGGTTTCGAGATACTTACCCGTCAGTAGGCCGCCTGCGAGGGGGTTGTAGTTAATGATGCCGATCCCTTGATCGAGGCACAGCGGCAGCAATTCGGTCTCCATCTCTCGGAAAAGCAAGTTGTAGCGAGGCTGGACGCATTCGAACCTGGCGTAGTCTCGATTGTTGCAAATCCCTAACGAGAGGGCAACTTGCCAAGCTGGGTAGTTCGAACAGCCAAGGTAGCGGACCTTGCCCTGGCGAACGAGGTCATCGAACGCACGGAGGGTTTCTTCGAGGGGCGTATTGGGGTCGGGTTTGTGGGCTTGGTAGAGGTCGATGTAGTCGGTTTTGAGGCGTCGCAGGCTTTCCTCGACGGCTCGCATGATGTGGACTCGAGAGAGGCCCTCGTCGTTCGGTCCGTAACCGACCTTGAGACGACATTTGGTGGCCACGACGAACCTATCGCGTTGGCCTTGGAGCCAGGAGCCAACGATCTCTTCGGTCGTGCCAGCCGTGTCGGGAGAAGGGGGAACAGGATAGACGTCGGCGGTGTCGATGAAATTCACGCCGTGTTCGGCGGCCTTGTCCATGATGGTGAAGGAAACCTCTTCATCGCATTGGTGGCCGAATGTCATCGTCCCAAGACAAATTTCTGAGACTTTCAACCCTGTCGATCCGAGTCGTCGTAGGTGCATCAGTTTCCTCCCAGAGTAGCATCATGTTGAATTATAAGAAACGTGCTTGTATTCGTCTTCGCTGAATCGGGTAGAGGCGTGTCCCCAGGATATGGCAGTGGTGGGGACACGTGCTCTGGGCACGCTCAACAAAGCAGCCTTATCTCGATTCAAGAAATACAAGAACGTGGAAGGAATTTTCTTCGACGCAGGTCTCTCCCAGCCAAACGATTGTTCCGAACTCAGTGCTCGTGCGCTGCGCTGGGTAATTTCTCACAATGTGTCACTATTCCGACACAAACTCGGGCCCGGTCGTCTTTATGATGCGTGAAACGCAAACCGGCAGGAAGGCGGGAGAGGAACTTGTCGAGATCTTTTCCCTTGCGCACGACGACGAGAGTTTGTGTTTTCTTTTGAAGGTGGCTCATTAATTCCGGGATTTGTTCGCTTCGAAACGTTCGAACTTTTGTTCGCCGGAGATAATAATTGACGGAGTCGTACAACCGGGGATAGCAGACCACCGACACATCGCTTCGTCGGCAGAGTTCTTGGTGTCGGCGGAGTTGCCCGCGGAGTGAGAAACGACGATTGTAGCGAGGCAGTAAGAAGTAGATCGCACCCATTTCGATCGCCAACAACGTCATCACACACAAAACCCAGGAAGCCCCCGCAGACATCCGGGGGCGAAAGATGGCGAGGAGCAAAACGGCACTCAACAACACACACTTGGCGATCGTTCCGTGCTGTTCCTCCCACAACCGCACTTGTACTGCGAGGTAAGCGAGAGACGCACCAACAACAAGGATTCCAACCGTCGACGTGTGTGCCCATTCTTCACTCCGCGCCGGGAGGTACCAAGTCGACCACCGGAACAATCGAACTCGCCTCCAGGGAATCCCGTTCGCCAAGTAAACCCCCGCGACGATGGCGAAAGACGGCAACGCCGGTAAAATATAAACTGCTCGTTTACATCCCGAAAGCGAGTAGAAGAGCAAACACCAAAGTCCAGCCAGAAGGAAGAATCCCAAGACGGGCTGGCGGCGCGAAGCCGTCCGGGGATTCGCGCTTCGAAGAAATCGGAAGATCGGAAATGCCAACAGCGACCAGGGAAGCGTTCCCAGGAGAAGGCTCGGCAAATAAAACCAAAAAGGTTTGGCGTGGTCGAACGGTTGGACGAAACGGACGACGTTGTGGAGCCAGAAAAACTGGATCACAGCTTGACTGTTGTGGCAAAACAAAAACACATACCACGGCAACGCGACCACGGCCGTCATGGTGACGTAGGCGAACCAAGGCCAAATTCCAGGGCGAGCCACACGCCGGTCCAAGACCTGCAACAACAACAGTGGAACGCCAACAAGCACAAAAGCAACCGGACCTTTTGTGAGTATTCCCAGGCCACAGGAAACGGCCGAGACGATCCACCATCCCCAGCGGATTCTGGGATGTCCCAAAGCGCGGTAACCGCCGAGCAACCCAGCCAACACGAAGAGGGTCAAGACTGCGTCCATCCCCAACATCCGGGCAAGATAGGTGAACCGAATCGTCAGCGAGAGCACGACTGCACTGACGAAAGCTCCCCGAGTTCCCATCGGTCCCTGACCCAGGCAAAACAGCAACAGAATGACCGACACCCCAATGACTCCCGGGACGATCCTGGCCGTCCAGTCGTCGACGCCCAGGAAGTGATAACTGGTCATGACGAGCCAATACAGGACTGGTGGTTTATGGTAATACTCGTGACCTTGGAGTAAGGGAACGACGAAGTGTCCGGCGTCCAACATCTCACGAGGTATCTCGGCGTAGCGTGCTTCCTCGGGTTCGAGCAACGGAGCCGAGATGCGGGTAAAAAACAAAAGACTGGAAACTACCAAGAGAAGGATAAGGTGAGCCAAGAACGAAAGTACCCTCGCCGACTTGGTGGGAGTCACGAAGGCCACGTCGTGTTGGTTCTTGTCTTGGCCGGGAAAACCGCTGTGTGTCCACCACGACGGCAACGAACGTATACCACGCCATACGTTGTACGAGAGAACTTTCCGGACGCCATGCAGACTGATACGTGGTCGACGTTCCATGTCTTCCTCCACTGGCATTCGCGGCCATGGACGCACTTGTTGTTTCCAGGCGACGAAAGTTTGTTCATTGCGGGGCGGGAAGATGTCAGAACGTTGGGAATCTGTCAAGACGTGGAGTGGAGACGGTAAACAGTGGTGTCTGGGTGGATATGAGGTAGGTTTGTCAAGGCATGTGGAAAATCGTTCCATGAAGACTTGCTGAAATTCGTGTGCCTCTCTTGCCTAATTTCACAAGAACGAGGTATTCTGTGTCGTCCTCCAATGATTTGGACAAGAACACTCGTTGGAGGTATGCTTCAGCAAGTTCGGATTACGCAAAAGCAGGCTCTCTTGACGGAGCGCAGGGAAATGGGTCCGCTCGACATGACCGGAATGATACCCGAACACGGCCTCGAACTCTGGTTGGTAGCGTTGTTGGTCTGCATTGGCCATGTGTCGCTGCACGTCGAAGCTTTGAACTGGTTCCTGGGATTACCAACGTCGCAACCGTTCGCCAAGAAGGTCCGTAAGGCAGACACGGTGCTCCTCTTTGCGGGGTTGGGACTTGCCGTGTGGATGGCCCTGGTGGGAAAGACGAACTTCGTGAACGTTTGGCCGTCTTGGGTGTGGTCGTTGTTCGTGGTGTACGGATATCTCTGTGTCGGGTTTGCTTTGTTCGTGACGCCGGTCACTCTTGTCCGATACTGGATGCGAGGGCAGTCTCCCGCTCTTGTCAGCAACCACAGCGAGGTTGTGGATTTCAACAAAGAGACTGGTCATTCGCTCTATGGAGCAGGCAATCATAAGACACTAGCTTTGCTCCCTGGTAATCAAATTTGCACCGTCGAATACAATGAAAAATATTTACGTCTTCCCAACCTGCCCGAAGCTTTCGATGGACTCACCCTACTCCACTTGACGGATCTTCATTTCCATGGGGTACCTGCTCGGGAGTTCTACGAATCGGCAATCCAACGGTGTGTGGAGAAGTGGCAACCTGATCTGGTTGCGGTGACCGGAGACATTGTCGATAGCAAGGAACACCACGCGTGGATCGAGCCGGTCTTTGCGCGATTGTCGTGGAACGCTGCTGGGTTCGCCATCGTCGGCAACCACGACCAACTATATGATCCAGATGGTGTTCGTCAGCAGTTTGAACGGCTCGGGTATGGTGTCCTAGGAAACAGCTGGCAGCAAATCGAAATCCGCGGAGAACCCATGATCGTGATTGGACACGAGGGTCCGTGGTTTCGTCCAGCGGCGGATTTGTCGAGATGTCCGGAGGAACCTTTTCGCCTTTGTTTGAGCCACACGCCGGACAATATTTTCTGGGCCAAAGAACGCCAGATCGATTTGGTTCTCTCCGGCCACAATCACGGCGGGCAGATTCGCTTTCCGGTGTTTGGCTCGATGTACGTCCCGAGTCGTTACAGCCGTCGGTATGACTGCGGGACGTTCCAGGAAGGAAAGACGGTTATCCATGTCAGCCGAGGAATCAGCGGGCAGTACCCTTTGCGTTGGAATTGTCGGCCCGAGATCACGCTGTTGGTGTTGCAACGAGCGGAAATCGAGTAAAACCGCATTGCTCAATCTCTGGCTGCTGACCCCACGGGATAACGAAGTTTCGTCCTCTCAGTGTTTTTGCAAATGCAGCGGCGGTTGGAAGCCGCCGCGCAACCACCTCATTATTTCCAGACTCCTTACGGCTGATGAATTGGGTCCTGCTCCTGCTCCTGCTCCGGTTCCGGTTCTGATTCCGTTTGGACCAAGAACAACCGGTTGCGATCCATGTAGATGACTTCCGACTTGCGTCGTTTGCTTTCGAACGGAAAAGGATAAGCGGACTTGGTCGTTTCGGTGTACCAAACGGTGCATTTGAAGTGGCACGTGTGCAAGCGAGCAGGCCCGATGCACGGGTAGAACCGAGGTGGCGAGAAGTCCTCGGCGAGCAACTCCACAGTGTAATCGAAGTCTTCCTGGGACACCTCGTGGAGGAAGGGAATCGAGGTGGTCGATCGGCTCATCGCGCGGATGATGCTCGCGAGATCCGGCACGACGTCGTCACACTTCGGGCTCGCTCCTTTGGGCAAGGGCGCGGGCACAGGCGTCCGAAAGTCATCGACGATGACTTGATGAGGAAAGGACTTTACTTGGAGATTTTCGACTTTCGACGCGACGTCCTCTTGCATCGTGGAGACTTCCTCGAGTTTCGGAGTCTCGCAAGTTGCAACGGGTTCGGAGAAGTAACCGATGTCCTCCAGGAACTTCGTCGAGAAACCTTCGCGTCCCACTTGCTTGACCGTGATCAACAACCCGGCGTATTCTGTCACTTCTTCGCAGCAGGCTTTCTCTTCGTCCGGTGTGAGCACTCTCCAAGAAACCGTTTGCAGTTTGGATTTTGCATCGTTATGTTGTTCGACGGATCGAACGGGAGCGACAGCGACAAGCGTTGTTCCTGTTGGAACCGAGACCAAGCCTTGGACCGTGGCGCCTTGAAAACTCGGTTTCGTGAGGATGTGCTGTTCTTCGACGAATGCGAGAGAATCCCCGTTTTTCTGGGGAACTCGGACGGTCAAGGGGAACGGACGACGCCCCGTGACCTCCACCGTCTTCCAGCTAAAGTCGATCAAGGCGCTTCCACTTTTCGGATTGCCCGAGACTTGGATTCGCGAATGTTCTCCGACCTCGAAGGTTTCTTTCTTCGGAACACAACGTCCATTTCCTGCGTGAATGACCGTTTCGAATCCGGTGACGAACTCCTCACGAGACAGAACGTCGAGTGATACCGGACTGTCACTGGAAAATGTCTTGGTAGAGACCTTGTCGAACGTTGTGCCTTTGGCGCTACACGCAGCTTCGATGAATTTTCGAAGTTGTTTAGGATTCAGGCATACGTACGACGTTGAGGAAGGCGGTGTGGTATTGGGCCCAGTTTGAAATTGTAGCCCGAGCGTTGATTCCGTTCGGAGCAGTCCGCACGTCCGCATTCGGAATGGTCGAATCTCGGCAATGGTTGTTGTCGGCACGATTTGCCGCATGACTTGCAGGAATTCAGCGGTACGTTCTTGATTGGCGCGGTTTTGGAATACGGTCAACTCCATGCCAGTGGTCCCGCATTCGAATGTGAGTCTTCCTCGACCCCCCACTTCTCGCCAGCTACCTGGTGAGATGGCTTGTTGCACCAACGTTTGGATGGCCTCGTATCGGGAGCTTTCTTCGTCGGAATCGATCGAAACGGTGGAGACCAAGTCACTGATGGGATAGCTCCGCCAAATCATTTCGTTGGCAACACGATGTTTCGACGTAATGACGACCTGGCTATCTTCCAGGAGGTAGTCCATCGAATTTTGATTGAGAATGAGCCGAAGGGCGGATTTGGTCGAGATGTTCGAAACGTTGAGTGTGACCGGGGTGGCCAGGCCGCGGCCGACTTTCGTCAAGGAACTCGTGTCGAACTCGAACGGGATGCCGGTGATCGTTACGATGTCTTGGATCACTTCCAGCAACGGTGTATTTTCGAACTTGGCCGATGCAATCGGTTGGAGCAAATCCTTTTGGAGCTTCGTGTTGGACTGATTGGCGTTTGCGGCAGTCGGTGTGGTCAGGCTGGTTCGGTCTTGAGCCCAACACAGGCCGGACGACAAGATGGTTGCCAATAAGCAACCCAAAGACATGAGGCGGAACATGAAAACAATTCCCTCCGTGGACCTGAAGTGTGATGGCCTGACAGAACAGCGGGGTCAGGCGAGGTGGCTTTACGAAATTGGTCCAAACGGAACAATGGGAATTCGGTGCTTGGGTGCAGCCGCTTTGTCCTGACTAAACGATTTCCCAAATCCTCGGAGTCACCTCGGAGGCAAGGTTACTTGGCACCGAGCGAGACGGCAGGAGGAAGTTTTCGCATCTTTTGGGCGTCTTTCAGGGCGAGCTGTAGCGCACCGAAATAGATTCGTGGGGACTTGATCTCGATTTGGGACAATGTGGATGTTGGCGGAGTTCCTTGTTGCCATCTTCGCCCGTCGAGTTCGTAACGCACCCACCAGGTGTCGTATTTCCAAAGAACGAGGGAGCGTTCCAGGATCTTACCAGTTGGCATCGGCAAGCCATTCAGCTTTTTGTATAGTGCCAAAAGTCTTTGGGCTTCGGCTTCGGGAACGTCCAAAAAGCGTTGTTGGTCGCGGAACCGAATGTAATAGACCGATGTTTTACCTCGAACGTAGCGAGACGCTGCGAAACTGGTTCCCACATCGGTCTTTCGAGGTTCGGCGAACTCGTAAATGCTGATTTCCGAACGGAGGGGCTTTTGTGTGATCGGATCGACCGGACTTTTGCCTTCGACAAGAATAGGGGGTTGATTCGGTAGTGGCTTATTGGGACAACCTGCCACAACGATGGCGACGATCCCGACGACGAAAACGATCTTGTGACGGATGGCTTCTTGCCTGACTTGCATGCCCACCTCCTTGTGTTCGGTATCTATCGTGCTCCGGCGTAATCGGCCCAGGTCTTCGGTGTTTCGTAAACTCGCACCGATACCAGCTTTGTTGGCTTCAACGAATCGACGAGCAAATCCCAGACGACCTTGGCGATGTTCTCGACGGTCGGATTGAGTGTGCGAAATTCTTCGGTGTCTTTGTTGAGGTGCTTGTGGTCAAAACGGTCGATGACGCGTTCGTTGACGACTCGCTGGACGTCTAACCTTCTGGAGAGACCAGTTTCGGGTTCCGGGTTCGCCACGGTCACTTCGACGACATAGTTGTGACCATGTCCGTTGGGATTGTTACATTTACCGAAGGTTGCTTTGTTTTCCTCTGCCGTGAGTTGTTCGCAGTGGAGGCGGTGTGCGGCGGAGAATTCGAATTGTTCGGTGAGTTGGATCATCGATGGATTGTCTCTCTCGATCGTATAGGAAATGTATGGGCTCGTCACAAGCTGCAAAGCAATCACTCTCACGCCAGGAATGACAGATTCTGGAATCCGATGCCAAAGTGTCTTGAGAACCATTTCGGGTGACAGTTCGTTGCCGTATTCGGCGAGCATTCCTGTCGTCGTTACAGCAGCTCGCTGTCGCAGTAGGTCATCGATCACCTTGATGTCGCACAGATAGCCGGTCTCACTGAGTTGGCCCTCGACGGTTGCCCGAAGGCACAAAAACGGAGCCACTCCTCGGGCCAGACTGCCCGCCCAGGAGTTGAGGGTCGGGATCGATTCGTGCTTCTCGTCTGGAGTCGATGCAGAGAAACGAATTTCGCGTGTCAATCGGATCATGAAGCAGACTCGTATGGAATTTCGATGGTAAGATGTACGCTTGCTTTTTTCTTTAGTCTCAATAGCAATCCGATATGGACATACCTCAGAAGAACATCGACATTACCATCAAGAAACGCCGCGAGTGGGTGTTTTTGATACTCTCGGGGATTTTTCTCGGTTCCTTGGCGATGCTCAATATCCTGGGCATCAGTCGGTTCATTGTGTTTGCCTCGTGGAGCCAGGAGACGGGGCTGTCATGGGGACAGTGGGGCGCTCTCAGTTTCAGCGTTGCAGTGGGTGTCTTGCCGTATCCCATCACGTTTTTATGCACCGACCTGCTGAGTGAGTTTTATGGTCGCGAACGAGCCAACCGAGTGGTTTGGGTCGGCCTCCTTCTCAACATTTGGGTCGTGTTTATTCTCTGGCTCGGTGGGATTTTGCCTCCAGGGCCACCCCAGAAACCGGAACTCAAAGTTCGAACGAGTCAAGCCAGTCCGCGGGCCGTCCCGCTTACCGAACTTCAGAAAGAGGTCGAAGCGAACAAACAACCGGATGATTCTCGAAGCGGTCCAGAACTCCGCGTCTCTTACGAAGACGCCAAACGATTTACAGACCAGCAAAAAGATTATAACCGCGACCGTTTATTTTTCGACATCAAGGCTTTGGCATTCGGTGCTGTGGTAGCATCGATGATTGCCTTCCTCGCGGCGCAGTTTTGTGATGTCTTCCTTTACCATTTCTGGAAGGAATGGACCAAAGGTAAACACCTTTGGCTCCGGAACAATGGCTCGACACTCGTGAGTCAACTCGTGGATACGGTGTCGGTGATACTCATTACTCATTATTACGCCCAGGCCCTTCCGGTCAAAGCCGACCAACCGATTATCGGGCAATTGGCAATGTTCATCTTCTCTGGTTACGTGTTCAAAATGACTTGTGCGCTGATTGACACCATCCCCATTTATGGGCTCGTCTGGTTGCTTTCGCGTTATCTGCACATCAATCCGGTTGCGGATTATCAAACGGGAGCGTTGCCAACGGACGAGGACCAGAAGGTGCCGATTCAGACGATTTACGTTCCGGGCGACGATAAACCATCGACCAAGGTCAAGGGCGACGAGTCCAACTAGCCAAGAATGAGTTTGCTTTGGATTGGCGACAACTGAGGTGATTTCTCGCTCCGTTGAAAAACAGCCCGATGCTTTGAGCAAAGGTCTGTGGAGCCTCCCGAGCACCTATTCATTGAAACGAGTTCACTCGAAATGAATGAGAACCAACCAGTTTGTGTCGTTACGGGCGGGAGTGCCGGTGTTGGGTTGGCGATTGCCCATAAGTTCGGTGATCTCGGATATCGCCTCGTCGTTTGCGGACGCAGACAAGACGCCTTGGATGCCGCGAAGCAATCGATCGCTGCCAAAGGAACTCCGTGCGAGGCGATCGCCCTCGATCTTGGAATTGCCGATGCCGTGGGTCAACTCGTCCAGACGGTTCATGAGAAACTGGGCCGGATAGATATTCTTGTGAACAACGCTGGCGCGGCTCTTTGCATGCCTGTGGATCGAATGTCCAAAGCAGAATTTCGGCAGACGCTTGCGGTGAATGTCGAAGCCGTCTTTCATGCCACACAAGCGGTGTGGCCCGTCATGAAAGAGCAAGGCCAAGGGGTCATCGTCAACATTTCTTCCCTCGCTTCGGTCGATCCGTTTCCGGGTTTCAGCGTCTACGGGGCCTGTAAATCTTGGGTGAATCTGTTCACCAAGGCCACCGCCGACGAGGGAAAACCGTTTGGAATCCGCGTCTACAGCGTTGCCCTCGGAGCGGTCGAAACTCAGATGTTGCGGGGCCTTTTTCCGGACTTTCCCGATGACCAGACACTCACCCCCCAGGAAGTAGCGGACTTCGTTGCGAGTCTCGCCTCCGATGCGATGATTCCTGCCACGGGGCAAACTTTCTTGTTCAAGAAGTGAGCCAAACGATGAGGCCGGAAGCAATCCTGATGCTTATGCCCATTTGCAACGCGCACTCGGCACGGCGTTGGGTCCAGGAGCATTGATCGGTCCAATTGTTTTCAGGGATTCGCCGTTACTGCTGTCCGATAGGTCCATGACCGGTGCCGCCTCTTTGTTGATATCTCTCCGAACAATAAAGCGACACGGGCATGTCACGGACATTGGAGCCAAGCTCCTTGCAGAGTGTCCCGAAGTTCAGAACCTCGAAACGCTCGACTTGATCAACAACCGACTTACCGGACCAGGAATCGCCGCCCTCGAAGAGATTGGCATAAACGTGAGGACTGAGCCGCAGAACCAAAGGGAGACTTTAGTATTGCGGTGATTCCGAGTAGTTCACAGCCGCCTTGTGACAAGGCCTATCGTTTGACTCGCCATTGCGTCCCGACTTGTCCGTCCTGCGTCGTGCCGATGAGTTGATGGTCGGTGATCGAGTTGATTCGGAACGAGAAGACCTGGTTTCGCATCTTGGAGTCGGTCGACGCCGTGATCCGCATCAAAATGACTCCGTTTTTCACGTTCCATGTTCCGCTACTGCGGACGTTCTTGTGGAACATTTTGCGGAAGGTCCCTTTCCACGATCGAGACACAGTCACCGTTCCGTCCGAGTTGAAGGTGATGTAATCGACCCTTTCGCTCGTCTGCGAACCCCAGGTTCCGAGCAACATCTTGTGGAACTGGGCGTCTCGGTTTACGACGATTTTTTTGGGAACCACAGGCGCGGGGTTCAATGGAGGTGGTGCCGGTCTGGCGGCGACAACTTTCTTCTTCAGGATCATGAAGATGCTTTGCGAACCGGCCGTGGAGGTAAATACAGTTGGTCGTGCTTTCTGGTCGGGACCATTGAGGCAAACGTAGAGGACGTCACCGCTGACTTGATAGATTCCTTTCCCGGCGGTCGTCTTTGCTCCGGCCAAGTCAAGCGTTTGGAGCGTTCCTTGTTTTCCAGTCACGAAAGCCACGGTTCGCTTTTCTTTGTTGATTGGGTTCACGAACTTGATCAGTGGTCCCTGGATGACGAGTTGGCCATCTTGCATCAGTGTCGATTGCACTTCGGCTGGAGCGACAATCTGACCGTTTTCTATGAGAGTTGTAATCTCCCATACGCCGTCCAGAGTCGTACTTTGTTTTGGGTTGTCGCCAGCGTGAGCGTGGCAAACCATGACGGCGAAGCCGAAGAGCCAACCAATTGCGCGTTGTGTTGTCACACGAAGCCTCCCTGCTTGTGGATCGAGCTTGGATGGTGAGTCCGAATGGTGATTGAGCGCATGATTTTCACCAGATGCGACATCGGTGTCAATTGCAAGTAGCGAGAGATGATGCTCTGGGTTGTCTGTAGTGCACAGGGGTAAAACTTCAACTGTACCGAAAACCAATCCCGTTTTGGCTCCGTCATAGAATCGAGAAATTCGGCTTTTCCTCTTCAACCAAGATTCGTTCGCAAGAGATAAACAAATGGCCACTCATCCCGTCATACATATTTTTCCCCCGACAATCGAATCTTGGCTGTCATTGCAGGCGACTCGGTTGTTCTCTACGACATGAGCACCGGCAAGAAGTTCCACACCATCACCAATCCCAAGGGCCTGGTCAACGACCTGGTTTTCACTCCCGATGGCAAGCAGCTTGCTGTGGACTCCTCCAACACTGCCATCTTGCTTTGGACGGTCCCCGAACTACGTTTCCACTGATGTCCTAACGCTTCGACGGTGCTTCCCACTTGCCATCGCGATAGACGCACTCTTTTGGATCGAATTCGGTTACGGTTTCCAGACTCAATTCTCGAAACGCAGCTCCGTCGTTTGAGAGTTGCGAACCCCAGGATAATTCGCGATTGTTGCGTCTCGCCGGCCCTTTGTCCTCGAGGTGCAGTTCTGTCTTGAGGATGGTCCGAAGTTGCGTCTCGCTCAATTCCTGCGAAACTCCGCGACCATCGCAGTTCCCGCAAACGATTCGTCCTCGACCGTTACAGTTGAGACAAACACCTCTGCGAGTTCGTCCTGCGCCTTTGCACTTGGTGCAGGGGGTGGAACCGGTGCCATTGCACGGACACTGCATTTTCCCACAGAGCTTGTGAAATTCTTGGAGTGAGATAAAACCCGGAATGTTCGCGAAGCACCGAGCGACGCCCTGGTCTTTGATCTTCTCCAAAGCCTTCTGAATTTGCCCCGACCGCATCGACCGCAAGGCTTCGCGAAATTCCGCCCAGGGCAACTCATTCTTCCTGATGCCCTGCAATGGATCCGACGCGAGAATGCGTTGGTCGCGTTGGGGATCACTCAGGTAAGCCAACGCACGAATTCGCCTCGCCTCGCCTGCGCTGCGGGCAACACCTGCCATGGCCACCAGGAGTTTGGATCGCTGGGTCCCAGAGGAACGAGACGCCGCGATTAAGTACAAACGGGTCGCCAGGGCTTTGGCTTCCGGATCGTCGTGTTTTTTCGCCAACTTGGCGTATTGATCGGCGAACTGGGCGTAGCGCGTGATTTGTTTCGGGTCGGTCAGAGTCTTCAACAACTCTCGGTTCACTTTATAGATGACGGCGACGTCACTGAGTTGGAACGTTTTCTCTTGCGTGGTTCCGTCGGGAAGATCGACTTTCACCACAATTTCTTCCTTCGTTTCCCCAACCAAAACGCCACGTACGAAGGTCTTGGTTTCGCCTGCTTTGACCTCCAGGACGATCGCTTGCCCGTCCGCGGGGAGTGTGACCAGGCAAAGCAAGGCAACAAACGCAACGATTGACCAATGGCGAAGCATGATAGGCTCTCTCAGGTGTTGGGAACGGGACGTTGGGTTGACTGAATTGTTGGGCTCGGGCCTTTGGTTTCGGTCGGTTCCTGTTGGATTTTGTAACAAGCCGGTCTGGTCGAAAAGACAGATTCTCGAATCGGGAGCAACACCTTTTTAGCCATCCTTATGGAGGGCGGTCCAAAGGCGAAGAATGTGTCGTTCAGCTTCACGGAGTTGGCCAAGCGTTGGGGCGTCTTTGTCTTCGGCGTCCTGGAAGTCTTGTTGGATCGAGGCGACCTCACCCTTCCGATTAGGGCGAAGGGTCCGAACGTGTACGGCTAGCGAACGGAACCATTGCCGTTGGAGAGCGACTGTCTTCTGCAAGTCGCTTTCATAAAGAAAGTTCGCGACCCGAGTATGGTCACGGATGTCGGCAAGCGTCTCCTGGTCTTTCGTCGTGATGTTGTCAGTTTGGAGTTGGCCACCGAGGTAACGGATCATGATGTCGAGGACTCCGGACAGATTCGACTTCTTCGAGAAGACGGACGGGTTCATTCCCAGCGCCTGGGCTTGCTGGACATAGAATTCGCGGAGCTTTTTCGCGGCTTCGTCTGCGTAATTCGGCACTTTCAGGGTCTTGATCACATGCTTGAGCATGACTTTCCGAGCTTCGCGCCGCCAGTCGCTGTCGTTGTTCAGAGTCACGGTCTCTCCGAGAAGAACGGAAAACACACTCTCGACCCGAACTCGGAAGAGTTCGGCGTCCGTGGCCAGGTAATCAACGCAAGCCAGTTTGAGCTCCCGTGATTCTTTCAGTTGGCTTTCTTTGAGGCTCTGGACTTTGGCGTTAAATTCATCCTGGCCGTCGTATGTCAGGATGTATTTCGCCAAGGCACGAGCAATTCCTGTATTGAGTTCCCCATCTGACGCCTTCGCCAACTGCTGAAAAAAACGGATCCGAACTCTCACATTTTCGGTCGTGTGAAGGGCCTTCACCAACGGCAACAATTGAGAGATATTGACCTTTTTGGGCTCTTGCTTCACGACCGGCTGAGTTCCCACGACGGCATCCATCACAGGAGGAGGCAAGGGACCGAATCCACGTGGTCGGATGGTGATTGCGTACTGGCCAAAACTGGCCCAGTAGGACGTCGCGGTGAGCCGGTAGTGGCCATTGACAGGACAGTCGAAATAGATTCGTGCGTGCCACCCTGGGCCGCCGTCGTTGTCCGCGGTTATGTACCTGCCCGTTGGACTTTCGAGGCGAAGATACGAATCGAATGTAGCCGACATGTCGAACACGTAGCGACGTCCACCAATCAGAGGCACGACATGGACAAAACACCGGCAACCTCGGTGTCCGAAGTATCGATCGGTTGGGTTCGTGGCGTTTAGCGATCCGTTCAAGACCGGAGGCGGACCTGCCGGAACGGCCACGGGATTGGAGGTCGTGGTTTTCGGTTCTTTTTTCTTCGGTTCGGATTTCTTCTTGGCTCCCAGCACAGGTGTTTTCTTGAGCTTCTCGAACAGTTCTGGACTCATTGGCCGTTGGGTCAACACGGTTCCAAGGGTCGAAGCGTGGGCCAAATGAATCGTTTCTTGCAGAACTTGATTCACCTTGCCGGCCTTGGTCAACGGGGTCCTCACTCTTTGGTTAGCCAGAGCCAGAAAGTACCGATAGTTTTTGATGACCTTGAGCATGGCCTCGGCTTTTTCTTTTTGAGACATCTTCGGTTCGATGACGGCGCCCACGTTTTTCCGGAGTTGCGGTTCGATGGCGGTTCCGAGCCCAGGCTCGGCATCACGATACGCCCCTAACACGAACTCTTTGAGTTCCAGGTCGAGTTTCGGAAACACCTCCGAAAGCATCGGTACGACGAGTTTGGAATCGGCCTTCGGTTGCTTCAATACCAACATCAACAAGTCGGCTTTCGCGTCTTGTCGTGTCCTCTCTGACAAGTAAGGCGTGGCAGCACTTTCCAGGTCACCAAAAACTTGCAAGCTAGTGTTCGGTTCCTCGGAAGCGGTCATCAAGACGTTTTTCACGAACCTCTGACACATGACCTTCCGGACGTTCTTTATGAGATCTTGTTCTCCGGCCTTCATGTCGAGCGGTACGGCCATCAAATATTCAATTCCCTTTTGGAGCGAGTCGCGTCGTTTGTCGGGAACATCGGGATGCTTCATGGCTGCCACCGCTGCCTCGGCGAACCAAAGCCGACGCTGGAAATTGGCCACCTCGTGGCTCACAATTTTGTCAGTGTGTCGGGGAAATTGGGACACTAGGGCGGTTTCGATGTACCGAGCGTTATTGTCGGAAGGCTCGCCTGCGTAACACCCAGCCAGGAACCGAACCAAATGGGGGCGAGCCGTTGGCTTGCGATAGAAGTCGGACAATTTCAAGAGTATGTTCTGAAAGGCTTTTTCGCGTTCGTACTCGTCTGCGGAACTGAGCCCTTGAAAGGTCGCTGCTTCTTTGGGGAACTGTTTCTTGAGTTGGATCAGAGGCTCTTCCAGATTGGCAACTTTTTTCCACCAATGATTCGGTTCGTTTTTGCCTTCGTTCGCTCCTTCGCCTCCTTCCGTTGGTTGGTTTTCGGGCGGCTGGCCGGAAGGTGGACCTTCGACAATCTGTTGAGACGGCTGGTTGGGCCAGCTGGCCCAAATCCCAAATCCTATTGCCGCCAACAGGATCGGCGCGAGGATCAGCCCAGCGTAGAGAAGTGTCTTCTGGTTGGTGACGGTTTTCTTTTCGCGAATGTTAGACAGGATTTGGTCGACGCTTTTTCTGTCTCGACCAATTTGGTGCGCGGCAGAGCAGAACGTCTGCAGGGCGTGTATGTCGGGTTCCCCTGTCGGCGACGTGTCTTCGATCTGTTGATGGAGACGTCGGTAAGCGTCTTGTTCGTTAACGACAGCCACCCCGAGTTGAGTCGTCACTTTCGTGATGATCTTCAAGGCCACTTCCTGAGAGAGTTGCGTCTGGTGAGCCGCACAGGCAAGCAGTTTCCTCTTGAGCCAGGGCGTCAACGCCCCTGTTTTTCTAACTTCGGTCTCCACGACATCTCGAAAACTGACTTGTTCGTCCTTGGTCGCCACGGTCCCGATCCCGCCGACGGGTTTGCTGGCCTTGAGCATTGCCACGGCCTTCTCAAGCTGGGCTACGGAAAGTCCGTGTTGGACGCCGAGGGTGTGCACTTCGGCGAGGGCCTTCGCGGTAAGTTGGCCCTCGCGGGCAATGATGGCTCTCGCTTCTTTGAGGAAGTTTCCGAGTTGGTTCTTCGAGACACTGGTCGACATTTTCGATTCCTCAGAAGCAAGACTTATTTCGAGTTGTCAGAAGTGCGATCCCGACCAGAAAACTCACAGTTGAGGCTGCAGGCAAGGTGCGTGCACTCTGGAGAAGGACTTTGAGTATCGCACCCGTACCTTCCAAGTCTTTCTTCCCGCTTGGGTGGTCGGATAAAGAAGAGTCGTGACTAAAGAACCAGCACAAACGCAACCTTTATTTGTCCGACCGCAAGAAGGGAGAAGGCCAGAGCCGAGCGAAGCGGGAAACGCAATAGATGAGGGGCTCGTGGCATTCCAAAACTTGTGGCTTCAATTGGAACTGTGTTTAGTACCACCACGGGTAAGGACGATAGTACCTCCAGTCGTACGCCGGGACGTACTGGTAAACTGGGCGTTCGACCACGGTCGCGGCTTTCTGCTTGGCCTGGTTTTGCTGCTGCAACTCTAGTTTGATCTTCGCTGCCTCGGCCTGTTGTTGCTCCAGTTTCAATTTCATCTTTTCCATTTCCAGCTTCAACTTCCGTTCGTCGTCGGCACGTTCTTGTTCTCGCTTTTGCCGTAGTTTTTCGTTTTGCTGGAGGATCAAGTTTTGTCGGTCCAACTCTCGCTGCCGTTCCAACGCATCTTCTTTCTGCTTGAGCTTGGCCATCAGGTCCGCCCACTGTTTTTTCTTCCGGAGTTCGTCATCGTAGGCCTTCTGTTTCGCTTCGATCTCCGCTTTCAACTTGGCAAGGTCGAGTTCGGCTTGTTTGCGGGCTTGGACGTCTTCGATCTTGCCACCACGAATGACGGCTGGGACGACGACGAAGAGGATCACGAGAGCACAAGTAATCACAACAGCAAGCTTGACCGGTTTGCCGGCAAAGTGTTCCTCCCAGAACCCCTTGGGCTTCTGCTGTCCGTGGCCGGAACCCGACATGGCCCCTTGACCGGTCAGGGTCGAAGCGTTCGGAACCTTGTGGCGCTGACCGCAAGAAGGACAATTCTTTTTCGTCCCGGCCTCGTGAGCCTGGGATTCGATGACGATGCGGCAACGTGGACAGTTATACCGAATTGGAGGTGCTGCTGGAGCTTGATTCTCACTGACGAGCATGGTCTTGTTGGTTCCGCCAACGGGCTGTTCCGCGTCGGTCAACATGGTCTTGTTGAGGCCTTGTGGCCCTCCTTGTGGCCCTCCTTGGCTTTCGGCCAACATCGTCTTGTCGATTCCGGCTGGTTTGGGTGGCGGTGCCGCGGGAACCTGAAGCCGTTGGCCACATTCGGGACAGGGTTTCTTCTTGCCGGCTTCGAAAGCGGGTGACTGCAAAAGCTTTTGACATCGTGGGCACTTGTAGCGGATCAGAGTTTCCTGTTGTCCAAGCATCGTTTTGTTGAAACCTCCAGGTTGCGATGGGGAAGGAGGCGTCGAGGTCGCAACCGATCCCCCGGCGATGAATGGCGTTTGGCAGTTTTCGCAGTGAATGCGTTTCCCCATGGTCCCTTCGGGCACGGGCCATTTGTGATTGCAGGTTGGGCAAGTTATGCTCTTGAACATTGTTGGCTACTCCACATCGCGGTTCAACGATTACGTATGTGTTTTCTTCTTCCGACGACGTTGCCAGTCTTTTGGTTTTCTGGAATGGAAGCAAGAGTGCGAGATGTCCGATCGTAAATGACAGGTGACGTTGGTCGTGCGTGGGTGGCGATCACTCCCGTTCGACTCCCACGAAGTCAACAAAAGTCTTCCGCTCCGACTGCGACGGTTACGGGAACGGTGAAGACTTGGTTGCCGTTTCCGCGAATTTGGATTTGAGCGTGTCGGACTTCTCCTGGGCAAGGGGGCACCAACACTTCGACAAGAATTCGGATCTCTCGGTCGATCCGGAGGAACGGACCGACCTCCACCCACGGCTGGTCACTCCAACCATGCGCGAAAATGGGTTTGGACTCGTCGGCAAGAACGGTCAAACTCGTCGAAATTCGTTGTCCCATCATCCCCTGACAGGTTATGGCTTGGTTTTTGAGCTGCAACAGAGGTGGTTTGGTGAGGCCCAGGGCTTCGAAAAATTGTTGGATCGCGGCTTTTCCAGAAGCCGACGCCCCAGCAACGGGATAAGTCCAACCGTTGACTTCGTACCAAAGCCGAACGGCACCCGCTTCGAACAACACGGCGGCGTCTTTGAGGTTTTCCTTGGCTTGCACAGCCAGGACTCGTGGAGACCTCGACCCAGACAATGAATTATTGGCAACCTCGGGTACGCCTGGGAACGGCTGAACGGGGACTTCGACCGTCACAGGAACGACGGCTTTTCCGCCGTTGGTCTCGACAATGATTTCGCCTTTGAGTGGCACCCGACCGGCCCGAAGTTTGTCGCCCAACACTCGCACCGAAAGGGTGTAAAAGTCGCGAGTCTGGAAGACTTTTTGGGAGGCGTTGATGTTGTCCCCCAAGGCCAACCATTCGCAGTCCGACCACAAGAATCCCTGGAGTAACAGCATTCCCTGATTGACGAGAGTCACCTCGAACGTCCGATTCGTTCCCGGTTGTAGTTGCCCCAGGTTCTCTTCCGGTGGCTGCACCTTCAGACTCGCGGGACGCAAGAAATCGGGTTCGGCTGGAAAGCGCTCGAGTAATTGGCTCAGACCTTGATCGGCATTGGGATTTTGGGCGGCATCTTTGGCCGCGAGAGACAGATCCAGACGCCCAATGTTACCGAAAAACGTTTGCCAGTTGCCTTCCGCCAGATGCCGAAGCGCCTCGTCCCAGTTGCTGTGACAAGCAAAAGCCAGCTCGTTGAAGTTGGCGCACATCGTCTTACTGGAAAAGAAAAACGGAGCCGGGAAAGCCATGTTCCCGGCGCGTACTGGACCTTCTCGGGAATCCGCCGAGAGAGAGGAGCCGTCGTAGTAGCAGTAGTTTGCTATGGGTGGGTTGCTGCGAGTACAAATTCGGCACGTCTTGAGGTCGGCCGTTGCCGTCGCCGTTTCTTCCAAATCGGCGATTGTGGTTTGTTCGAGAGGGGACTTCTGGGCTCCGTTGCTCCGGTTCGCTGGGTGACGGGGCACTGGTGGCGAAGTCGATCTGTTCCCCGAAGCGAGTTGTTGACTGGCGCCAGTCCCAACCTCGCCTCGTTCTCTATTGGGAAGTGGAGGTGGAGTTATTTGACCCTGACTCCCGGTCTCTCGTTGTTGGGGATTCGGGAACGTCATGATGGTTTGGCAGATCGGACAACGCCCTTGTCGACCATACAACTCAACTGAGACGCTCAGATTCTTACCACAGTTGTTGCATGGAACATTCATGTGTTCTCCTGACCCCATGCCAGGACAGTACATTCAGACAGCTTTTGTCAGATCCAGGGTTATTGTAGGGTGTGACGAGCTTGACCGCGAGCGAAAGCACGGCACGTCACTGCCTTCTGAGGTATGCCATCGTCACGTCCTACAAAAAAACAGGCACTGATTCCTTTCGCGTTCCAAAACTTGTCCTACGTCCATCGGCACCACCGATCCTGGTCGTCTAAACGCATAAGAACCTGCCAAATCGCTTAGGCCGGCTCCGGTTTGCAATCAATTCCTGCCATACCTACACGTAGCTTGCGTGTACTTTTTCTTGCCGTGGATAAACACAGCTCGCGTGTACCCATAATAATCGGGAAACGCTCTATATCAACTCGTAAATTGTAGCAAACCAAAGACCTTCAACAACCCTGATCGAAACCGCTGGAGTGCTCCAGGTATGCCTCTGGATTTTGGAATTCTATGTTCGTGGTAGGTATACGCGAGTCGCATGGATTCAACGGCATTCCAGACAAAGTACACGCGAGCCGCGTAGATTTCCGATTTCCCGGTGAATCCAAATTCCAGAATCCAGAGGCACAGCTGTCTCTCCCACGAGCAAACAGCTATTGACTTTTCGGTTCAACGAAGTAAGTTTCGTGCCTCTTCTCTAATCAACGAAGAAGTCTGGGGCAGAGGCTTTCGACCCTGATCGAGAAGGCCAGGAGACTCAACACGATCATCCTCCGGGGTTCTTGAGCTTTTGCGGACAGAGGGACAACAATGCTTCCAAATTTCGTGGTCATTGGTGCGGCCAAAAGTGGGTCCACTTTCCTCTCTCGTTGTTTGGGAGAGCATCCGGATGTCTTCCTGTACCCTCAAGAGGTGGCCATTTTTGAGTCGCCGGACTGGGAAGAACAGGGCATCTCTTCACTCCAGGAACTGCTCGGATACCGAACGGAATGCCGAGTGGGAATCACTCGACCGTCCTACGTCGGCAAGCCAGAAGTTCCCGCACGCATAGTCCAACACCTGCCCAAGGCGCATTTGATTGCAATCCTGAGGAATCCCATCGACCGAGCCATTTCGTCGTATTACCACAACATGAGCTATGGATTTCTGCCCATACTGGACCATGAACTTGGCATGCGGCATGTTTTGAACAAGGCTTACTCCAAGAGGTACCGGCGGGCTGAGGAAATACTCGAGAATGGAAGGTATTATAAATATCTTCGGGAATACAAGTACTACCTGGAACGCGGTCAACTGCTCGTCCTACTCCACGATGATCTCATCCAAAACCCTGTAGAAACGATTCAACAAGCCTATCGATTTTTAGGTCTTGATGATTCCTATGTTCCCGAGGCGTTGGATACACGTCCCCAAGCCGTCATTTATAACATGTCTCGAATGCGTTTGCTCTCACTTCGAAACAATATTGCCTATTCGTACAACCAAGACAGAACCCGTTTAGAACCGATTCCCATGGACGAACTCGGCGGACACCGTTATCGACTCCTCCAATTCCTGGAAGCCCTGGACAACAAAGTTCTCGCCAAAGTCCTACAAAATCGGAAGCCAAACCTGAGCCAGGATCTCAGGAATCGACTCTTAGATGTTTACCAGTCTGATATTCAGGAACTCCAATACCTCCTGAACCGTGACCTCAGTCATTGGCAATAGTTGTCCGGTTTTGTTGTGCGTATAATCGCTTGAAAATCAGACGTAGAATTACTTGTTCACTTGTCGTCCGAGACAATTCCAAAATCCAACAATTTTCCTTCTGACAAGTACGTGCGTCAGTTCATCGCGAAACAACGCATGTTCCCGTCTCGGTCCTTGCATAGAAGATGACCGTTGGCCAGAACGACGTGGGGCCAGGGATGGCGAGCGAATAGAGCTGGCTGGAAAGCAAGGGTTTTGACTCGTTTGGCTGACGGATTTGCGATGTCGAGTAAGAGTAGCTGCCCTCTCCGCCCTCCCCATGCGATAAGTTTCTCGTCGCTCGTAACAATGCAAGAGCCCGGACTTCCGCCCCACCTCTTGACCCACTTCTCTTTACCCGTTTCGAAATCAAGACAGTAAAGTCGCTGCCAGGCCCAATAGATGTGGCCCTTGTAAATGATAGGACTGCACACCCCCGAGGCGGCTCGCCGTTCCCAAACTTTTGTAGCGCCGTTCTTGGTAATCTTGAGCTTACATATCGTTCCTTGATTATACGAGGACGTGATGAGAACATAATTGTTATGGACGGCTGGGGTTGGAATGCTGTTGGCAAAATATGTCACCCAGGGATACTTTGCCAAAGTCTCCCCAACATGGTTTTTGTCGAGCCGAATGACGGCCAGATGAAAATGTGTAAATACGGCCACGCAAGGGATGTCTTCTACAGTCATCGGAGCTAAACCACCTGTGTGGCCCGCTGGGTCCTTGAGCTTCGAACGCCAGACTTCTTTGCCGGTTTTCTTTTGAAATGCCATCACAGTTCCTTCGCGAGCACCGACTTCGACAATAACCCAGTCTCCATGGATTAGCGGTGCCGTGGTATATCCGTAATCCCGTCGACCGCTTCCTGGGACCTGGGGTCGTCGATCAATTGTATATCCCTCGTGAAGGTTCAACCCCCAAACTTTTTTGCCCTGGTTCCTGGTATTCCAACAGTTAAGGTGACCATCTGTACTTAAAGTATATAGCCACCCTGTTTCCGTGTCGTATTCGGGAGTCGAAGACGGCCCCTTGTAAAGCCCCTGATCACCGACGCTTCGTCGACCGTAGGGTGGGCAAGCATACGACTGTTTCCACAGCGTTTTTCCAGTTGTGAGGTCGAGGCAATACACAGTGTCTTTGTTTTGCCGCCAACCCATGGCATAGACCTTCTTGCCAACGACAAGCGGTGAACTGCTTCCATCTCCTAACGTTACTCGCCAACTATCCTTTTTCGCTGGCCATTGGGCTCCTTTTTTCCACCCGGATGATTCGGCGGTAATGTCGTTGCGATTGGGACCACGCCAATGGGGCCAATCGGTTTGCCCGCTCGAGGAATGTGTAACGACGAAGAGGAATAAAAGGGATGCCAGGGTGCGCAGCGCAAGTCGGAGTGATTGCATAGTAACCTCGACGAGTAGGTAGGAAATAGAGATCGAAAGGGGGCCACCCACAATATCGCAAGTGGCCAGGTTAGTCATTGGAGAGGAGAGGAGTTACTCAGGTTTGGCCAAAAATCGAACACAGACAGGCGAGGGGACCTCGATGAGCGAACCCGTCGGCGTCAACGCACCCGTGTCTTGATTGATTTGGAAGACCCCGACGGTGTGGCCCTGTTGACTAGCCACCAGAAGGTATTTTCCAGTGGGATCGATCGCAAAATTCCTCGGAATTTTGATCTTGTAACCTTGGTGTCCGGCCGGCGTCAGTTTCCCTGTGTCCTGGTTCACCTGGAATATGGCAATACTATTGTGACCTCGGTTCGAACCGTAGACGAATTTTCCGGACGGATGAACCACGACTTCCGCCGTGGAGTTACCTTTGGTCTCTTGGGGAAGCGTTGTGAGAGTTTGAAGTTTCATCAACGCCCCGGACTTCGGGTCGTATTTCATGGCCGTAAGTGTAGACGTCATCTCATTGATGACGTAAGCGAACTTGCGGCTCGGGTGGAACGCGAAGTGGCGAGGACCAGCTCCCGGAGCGAGCTTCACTGGCTTTGCGGTCGGCTCTTTCAGGCTGCCGTCTTGAGAGCTGAACTTGTAGATGAGAACCTTGTCGAGTCCGAGATCGGCCACGAACGCAAACCGATTCGCGGCATCCAAGTTGATCGAGTGGGCGTGTGGTCCCTTCTGACGGCGTGGATTGACGCTGGAACCCTTGTGTTGGATGAAGGCGGTCGTCTTGCCAAGCCGACCCTTTTTATTGATCCGCAGAGCGGTTACACTTCCGCCACCGTAGTTCGCAACGAGAACATACTTCCCAGTCTTGTCCACGACCAGGTGACAAGGTCCTGCCCCCTTGGACGATCGTTGGTTCAAAAACTTCAACTTTCCGGTCATCGGATCGAGCGAAAACGCATTCACAGCGCCGGCTGGCTTCCCTTTGAACTCCGACAGTTCACCGACGGAGTAGAGAAAATCTCCGGTCGGGTGGATGGCCAAGAAAGAAGGGTTCTTTGTGACGGCTGCAAGCTGTGGTTCGCCGAGTTTTCCCGTTTTGAGATCCAACACCGCGCGGTAAATTCCCTTGCTGTTCCCACGCGTATACGTGCCGAGGAAGACCCACAGTTTTTTCGGCGTCGTTGGTTCTTGGGAAAAGCCGGATTGCGGGAGCAGGAATGCACCCGCCAGGAGCAAACATCCAAACGCGAGAAGGCGGTTCATGTGGTGACCCAATGGTGAAGAATCAGGTGGTGAGGACGATGACTCCTTCGTGGTTTACCAGATGAACTCGACCACGGCAAGAAATTTGCGTGAGTGAAGTCCGTAGAATGAAATAGAGCCGACCACTGTGTAAGGAGATGATTCATGCCCGAAAAGCGGATCGAACTCGAAATTCAGGGGATGCACTGCGCGAGTTGTGTTGGGGCTGTCGAGCGTGCCCTCGCTTCCGTCGATGGCGTTGCCGATGCCAATGTGAGTCTCGCGGAAGGAAAGGCGACGATCAAGGCCGACGACGCAATCCAAATTCTCCGATTGCAAGAGGCCGTTTCGTCAACGGGTTACGCGGCAAAGGAGATTGCCCACAAGGACCTCCGCGATGAAGTGCAGGCAGGCGAAAAGCGAAGCCTCGACGAAGCTCGAGGTTGGCGTAATTTGTTGATCCTCGGCTTGCTCCTGACAATCCCGCTGCTACTTTTGCATTGGTCGTTGCCGTCATCGTTTTGGTGGAAGGGATGGCTGATGTTTGGGCTCGCCACCCCGGCTCAACTGCTCATCGGCTGGCCGTACTACGTCGGAGCGTGGAAACGATTGCGGAATTGGTCGGCGGACATGGATACGCTTATCGCCCTGGGAGCAACGACGGCCTATGTCGTCAGCGTGGTGAATATATATGGCACATCGACGACCTTTTATTTTCACGATGGCGTGATGTTGCTAACGATCATCACCCTCGGAAAATGGCTCGAAGCTCGCGCTCGTCATCAAACCGGTTCTGCCATGCGCGAACTCATGCGGTTGACGCCCGAAACAGCCCACGTCTTGCGAGACGGCCAGGAACACGAAATCGATGTTTCCGGACTGCAAGTTGGAGATACGATTGTTATCTACCCGGGCGAAAACATTCCCGCCGACGGAGAAGTGATCAAGGGCTCCTCCGCCGTCGACGAGTCCATGCTCACCGGCGAAAGTGTTCCGATCGAGAAAGCACCCGGAGCCGCAGTCTTCGGCGGCACCCTGAACCAAAATGGATCGCTTCGTGTGACGATCAACACGACCGGCCGCAACACCCGTTTGGGACAGATCATCGAACTGGTCCGTTCGGCCCAAGGTTCCAAAGCGCCGGTGCAACGACTTGCGGATGTCCTGGCGAGTTATTTCGTTCCGTGTGTTCTGTTGCTGGCGTTGGTCACGACGCTGGGCCACGGATTCCTTGGAACGGGTTGGAGCCAGGGAGTTCAAGCAGCTGTCGTCGTGGTGATTGTGGCGTGTCCGTGTGCTCTCGGACTCGCTACCCCAACGGCCATCGCTGTGGGCGTCGGGGTGGCGGCTCAACAGGGAATCCTGTTTCGGCTGGCCGAAGCCCTGGAACGAACCGCAAGAGTCGATGCCGTGTTTTTCGACAAAACAGGAACCCTCACCGAAGGTCGGTTTGAGGTCGTCGAGGTAATCACGGCCGAGGGCATGTCGGAGAGCGACGTGCTTCGATGGGCTGCGGCAGCGGAACGGGGAAGTGAGCATCCGTTGGCCAAGGCCATCGTGACGGCGGCTGAAGAAAGGGATGTTTCGGATCTCGAGCCAGACTCGGTCAAAGTCATTGCCGGTGGCGGCATCCGAGCCGAGGTGGGAGAAGAAACTGTCCGGGTCGGCACACCCAAGTTTCTCGAGAAGCAAGGCATCGACACGTCTCGACTGGAGACGTTCTCGTCTCGACTCGAAGAATCCGACACCACTTTGGCGTGCGTGGCGACGGGAAGTCGATTGGTCGGCGTCTTGTTGTTGCGTGACGTGGTCAAACGCACTTCGAAAGAGGCCGTTTCACTGCTGCAGTCGCGAGACATCTCCGTCCACATGCTCACGGGCGACCGACGAGAAGTCGGTAGGAAAGTCGGTGAGGAACTCGGACTCCCGGCGCATGCCATCCACGCCGAACTTTCCCCGGAAGGGAAGGTCGAGGTGCTCGAACGTCACAAAGGTCAACGGCATGTCGTGGCGATGGTCGGAGACGGAATCAACGATGCTCCCGCGTTGGTGACGGCCGACGTTGGAATTGCTCTCGGGACGGGGACACACGTGGCCAAGGCAAGTGGGAGCGTCCTGATTTCCGGTGGTGATCCGAAAGTGGTTCCGCGAACGATACAGATCGCCAAGCGAACGCTGACAACGATCTGGCAGAATCTCGGTTGGGCGGCAGTGTACAACGCTGTGTTGCTTCCGCTGGCCATGCTGGGGCTTATGCGTCATGAATGGGCTGCAATGGCTATGGCGCTGAGTTCCGTAAGTGTGGTGGTCAACAGCCTGCGGTTGGGTTGGAGTCTCCGAATCCGAAAAGTCACCCACGTCGAGACTGAGAATCGACCGTCCAATTCCCAGGCGGGGATTCCAAGAAGTAACCACGCGACATCCGAAAAGCAATCAGAGTAATCTATGCTACTGGCGCAATAGTCAAAAAGATTCCCAGATGGCCAATCTTACCGCTTGTGCTACCCGTGGAACTACGTTGAGTCACCGCAATCATTCTTTTTTAGCCAACCCAAACAACCCACTCATTTGTCGATTGTTGCTTTGACTACGCAATCGTACAAGTGTGTTTTGTTTCTCGCGTCAATACAGGTCACCAGAGTTGCTTGCCTGACCGGAACTTGATTAAATGAAGGTGGCTTGGGCAAGATAGAGAAAATCATTTCATTCTTTCATCTATCCGTTGGGCAAGGTGGAACCCAGCTCGCAAGGAAGGAGTCCCGAAAAACGTGATGTCGTGGACGAGGTCCACGAACCAGCGAATTCACAACAAACTTGGGGGATGAGGTCCGCAGGCTCGTTCGAGTCGATGCGTGTTCCAGAAGCGACCCCGATTAGTTGCCCACAAAGGAGTTCGCGAAATGCGAAGAGTGGTCGTGACAGGACTCGGTGTTGTTGCGCCGAATGGTGTGGGCAAGGAAGCATTTTGGAAATCGTGTGTCGAAGGGATTAGTGGAGTCAAGCCGATTCGGAGCTTTGATGCCTCGCGGCACCCGGTGAAGATTGCGGGGGAGGTGATTGATTACGACCCGACCCCGTTTCTCCCGGCGACTCAAAGGAAAAGTCTGAAAATCATGGGCCGCGCCATGCGCTTCGCTGTTGGGGCCGCGGGACTCGCGGTCGAAGATTCCGGGCTCGAGTTGGATCGAGAGAATCCCGAGCGGGTTGGTGTCGTGATGGGAACAGGGATCGTTCCGATGGATTTACCCGAGGTCGCCGAGAAATTGACCGAGGCCTGTGACGAGTCCGGACAATTGCGAACGGACCTCCTTGGCAAGAACGGAACAGAAGGCTTGTTCCCTCTCTGGATTTTGAAATACTTGCCGAATATGGTCTCGGCGCATATTTCTCTGACCCTCAACGCACAGGGCCCCAACAACACGATCACCACCGCTTGTGCTGCCGGAACGCAAGCCGTCGGGGAAGCGGCTCGGTTGATCCAACGCAACGATGCGGACATTGTGTTCGCCGGGGGGGCCGACAGCCGCATCGATCCGTGGATGCTGTTGGCCTACACTGCCTTGGGAGCGTTGAGTCGTGGAGAGCGACCTCCGACCGAGGTGTCGCGTCCGTTCGATGGCAACCGAGATGGGTTCGTTCTGGGTGAAGGAGCGGGCGTATTGGTTCTCGAAGAATTCGAGCATGCCCGGCAACGAGGGGCCACGATTTATGCCGAATATCTTGGGATGGGGACGAGCTTCGACGCGTTCGCCGTAACCAAGCCACATCCCGAAGCTCGTGGCGCTGTCCAAGCCATCAAGGCCGCCATGAAAGAAGGCCGAGTCGACCTCCACGACATCGATTACGTCAATGCCCACGGTACCAGTACACGACTGAATGATTTAATGGAAACGACGGCTGTCAAGAAAGTCTTCGGCGAAGGTGCCCAAGTTCTTCCACTTTCGTCCATCAAGTCGATGGTTGGCCACCTCATCGGAGCTGCCGGAGCCATCGAAGCCGTTGCCCTGGCCATGACGTTACGTCATCAAGTCCTGCCTCCGACGATCAACCACACGCGACCTGACCCCGAGTGTGATCTCGACTACGTCCCAAACCAGGCACGCGACCTCCCCATCACCACAGCCCTCTCGACCAGCTTTGGGTTTGGCGGACAAAACGCTGCCCTCGTCATGCAGAGGTTTCGGGGTTAGTTCGTGACAACGAGATGAGAAATAGAATGAGGAGTAGAAAAAGCAAGCGGTGCCGAAGATATCGACACCGCTTGCCGGGATGGAACGGGAATAATAGTCAGATAATTACTCCGTTTAGATCAGTTCCCGTTTGTGTTGACGACATGACGTAAGTACACGCCGTTCGCGTAGACTTTGGGTTTAAGAATCCTCGGTACCCACATGAGCTGTGTTAACCAAGGATTCGAAAATTCCGCCCGAACTCCAATCAAGTCTCACGTCCAACAGACCGATTAATGTCTATTGAACATCGGAAAGATGAGACTCCCATCTTCCCAAATTTACCGAACGATAGAAGTGTCTGTTGCTTTCCGACGATTGAAGGTGCCCTTCTGTGGAAAACACTGCAAAGTTCCTCGAACTCAACGATGATATTCGGGCTTTTGCCCATTACATCAAAGCCGAACGGGGACTCGCCGAAAATACCGTGCTCGCTTACGGTCGGGATCTCGAGCGATTCGCGTACTGGGTGACCAACGATGGCCTTGATGATTATCTAAAGCCCACGATGAGTGCGCTCTCGAATTACATCACCCATCTTCGGGAAGAAAAACTCGCACCGCCTACCATTGCCCGACACCTCGTCGCTCTGAAAATGTTTTACCGTTTTCTACGCCTGGAAGAGCGAGTTCAGAAGAATACAGTCGATCTCCTCGCGTCCCCAAAATTGTGGGATCGAATCCCGCAGGTCCTTAGCCCGGAGAAGGTCGATAAACTGCTTAGCGCTCCAAATTCGCTCGACCGGTTCTACTTGCGCGACAAAGCTTTGCTGGAGATGATGTACGCCACCGGAAGCCGCGTTTCGGAAGTCGTCAGCTTAACGATGGACAACTTATTTCTTGAATCGGAGTTCTGTAAATGCACCGGGAAAGGAAACAAACAGCGAATTCTTCCCTTGAATAAACACGCCATCGCCGCCATCGAGGGTTACTTGGCTGACTTTCGGCCAAGGGCAACGAAATCGTCGCCAGATTCGTCGTACGTGTTCGTTAGTCGGTGTGGCAAACCATTGACGCGAGAAATGGTTTGGGTGTTGGTCAAGAAATATGTGAAACGAGCTGGACTGAATCCGAAGGTGAGTCCGCATACGCTGCGGCATAGTTTTGCCACTCATATGTTATCGGGTGGAGCCGACCTACGTACTGTTCAAGAATTACTCGGTCATGCGAGTATCCAAACTACGCAAATCTATACTCACGTCGATCAAGAGAGGCTCAAGTCGATCCACGAACAATTTCATCCTCGCGGCAAAGAACGCGGGGCTTAGGAGAGTTTGGGGGTCTTCCGCAGGAGACGTTACGACTATTTCTGGGAAAACAAGAGACTGGTCACAAACCCATCCTGTGTGACGATTCCAGAGGAGTGACGAGTATCCAACGAAACAGGCTCAGCAAGACATGTTTGCTGAGCCTGTTTGTCATGAGCCTGTGTGTCAAGTTCGGATCGTTCCGACTTAGCGAGTCGGAAATCCTCTGAACGAATTATATTTGAACTTCTCGGAATTCAAATCGTTGGCTTGAATCCATTGACTTGGGTTTGGTCCGTAAACCCAGAAGTATTGTTTTTGATTCAACGACCAGGCTTTGGGTGTGTTTGTCTTGTTGTCGACTACCGCCTTTAAGTAGTTCGTGACCTTGTCGGTCAAGCCGGTTTTGAGTAACAGTTCAGACCCTTGCAAATCTTTCGCTCCCTCGATTCCGAGGGCTGCGATGAATTGGTTCTTGCTCTTTTTGTTACTGCCACCCAAGGTTTTGGCGTATCGCTCACTGACGACTTTGTCAACTTTCACTTTGGCGTTGTAAAGAAACAGCATTGGGGTGGCTTTTTTCTTGACGGCTTTGGAGAGAAACCAAATGCACTCGTTAAATTCTTTCTTTGTTGGTGGCTTCTTGGGGATGTGACTGGTCCGCATGCTCAGCCAAACGCAGCCAATGACATACTGGCCCATGGCATGATTGAAATCTGGAATGACAGCAGGCAACCCAAGGGCATCCCGTATCTTCTGGCCCGGGTACCGGTTCCATTCCGAGAGAAGCCATCGGGCCCCCAAAGTGGCACCGGTTTTTTCCCCAACCAGCAGAAGCGATGCAGAGTTACACCATCCCTCGTCGCTCCTCTTGTCGAGCCAGGCTTTGGCGGCGGCAATGTCGTTGACGATGTAGGGAAAGTAATCCGATCGGAATTGTTTGTAGGAGATTTTGCTTTCTGGTGCCCCTTTGAGCCGTTGAAAAAGTCGGGAGTTGTTGGAGCTCCAGAACGCTTCCTTGTCTATATTTGTGCTTTCTCCGTGTCCTCGCAAGTCAAGGCTCAGGACGGCGAAGTCTTTTTTATGGAGGGTCTTGGCAAGGGCTTGCCATCCGTTGTTGCTGCTGTCGGAACCGATACCGTGAAGCATGAGAACGACAGGGGATGTTCGATTGCGGGAATACCACGTGCCTTCCAACCGGACCCCGTCGATAGTCTTGATTGTGACTTTTTTCCCTTCTTGGGCGAAAACCTGCGTCGAGTTGGCTCCCACCAACAAAGCAGTCAGAAGCCCGCCCAACAGAATGGTTCGCAAACGTCGCATGAATTACATACCTCCGGTAGATGTGCCACCAACTCTAATCGATCTTAAACCCTGTGTGGAAAGCGGTCAAGCAACCCAACGTGGGAACACTGTCTTCCATTTGCTCTTGTTGGCCTTGTTGGGAAACTTGGAGAAATCGTCAACGAGTTCTCTTTGGCTTGACGAAAATAAAGGTTGAGTCATAATCCGCCGCCGCAACGAACATTTCTGGGAAGGAGTCGGAATATGAAAAAACTAGGGATAGTTGGCTTACTCGCGGTCTTGGCGACCAGTGGGACTGGCGAATTGGCACAAGCCGACCGGCCTCGGGTTTCCATAGGCTTCAACTTTGGGGTTGGCTACCGTCCTCCTCCAAGGTACTACGGCAGATACTATTACCGACGCCCCTATTGTGGACCGCGTGTCTACGTCGCTCCTGTCGTAGTTCGACCCCGCCCCGTTGTTGTCGTCAAAGAACGTCCTGTGTACGTCCGTGAACGTCCTGTTGTTATTCAAGAGGCACCCGTTGTCGTCGAGCGTGAACCGGTGGTCTATACTTCGCCATCCGCCCAGGCATCGACTCCGCAACAGTCTTCTTATGACAGTCAACCGACCCAACCGACCCAACCGACGAACACTCAGTGGACCTCCTCGGCTCCGCAGGTGCGGGACGAACTACCGGCCATTTCGATATTTTTGCAGCAGTTACGTGCTCCAGAGGCCCAAGTGCGTAGTGCGGCAGCCATCGAGTTGGGAAGACGAAAAGTGGAACGAGCTGTCGACCCGCTAACGGCCACTCTCGCCGGGGATATCGATCCGGTTGTTCGAGAAGCCGCTGCCCGAGCACTGGGCTTGATTGGGTCACGAAAGGCATTGACGGCTTTGACAAACGCTGCCCAAACGGACGAGGACCGGGATGTTCGACGTAGTGCGCAGTTCTCCAGCGAAATCATATTGGCGAACCTGCGAAGGTAAGTCGCCGTTGGAGATTTGAAATTGGAAGTAACGGTCGATGGCATGCTTTTGACTGGCAAATCAAAAGCATGTTCGGATTTAGTCGCAATCCTGTTCACGCCGGTCGATAGTTCCGCAAGGCGTCCAATGTCTTTTCGAATTCCTCGGGCAAGGGAGCTGTTCCTTCGACCACCTTTTGGGTGACAGGGTGGGTAAACCGGAGACGATGAGCGTGAAGGGCCTGTCGGGGCATCAAGACCTCGTCGTTCTCGGGAAGTACCGTGGGGTGGATGTCTGAGAGTCGAAGGCAATCTCGTCCCGAGTACAGTTTGTCGGCCAAGACTGGACATCCTTCGCTGCCCAGGTGGACGCGGATTTGATGGGTGCGTCCGGTCTTGGGCGTGATCCGGCAGAAGGTAAACCCCTGATACCTCTCGATCACTTCGTAGAAACTGCACGCTTCTTTCCCGATCTTCTCGTCGTCGGTGGCGATCATCTTCACGCGCTCGTATGGGTGATGGCCGATCCGTTTTTCCACGTAATCGCTGTCTCGGCCCAAAACCCCTTGCGTGATGGCAAGATACTCCTTGAAGACCTGCCGCTTTTCGAACTGCATTCCGAGCTTGCGGTGTGTGGTTTCTTCTTTGGCCACAAGGATCACACCGCTCGTGTCCCGGTCGAGCCGGTGGACGATACCCGGTCGATAATCGCCGTTGATTTGACTCAGATGAGCGAAGTGGAATTGTAACGCGTTGACGAGGGTGCCCTTCCAGTTCCCCTTGGCGGGGTGGACGACCATGTCGTAGGGTTTGTTGATCAGAGCGAGATGTTCGTCCTGGTATAGGATATCGAGGGGAATATCTTCGGGCTGTGGAGCAGCGTAGATCGGCTCGGGCAACTCGATCCGTATGAAGTCGCGAGGGCGAACTTTGTAGCTCGCCTTTGCCTTCTTCTCATTGACCGTCACTTTGCCCTGTGTGATGGCTTTCTGGACAACGGATCGACTCAATTCCGCACAATGGTTGACGAGATACTGGTCGAGCCGGATGGGTTCGGTGCCCTGGGAAACGTCGAATTCGACAGTCTTTCGTTCATACGTTGACAAGTCCGGGAGAGCGACTTCGTCTTCGAGTTCCAATGGTTGGTCCATTACGTGCTCACCCCAAAACGCATTCGACCTTGTCACGGACAGAGGCAGAATACTTCCCGGTTACTCCTTTGGCATCTGCAAATTCTTCTCCATCTGAGCTTTCAACTTCTCTCGGAGTTCCGGTAGGTTCATGAAATCGTTGCCTCCTGGCCCGGGAGCACCAGACAAGTCCCTGTAGAAAAGATGCATGGCGTCGATTCCTTTGGCTCCGAGATACTCCTTCGAGTTGTATCGCTCCAACCGTTTTTGGGCCAATTTGGCGTAGGCCGACTCGGCGTATTTATCGCTGTTCGCCAGTGATTCAAAGGTATTTTTCGCTTTGGTGAGATATCTCTGATTCTTATCCGGGATGACATAATCGTATGTCGCAAGAGTCTCTTGGGCCATGGCCCGGTAATAGAGCGCCTGAGCCCCGAGCAACTTGTGATCCTCGAGTTCTTTGTAGAGCTGCTTGAGATCTTTTTCGACCCCTTGTAACACTTGTCTGGCCTCGGGAGGATTCGAAACAAGAGCTTCAGTGGCGCGGTCAATGTAGTACCAGGCTCGTTGCATTCGAAGGATTTGGCCCTGCGTTTTTTGAGGATAGTCAGCGATCGTCTTTTCGACTTCTTGGGACTCCGAGGCGTCGACAATGACCCACAGTTCGGCATTCGTTTTGGCGGCTGTATTACTGACGTAGAAGTAGCCAATGAGGCCTCCGATGGCGACAAGGAATAAGAAGACCACGGAAACGATCAGCCGGGTATTCGATTTTTTCGCCACATCGACCGTGGACTCTTGGCTCATCTTCTCGGCGAGAACTGTTTGAGCCGAACGACGCTTTTTCGTCAGGCCGGTTGGTTTCTCGACGACCGCGGTCGTTTCTTCTTCTTCGTCTTCTTCTTCGTCTTCTTCGTCTTCTTCTTCTTCTTCGTCTTCTTCTTCTTCGTCTTCTTCTTCGTCTTCTTCGTCTTCTTCGTCTTCTTCT
>CAYRFQ010000041.1:31630-59086 GCA_964423615.1 uncultured Alcaligenaceae bacterium | reverse complement strand
TGCAAATGGTTCAATATCAACATCTTAGGGAAACCATACTTTCCGGATAGCCTCTTATTACAGTTGCGTTGTATCGAACTCAATGGCGATTGGGAGAAGTTTACTCAGTGGTTTGATCAACAGACGCAACAAAAGCTACGACAACGAGAACGCGTGAAAATACTGACCGACGAGCCTTTGACGCTCAAGAGAGTTGCATAAAAATGGTGACAACAGGCGAAGCTGCACCCAATTCAAAGGCAAAACGTTGTGACCTTCTGGCGTTGTAAACTCTCACCGGGTTCGCTTATTTTAGGTCTAGATTGGAAGAACGAGCTTTGCCGATTATCGACTGCGTCCAATCAGAGTATGGGCCAGAGTTACACGAACCCACCAGCAACCCGCAGCAGACTTGCGGGGATGGCGCGGGGAGTTTGTCCTGGTTCCTGTCAACCTCTTGGACTCCGAGCAGAAAACTGTCCCGAGGGTGGCGAATCGGCGTCGTTCGGGATAGGTGGGATGGCTTCGTCCGAATGTGTTTGGTCATCGTCGTCAAGGACTTCCTCGCGAAACGGAAGAGGAACGGGCTGCTTTTTGAGTTGGAACAATACGCCTTGGACGGCGCTCCAACTCACGATTCCGGTGACGATCCAGACGATGGCAAACAACAGTACCCTAAGTCCCATGTCGAATTTGGTGAACGGAACCACAATGCTCGCAACGCCAGCCGCACACATCGAAACGATGGGTACGGCCACACCAATTGCTCCCAGAGCCTGATTGCGAGCGACCGCTTGGTCCTCAATCGGAACTCCACGTTCGATCGACCGCATACGCTCAAGGTGTGCCAATTCGCGTTTGCGTGTCTTATTCCGGTTGTCGATCCAGACCCAGAGCGAAATCGATCCAAACAGCACGATCATCCCCGATAAGTTCACAAAAATCATGGCGAAATTGTCGTTCATCGCGAGCCCTTTCCCTGAACGCTAGGGGGCGAGAAATTACCGATCTACTATGTTGCTGAACTGGATCTGGTGTACCCGCCCGTTGGACGATCTTGCGAAACCGAGAAGGTCACGGCACGTGCTTCCGAAATTACGATCGCGCACTTGTATTTTCGCGGTCACAAGATCGCTCGTTGGAACTTTCTTACTACACACTTGCAGTGCCACATTGGACGGGTATAATTTTACTACTTATGATGTAACAATAAAACCTGCCAACGCTCCGACAATACAACCCAATACTTCGCAATCAATACATCTCCCTCTGCTATAACAATCCATCATGCGACCACAAATACACACAAACTGTTTCGTTGTAGGGATAGGACCGCGCAACGTTTTCCTACTCTTTGGGGTCCTCCTGACACTTGCGTTGACGGCTATGCCATCGGAAGCCAGCGACATGCAGAAAGTCGAATTTTTCGAAAAGAAAATTCGACCGGTGCTTGTTCAACAGTGCTACCGTTGTCACTCGGCCGAGGCCAAACGAGTTCGGGGAGGTTTACTGCTCGATACGAAGGAGGGGCTTCTCAAAGGCGGAGATAATGGTCCCTCAGTCGTTCCAGGACGACCGAAAAAGAGCCTCATCCTCCAAGCCCTTCGGTACGAAGACGATCTGGAGATGCCGCCGTCCGGGAAATTGTCTGATCGAATCATTGCGGACTTCGAGAAATGGATAGCCGATGGTGCGGTCGACCCTCGGGCGGGTGCGAGCACAAAGAAAGTTGCTCCGAAGATCGACCTCGCCAAGGGTAAACAATTCTGGTCCTTCCAAAAGCCCCAAAGCCACCCCGCTCCAGCCGTCAGCGATAAGGACTGGCCGAAACAGAAGATTGATCATTTCGTCCTAGCAAGACTCGAAAAAGAAGGGCTTACTCCGACAGTTGCCGCCGACAAACGGAAACTCATCCGCCGCGTCACATTTGATCTGACCGGCTTGCCGCCAACTCCCCAGGAAGTCGAAGCCTTCGTAAAAGACAAGTCTTCCGATGCGTACAAGAACGTTGTGGATCGTCTGTTGGCATCGCCACACTACGGGGAACGTTGGGCAAGAATGTGGCTCGACGTGGCCCGTTACGCCGAGGACCAAGCCCACATCGTGGGGAACAATAGATCGCTGACTTATCCGAATGCCTACATTTATCGTGACTGGGTCATCAAGGCGCTCAACGAGGACGTTCCCTATGATCAGTTCGTCAAGTTGCAATTGGCAGCCGACTTGGTCGAACCGGGAAAAACGGAAAATCTGCCGGCTTTGGGTTACATCGGCCTTGGTCCGAAATATTATCAGCGTGGCAGCCTCGCTGTCATGGCTGATGAGTGGGAAGATCGTGTGGATGTTGTGGGGCGGGGATTGTTGGGACTGACCGTCGCCTGTGCCCGTTGCCACGACCACAAGTATGATCCGATTCCGACGACCGACTACTACGCATTGGCTGGAGTCTTTGCGAGTACCCAGATGTACAATCGACCTCTGAAGATTGAGCCGAAGCCATCGAAAAAGGGCAAGAAAGGTAAGAAAAAAAAGAACAGTCCCGACAATGCCATGCACATCGTTCGGGAGGGCAAGGCTCAAGACCTCAATTTGTTCATTCGGGGCGACGTCAAGAATAAGGGACCGATTGTCCAACGCCGCTTCCTGAGTGTTCTTTCGGAGGGCGAACCAGAGCCGTTCACGAAAGGGAGCGGACGTCTCGAGCTTGCGGAACGCATCGCCAGTAAAGACAATCCTCTGACCGCGCGAGTCATTGTCAATCGCGTTTGGGCATTGAACTTTGGGCAGGCTTTGGTGAGCACGCCGAGTAACTTCGGAACGCTCGGCCAGCGACCGACACACCCGGAATTGCTCGACGACTTGGCATCTCGGTTCATGGAAAACGGTTGGTCGCTCAAGTGGCTGCAACGAGAAATCGTTCTTTCGGCAACTTATCAGCAATCGAGCATCGCCGAGCCGAAAACGCTCAAGGCAGACGAAGACAACGAGTTTCTCGGTCGCATGAACCGTCGACGGCTTTCGATCGAATCGTGGCGAGATGCCATGTTGGCTGTGTGTGGAACTCTCGACCGGAACGTTGGAGGGAAATCCATCAACCCGCAAACTCCCAAGGAAACGCGGCGGACGTTATACAGCCGGGTCAGTCGGCTGGATCTGAATCCGATGTTGGCCACGTTCGACTTCCCCGACCCGAATGCACACTCGGCACAACGAGCTTCGACGACGACTCCTCTGCAGAAGATGTTCGTCCTGAACAGTCCGTTCATGGTCCAACGAGCCAACGACCTGTCGGCACGACTCCTCAAGGAAGTCCCCGGCCAGACATCGAAGGACATCGAGGAACGAGTCCGACTCGCCTACCGTATGCTCTACGCTCGTGAGCCTGGCGAACAAGAGCTTCGGCTTGGGAAGACGTTCGTCGGCCACGACCCGGAACGATGGAAGCAGTATAGCCACGTGCTCCTTGCTTCGAACGAGATGCTGTACATCGATTAGACGAAGAATCCTACTCGAACTCCAAAGGGAACAAAGTTCCCTTACTTCTGTGCTCTCACGGCACTCAACCACCAGGACTCGATTTCCATGTTCGACCCCAATAAGTCTCCTCAGATGTCTCGTCGGGAATTGTTGTGTCGTGCCGGAGCCGGATTCGGCATGCTTGGTCTCGCTGGAACGCTCCAATCCGCCGGATTGCTTGGTGGAAAGGCGTTGGCGAACGAGGCTGCGTTGCATTTCGCCCCGAAAGCCAAGCGCGTTATTTTCTTGTTCATGAACGGTGCGCCTTCCCACGTCGACACTTTCGATCCGAAGCCCGCCCTCAAACGTCACGAGGGAGAACGTCCAACGGACCGCGCCGGACGTCGGATTCGTGGTGGGTATCTGCCTTCGCCGTTTCGCTTCTCGCAACATGGACAAAGCGGTGTTGTGATGAGCGAGTTGTTCCCGAACCTCTCGCGATACGCCGACGACTTGTGTGTGCTTCGTTCGATGCACACCGACGTTCCCAATCACGAACCGGGCTTGTTAATGATGCACTCGGGGAATCAACAACCGATTCGCCCGTCGATGGGGTCGTGGGTTTCCTACGGGCTTGGTCACTTGAATGAGAATTTGCCTTCGTATGTCGTGCTGGCACCGGGGTTACCGGTAGTTGGACCGCAGCTTTGGTCGAATTCTTTCTTGCCGGGTGAACACCAGGGGATGGCCGTGGACACGAACGACATGCGGGTTGATCGTCTCGTTCGGAACTTGCGCCATCCCAACTTGACGCGTGAGCAGCAAGCCGAGCAGCTTGAGCTTCTCCAACGATTGAACCGTTTACACTTACAACAGCGGCAGCAAGACGGCGCCCTCGATTCCCAAATTCGGGCCATGGAGATGGCCTTTCAGATGCAGCGAGAAGCCGCGGAAGCGTTCGACATCAATCGGGAAACGCGACAAACCCGCGAACGCTATGGGGCTACGACGTTTGGAAAGTCTTGCTTGTTGGCGCGACGGCTGGCCGAGCGTGGTGTCCGATTTCTCCAGGTCTATTACATCGCCAAGAATCAAAAACAGCCGTGGGACACTCACAGCAACAACGACGCGCGGCATCGAACGCTTTGTGCTGACAGCGACAGGGCTACCGCAGCGCTTTTGGGCGATTTGAAGGAGCGTGGATTGCTGGACGACACGCTGGTCGTTTGGAGTGGTGAATTCGGCCGCACTCCGTATGCTCAACCGGCCCGGAACGGTCGCCACGGTCGCGACCATCACCACACTGGATTCTCGCTGTTCCTGGCAGGTGGTGGAGTCAAGGGCGGTTTGATGTACGGAAACACTGATGAATTCGGTATGAACGCTGTAGAAAATCGGGTCCACATCCACGATCTCCACGCGACCCTTTTGCGATTGCTTGGGATCGATCACGAACGCCTCACGTATCGATACAGCGGTCGTGACTTCCGTTTGACGGACGTTCACGGACGAATCGTCAACGACATTTTGGCCTAAGGAAAAAGTCGAGAGATGAAGGTTTGAGGGTTGAGAGGCAAGAAGTCATCCAAAGTTACCACGAGTACCAATTCTTGGATTCCGCCTTCACGTCCGAGGTTCGTCTCTTTCTATCCTTGCATCTTCGAGTGAGTTCTGTGTAGCCTTTTGGGCTTCACCCCTGAACGAAAAAGGCCCGCCAAAACACGTTTGGCGGGCAATCACACAGAACCAGGGGACCATCACTTCACAAATCGCAAGAGGTCTGCGGTTTGGGCGATTCTGCCCTAATCATTCCTTTACACGGTCTAGTATCGAATCTCGATGTTTCCGACAACACCATCGAAGACCAACGTATCGCTGAAGTTGTCTCCGTTGTGGGTGAAGTTCGGGTTTTGACCGTTGCCTTGGATGGAATTGGCCAACGTCGATTGGGTCATGGTGTTGAACCACGCAGCGATGTAATAGCCACCGGAGACGCGAATGCGGCCTTTGGGGCTGACCCAACCCACACCAACTTCGAGTTCGGTGATTGGGACAATGCGGTCATCCCCGATCTCCGTCAATCCTTCCAGTCCAGCATTCACGTCCCGTTGCTCCCACTTCGCTCCGAAGTGACCGCCGAGCAAGCTGAACATGCCTCGCCCATAGGCGAAGATGCCACACTTGGTGTGATAGCCGCCGTCGATCCCAACACGCGGACCACCACCATCGAAGTTGATTTCGGAACGGATCGTCCTGGTACCAAGGTTGGAATACACGACTTCCAGGTCTTGGTCCAAGTGTGCGTAGCGTCCACCCACCAAGTAATCGAGATAGCCACGGCAGCCTTTGTAGAGGGAGCCGCGGAAGTGAGCGTCGGCCATCAAGAAGTCGATGTCGTACCGGCTCGTGATGTTCAGCGCATCGGTGCCAATCAAAGGAATCTGAGGCAAGACCAGGAAGTTGCGGAAGGACGTTCCGCCGGGAGCTTCGAAGCTACCGCTGGTGTTACTTTGGTACCACCAAAAGGTGCCTTCGATCGATGCACATTCGTTGATGTGGTACGCACCACCAGCTCGGAAGGCAGGAGAATAATCGGGGTCGGCCACGGCGACGGTCCCAACGCCTGTGGCGGCGGGAGTGTTACCGTTGTACGGTTGTCCGAGTGGGATGTCTGCGTCACGAGCAGTCAGGTAGAGGAACGAGCCGTGTAGCGAGAACTTTCGCCACAGTTTTTTCCGGCATTTTCGGGGATATCGGCAGGGCTCGCAATCAGGAGCACAGGCTTCCTCACACCCACCATCGGGACAGGCCATGGTCGGGAGAGTTGGAGCGATTTCCTGCATGACTTCCAGTCCCGCTTGCGGATGGGGATGATGTCGAGCGACATGGTGCCCGGTAGGAGCTGCCGTCGCAGGAATTCGGGGTTCTTCCACGATGACATCTTGGATTGGCTGAGACGGGACTGGCGTGGGCTCGCCGATGACTTGCCCTGGGGGAGGAACTGAGTTACTCACTTGTCGAGTCTTCGAGTCCTCTTTGGTCCGTCGAACGAGCCGGTTAATGACCCTTCCCTTTGTTGGTCCCGGAGTCCTATCGTTTGACTCAGTCTGCCGGTTCGTACGATAGTACGGGTTCTCTTGGGAGACAGCAGTTCGCTTGGGGAGGTAACGCACCGGTGCTTGATTCGGGTAGCCGCCGTAGGGCTGAGGGTACGCGTAGGGATACGGACGGGGAGCTGGATAGGCAGCCGCCGGCATCCGGTAATACGGGTTAGGGTACTGAGGGCGATAATGTCCATTGTAGTATCGCGCTGCAGCATAGTAATTGTAAGGGTTGTAATACTGAGCATCGGCAGCCTGCGTCATGCAAGCAACCATAATCATCGCAAGTAGGCTCAACCTCTTCATGAGATGTTTCTCCACGATCCTGTGGTTCTAGCGTCTGGTGGTCCGTCCATTCCGGAATGATTGAGTTGTTTCGGTTTGCCTTGGACTTGATGTTCCCTGGTAGCAATGAGTGTTTGGTGGCTCCAGCGGTGCGAGCAAACAATCTTCACTGAAGGTTACGGCCAAAGGCCAACTCTACTCCGGGTCTTTTGCTTTCCAATCCTTCACGCCAACGCGGGAGCAGTTTGGGAGCAGAAAGCCTGGTTCTGACCTGACAACGGTTCATAGACAAGGAACGAAGCGCTTTCGAAAACACGTGTCATCGACGTTTGGTCTTACATGTTTTTGAAAGACCGAGGTGTTTCCTTCAGGCTTCATCCCCGTTCTTTGGAAACAAGTGACGCTTCCGGCGTCCTGCGGTTTGTTGAAACTTCCTTCCGATCAGGAAGTCGTTGTCATGATTGTTATCGGGTTGTGGATCTGGCAAGAGTGAGGGGTATTGACCAAGGAAAGATGAATAGGGTGTTCATTATTCGCAACTCTTGCAAAACAACACTTGCCAAGGTTTTGCAGTCTGATTGGGAAGCTCGACTTGAGTCAAGAAGCACGAAAAGAAAGGTTGTGACGATTAGAAAGGTTCGATGGTCACGGGGATGCTTTGGAGACTCGTGGTCGGCGGCTTCTCGGGATTACCGGTTGCTGCAATTCTGATTTCTCGCGAGGCAACTTCGTTCGTCGGAATACTCAGGTGGCTTGCAAATGTGCGGAGGGACCTCGTGTTGGTTTCGGGAACTGGGAACAGAGAACAGAGTAGGGGAACAGTCGAACTCACGAAACGGCGAACGTTGTTACATATGTTCCCAAGGCTCTCTCATGAATGGTATGATAAAGGATGTTCTTGTGGATTTTGGATTCTCATTGAGGGTCGCGGGGTTCCTGAACCAAAGTAGCAAGCACATTCGGCCGGTCGGATCAATAAGCGTCGTGTTTGTTCTGGTTCTTACCGTCCCGTGGCTTGACATCCACGGGTAGGGTCTATCGCCCCCTTCGAGACTGAAAATCCAATGGGCCCAAGCGCGAGGCATCTACTTGGTCTTTTTCGGATCGCCTGAGGAGTGTGAGATTATGCGAGCCCAACTGGTTCCCGAAGGAAACGGCAAGCCTATCGAGATCACGAAAGACATGACGCTTGTGGGGCGAGGGGACATGTGCGACATGCGGATCGAGCACAAGAGTGTTTCGAAAATGCATTGTGTGATCGTCCGCACCGATGGGTTGTTGCTGTTACGTGATCTGGGGAGTACCAATGGCACTCGGGTGAACGGTACGCGGGTGCGGCGAGCGGCATTGTTGCCTGACGACGAGTTAAGCATAGCAAGCCTGAAATATCGGATCCTTTTCGGCGAGAAGCTGCTCGCGAACATGCTGCCCGAGGAAAAGACTCAACACATTGTGGAAGCCGATTTGAAAAAGTTGATCGAAGCCAAGAAGGCGGAGGTCGATAGTTCGGTCCAGCCCGATGAATCGCCCGTTCAGGCCAATTCCCTTCCGGACGTCTACCCCGAAGATAGTGAGAAAAACACGTAAGGTCTGTTTGCTCGCAACAAATTACTGAGTTGTTCGAAAGCAAGTCGGAATTTTCATACTTTTCTAACTTTTTTCGTTGACATGATACGACACCAGCGGCAGTATAAATATTCATGTTGATTGTGATGATACCGAATTGAAAACTGTTCAGACCATATGAACAATTCAACAATCTTTCATACTTCCAACTGCGAGCGTGGCATATATCATTTTCTTAACACCACCTCGTTTGTTCGAAAAATGAGATAATCCTTTGCACAGGTTGGTTTTGCCAACCAGAACTCAACTCGTAGATGATGACTCGCATCTAGGCGGTTGTCTTGTAGATAAGGATTTTGAGTAAGGTTCGCCCATCGAAAACCAGAACTTCCGTTTGGCAGTTTTGGACACACAACATATTTACGATCTGTTACTTTCCTGTGATGTCACAAGGAAACAGTTACGCTGTGCATACGATGACACGTGCTTTATCGAATTCGAGAATGTCCGTAGGTTCGTTTCGTCCCTTTGGTCCGAACACAACCTTTGCGGCTTCATTGAATGTCTATACTTCGCGAGAGGCTCATGTGCTTCAGTGAGCCACAGTGATTTTTCCACTCTGTTTGTTGTATTGTTGTACCATTTTTCCTTGTCCTGTGTTTGTCGCTTTTTCTACGAAGGAGACAGTGACTGTGAGACGTGTTTTGAACCATCTGAAGGCCCGCAAGGCCTTCACACTCATCGAACTCCTTGTTGTTATCGCCATCATCGCGATTTTGATCGGATTGCTTCTTCCAGCGGTCCAAAAGGTCCGAGCTGCTGCTGCCCGAATGTCGTGTTCGAATAACCTGAAGCAGATTGCTTTGGCCGCACACAGTTACGCCGATGTTAATTCTCGGAATGAGTTACCGCCTGCCGTCGAGATGGCGTATCCCGAGAGGAATGATCGCAATGGAGCTGGCGAGTTGAACCGGCCGTTTGGGCCGAACTGGGCCATCTACCTTTTGCCCTACATCGAGCAAAAGAACTTGTTCGAGTCGATTTCTAACCCCAGGAACTATATGAATAGCGGTGGTCAGGATCGCAGTTTCGTCAACATCCGGGGTGCAGTCGTTCCGACCTACCGGTGTCCTTCCGAAACCAAATTCAACATCTTGCACGTGAGCAGGGTCGGGACCACTCCGCCGGACAATTGGGCTCGTGGCAACTACGCCATCAACGCTGGCCCGAATTGGTGGGGTTGGGGTGCTAACGATCCTGGCCGTAGAGATGGTTTTGGTTTGCCTGGCGATGGTCCCACGAACATTAACCGTGCTTACTCTCTCAATCAAATCACGGACCAGGATGGAACCGCCAACACTCTGTTGTTTAGCGAAGTCCGGGTCGGTGTGAACCAGGACGATCCACGAGGCGTGTGGGCCATGGGCTTCCCTGGCTCGAGTGTCCTTGCTGCACATGCGATTGGTGACGGACGTTGGCCCAACGACGATGCCGGAAATGCCGATGACATTCACGGTTGTAACTTCTTTGACAGTCAGGCTACTGAGGCTGGGATGGGCTGCTGGGGAGGCTGCACGAGCTTCCAAGGTGTCCCGCGAAGTTACCACACTGGGGGGGTCAACGCGGCCATGTGCGACGGTTCGGTTCGGTTCTTCTCGAACGAGGTTGACCAGCGGAACTGGTATATCGTGAACAGTGTTAACGACGGGCAAACTGCGTTACTGTAGGCGAACAAACGACAATCTGTGTACTTTCCTTGGGCGAGTCTCCTACGTGAGACTCGCCTAATTTACTTTCCTAACTCTCCATGTTTCGTTGAGGTACTGATGTTTCGGAATGTGTTTCTCGTTTGCTTGGTTCTTTCCCTCTTGGTCGCTGTGGGGTGCGGAGGTGGCGAGGGGAGCAAGATCAAGGTAAAACTCGTCGATAAAGATAAAGCCGTTAAAGTCGACCCGATGAAAGGCCAGATCCTGATCGAGCTGATTCCCACAGGAAAAGGAGACAAGAAGTACCAGGTCTTGAGTGAGGATGGTGAGACGTTCGCCACAGATAAACCTGTGCCACCGGGTGAGTATTACGTTGTTTTGGATATTGTTGATGATTACCTCAACGCTGGTAAAAAAGACCGGTATGGAGGCGCGTTCAAAGCTGGTGTTACGCCCATTCGTGTGACAATCGAGTCTGGGAAACGCGATATCACGATAGACCTGGACGAGTGGAAAGGTAAAAAGCGATAACCACTGGATCGCCGAAATCGGGCATCCACTCTCTGCTTTATGTGGGTAGGTAAGAACGGAAGTCCAAGTTGTTTCCTCCGACATCTTCGCTCTGCTTGACGCCACAGTTGGACTCTATGATAGGCGTTCGTGTCGCCGAAGCAAAAGTTACGAGGGGCGGATGGCAAGTGTGAGATGAGGATTTTGTTGCCATTTGTGTTCTTTCGAAGGGTGGACTTGCGTTCTCTCAGTGACCAGGACACATCAAAACATTGAGGGTGTGTCCTCGCTTTGACCTCATCTTCGGTCGGTCACAACCCACTGCAGAAAATAGCCATTCCTTTCTTTCGCATTCCTAATTTCCCTGTTGGTTTCATCATCCCGCTCTCAATAGATCCCGGTTCCTCGGAGGCGGTTGAATCAATTCGTGTTGTCTATTGGTTGCAGGTTCCGAAAGCGGCGAAGTAGGCGTGAATTGCTGGGAAAGAACACACCAAACCTACCGAGCATGCAAAACCCGAAGCGACGGATTTGTTGAACGGAGGTTTCGAGAATTTCGCTCCAGTGGGGTCATTTTGTAAAATTGGCCTGTCGCCAAATCCTATTGTGTTTTGCGGAAGTGGGCCAAGAGTTGGTAGAATGATCTCAGAATTGTTCCTGTACGTTTGCAGATTTTCGGGTCCTAAATTCCGGAGAATACGCCCTTTTTTGAAATTAAACGCATGTCCGGAAGGGATCGGACATGCGTTTAATTTCAAAACCCTTGGAAAAGACGGTCTCCCGGTCCGAAATTTTTGGGAACGTTCAGGTTCGAAATCGCTCTTTTTTGCGAAATCTGTCATGCTTTGTTTCTGTAATTTTTGAATTGTATGAGCACAGGAAACATAACCTCTAGAGACGTGTCGCTGTCCTGAGGCGTAATAACATAATGCGGGAGCCGGTTGGCGCACTGGATTGTCCATCCGGCCTTTGGACAGAGAATTGAAGAGGGCCAGCGACCTTCCAACTTGAGGGTTCCATTCGCACAGGGTGTAGGCCATGTCTTGGTTGAAAAAGTGGTGGTATTGGTTTGCAATATTCTTCCTTCTCATCTTTGCCACGATACTTGTGAGATGGTTTTGGTGGCACGATCCGGGAGATCTTAGACTGAAGCAATTCGTACATAATTCTCCACCTGTGGGTATTGTTTTCACGTCTCGGAGCGAACCCGTCAGTTTCTTCGCGGCCGCCCCGGAAGGTGAAGGATTTCGTTGGCCCGGCCAACCTTTTTGGCAAGCGAAAGATGGGCGGCTTCGGTTGGTCAAACCCGACGGGACCGTTCACGAGCTAACCTGGGGACGCAAACTGGATGACGGCAGTCGAATCATCGATGTGATGAGCCCGAGTGTCTCGTTGGACGGACGGAAGGTACTTTTTGCCGGACGGACGGACTCCGAAGAAGGTCGGTTTCGGTTGTTCGAGATCGATCTGGGGACGAAGCAGATTCGTCGGCTCACCGGGGGTGAGGGTGACAAAGGTTGTGTCCGCGAACCTCCGCTCCGGTACGCGGAAGACGCCACAGTCCTTTCCTCGGAACGACGTAAGCAAATTGACTTCGACGACATCGACCCTGTGTATCTCCAACGAGGACACATAGGGTTCATTTCCAGCCGCCTCCCGGACCTCGGACGTGGCCATTCCCGCCGTGCCACGCAACTTTGGGTCATGGACTCGAAAGGCAACAACAAGCATCCCATAACGGCCAATCGGAACAACGACCGTTGGCCATTTCTGGTTCGGGAAGGGTCTTTGATCTTCAGTCTGTGGAGTCGGAATACCGAAGTCGTCACGGCGGACTTGAAGGACATTCGTCCTCCCAAACCGGGCGAAGTCACCGCGACGAATCCTACTGACATCTGGGCTGGACTGCGGATCGACCCGGACGGGGATCGATTTGGTGCTTTAGTCAAAGCCAAGGTGCCCGTCTGGCGGCCCCGGCCGCTCTTTCATAACCGCATCGTGTTCATGACGCCTGAAGAATACCCGCTGCCCAAAGAGGCCGAAGCCAAGTTACTACTTCCCCCCATGCGGTTGGTTCAGTCGGTCCCGGGTTTGATTGCATCGGTCCCGAGTTCTCGGCCCGCTACGACGCCATTGCCTCGCCAAAAGTCAGGTTTCCTTCAACAGACTGTGACTCGGACGAAGAATGGTCAAGTGGTGAGTCTTGCGACGCCTTCTCCTTGTCCTCCCGACCACATTGTGGTTTCCGCTGCCAGGAGCGAGGATCAAACCATTGATCCCGGAAAGTACGGAATTTGTGTTGTGGATGGTCAGTGGCCCCAAGGAAAGGCTCAGGTTACTTGGCAAGACTTGAATGTCGTGAAGATTTTTGACGATCCGGAAATGGTCGACGCCGAACCCGCCTGTGTGTATCAAAGAAAGGTGCCCGATGTCAATTTGATACCCGCCAAAGTCGACCAGTCGCCCTACAAATCCATCCAACTCGCCAATGGAAAAAAGTACCAGGGAACGGCAGGACAAGTAACGGGGCTTCTGCTTTACTACGAAGACAACAAGGAACTGTCGACTTTTCCGGGACAAACCACCGACATTGGGGAGGCTCCCATTTTCCCTCCTATTCCAGAAGGGAAAATCAGTACCATACGGTTTTACGCGTCTCATCGGGATCGTTTCGATGATCCTGAGATCCCAAGGAAGATTGGTGGATGGGAGTTACTGCGAGAAGTTCCAGTCAAAGGGCCGGAATTCGTCACCTGGTTACCAACGACCTCGCCGACGGTGTTGGCCGGGTTCGACGAAACTGGACACATCGTGAGCTGGACCAGTAAGGCCAAAGATTCCACGGGGCACAGCGGCCAGTTCTATGCGTTCGCTGGCGATCACTACAGCGGAATCGGGAAAGGTATCCGTCATCTCTGTACGGGCTGTCATGCAGGCCATAGTGGAAACGGTTTCGCCAAATACGACGAAAAGTGGCCACCGAAGTGACCGCACTGACTACAGATTGCGGAGTATGTATGGAAATGTGACTTCTGTTTTACAGGCGCGGTCTGGCAGTCAAGGACAGGCAACGACGCCTCTTTCCTCTCTAGAAAATGGAAGTTTCGTTGATGTTGACAAGTCGGTTGGTCAAAGCCCGGATTCACAAAAGCACTGTCATCCCGTACTATCTCAAAACCGAGGATGAACTTTGGCAGCAAACCGCAAGCCGGATGCTAGAACTCTATCGTGAGAGCGAAGGGCGAACACGCGGCGAGATTGACCAGGAATGGAAAGAAGCGTTTGGGGATTTGACGAACCCACTTCAGCATCAGGGGCTCGCGAAACTCCTCGAAGATCGGTGCGAATTCGAGGTCGTGAGCGGCCATCCGCCCGAAGAATTGCGTGCCGCGGTCTTCCAGGCGGCCGCACGACTTCGAAAAAGCCAAGCCGCGGCGTGGAATGAAGCCCAACAACTTCGAGACCAAGTTCACGACACTTCGGTTCTGACGGACGGAGCGGGTAACGTACGCTCGCCTCGATTCGACCGCCAAGCAGTCCTCGAACGGGTTGCACAGGACCTCGAACTCCAACCCGAGGCCATCGAAGGAGCTTTGTTCGCCGATTTGCGGAGCGAGCAACGTCTCGTCAAGTTTAAGGACATCTCTCACGAGCGACTGCTTGAGCGATACAACGTCGCTTTGGCCCAGGGGGTGTTGTTCAAGGCTAGTGAAGTTACCGTGGTCATCAAAAACGAACCGCCCAGGCGCTATCGCCAACTGCTCCGGATGCTAAAATTCCATCGGCTGATTGGCGAATTCGAGCGGGTGGACGAGAACACGATCTACCTCAAAATCGATGGTCCGCTTTCTCTCTTTTCTGCCACGCAGAAGTATGGGCTGCAATTGGCCCTTTTCCTCCCGGTTGTCTTGAAGTGTGAGAACTTTGAGCTGAAGGCTGAGTTGCGATGGGGACCACAACGGACTCCCAAGAAATTCCGAATCACTCATGAAGACGGGTTGGTCTCGCACCATGTCGATTCCGGCATGTATTTGCCTCCTGAACTGGGGATGTTCGAGGACCTGTTCACGAAGAAAGTGGATGACTGGGAAATCTTACAAGAGGCTGAGCTGATTCCTTTGGGACACTCATTTTGGGTTCCCGATTACCAACTCATTCACAAAGACTCAGGAGAAATCGTTTACTTGGAGGTTTTAGGGTTCTGGCGTCGTTCGAGCCTCGAAAAACATCTTGAGAAACTTCGTGAGCACGCTAACTCTCCATTCCTTCTGGCCATTTCGAGCCAACTGAAGGTCGAAGAAGACGACCTGGCAGAACTCGCCGATCACCTCATTCGATTCCGTGAGATGCCGCTGCCCAAAGACGTGGTTCGAGCAGCGAACGCGTTGCGTGACCAGACGAATCCAGCAGAAGATCAGAGCTTACGAAAGCCCAGGGCCCAAAAGCGAAAACGCCAGAGACCAGAGTGATATTTGTTGGCCGAAGGCAGACAAACTCGGTACGCTGAATCTCTCGAATTTTGACCTTTCCAGTGAGGTTCGTCAATGCGTGTATTGTTAACGGGTGGCTACGGGTGTATTGGTAGTTGGATCACCAAGGACTTATTGGACAATAGCCACGAAGTTTGGATTTACGACCTTCGCCAAGATCTGCGGCGTATCGAACAGATTTTGGATGAGTCCCAACTGGCCAAGGTCAACTTCCTCGAAGGAGACGTGACCGATTTGGCGGCGCTGTCGACGGCTTTCCGCGAGAACAAGATTACCCACGTCATTCACCTCGCGGGGTTGCAGGTGCCAGTTTGTCGAGCCGACCCAATGCTTGGTGCGCATGTGAACGTGTTGGGAACCCTTGCGGTTTTCGAAGCCGTTCGCCAAAGCGAGGGACAAGTGAGCCGAATCGTTTACGCCAGCAGCGCCGCTGTCTTTGGACCATCGGATGATTACGCCGATGCCCCGGTTTCGGACAATGTCCACCTGATACCTCGGACTCATTACGGAGTTTATAAATGTTGTAACGAAGGGAACGCGCGAATTTATCATCAAGATCACGGCTTGAATAGCATTGGTTTGCGTCCTTGGACTGTGTTCGGAGTAGGACGAGATTTCGGAATGACGAGCGAACCGACGAAGGCGGTCAAGTCCGTGGCCCTTGAACGGCCCTACCATATAACTTACGGAGGCTTGCAGGATATCCAGTTCGTCGAAGACGTGGCCAAGACGTTTGCCCGATGTCTCGAAGCTCCCTACAACGGTGCCAAATCGTACAACCTCCGTGGCCAAGTTGTCGATCTGCCGACGTTCCACCAGGCCCTTTGTGAAGTCGAGCCCAACGCCGCCGAACTCGTCACTTACGGCGAAAACCAAATCCCCATCGCGTACGACCTTGCCGATGATGCGCTCCAGAACGACCTCGGACCGATGCCCAAGACAAGTCTTCCGGAAATGATTCGGTCGACGTTGGACAATTTTCGTAAACTAAAAGCAAACGGTCGTTTGGGCACGTACGACCTCGATGGATGACGATTCGAGGAATCGAACGGCTAAAAGGGTGGTAGTCAGAATATTCGCAGGGATTTTCCGAAAACGAACTAGGAACCGGAAGAACACTAGACGCTTGGGTAGGTGGGTTTATCTTGAGAACGAAAGCTGAACGAACCGAAGTAATTTCTTGAGAAGACGGAGGCACTCGGAGCGTCCCTTCGAGCGGATTTGATGGAACTGCGGGAGGCTCTTACCCAAATTTACGAAATCCGCCAGCAGGTCGCCCAGACCGAAGTGTTTCGTGGTTACCGTGCGGTAACTGTAGGTTTTTCGGGTGTGTTGGCCATCGTCGTGGCGGTGTTCCAATCGATTTGGTTGCCGTCCCCTGCTGGGAACTTGCCCTCTTACCTATTTCTTTGGGTAGGGGCAGCTACGGTGAGTATGATGGTCACCGGAGCCGAAATGTTATGGCGGTGTATGCGTGCCACTTCACCTTTGACGCTGGTGACGACGACTCTCGCCATCGGGCAGTTCATGCCTGCGGTTGCGTGCGGTGGTTTGGTAATGTTGATCTTGTGGCTGACAGGGCCAGAAGTATTGTGGCTTCTACCTGGTCTTTGGGCGATCTTCTTTAGCCTGGGTATTTTCGCCTCGTATCGGTTACTTCCCCGTGCTGTATTTTGGGTCGCTGCCTGGTATTTGGTGGCTGGCTTGTGTTGTTTGATCTGGGCTAAAGGAAAATACGCTTTCTCGCCGTGGTCCATGGGAATCACTTTTGGATTTGGTCAGTTCCTCGCGGCAGGAATCCTTTATTGGACATTGGAAAGAGACGATGTCAACGCATAACCCTCGTACGAATGAAACGTCTGGTCGTTTCGCCTACAAAGGATTGGACCGAACGATCCACGAGAAGGCACGCCTTAGCATCGTGACGTCTTTGGCCACGCATCCCGAGGGGTTGTTGTTCAACGACCTGAAGCAGCTCTGTTGTCTCACGGACGGGAATTTGAGCCGCCATCTTCAAATCCTCCACGAAGCCGAACTCGTCGATATCCACAAAAGTTTCAACAATAACCGTCCACAAACACTTTGCGTGCTCACCGAAGAAGGCCGACGTCGATTTCTCGAGTACATTTCTGTGCTTGAGAGTGTGGTAACTGATGCCCTCAAAACTGCTGGTGAGGGAGCCCCACAACCTCCCCTGCGTGAAGGTCTTTCTCCTGCCTGAGACTACTTCCCTCAGGGGAACCAGTAGGCTTCCGAACGGTTTGGGCGTTTCATGGCCTGCTCCAACGAATTCCTGAATCCTTACTGTGGCCTTGCGAGGTCATTTTTTATAGGTTACAACTTTGTAATGCAAAGTTGATCGTCTCCCAAAGTCGAAGTAGAGTTTTGAGAGTAATGCTCGACTGAGTGCTTCTAAGGATGATCTAACTTCGCAATAAAACTGCGTATCTTATCTTATCTGTGTAATTTATGTGAAGGAATGGAATTGCTCTCAAGACACTGTAGGATGAACTCAGCGAACATAGCGAGGCAGATCGCTACCACCGGGGAAAGTTTCTGATAGAGATTGAGTTCTAAGAATCAGATACAGAACAGATTCGAGGCCCAACTATGACCACCAATCTATCAAGCTCGTTAACCCACAAAGGAAATTACGGTTCATTGGGTGAGCAAACGAGCCACGCACCACACCAAGTTTCCAATCGGGGAGCTTGCATGAACATCATAAAAGCTGACATTTTAGGAATGTGTTTTGGAGTCCGTGATGCCTTAGGAGCCATGACGAGGGTCGAAAATCCAGACACTGTGACGATTCACGGAGAACTCGTTCACAATGAACAGGTGCTAGTCCAACTTCGCTCACGGGGCTTTCAAATGGTGGGGGAAGATGAACGGGATCACATTCCCGAGACGGGAACAGTGATGATTACGGCTCACGGAATCAGCAACAAAGAACGACAGCGACTCATCGAGGCAGGCAAGACTTTAGTCGATACGACCTGTCCGCTCGTCCACCGAGCGCACCAAGCAGCCCAAAAACTACAAGACCAAGGCTTCCACGTCTTAGTCATCGGTAAACGTGGACACGTCGAAGTTCAGGGGATTGTAGAAGATTTGCACAGTTACGACATCATTTCCATTGCGGATGAGGTCGCGACGTATCCCTACGACAAGCTTGGGGTCATGTGTCAGACGACGTCTTCAGAGCGACTCGTTCGAGAGATTCGACAAGCCATTGACGCGAAGAATCCTCACGCGGAGATTCGATTCATCGACACGGTTTGCCATCCGACCAAGGACCATCAGAAAGCTCTGGAAGTGTTGATCGATCAAGTCGATGCCATGGTCGTCGTGGGTGGAAAGAATTCGAACAACACCAAACAACTCAAGGTACGTTGTGAGGAACGTGGAATTCCGGCATTTCACGTCCAAGGTCCCGAGGAACTCCGAAAAGAATGGTTCGTCGGAGTCAAGAACGTCGGGTTGACGGCTGGGACCTCCACGTTGGATTCGACGATCAATGAAGTCCACGAAGCATTAGTCAAAATGTAACTCGTCCAAGACTCCATGCGGTCTTCAGGTCAGTTGAGTGGTTTATGTGATCACTTTGTACAATTTTCTTATCCATTTTTGTTTTTGAGCCGAGAAACAACTCAAAAACAAAAATGGACATCACCGAATCTCATATCCCGAGTGTTCTGCTATCTTGCCTTTGCCATCCCCAATGGTCTGCTTCTCTTCAACGAGTGGGTAAAGCATTCGTTTCGATATTCCTTGTGGAGCTGAACGTCATAACATTGAATTAACGAAAATGCAGACAACGGTCGAGCCGATAAGGTTGCCAAGGCTCGACTCAACGCCGGAACGATCTAGCCATTCTTGGCGAGATTTTCCATGAGTTCGTCCGAGAAGTTGGCGTTGGAGTAAACGCTCTGGACATCGTCGTTGTCGTCGAGTAGTTCAAGCAAACGCATCACTTGTTGAGCGTTATCCTCGTCCACATCGACTTGGGTGACAGGTAGGTAGGTCGTTTCCGACATTTCGGGAGCAATTTCGTGTGCGGTTAATGCCGCTTGCACGTCATTAAAGGCGGAGGGATCGCAAGTGATCTCGAACGCTTCCCCCTCTCGCTTCATGTCTCCAGCTCCGGCTTCGAGGACGACTTCCATGAGTTCTTCTTCGTCGACACTCTCCGTGGGGATGCTAAAGAACCCGGTAAAGTTGAATAGATAAGCTACGCAACCGGATTTGCCCATCTCCCCGCCATTTTTCTTGAAGATGTTACGCAGTTCGTCCACGGTTCGAGTCCGTTTGTCGGTGAGCGTGTTGACCATGATGGCCACGCCACCAGGTCCGTAGCCTTCGTACAGGATCTCTTCGAGGTTCTCGCCTTCGAGTTCCCCAGTCCCTTTTTTGACGGCCTTTTCAATGCTGTCCTTGGGCATGCTGGCCTGACGAGCCTTATCGATAGCGTATCGCAGAGGGAGATTCATCGCCGGGTCGCCCCCGCCGTTACGAGCGGCCACCATGATGGCGCGGCTGAGTTTTCCAAAGAGTTTGCCACGTTTTTTATCGACCGCCGATTTCTTCCGAACGATGTTCGCCCAATGGGAATGCCCTGCCATGTTGTCTCCTCGGGAGGTGTGGTTTCTTCCAAGGGAAAGCGAAGAGGGAAAACGTTTTTCTCTTCCCTCTTCCCTTTTCCTCTTTCGTGACGTTCTTGAGCTTGCCTTAGCTTTTCTCGCAAGACTTGGTACCGATGGTCCTTCTTGCGTGCCCGAGCGACGTCGTAAAGCGTGATCGCTTTTTCCCAAGCCTGGAGAGCTTGTTGGGTTTGGTCCAATTGATGATAGACGTCGCCAAGATGATCCCAGATGACCGGATCGTCTCCACCGGGTAACCCGACGGCCCGCTCGAGTTCGATCCGAGCTTCCTTAAACTTGCCACGGCGGAACAACACCCAACCCAGACTATCAATATACGCGGCGTTAGGTTCGGAGACCTCCTCCCCGGTCGCCCGAAACATAGTTCGCTCTTGCTGGTCGAGTTTGATCGCCTTGCGTATCAGTTGTTCGGCCTTGTCGAGGTTTTTGTTCCGGTCAGCCCACAAGTATCCCAGGTCGTTGCACGCCCCGGCGTTGTTTGGGTCCACCTTCAGAACCAATTGTAACTGATCTTCTGCGCCCAGGATATCCCCCGCGAGCGTGTAGACGTGTGACAACAACGATCGAATGGTGTTCCGATCATCGGGGTCCTGGTATTGCTCGAGCAGTGCCTTGGAGTCTTTGATGGCTTCTTGAGTTTTTCCAGTTTGGGCTAGCAGGCGAATTCGCAAACCTTGCATTGTCAAGAGGGACGACGACCCCGCAAATCGAATCGCTCGATCGGCCTCAGCCAAGGCTTCTTCGATCCGCCCCAACCGCCCGAGGGCATTCGCCATTCTGGCCCGAAGCAGACTCTCGTTCAGGGAACGGGCATTGCGGATGGCTTCGCTGCAAACATCGACGACGTCCTGATGTTTGTATTGGCGTCCGAGCATCCGTAGGAGGCCGTCTACGGTAACGGGTTCCATTGCCTTGGGTGCACGCCGGAGCAGACGGCGATAGAGAAACTCCGCCCCTTCGTAGTCGCCTAGCTGTTCAGCCAGAACCGCGAGCAACAAGATGGTGCGGACCCCAAAAGTATGTTTGGGATGTAATAGCGGACGGGCCGACTGGACGAGAGCTTTTGCGAGTGTCTTGTCGGATCGCACCGCTTGGAGCATCGCCTGGGCTTGGGATTTGGCGGCCGTGCTGGCGACAATGTCCGCTTCATCTTCCGCTTTGGCTATCGTGGTATCCAACGTCGTCAGAATCCTCTTGGCCCCAAACTCCGATGATGCCTGGTAGAGCCCGAACAAGCCTCTGTAGACGGCTTTGTTCGGATTCGTTTTGGCGAGTTTTTTATAGAGTGTTTCGGCTTGCTCGGCTCGACCTCCCTTAGCGAGTTCGTTCGCCAGGAGCAACTGGAGACGAGTGTTGAATCGGTCCTTCTTCCCCGCCTTTTCGAGCCAAGGAATGATTTCTTTGTGTCGATTTTTCAGGCGGAGCAACTTGATCTTCAGGTCGTAGGGCTCGATACGCTGGGGCAAAAACAACAAGTATCGGTCCAGGCACTCCAGTGCCTTGGCATTTTGGTCCGTGGCGGCGTATACTTCGGCCAGGTTCAGATTCCAACGATGGCTTCCTTCCGGATACACTTCCTGGGCACGACGATACGCGGCGATGGCTTGCTTGGGTTCGTTCGTAGTTGTCAACCGGCCAACTTGCTCGTAGATCGCTGCCGTCTTGGCTGCCAATTTCATTCGTTCCGAGCGGCCCAAACCAGGGTTCGTGAGTGCTTTTTCGAGTATCTGGCTACAGGTCCGAAAAGCGGCGACGGCTTTCTTGTATTTTTCGTCGTCTGAGTAGAGTTCGCCCAACTCGATATTGATTTGCAGCGTCAAGACGCCTTCGTCGTCTTTCCCTGTCAAGTCGGGGTGCTTCTTCGCATCGAGCAGTGCGAAGGCTTTTTCCAGAGCGGCGATGGCTTGCTTGGTTTTTCCAAGGGTCCGGAGTTGTCGCGAGTACTGGTACCAAGTCGGAACGCTCTTCGCATCGAGTTTCAAGAGCGTTTCACACGCACGGATGGCATCATGGGCGCGATTCATGCCAGCGAACAGTGGAATCAACTCTTGGTAAATGGGTATCCCCTTCGGATCGAGCCGAGCGGCTTTCTCGAACCATTCAATGGCTTCGCCGAACCGGCCCGCTTCTGTGCACACAACCCCAAGGGCGTAGGAAGACAGGGCCTCGAACCGAGGACGCTTTTTACTGTCCTGCCTGAGCCGGTCGCTCTCAAGAAATGTGGCCTGGTCCAGGACTGGAGGCAAGCGTTCGATCGTGTTCCCAGGGATTTCAAGTTGGTTGATCTCGGGTCTGGGGGGTGGCAAGCGAGTTTGTCCTGCAGCGAAGGCGCACAGACAAAAAAAGGTCCCAAGGACCATCAACAGATGAATGCCTTTAGACATTTATCACAGACCTCTTGATAGGCTCCGAAACGAAAAGCGACGAACGTGTTTTCTGGTCGGTTTTGCTCCGACGGGTCGTCGTTATAGTCCGGTGGATGAAACAAAGCAATGCGACACAAGGCAATGGGGTGCGCGGAGGCTACTTAGGCTTTTCAAGTTTCCTTTTATGCTTGACTGGCCCAAAGTCTGCGGGTAACTTTATACAAACTTCACGCAATCCCGCCGAAACAACATTCCATCCTCATACTCAGCGAAACCATGCAATATTACCATGATACCTTTGGCAGGCTCCTCGCGCTACTGCCCTGGTTGATCATTCCGACGCTTTGTTCGGCTTCGGAAAACGCTGCGAAGAATCTATTACCAGCGGACCAACCAATCGCTTCGGTGATTGATCACCACATCGATGCCCAGCTCAAGGCAAGCCAAGTGGCCCCAGCTCCTCAGGCTTCGGACGCCGCGTTCTTGCGACGGGTTACTCTCGATCTGGTCGGTCGTATCCCCACGCGATCCGAACTTGCCGCCTACCTCAAGAGCAACGACAAGAACAAAAAAGAAACTTTGGTCGATCGTTTGTTGGCGTCGCCTGGTTTTGTCAGGCACCAAGCCCAACGGCTGTTGGTGTTACTCGAAGGAGACGGCCCAGAGAGCCGACGCGGGAACCGCAATGGCCTGCGAGACTACTTGCGAGACGGACTTGCGCAAGATCGTTCGTGGGACACGATGTTTAAGGAACTGATCGTGCCCAATCAAGCCGACAAGCAACAGGCCCGAGCGAGCGAGTTCCTCAAGAGCCGTATCCGCGACCTCGACAAGACGACTGTCGATGTGAGCACGGTCTTCTTTGGCGTCAACATCAGTTGTGCCCAGTGTCACGAACACCCACACGTTCTGGAGTGGACGCAAGATCACTTCTACGGGATGAAATCGTTTTTCGCTCGGACGTTCGATAATGGTGGATTTCTGGCCGAGCGGAGCACCGGGGCTGTTAACTTCACTCCGAACGGTGGCAAACCTAAAGTCGCCGAAGTCATGTTCTTGACCGGAGAAAAGATCGACCCGCCAGGAATGAAGGGTGACAAGAACCAAGAGAAGAAAGAACGGTCGTTGTTTTCGAAGTTAAAGAAACAACGAAAACCGGCTCCGCTTCCGGAGTTCAGCCTGCGTCAGAAATTCCTTGAGGTTGCTCTGGGACCGAAAGGGCGTCGGCTGTTCTCCCGCTCGATCGTCAATCGTCTCTGGGATCAATACTTCGGTCATGGGCTGGTTATGCCTTTGGACCAGATGCACGAAGAAAACCCGGCGAGTCACCCGGAGTTGCTCGAGTGGTTGGCGCGCGACACTCACGACCACGGATACGACCTCAAGCGTTTGATTCGCGGAATCGTGTTGAGCCAGGCGTACTCACGCAGCAGCCAGTGGACCGAGAAGGAAGTCCCGGCCGAAAAGCTGTTTGCCCGCGCCCTCGTTCGACCACTCACGCCGATGCAACTGAGCCGTTCGTTGTTACTCGCGAGCACCGATCCCTTCACACTTCCGAACGACGCCAAACAACTCCCAGATCACTTTGCTAGCCTCGACCGACGGGCGGAAGGGCTTGCCTCGTTCTTTCCCGAACCGGGCCACGGGTTCCAAGTCAGCGTCAAGGAAGCCATGTTGTTCTCGAACAACGAGCGGATCGCACGCGACTTGCTGCAAGGTGGAAATTCGCTGGTTGAAAGCCTGACGAAAATCAAAGACCTGCGAGATCGGGCCGAATTGGCCGTCAAAACGATCTTCACACGCGAACCGCGTTCGACCGAGATCGACCTTCTCAGCAGTTACATGCGCGAGCAGGATGGGCGAACGCAAGAAATCTGTCAACAAGTCGTGTGGGCGTTGTTGACGAGTCCGGAATTTCGTTTCAATCACTAGTGGTTAGGGAACAGAGAAAAGAGAACAGAAACACCGTTGGCTTCTGTTTTCTGTTGCCTGTTCTCCGTTCCCTATTCTTGAATGAAGGAACTTTACGCATGGCTCGAAAACATTTTTGTGGCACCGAAGACCACTTCCTCAGTCGCCGTGCTTTTTTGGGCACCGCGGCTGCCGGTTCCATTGCGTTTGCCCCGATCGCTGGCGCCCAATCTCTCGAAAGTACCGAGTTGGGCAGCGAGATGATGCAGAACCGAAAACACTGTATTTTATTGTGGCTCGCGGGTGGGGCCAGCCAACTCGAAACGTGGGACCCCAAACCGGGGACCGAAACGGGTGGTCCCTTCCAGTCGATCCAAACAAACGTGACGGGTATTCGCATCTCCGAACTGATGCCGCTGATGGCCCAGCGAATGCACCACACGTCTATCATCCGATCGCTCAACACGCGAGTCGGTGACCACGGTGGTGGAGCGAGGCTGATGTCTCGTGGGCGTCGCAACGAGTCGAATCTCGATTACCCCGACCTCGGGGCTGTCCTTTCGAGGGAACTGGGACGGCCGAACAACCCCGTACCGGATTACGTGAGCTATTACACCGCGACGGAAGGCCGACGCAACGTCTCGCCTGGTCATCCTGGCTTTCTTGGCGCGAGATACGCTTCGATGGACCTCTACGAGTCGATGATTCCCGAGAATATCGATCCGGTCGGGATCAGCGCTACTGCTCACGCCGACCGCGGCGACCTTCGTAGTCAGCTCAGTGCGAACTTCGAACACAATCACCCATCGGCGAGCGTGGACACGCACCGACGAGCGTATGATCGTGTTCGCGGCATCATGGCCAACAAGCGACTTTTTGACATTTCCGACGAACCCGCCCGGGTGCAAGAAAGGTATGGCCCGACGCTGTTCGGCCGCCAAGCCCTTGCGGCCCGACGTTTGATCGAAGCCGGAGTTCCGTTCGTCCGGGTCGGCCGTGCGTGGTGGGACAGTCACGGTCAAAACTTCGAAACGCACCAGGAACTCGTTCCCGAACTCGACCGCGTGATGTCGGCCTTGCTGGATGATCTCGAGGCCCGAGGGATGCTCTCGAACACCCTGGTCATTACCCTCGCCGAGTTTGGCCGAACGCCGCGAATCAACGCGCAACTCGGTCGTGACCACTTTGCATCGGCCTGGAGTGCGACTCTTTCTGGTGCTGGAATCAAAGGCGGTAGCGTCTACGGTCGCACGGACGAGAGCGGCAATCGCGTTGCCGATGGAGAAATCAGTGCTCCGCAGTTGTTCGCCACGATCTACAATGCTCTTGGGATCAGCCACCGCCGCAACTACCATGTCGGTGCTCGACCTGTGCCTCTGACGGACCCCGGTACTCGCCCCGTTCGCGAAGTGCTCGCGTAATCCAAACACACAGCTAAAACATACAGATCGATATGAGGAGTTTTTGATAATGCCTGATTCACAGCCTCGCGGTCTTCGCAAGATTCGAGAAATCCGCAGACGGGACATCTTGTTGTCGGTCGCCCGTGTTCCAGAATCCGAAAAGCTGCTCGTGGGTAGTTCGCAAGGTAAGGTGTTCGAAATCGATGCCTCGCAAGATAATCCTCGCGAACGAGAACTCGCGAATCACGGTCGCTACGTCACGAGCGTTCGTTTGGTCCGTGGGAAAGTTATTTCTGGTGGTTACGACGGCCGTTTGATTTGGCAGGATCTCGAAAACAATCGGGAAATCCGCACGGTCGAAGCTCACTCGCGATGGATTCGGCATATCGCCGTTTCGCCCGACCAAACCAAAATCGCCAGCGTCGCTGACGACATGGTTTGTCGAATCTGGAACAGCCAGACGGGTGAAGAAATCCGGGCGTTGCGTGGTCATCCCGCCAAAACCCCGACGCACTTCGACTCGATGCTGTACACGTGCGAGTTTTCGCAAGACGGACGGTTCCTGGCCACGGCAGACCGCGTCGGCAAGGTCATCGTCTGGGAAGTTTCCTCGGGCGATCAGAAAGCAACGCTCGACGCCTCTGGGCTCTACACCTGGGACGGTCGTCAGCGGATTCGATCGATTGGTGGTGCTCGTTCGTTGGCGTTCTCTCCGGACGGCAATCACCTGGCCGTTGGCGGCGTGGGTCGAATCGGCAACGTCGACAGCATCGCCGGGAAATCGCGTATCGAAGTCTTCGACTGGAAACGTGGTGAACGAGCTTACCTTCTCGAGGGGAATAACGGGATGATCAACCGTCTCGAGTATCACCCCCAGAACAATTGGATTTGCGGTCTTGGCGGACGCGCCAACGGCATCGCCCTGTTCGGCAACCCGCAAGCTCGGTCGCGCGGACTACAGAATAATCTTCCGATGCACATTCACGACGCCGTGTTCAACGACAACCACTCGAAGTTCTATGCCGTCGGACATCAGCGAGTTGTTGTATACGAACTGCAAGGATGAGTGACAATCGAGAGTCGAAAGACAGATCGGATATCCATCGACGGTGCCCTGGGTAACAACAGTACCACGCGGCTATCTCGGATAAGGTATTATCCGTGGCATCTGAGTGATCCTTGGGTGGTCTCTCGACTCTCAACGCTCTCATTTCCATTCTCGTCTGGTAATTTTTCGATTCCTGAAAAGTTCCCTGGTCGGTTTTCCAATTCTGTCCTACATTAACTTTTTACTTAATTTGCAAGCGAACGTCCTTTTGTCTGTGAGCATCAGGAAAGCCGACGATGTATTTAGTTTTTGAAGACGGGTCACGACAATACCGAGTTGCGGTCGGAGATGTAGTGCGGATTGACCTCCGGAAAGAAGATGTCGAGGTCGGCGCCTACTTGGAGTTGGATCGAATTCTGTTGTTAAAGACAGACGACGACGTGTTGATCGGGACACCCGTCGTGGATGGAGCTCGAGCCTTGGTTCGGGTTGTTGGGCATCCTTCGACCAAAACGTATATCCAGAAAATGCGGCGCCGAAAAGGCTATCGTCGCTTCAAGGGCCATCGACAGCATTTTGTCGAGGTCCGAATTTTGGCTCTGTTGGCTCCTGGCCAAGAACCTCCTGCAGACGAAGAACTCGAGAATCTTTTCGAGGAACTGGTCGAGAATGAGGAGCAGGCCAAAGAAGAAGCCCGGCTCGCCAAGTTGCTGGCCCGAGAAGAAGCCGCACAACAATACTACGACCGTGATCCTGACGTCGAAGATGAATTGGAAGATCATGATGACGAGGACGAGGGGCCCGATCTGGAAACGGTAGACGAGACGAAAGTACCGGACCTTCCACTTGAGAAGGCCGAGGAAGAAGCCGACGAAACTGCCGAAGAAGAGCCTGCCGCCGAGACGACTGTTCCTCCGGAAGAGACAATCGAAGAAGCTCCAGTAGAGGAAAAGGACGAAGCAGAACCAACT
>CAYRFQ010000041.1:0-31530 GCA_964423615.1 uncultured Alcaligenaceae bacterium | reverse complement strand
GGAAGAGACAATCGAAGAAGCTCCAGTAGAGGAAAAGGACGAAGCAGAACCAACTTCCGAAGCGTCCCCGGAATTACCATCGGAAGAACTAACCGATGAGGTTCCCTTGGAAACGCCCTCTGACGAAGGGACGCCTGAAGAGGAAACCGAAGAAACCACGGAGGCCGAAACTCCGAAGGAAGAGTCGACATCCCAAGCCGTAGCCGAAACCCCTGTCGAACCAGCGACGGAAACCGACGAAATTCCAACCGAAGAAGCTCCAGCAGAAGAGAAGGACGAAGCAGAACCAACTCCCGAAACGTCCCCGGAACTACCATCGGAAGAACCAACCGATGAGGCTCCCTCGGAAACGCCCTCTGACGAAGAGACGCCTGAAGAGGAAACCGACAAACCTTCTGATTCTGATGTCGCGACGGAAGGAGATGGCCAGGACGCCGGCGATGTGGAGAAACTGGACGACAACGGTTCGGAAGAGAAACCAGAATCTTCTGAGGACGAGAAAAAAGATTGACGATTGGTTCGCCGAGTGTGTTGTGCTCTGAGAATGTGAGGTGGGCCTTTGCCCACCACGCCAAAGCATGCAATCTACCGCAAGAGTTTCATGGGCTCGACTTGATTTAGGGCGTGGAGAGTGGTGAAACCAGCGAAGAGGGCAACAGCCCACGTCAACGCCGTTCCACTCGTGACGAGCCACCACGGCATGAGTATCGGCAGGTTGATGAAGTCGGCGATTTGTTGGAGGCCGAAAATGATCGGCAAGGCGATAAGGATTCCGAAAAAACCGACCCAAAACGCGATAATGAGAATGTTTGCGGCCATTCGCCAACGGGGAATTCCTAGGGCCCTGAGCACGGCATATTCTTTTAGCATCGAGATCGTCGCCGAATAAAGACTTTGTCTCGTCACGATGGCTCCCACACACAGGCCCAATGTGGCCGCGAAACTCAGGGCTACACCCGCTTTCGTTTTCGTCAACCAGTGCCACTGAGAATGGGCTGAAAACGATTTGCTGCTCATGACTTCCACGTCCGAGTAACTTTCTAACCGTTTCACGACTGTTTGGACGTCGGATTGCTTTCGGCACTTCCCGAGGACGTAGGTCACCGCTCCCGACGGGAGGTTGAGAATTTGTTTCGCAGTCTCCAGCGAGCAAAAAACATAGGGACCTTGCAGTCCACTCATCCCATCCACCAAGCCGACGATTCTTCCTCGGTCGCCGTTGATTTCCACGATCTGGCCGATGTGGGTAACTCCGAGCTTCTTCTGGTCTCGACTCGACAGAACGACCGCACCTGGTTCGGTCAGGCGACTCCGCAGTTGCGGGGTGAGTTGGGTCACCGCACCGAGGGAATCTTCACCGAGTCGTGAGCCGACGATGATACACAATTCCGATCCACCGCTCGGTTTCTTCCAATAGGTGTATCCGAGAATGTAAGGTTCGGCGTAGATGACCTCGGGTTGGCCCGCAAGTCTAGCGAAGTAATAATCTGGGATGGGACGGCCGACGTCCACGCTCACGACGCCCGGACTTCCCATCCAGACGTCCGCACGCGAATTATCGATCGGAATGGACGTTAGTGAGAACATCCCAAATAAGATTCCGAACTGGATGCAAATCAATACGTTGCTAAACGCCACGGCCAAGATCGCGGAAAAGAATCTTGCACGATCATGCCAAAGCATACTCAAGGCATACGCCATCGAACCCTCGACTCTTACTGCTTCGCGAACAACCATTCTCCAGGTTCGAATGGAAGTGATGACTCATTACTATTATAGGTACCATTTGCCAGAAGCATACCGCGTGAAAATCGTGGCGTTTTCGAAGGTTCTGGTCAAGACCAGAAGAGTGGTTGTTGCTTGACTCGTTTGACCTGCTTGACTTGTTTGACCTGCTTGATCCTCTTCTGGATTTGGGATCGTTTTGGGTGCCTGATCGCCAGTACATAGTAAAGCCACATCTAGGACTATTTTTCAGCAATCGAGTAGTCCAAAATCCAGCGGAGCACCCTCGGAGCGTTTTCCGCACTTGACAGCACCTCGTTGGCGGCTATCTTCTGACGCTCCGAAAAATCGAGACAACGAACGCCAGAAGGATGAATGTTGAAGACGGTAGGTTTCTTCCTCTTGTCTTCCTCCTTGGGCGTTCATCCTTCTACCTTGAGGAGGATCAGGGATGCGATTCCTGTATCCGACACTTGGCTTCGTCCTGTGTGTGGTATTCTTCGTTGGGTGCTTTCCGTCCGTCAAGGAACTCACGGCAGAGAAAAAGGAAGAGGACGTTGTCAACAAGGTGCTCACGATCGGTCAAGTCACGAAAGTGGGTGGTGCGGCTCCGATCATTGTCTCAGGGATCGGTTTGGTGACCGGACTCGACGGCACTGGCGGCGGAACTCCTTCTGGAACGATGCGAAAAGAACTCGAGATGGAGCTCCGGCGGCAAAAGATTAGTGGAAGCCATCATTTGTTGGATGCGCTCGAGAATGCCATGGTCCTGGTCGTGGCGAAGATCCCTCCCGGTGTCCAAAAAGGAGAATTGTTGGATGCTTACGTGAGCCTTCCGCCAGGCAGTCGGGCTACCAGTTTGCGTGGCGGATACCTTCACGTATGTCCTTTGTACGACCGGCAATCGACCAAACAACTCAATCCTCAGTCCCGGAAACCCAACGAGGTCTTGAAAGGCCATATGCTTGCAAAGGCCCGTGGGCAATTGTTGGTCGGTCTGGATCGAGCGGCGGGTAAAGCCAAGCTCAAACAAGGCTTGATCTGGGACGGGGCTGTCTCTCTGACGGATCGGTCCTACTTCTTGACGCTCAATCACGATCGCCAGTTTGCCACAATCGCCAACGCGGTAGCCACCAAGATCAACTCCAAATTCCGCGAGACGTTCCGAGATCGTTTGGCTCAAGAACGATTCAAAAGCATCGTCTTGACGGGGCAGATCAAAAAATCCATCAATCGTTCGTTCCGACGATCCCCCATGGACGAAGGGAAGATCGCCAAAGCAACGAACCCAAAGTTGATACAGGTACAAGTCCCTGCCGAATACCGCTTCAACGCCAAGCGATATCTCCGCGTGGTTCGTCTCATTCCTTTGCGAGAGGATTCGAAACTCCGTGCTCCGTATCGCAACCGACTGAAAGAAATGCTCCTCGATCCAGCCCACACGGTGACCGCCGCTCTCCGACTGGAAGCACTGGGAAAAGAGAGCATGCCGACGTTACTTGAGGGACTGAAGAGCACGCACTCGCTTGTGCGGTTTACGTCTGCCGAATCACTCGCTTATCTTGGCAATCCCACGGGCGTGGAGGAATTGGCCATTTTGGGAGACCAGCATCCGGAAGTTCGGGCTTATTGCTTGACGGCGATGGCGAGCCTGGATGAATCGATCACACATACCAAACTTTTCCAGCTCCTCGAGTCTCCCAACACGCTGACGCGGTACGGGGCGTTCCGAGCCTTGCAGCTGTTGCGAAACGAAAACCCGATGATCCAGGGGGAATTACTGAACGGGTCGTTTTGGGTCCATCGCGTGGCCCCGAAGTCACGTCCGGTTGTACATTTCACTTCAAATCGTCGTCCGGAAGTGGTACTGTTCGGAGAAGTGGCCTATCTGAAGCCACCCTATCGGATTATGGCTGGTGACTACACCGTTGTCGCTGACGCTGGGGATCGGTTTTGCACGATCAGTTGGTTCCATCCAACAAAAGTATCTCCGGATAACATCCCCCGACAGCAGTGTTCTCACAAAATCGAAGCCGTCATCCGAACCATGGCTGGGATGGGTGCGGATTACACGGACGTGGTCGAGGTGCTTCGGCAAGTCGGTGACAGACGGGCTGCCACGTGTCCGGTGGTAACCAATGCCATCCCACGCCCCATTCCTGCCAAGGAACTCGCCGAGGGTGGCCTCGATCCCGACTTCATGAAGCCCGTCGAGCCTGGCCTGCGGATGGACGAACTCCCCACTTCGTATCAAGACGAATCGTCCACGCCTGCCACGTTGAAACAAGATTTCCGCCCAGGGGAGTATTTGGAATAGTAAGACTGAAGGCTTAGAGAGGAAGGGCGAACCAACTCACCTTTTTCTTTGGGCCTTCAGCTTTCTACCTTTGGCTCGGAGTCATCGCATATGCTCAAGCGTCTGGAAATGGTCGGCTTCAAGAGCTTTGCGGACAAGACTATGTTCGAGTTCGGGCCAGGTATTACAGCAATCGTTGGCCCGAACGGTTCGGGCAAGAGTAACGTTGTTGATGCCGTCCGGTGGATTCTTGGCGAACAAAGCGCGAAGAGTCTCCGCGGCGGCGAGATGACGGATGTCATTTTCAATGGGTCGGCCTCCCGCAAAAGTTTCGGAATGGCCGAAGTCAGTATCACTTTCGATAACTCTCGTCAGCTTCTTGCCAGCGACCAGGCCGAGCTTCGGGTCACCCGGCGCGTTTACCGAAGCGGCGAGGGCGAGTACCTCATCAACAACCAACACTGCCGCCTCAAAGACATCAAGGACTTATTCCTTGGCAGTGGTGCCGGTGCCGACGCGTATTGCATCATCGCCCAGGGCAAAGTGGACGTGCTGCTCCAGGCGTCCACGAAAGAACGGCGCACGATTTTTGAAGAGGCCGCCGGGATTAGCCGCTTCAAGGCCAAGAAGAACGAGACTCTCCGCAAGCTCCAACGCGTCGACCAGAACGTCGAACGACTCCGCGATATCATCGAGGAAGTCGAGAAACAACTTCGCAGCGTCAAGCTCCAGGCGTCGAAAGCCCAACGATATCAAGAATACAGCGCAGGCCTGAAACAACTCCGCGTCGGTCTCGGGTTACAAGAATTTCACCATCTCTCCCAGAAACTGGCCATCGAAGAGGACACTCTTGGTCGATTGCGACACGACCTCGACACGGGAGGGGAACGAGTCACGTCGTGGGAAGCCCAACAAGCCCAACTCGAACAAGCTCTCGCTCAACTCGATGAGCAGATGCGTGACGAAGAAGCCGCGCTTGCCGAGGCTCGCCAGAACATCAATGCCCAACGGATGACGTTTGCCCACGAGCAGGAAACGTTGGACGATCTCGCCGAAGAACTTGCGAGACTTCGCAAGACGATAGCCACCTTCACGAAAGAGGCGTCCGCTCTCGAAGTCGAGATTCGCGAGGCTTCGCGGTCTCTCGAAGAAGCCAACGAGCAGACTGAATCGCAACGACAAAAGGTCCAGTTACTCGAAGAGGGGCTGGAAGCGATCGTTGCACGTTTGGCCCAACTCGATGAACAGTTGCAGCACGATAAAACCGCTCATCTCGAACAAATGCGGCTCCACGCGAGGCTCGAAAACGACGCCGTCAGTTACAAGGCGCAAGTCGACAATCTCGATCGTGAGTTGCGGCGTTTGCAGACCGCGTCCGAACAAGCTGCCGAGACACTCGCGTCGATCGATGTCGAACTCCAACAACTCACCGAAGCCGACCAACAACTCCAGGAAAGGCTGACTCAGTCTCGCGAGTTACTCGGTCGCGAACAACAAGAACGGGATCGGCTTCGCAAGTTCTGCGACGAGATCACCGACACCATTTCCGAGTTGCGACAACAACGCAGCGGTTCGAAGAGTCGGGCGGAGGTTCTCGAAGGTCTGGAACGGACTCACGAAGGGCTCGGTACGGGCGTCGGGGAGATGTTGGACCTGATCGCACAAGCACGAGAGAACGATGGGGCCGAGTATGCCTGGCTCGAGAATGTTCTTGGCATGGTGGCGGATTTTCTCACCGTCCGTCGGGAATACGCTCCGCTCGTGGACGTCGCTCTCGGTGACTGGTCGCAACGGTTTCTGGTGCGCGATGCTGGTGCGTTGATGGCATCGCTCCAACAACGCAAGGTTCCTTTCTCCGGCCGTGTGAGCTTCCTTCCGGTTCTCGAACCGCCCCAGACGGCTTCGACGCCGGATACAAGGTCTCGCGATGACCCGTCGGAAAGGAACCGACCGGGAATACGCTCACGCCATCGCAACCGCCTCACCGAAGTGTCGGCTCTTGGCCAAATTCGGATGCCGCGGTCGCCGGAAGGTTCACCCGCCCATCCGGGTTTGATCGCTCGTGTCGATCATCTTGTGACGTGTGATCATCCCGAGTTGGAAGACCTTCCCCAACAACTGCTTGGCCGAACCCTCCTCGTTCGCGACCTGAACACCGCCTACACGATAGCCGAACATACAAGTGGGTTTCGCCTCGTAACGGCCCGTGGAGAACTCCTCGAACCCGACGGGACGTTGACGGTCGGCGACCACCATGCGGACACAGGGATTTTGTCCCGAAAGAGCGAACTCCGCGAAGTCCGTGAAGAACTCGATCGACTCGACCGGCGCATCGCCGACGCCGAACTAGATCTGATCCAAGCACGCGAACAACTCGCCGTCGCGGATGGACAGATCGAAAATCGTCAGCAAGAAATTCAGGTCCTATCCGAACAAGTCGCCGACCTCCGGTCTCGATTAGAAATGCATCGCGACCGACGACAAGACTTGCACGAAGAGGTGACGGTCAGTCAGGACGAAATCCAAAGAGTCCAAACTGAAGTGACATCCCTACGCCAAAAGTGGGAGGAAGCCAAGGAACAAGCAGCTGTCTCCGAACAAGAAGTGCAGACCCTCCAGCAGCAAATCCAACAAGCCGAAGCCGAACTTCGGGAGCGAGAGCAACATCGGCAACAGCGTCACCAAGAATGGACCACGAACAAAGTCACGCTGGCCAAACTCGAAGAACGCTTGAGTTCACTCGAAGCCAAACACCAACAGCTTTATGAGAACTTGCAGCACCGCCATGTCGACATCAACGAGAACGTGACGAACTTGGAACTGTCTGAGGAACAGTGGCAAGCAAGCCAACTCGCCATGTTGGAGGCGTCGTCGCAACTCGCCCACTGGACTGTCGTCAAGGAGATTAACGAACGGCAAATAGCCGACCAATTCCGAGATCGTGAGGCCAAACGCGCCAAACGCGCCAAACTTAACGAACAGATGCAAAGCGTTCGCGGTCAGTGGCAATCGCAACAACAGCAATTCCACAACCACGAACTGCAAGCCAATGATCTGCGTCACAAGCGTGATACGATTTCCGAACGGCTCCGCGAAGATTACGAAATGGACCTTGCAGAGCTGTATAGGCAAGCCGTGGCGTACGACTTGTGGAACGGAGGTTTTGATGACGACCTGTCCCGCTCACCGCATAGCACGCCCAGCGAGGGGAGGGACGACACTTGCAATAGTGTGCCGGAAGCAGAAAATCGACCAGAGAACACTAAGGTTTTGACGACGACGTGTCCGAGCGAAACCGACCAGAATACCCCCACCGGCGAAGAAGACGAGACCGAAGAGGCTGTTCCAATTGTCGAAGATGAGGCTTCTCAAGGAGCCGACGGCATTCCGATGGCAATTCCGGTCGAACAAGGGGTGACTGAAGATTTGCGAGGGTCCGTCGATATCGAGCCTGTACGAGAGGAGTTCCCCTACCGCTTGCCAGAAGACACGGACGAGGCGAACCAGGAAATCGAGGAACTCCGCCGTAAGCTCCAGAAACTTGGAAGCGTCAACCTCGACGCTCTGCAGGAACTCGCCGACCTCGAAACACGAGACGCCACACTCACGGCCCAATACGATGACTTGATGTCGGCCAAACGATCGCTCGAAGAGATTATTGCGAAGATCAACGGGGACAGCCGCCGACTTTTTGCCGAGACGTACGAAACGGTCCGCGGTCACTTCCAGGAACTCTTCCGAAAACTCTTCGGTGGGGGGATGGCCGACATCATCTTGGAAGACGAAACGGACATCCTCGAAAGCGGCATCGAGATCAACGCCCGACCTCCCGGAAAGGAGCTCCGCAGCATCTCACTCATGTCTGGTGGCGAAAAGACGATGACAGCGGTTGCCCTGTTGCTGGCGATCTTTCGGAGCAAGCCGAGTCCGTTCTGCATTCTGGACGAGGTCGACGCTGCCCTCGACGAAGCCAACATCGGACGATTCGCCGACGTGCTGCGGGATTTCCTCGATCAGTCGCATTTCATTATCATCACCCACTCGAAGCGAACGATGTCTACTGCGGATGTGATTTACGGGGTCACCATGCAAGAGTCGGGAATATCCAAGCGAGTGTCGATTCGGTTGGACGATTGGCCGGATGAGGAAAATGGTGATCTGCCGGATGTTGCGGAAGCGGGCTGAGACCTTGTCGGTAGCAATTTTGGGAGGTTTTGACGACGACGTGTCCCTAATGCCGCCTAGCACACACGCGAGCCTCAGGAACGAAAACTCGCGATAGTGTGTCGGAAATAGAAACCGACCAGAGAACGGAGCAAACCACGTTCTCTGGTTCCACGCTCACCCATGCGACAATAAAGTACCCGATCTTTCCTGCACCAATTTTCGGCCCGCTGACACATGCCAACAATCGACCAACAGATCAAATGGAACTCCGCAAGAGCACAGATGATGCTCGATCCGGACATTGTCAATCTCAATTCCGGCTCGTTCGGTCCAACGCCGCGTCCGGTTTTCGAAGCAGCGACTCGGTATCGCGAGCGTTTGGCCGCGGAACCGGTTGCTTTTCTTATTCGAGAAACCCCGGATATGTTGTGGGACGCACGAGAGCAACTCGCTCGGTTTGTGGGTGGTATGCCGGAGCGTTTGATTTTCACAACCAACGTGTCCGCCTCGATGAACATCGTCGCCAATGCTTTGCAGCTGAGTTGCCCAGGTGAAATTCTTTTGACTGACCATGAATACGGCGCGATGCACTGGTGTTGGGAGCGATGTGCCCAACGATTGGGATTGCGGTTGCGGACGTTCCCACTGCCTGTCATGACGGAATCGCCCGACGAGATCGTGGAAGCGGTGGTTTCGGCGATTCGCCCGGAGACGCGACTCCTTTTTTTGAGTCACGTGGTCTCACATACCGGGCTCGTCCTTCCCGTCGAGAAGATCTGTCACGCCGCCCGCGGCCGAGGTGTGCTTACGGTGATCGATGGCGCGCATGCTCCGGTGATGGTTCGAGTAAACGTGGAGCAGATCGGATGCGATTTTTACGGAGCGAATTGTCACAAATGGTTGCTGGCGCCGATCGGTGCTGGATTTCTCTATGCGTCGGGCGAGAATATGCGTCGGCTCCGTCCTCTGCACGTCAGTTGGGGTTGGCACTACCCACACGCCAAGGCTGATGAGAAGAGCCCTTTTGGGAACACACACCGGATTCATCATCTCGAATTCGAAGGAACGCGAGATCCGAGTCCGTGGCTTGCCGTGCGAGATGCATTGGCGTTTCAGGACTCGTTGGGGTGGGCCAACATTCGGACACGAAACGAGCAGTTGGTCCAGCACGTCAGGCTTCGTTTGGGAGAAGAGATTGGGCTTCTCCACTGGACTCCGAACCACCCGGAGTTACACGGATTCCTGACAGCCTTCCGGTTGTCCGAAGGACTCTCGCCCGAGATACTTCGCCAACTCTTTTGGGAACGGAAAATTGAGGTTCTCATTGCGGAAAGGCCATACGGGCCAGCCCTCCGTGTTTCGACTCACTTTTACAACACGCACGAGGAAATCGACCATTTAGCGTCGGTCCTTCCCGAAGTGTTGGAGGAAGCCCGGCGGCTTTCCAGCCAGCCGAAACAACGAGACGATTCGTACCCGCTGTAAGTGTTTGACGCGTTCGGTTTTTCTCGGGTTCGGAGACTTTCACGCTACCCGATCGAGATCTTCTTTCCGCTGACTGTGACTTCTCCCCCTTTCACCTCGATGCCCTTGCTCGTGAGGCTCACTGTGTTCGATCCGACCTTCAAGTCGATGCCTTTTGAGGCGTCTATCGTAATCGTCCCAGCGCTGACCTTGAGAGTGTAATTGGCTTGCTCGATCGTTACTTTGGTTTCGCCCGTGATGGTGATTGTCTGCTTTCCCTCGACGGTGAGTGTGTCGTCCTTTTTGATCTTGGCCGTCCGGCTTCCTTTCTTGATTTCGAGAGCGTCGTCGCCTTCTTCGATCGTTTCGGTCTTGTTCTTCCAGATCGTGATGGTCTGGCTTCCGTCGTCACTGTCTTTGTTGCCGATGAGGATCTCTTCGTTGTTTTCTACGTAGTGCTTGGAATCCTTTTGGGCGTGTAGATACACTATTTCTTTGTCCTTCTTGTCCTCGAACGTTAGTTCGTTGAAGTCGGCCTCCTTGCCTTTCAAGGAACTGCGGCTTCGGAACCCGCTCATCGTCATGTTGTCGGGTAAAACGTACGGAGGCATCTGTTCGGCGTTGTAGACACTCCCGACAATGATTGGGGCATTGGGGTCGCCTTCCAGAAAGGCCACAATGACTTCTTGCCCGATGCGAGGAATCCGCATGGCTCCCCAGCTTTTTCCGGCCCAACTTTGACCGACACGAATCCAACATGAGCTGTTGGCGTCTTTTTTCCCATCACGGTCCCAATAGAACTGGACCTTCACACGGCCGTACTTGTCGGTGAAAATCTCCTGCCCGCTGGGGCCCACGACGAGGGCCGTTTGGGTTCCCTTCACGAACGGCTTGGGAGTCGTTTGCTTGGGACGAAACGTCACCGACGACGGGATGCACTCGAACGAATTGTTGTAAGCTAACTCCGTTTTGCCACCAATCGTGTAGGCTCCTTCGATGCTTGCTTTTTGCCTGAGAAACGTTAAGAGATAATCGCCGTTGGCGTCGAAATGCTGCTCGAGTGTGAATTTATGCCCAGTGATCAGGTACCTGCAATCGCTTCCACCGGTAGCGACAACGGCGTCGACCAGTTCTTGCTCGAGTCGAATTTTGACTGTCCTTTCGTTATCCTTGAATATCTTCTGGAGTTCCGAGGCGTTCTCAGCGCCACCAGGCTTGATGCCATCGAAGCGATTGGCATACCCACCTGGATAGTCATAAAGTTCGTACTTTTCGACGTCCCCGACTTTGAGTTTGTGTGTGCTATCTCCGACCTTCACTTCCCCTTGGATTTTGGCCTCGGCTTTGAGATTCTTCTCGGGTAACTCAAAGTTTCGATCCCACAAGCTGACCTTTCCGGAGGAAAGCTCCTGAATCTTTTCCCACACGTAAATTCGATTGGTACCACTTTCTTCGAACCGAATTTTCTCATTCTTGATCGTGTCCGGATGACTCTTGGATGTATCACAGACGACCATTTCGTGTTCCTTCTCGGTGTGGGTGAAGAAGTAATAGATTCCTTCTTCTTCCATCAATCGGCTAGCAAACGCGAAATCCGATTCGCGATACTGGACACAGTAATCTCGCGGCTCGTATTTTTCCTTGATCTCCCATTTCACCTTAATCCCTTTGAGCACTTCCTTGAGAATATCCGGCACAGACTTTTGTTGAAAAATGCGGTTTCGGACATTTCGGCGGAATAACCAGAATTCGGGTACAATTTTGGCCCGATATCGTACGAAAGTAACGTCTTTTTGGGACGACGTGATTTCCGCCCCTTGCACAAGACGGACGATGATTCCCGTGATGTAGCGTTTTTTGGATTTCGGCAAGTCGATCGTAATTCTGGCCATTCCTCCGAGCAATTTGTCGAATTTGACCTCCTTGGGGTCTTCGGCCAACATCGTCAAGTTGTAAACGAAAGGTGTCGAGATGCGTTCCTCACCCTCGAACGACTCCAACAACAGAGTGTGGTCTTTCAAAGGAGTCTTGATGAGTATGGGTCGATTTTCTTGAGTGGTCTTCTCAGGAGCCATGATTCCAATCCAGGGAACAGAGAACAGGGAAGAAGTCAGAAGTCAGAAGTCAAAAGGTAGAAGTCAGAAGTCAACCTGTGGACTTCCACCCTCTCTCAACCTTCGTTCGCGATGATGCTGATTGTGGCACACTGTGACGGCGGTGACAAGCAACGACAGGTTGCGGATGTGAAGATTTCTGAGAGGATAGAAATAGCGTTTCTTGATTCCAAGATGAGAACGGAGCCGTCCACAGTGTTTCCTGGTCGGTTTGTAGTTTCGGGCACCCAGTAGGCGAGTGCCGTCCCTCATCTCGCTGGGCGTGCTATGTGGTGAGGGGGGACAGGTCGTCGTCAAAACCTCCTGTTTGTATCTCGCGTTGGCACGATCAGAAAACTTGAGAGAGCACCATGACCTCCGGGAAGAAATCAGAAACATCGAACGCTTCACGTGGTACCCGGAGCCAGCGGTCCGCGGGCGAATCCCAGTTCTCTTGGCAGGCAGCAGGAACGGGTCCAGAAGACATTCGTCCGCTTCGTTCGAAAGGGCGTTGGTCCACTCGCTTCCGGGTGTTTCTCGGCTTCGTGTTTTTCTTCCTGTTTTTTGCCATGCTCGTCCTCGTCTTCCTGTGGCTGAGGCCTGCGAGCGGCACGGCGATGGTCTTGGTGGGTGCTGGTTACGAAGACAATCTCGCGGTGCCTCACAACGTTTACGGTCGAGAGACCCTCAATTCACTTGCTAGGCTTGCCGAAAGCCACCAAACCGAAACCGGCAAGATGGTCGTCCGCCGGAAAGAACTCAATTTAGCGAACGCCCGTGAATGGGACAAGCGACTCAGGAACATACCTCAGAAGAATATTGTCATCTATCTGGCCATGCACGGCGCGACGGATGCCAAGGGGGCGTACTTACTTCCGCAAAACACAATGATGCCACGGGACGTAGAAAATCTCCTTCTGGATGAGTCCAAACTCCGCCTGACCGCAATCTTGGACAAACTGGCCGAGTTGCCCCGTAATCGCAATGTCGTGCTCATACTCGATGCGACCGCCCTCACTTCGTCATGGTCCCTCGGAATTTTACACAACAACTTTGCCCGCGAACTCGAAAATCTCAACGAAAGAATTGCGGAGATTCCCAATCTCATTGTTTTGAGCGCCAGTGGGATCGACCAACGCTCTTGGGCGTCGCCCGAATTACGCCGGACGATCTTTGGACACTTCGTCACGAAGGGTTTGGAAGGCCACGCCGACGAAAACGAAGACAAACGTGTCACAGCACTCGAACTGCACGGTTATGTTCTCGATAAGGTCCAGCGGTGGGTAGCCTTCAACCGCGGAGCGTTGCAAACTCCAGTCTTGTTGCCATTGGGAGACAAAGGAACACGCCGTGCGGGCCGGATGAAAATCGCCGTCGCCAAATCGGACTTATCGGAAGAAGACTCGGTCTCCGTGTTCGATTCCGAACAAACTGGAAAGACAACATTGCGGGCGGCTTGGCAGACCTATTCGGACCTGAACAAATCGATGCCTCATCCGGCCGTCTCCAGTCCGGCCCTGTGGCGACTCTACCGCGACGTTCTCCTGCGATACGAAGAACTCATCGTGGCGGGCGACACTCTGGTGACGCCGGATCTTGCGAGGCGATTACGAGGATTGACCGACGAACTCCGCCAACAACAAACGCTGCCGCTCGATTCGCTGGAAAGCACCCTGCCGTCGACTGCAATTGCCGGTGTTCAGCGGTCGTCACGAGAGCGAGCCGGTGCCGTCCTGGACGAACTTCGGCAAGTCAAGAAGGACGAAGACCTGGAAAAGATCTGGAAAAAAGTTAAAGGCGAATACTCGTCGGACCCGCTGGGGCTCAGGCTCTTCCAGGTGCAGTTGCTGGAGGTGCTCTTAGAACAGACCGCTAAATCCACGGAACCTGACCTGGACAAAGCCCACACAATCATCCGATTGATTGACGATCCCGTCGGTGCGAGACCGGCCGAAGCTCATTATGTCGTGATGCTTCGAAAAGACTTGCCGCAAGAGAACCGTGTGGACGCTCAGGCGTTGGGCGAGTCGATCGAAACACGATTGGAGGCGGAACGCGCAGCCCTCGGACTCCCGACCAACTTTCCCATCTCGCCCATCAACGACATGGGCTATTATTGCGAACAAGTCGTCCCGTGGATCAAGAAACAAGTCGAAGCCGCTGACCAGAGACGGCTTTTCGGGCAAGATTTGATGTTCACCAGTAGCAGTGCTCGTTGGCAGCAAGGCCGTGATCATCTGCGTATGGCTCGTGACCAGCTCTATAGGAGGGCCTCGGAAACGGGCCAAAGTTTGAGACAGGCGTTCGCAATCCGGGATCGTGTTTTTTCGGACGCACCCTATCTTGCGCGGTGGATTGCCAAAAGGTGCGTGGCTGCTCCGCGAGAAGGGAAGAAGCCCGACGGTCACCATCGCGACGAATTTGTCAAACTACTTCGAGAGACCCATCAACTTCACGCCTTGTTGGGTCCTCCTGACAATGCACTGACGGCCGAAGTACGACAGGCTCGAGTCAGCGAGATCGAGAAACTCGCCAAGAGTGCGCAGTCTCGATTCGAGGGACTCCGCGAGCAGTTCACGAAGTTCCGCAATCGTCTCGAACAAGCCGACACGGGAGTGGCTTGGCGGGACATCAACGACGCCTTGGTCGTGCCCTTTGACAGTGCCAAAGTTCGGGTCGAGTTCCTGACCAAGCGAAGCCGGATCGGGCAACGCCTCCACGTCCGAACGGCTACGGCGACGAACGAGTCAGACGGGGAGGTTTCGCAACGATCTCTCGGAGACATTCCGGCCAAAAGATTCGCCGTTTCCGTCAACGAGAACCAAAAACTCGCCAAGGATCACGGATACTGTCAGGGATTGATGGCTTTGGAGTTGCTTGGTGAACGGTGGTTCGATAAGACACCGACCAAAGTGACTCAGACGCACGAACAAGTGCAACATCAACTCGTCAATTTTCGGGTCGAGCAACGTTGGTGGGACACATTGGCCTGGGCTGGAGACGAAATCGGCATCCGTTGGAGACAAATTCCTCTGACGGTGAACAACTTGGAGAAGCTCAAGCAGACATCGACCCTCGCCGAAGTCGAAATGAGCCTGCGCCGTGCCGATTATCTCTCACGTTTAATGAACAGCCCTGGCAAGTTGCTGGTGCCGAACCGAGCGGATGCTTCCTACCGCCAATTTGCTGTTCAAAAACTGTTGTTGTGGCAGACGCAACGAACGTACAAAGCGCATTGGTATGCCGAGGACGCGACGACCAAGCCGTACTTTCGTAAGGCGGGTGAAACCTATCTGGACGATGCAAAAAATTTGTTCGAAAACAACCCCGAGGTGGCTCGATTGCGAGACCAGTTGAACCAAGTTCGGCGACTGACGTTACGCCTGCATTCTGCTCCAGGACTCCCGAAAGGGCAGGCGAACCCCAAGACATTTGATGGCACTCTGCGATTGACGACCGAACGTGAGGCTCAGTTGGAATATGAGCTGGTAGGCGAGGACGAGAAAGGCGGTTTGCTGGACGGATATCCTGTTGTCTGGATGGAACCGGGAGCGTACCTCGCCGCCTTGAACCCTGAACAACTTCTCCGACGAACGAGTCGCATCGGTGGTGATGGTGCCCCAAGGTTCCAAATGGCACTAACGAGTTCAAAACTGACCGAGGAAGAGGTTAGTAAGATCGAAGCCCCGAAGACATTTCCGACTTCTCTGGTCGTCGAGGGGGTTTTTCGAGGACAACCGATCGCCAAAACGACACCGGTTGTTCTGCATCCGGTTCCACAAACCGTCAAGATCACACACCCGCTGCCATACATGGGCAGTGTGGCGGTCCGGGCCTCCAAGGTCATCTCCGAAAAGTATGGGACGAGCACTGGTACGGTCGCGGTCGTGCTCGATGCTTCCGGCAGCATGGGAGAAGCCAAAGGAGAAGAATTCGGTCCGCAAACGAAATTCGCCCAGGCGACGCTTGGTTTGCAAGCGTTGCTTCAATCGTTGCCCAAGGGAACGCGACTGAGCCTTTGGGTATTTGGACAGAAGCTAGGGGATGGAAAAGACGAGCAACCCGAAGCGACCGTCCGGCGACTTTTGCGACCGACGGTTTGGGATCCCGAGGACCCGATTCTGCTGAAACGGGTGATGTCCCAGGTCGAGTATCCGAAACTGACGCCGTGGAATAAATCTCCACTCATTCGAACGATGCTACGGGCAACTCGAGAAGACTTGGCTCGTGCCAGAGGGCGGAAGCACCTGATTGTGATCACCGACGGGATCGATAACCGCATTCAGGACGACATCGAGTACAACCCCAAAATCGAAAGCGTCCCTGTCCTGCTTCGCGAAAACTTCAAGGACATCCAAATCAGCGTCGTAGGCTTCCGCGTTCCTGGTGCCGAACAAGAACTCGTCAAGAAACAGTTCGAGGCACTGAAAGATCTTTCGCCTCCAGGAACCCTTTACAGAGTTGAGGAGGCGGCGAAGTTACTCGGTACCCTTCGCCAGGTCTTCCGACAAAGACTGCGTTACTACATCGACAACGCCGATAACACCCCTGTGACGAGCGTGCCGAATACTGGCCTCGACGTGAGCAAGACGGGTTCGAACATACGTTGGACGTCGGACGGGTTGCTTCCGGGTAATTACAAAGTGCGGGCCTACATGACGGGTCGGGTCGCGCGAAGTTTCACACTCAATCCATCGGACTTGTTGTTGCTTGAGTTGGCTCCGCGACGGACACTGGGCGGAACGATTGGGTCACCGACATTCCAGAGGGTTTTGTTCTCGGATGCCTTCCCGGTCAAACGCAAGAAGGTCAATACAGATTGGATTTTTGCTGCGGTACAAAACCAACTGCGTCCCGACGGTTCGTTACAACTTCTCACGACCCTCGATCGAAAGCTGTCTCCACTGGCCACCACGCTCGAAAACATCAAGCCGAAGGTGTGTTGGATCGAACTCGATACGCCGAACAATCAAGCGGAGAGTTTCACGCAAAGGTGGCACTACCAGCCTGGTTACTCGACCGCCGCGTGGAGCTTTGATGTTCCCAAATGGCCAGTGCGAAAGACCCGAAGTGGACAATTCTCGAAGAGCGGAGTTTTGGCCACTCCCGTGGTGCGGATCTGGTGGACTCCCGACCGAGAACCTCGTGGCGTCCCGTTGCGTCGAGGACACGACTTCCGATCACCCGACGAAATCGAGAATCGCGTTGTCAGCTTTCCGGAGGCCAAGGTCGTGGTCGAAAGCGTCCGAGTCGAGAAACACACGATCGAAACGCAACGATCCAACGCAAACCGCGCGCCCGAACGGGAACCTCGATCGTGTCTTGTGGTGCGTCTTGCTTATCCCAAAGATTACCCGGTGATGGTCAAACTCAATGGCCTCGTGACGAGCGGCTCGGAACATCGCTACTTCACCAAAGCGAACAAGTGCACGGCCCTGTTTTGGCCGGTGAGTCCCGAGCAAGCCGAACGCGTGGTGGAATCGATCGAAATCATCTCTCTCTCGCAATTCCAACGTGATTCGGAGAAGCGAAACTTCTTTCTCAAAATGGACAACCTGTATCCCCCAAGTCCTTCCGACGTACGCCCCAAACCTCTGGTCGATTTGACTTCGCTCCGTGTCCCAGCCGACGTTGATACGATCAACAATCCGCTGAAAGAAAAGAAGAAATCTCGACTCATGAAGATCGAAGTTCCTACTACTCCAACGAGTGCCCCGAGTTCCCGGAGCAAACCAAAGATTCGACCACGCGATGGAGTGTTGGTCCCTCCGGGAAGGTCGAAGGATGAAGGATGAAGACGGAAAATGGTCGTTCTTCGACTGTCGGGAGTCTCAGACTATTGGAATTCGTCCTGTCCCTGTTGGATTCGTCTGGCTTTTTGGAGTTGAATTTTCCTTTTTTTGGACGGAAGACGAATCTGGCCGAGGTCACGGACAGGTTTCGTAGATAAGACAATTCCACAATCGGTTGGTTGATCGTCTGTCACTCACCGAGATGGCGTTTCCACTCCAACACAAGTAACTGCAGATCGTGCTCGAGATCGATGCCGTCAACCTCAATGGTCTGGAACTCTTCGGGCGCGTCACTGATGTTCAATGAGTCGATTATGTACGAGAGCGAATACTCTTCGTCGGGGTCAAGTTGTTTGAGTAATTGCGTTGCCTCCTTGAGGAAAGTTCTCGCTTGCTTGGCCGATACTTCTTGGGGGAGGTCCCGGATCTCGGCCAGGTATTCAATCGAGTACGAGTCCGGGCCTGGCCACTTCGAAGGCTCTCCGACCAATTCCTGGCTTGCCTGGAGTTGGTTAATGATTTCTTGGGTCTCCTCGTCGAGTTGGAACTGGGTGGGTGGGATATCGTTCGTTTTTTGTCGAGCATACAAATACCCTACAACTGCCCAAGAGATGCTGCTGGCGATGGGGTATCCTAGCCAAGCAGCGACCACAACTGCGAACCAGATGCCGGCAATCCAAGAAGCGACATGGAATCCCGAGTACTTGATCCAAGCGCTGTCCCCTGCAGGTAGAATTTTCGGATTGAGGCCCCACCGCATCCATCCTGTAAAATCCGTACCGCCCAGGGAAGTGATCCCTTGACAGAGTAGGAGCCAACTCAGAGACAAAATCACACCAAACAACAACCATCGCGCCAGCACAGGGAGTAATCCGATTGATCGAGAGATGAACAAAGGCAGGACATTTCCGACCAAAAGGGCGAAAGCACCAGGGTGCGAGGTTTGCTTGTCTGTCATCAACACACCGCCGACAAGACTAAAGCCGCCGATGGAAGTCAGGACGAGCGATACGATGCCGAAGATGACGGGCACAAACCACGGTGCCTCTCCTCTCAACACCAACGGCACCACGCAAGTCCCCACGAGTAAGGCCTGGACCCCTGCGGAGATAAGGAATATCGAGGAGAAACCACGTCCAGGGTGGTCTCGAGCATAGGCGTAGGCCGTGGCCGATGTTAAGTTAATGTGGTAAACGACTCGAATGACAATGGTCCAAACGGCTGCACGTAAGGTCCGGGCCATCCCAAACATGCCAACGATCACCGCAGCCAAACCAAGCCCACACAAGACCGTCAAGTTGTAATATCGGTTGGGACTTTCCAGATTGCAAAGATGTAGGACCACCTTCCACACCATCAGTAACGGATCCCGAGCAGCGGCAGGCGGTCCAATTCCTGGAGCAAAGTAGCGAGCAGCCATTGCCGTCACGGTCAATACCACGACTGACCAGAAGACCACCGAGAGGAACATGCCAAACTTGTACGTGGCTCCCAGTGGAGAGTACGTATCGTGAAAGGACAAGCTCTCGCGGGGATCAAGGTTTTCTCCTTGGCCTCCGAACGAATCCGACCACTGGGAAGTTGGCCCGGACTGTTCGAAACTCGTGCCCGGGCTCATCGGGAGTGAGTAGCGGCGCTTCAGGTTCGCCAGTCGGGATGGGGTGCGTTCGCTGGCCTCGGGTGAGTCGGAGGGAAACGAAACACGGCATTTCTCTTCCAGGACGCTTTGTATCTCTGAGGGAGAAGCGAATCCCTCGAATACATGCACTGGCGAGAGGTTCTTGTGGAAGACCAAAACATTGGGTACGGCATCGACGAAATTGGCTGTCGCCACCGGAGGATACTCGTCCGGATCGACGTGATAAACGTCGACGGTTTCTCTGGCGTTTCTCGATAGTTCTCCGAGGGCCTCCAGTTGTGCCGAACAGTCGTTTCCCCAATCGGTCACGAACCCAATGACCACAGGAACTTTGGTCGCCAGGACGACTTCAGGCCATCCGTCTTCGGTCAATGCTTCCAAGTGGTAGTGTCTCTGCTCGGGTTTTTCGTTGAGTGCCCCGTCCCAGATGTCCCGTTCTTGGACGCCGTCGATTTGCCGACGTATCTTCAAATACGAAACCGCTTGCAACGACCAAAAGATCGAGAACGACAAACCTAAACTCAAGAACCAAAAAAGGGAAGCGATGCGACCGACCGGCCAGAACGACCAAAACACCACAAACGGCACGGCGGCACAAATCGCCGACGTCACCCACCAAAAGAGATATTCGGCGGGGCGCTGATACAAATAGGAGAACGTTCGCGATAACCCATCGAAGAAGTCAGTTCCCTCGGCGGCTATGGTCGCTGGTATCATTGTGAAGCCGAAGGCAATCCCAACGAGAATCATGGCCTCGAGGATGGCAAAGATGAGTACCACTGGGACCATGAATGCCACGAATATGGCTAACCCAGACCACCAGGAGAAGCCACCGAGAAAGACTATGGGCAGAGAGACGAGTGCGGCGAAGAGGAACAACATCGGAATGCAACGAGCCAACGACAAGCATCTGACTCCAACGAACCGAGCCGGAGAGACTTCCAAGGTTTCTTCGGTCGTTCGTTGGGAAACGAATTCGGCCCGTAAAAGATAAGCTCCAATGACGGTCCACGAGGCCAAAAGGAGGGAGAAAAAGAGGAACGTTTGGACTAACGAAATTCCAAACTGAACGCTTTGTAAGGATTTGTCGGTTCCCTCGGGAAAAGATAACAGGGCTTCGCCCAAAGCCTCCAAACCAATCCAGGGTTGTTCCCACCACGTTCCCGGGGGCAAGCGTTTGGTCCCGAAAAGTTCGATTGTGAGAGCCATGACCAGCGCGCTCACGCCGACGGCAAGGACTCCAAGTCCCCATCGCGAAGGGAAGAAAGCCCTGCCTAGCGCACCAAGCCACGAAGCCGGTGCCTCACTTGGATTCAGGTCGAACGAACCGACCTTCGATTCGGGTAGTAGGGTGTCCATTTTACTTTCGGTTTGGATAAATCTTGAGAGAGTGATGCTCTAAGTTACTTTATCAAGTTCCCGAAGAGTTCGTAGGACTAACCCGTCTCCGAATCGTTCGCGGAGGGCAGCTTCGTGGTCTGTGGTTCCTGCGACAAGCGGGACCGAGGTCTGGAAAGTCCACTCCTTCGTCGGCGTGGTCTCGTAGCCCGCAGGATGGAAGATTACACTTCCGGGATGGCAGGGAAATCGAGTTCCGTTGCGAATACGTGGTTGAAGTAGTTGGAATACGTGGCCAAACCAATGAAGGCAATTGTTTCGGCGATTTGGCCGTCGTTGTATCCAGCATCGCGAACAGCTTGTAGGTCGGCGTTCTCGACAAACCCCTTCGTCTCCATCACTCGCTGAACGAATCGGCCCAAGGCTTGGTGTTTTGCTGCTTCGGGCTGCATTTTACGAATCGCGATCACTTGTTCGTCGGTCATGCCAATGGTTTTGGCGATTCCCGTGTGAGCCGCGAGGCAGTAGTTACAACCGTTGGCTTGACTGACCGTGATGTACACGACTTCGCGGTCTTCAGGAGAAAGGTGTCCTTTCTTGAGTGTGGCGGACATCCCGAGGTAGGCATTTAACGCAGCTTCGCTATTGCCCATTCCTTGGAAGATGTTGATGACCTTGCCCATGGCCTTCTCGAGATTGTCGTAAATCTTTTTGACTTCCCCAGTGGCCTGTGCGGGTTCGACGACGTTTAACCGTGGCATTTGTCTAAACTCCTTAGTGGAAAAAATTGCAGACTCGCAGATATTTTTACGCAGATGGACTTGGAGTGACGAGTTACTCGCGATCATCTCTGGAACCGACTTCGAAGGTAAAGCGCGTGGCCTTTTTTTCAAAATCGAAATGTCCGCAGTTCGTTGATCCTTTCTGACTTCAAAAGTAGAATCGACACCAACGACCCTGCAGAATTATCGGAGTCGGTCTTGTACCAGTTAGATGGGTCGTCGATCCGAAATCTTACGAAAAAAGACCCTATCCTTTTGTTCGCCCCATCTGGAGTCCCTCGTGCAAGACATCGGGTTCTATTTATTGACGACGCTCAAGGCGATACCCTATTTCGTGGTGTTGTGTGGAGCGATCGTTCTGGGAAAGCTCGCCTACGTCCGGACGAGTCAGTTTTCCGTCGATGACGAACTCACGAAGGAGGATAACCCCGCTTTGGGAATCACCGTGGCCTTGTACATGTTGGGACTTGGTATTGCCGTGTCAGGCACGGTGGCTCGTGGGATTGGCTACGACGATCCGTTGGTGTTAGTGCCTGTGATATTGTTTTCGTTGGTGTCGATCGGGATGATGCGTTTGAGCGTCTTCGTCAACGACAAATTGATCCTCAATCGATTCCACACGGTTAAAGAGTTGGTCGAAGACAGGAATTGTGGAACGGCGTTTGTGGTTGGTGGGGGATGTGTCGCGACGGGTTTCATTATCCATGCGTCCTGGACCGTTACGACGCTGGGCGAGACGTTCTTGGTCCGGGTCGGCACGGGCTTGTTGCTTAGTCTGCTTTACTTTGTTCTCGGGCAGCTTCTGCTCGTGCTCGGCGGCAAAGTCTACGAACTGATTACTCCCTACGACGTCCACAAAAGTATCGAAGAAGACGATAATACGGCTGTCGGATTGTCGTTTTGTGGATTTCTCGTTGGTCTTGGAATCATCGGTTGGCGGGCTATCTTTCGGAGTACCGAAGACGTGTTGGCAGACGTGCTGATTGCCCTGTGGATCATGATTCTCGGATTGATATTGATGGTCGCCACTCGAATTCTGGCCGACAACATCATTCTGCCGCAGCGGCCGTTGGTCAAGGAAGTCGCCGAACAACAAAACGTTGCAGCCGGAGCGATTGTTTGCATCTGTTTCATTGCTATCGCCATCGTTTATGTGATTGTTCTGCCCGTCCCCGGCCCCCCAGGAGTGACGAACCCATGAGTAAAAGTTGGAAACGGGCGGTCGTTTGCGTTTGGCTTTTGGTGGGGTGTTTCTGGCTTTTGGTTCCGGATGACGTTTGGAGCCGAGGCCGGAGTCGTGGTTCGTTTGGCAGTTCCTCAAGCAGTTCACGGTCGAGTTGGGGCCGGTCGTCGAGTTCACGGTCGAGTTGGGGCCGGTCGTCGAGTTCTCGCTCAAGCTCGTCTTCGAGAAGTACGTGGGGCTCAAGACGGAGTAGGTGGGGAAGTTCGTCTTCGAGTTCGCGAAGTTCGCCTTCGAGTTCACGAAGTTCAACGACGAGGAATCGGAGTTCCACATCGAGTTCACGAAGACCGACTTCAACATCTCGGACGCCCCAGGTTTCCCGTCCGAAGTCGGCCAGCGAAACGGACCGAAAACTGTTCGAGAAGAGCCGAAAGCAAAACGCGTTCAACACCCAAAGGCCAACGTATTCGACCAGGGAGGATGCCAAGAAAGCGGCGGTCGGTGACTTTCGTAACAAGTACGCGAGCCAGTACAAGACGACGTTCAAAGAGAAGCCAAGAACCCGTCCCGAGTATGTCCCTGATAGGATCCAGCGAGGGAATCAAAATTATCAGGTCCAGTGGCGTGACCCACCCGATGGTCCTCCGGGATACTATTATCAAATGGGCACGGCGTGGATGCTGTATAACGTCATGGACGACCAGCGTCGCCGTGACCGCTATCTCTATCGGCATGGGTACGACTACACCGGAAATTCTTACGTCCGGCATCACTACGACCATCGAACATCGGGACGAATGGGAGGTTCTTCGTGGTGGCTCTGGGTCGGTATTCTCTTGTTGATTTTGATCATCGCCGGAGCCATTTGGTATTACACTCGCGTGATGGAAAAAAGTGTGGCGTCGGTCCGAACGCGACACCGAAAAGGCGAACCGTCGTCACGGCGGAGGCCAAGACCAAGGAGCCGACAATTGACGAGCGAAGCCGAAGCCGCGCACTGGAAACAAATCAAAGTTGGGGATCTGGTCACGCTTACCGATCAGCAAACGATCGAACTGCTCATGAAGGACAAGAAGGCGGGCTTCGCGATGGGCGTTGAGCTAACCGTCCGGTCCGTCGGGAGGTTACGTGAGCAAAACAGGTTGGCAGAATGGATCGTGGCCGAGTTCGAACCTGTTCGGATCGAGGGTGAAGACTCCGTCTGGTATCTGGTCGTGAAGATCGTAGACGATTCGTTCGACTTACGAGTGATGTTCGTTCCAGATGGTGTTCCGTCAGGCAGTCGACACGATTTACTCGAGGCCGGGCACACATGGCTTTTCATGCCGCCCGAAGACGAATTCAACTTCGAGGCCGGAGACTTACAATTTACCGAAGCGATCGACCAACAAATCGACGGCCAAGATGTCGTTTATCATCAAAAACACCAGGGTGTTCTGTTCGCCGAATACGACGAGGACCCGAGACTGCCGAACGTAACGTATCCTCAATTCGCGACGGTCCTGGAATACCGGACCGATGCCGGGATCGATAACCCAGAGATCTTGGTCCTGGAACTCGGCGGTGTAAAACCATCCGACCGGCGATTCGCCGACAGTTACGACGAAGCCCAGCAGGCCAATTGGCGGGCCGAGCAAAGTTCGAGACACGGTGGGTTCATCACCATGTATAACGGAACCAACGTCGGTTTGAACGACGTCGAGTTGATGCCTAGATAAGAAACGCAGCCCAAACTGTCCCAGGAACTACAGACACTCCCGAACGAGGATCAACAGATGAGCAATCTTGCGTCATTGGCAGACGTTTACGAATCCCTCAAGACACTTGGTTATGACGCGGTCCTGAAAGACCAATCAGTCGCCGTCAAAGTGGGTGGGTTGGAGAAGCCATTTCCTGCTGTCATCACGTACAACGAGTCCCGGCAACATTTCCAGATCAACTGCATGCTCGCAGTGTTGGGCGATGTGGCCGAAGAGAACGTAACGAACTTCGCCGTCGCCGCACTCGACGCGAACACCCGAATCGCTCCGTTTGCGTATGGCTTAATTTCTGAGGCCGACGATCCCGGGGCTGACGAGGTCGAAAAGTGGCCAATCGTTTTGACCCACTCGATTCCAGTCGGTGATTTTTCTCAGGGCGAACTCGACTCGGCCATGAAATCCCTTGTTGCCGCTCTGATGGACAGCCAAACCCTTCTGGATGTGTTTCAGGCTTGACGCTCTTGTCTCTCGACTTTCAAGGACTTCGATTGTTGTCGAGACTATCCTCTTCTGCGCTCCGGAGACCTCTGTCATGCCTTCACCTCAATCGCTCGCATGTCTGGCGTTGGTCCTCATGACGAGTCCAGTCTTTTCCCAACAAGGTCCCAAGATCGAACCGGGCAAGAACGGTTTTCTTCTCGAGCACGAACCAATCGGAACCGGTACGGCATTTACTGTTTGCTACTCTCCGGATGGCAAGCTTGTAGTCGGCGCGCATGCAAAACGTATCTTTGTGTGGAACGCGAAGTCAGGCAAGTTGCAGCGTTCCTGGAAGTGTGAGGATTCTGTTCGGAACCTCGCTTTCTCGCCAGACGGTAAACTTCTGGCCGGGTGCGATTTCAACTACGGAGGCCCAAAGCAGAAAATCGTTTACTTGTGGGAGTTCATCACGGGCAAAGAAATTTGGTCCCAAAAGGGTGGACTTGGTGGATGGGGAATTCAGTTTTCCCCAAATGGCCAAATCATCATGATCAAACAGGGAATGAGCAACCGGATACGAACTTGGTCCGTGCAAACGGGCCAACTGATGTTCCCCAAGTATTACGGCAAGCACGAGGAGTTTTTTCGAGGCCTTTGCGTTTCTCCAAAGGACAAATCAATTGCTTTTTCTCCCAACGGGAAATCGCTCTATTTTTGGGACGCGGACAAGAAGAAGGTCGTCAACAAGGAATTAAGTGGAGCCACCAGATACGATGTGATTCCGTTGACCTTCTCTCCCGATGGGTTGCTCCTTTTTACTCAGCGAGGGGCCTATGACGTCAAGACCCAACGGCATCTGTTCGACATCTACATTCAGTATCCCCCAGCGTTTTCTCCGGACGGTCGATACTTCGCTCAACCATCGTTGACCAACTGCCTCATTTGCGAGACGATTACTGGCAAGGTCGTCCACGTTCTGAAGGGGCACAATGTCATCGTCCGGTTCGTGGAGTTCGCCGCTGATGGCAAGACCCTTGTTTCGATGAGCCAGCCACCACCCACATCTGTTCCTACAGTCAGACCTCTCTTGGAGAGGTGTACAAGATTTTGGGACGTGGAGTCCGGCAAGGAGATCGAGGACTTCGACGGTCCCGTTTATAACCAACCCTACATCATTGATGTCTCACCAGACGGTAAAGACTTTGCTGCCTCCTATTGGGGAGCGGTCGGGATCTGGAAGATCCCAGAACGCAAGGAACGCAAGGAACGCAAGGTCCAGCTGTCCGACGAAACGATGAGCAAGTTGTGGGCAGTGCTTCTTGGAAAGGACGCCAACGCCTCCTTCCGAGCGATCCGTAGCTTCGCGAGGGATCCCGAGCGGACGTTACCTTTTTTCCGGAAGCGACTGAAACCCACCACGAAGCAGCAAGTCGAGAAGTGGTTGCAGGCCCTGAAAGACGACAACTTCGCAAGACGATCGAAAGCCACAGTGGAGCTGCAAGCCGTTCCATCGACGTTTCACTCCAGACTTCGGCAAGTTGCTGAAAGAACAGAGTCCGTCGAGGTCCGAAAACGACTTCTGACCATCCTCGCTGGGACCAAGAAGGAAGTTCATCCGCTTCAACAATCCGCGGTAATACGCCTGGTTCGTGTCATCGAAGTGTTGGAGCGAATCGGTAACGATGAGGCCGTGGAGATTTTACAACGGTTCAGTCAAGATGCCGAAGGAAGGCCGGAGACTATCCACGCCCGTCGGTCGTTGCGACGTTTGAAAAGCAAGAATTCGAATGGTTGACGACGTGACCATCATTTTAGCTTTCCTGACCCGAACGGACTCAATCAACTCGGGATCGTGGTTTTCGGGCGCTTTGGGTATCGTGAAGGTGAGTTTGGTCGAGAGGACTCCAGCGTCCTTGACAATTCCATTGGAAGTACGGGTGTTAGAGATCAAATCAATCTTTTAACCTTGATTCAAGTGACCCATCCTCACCTCTGGACTTGAAGCCGATCCTGATGAAGGGTGCTTGTGTATGCGTATCGCCATCATCGTTGCAGTGGTACTTTTCGTATCTCTGTTTGCTTTGACAACCATCCCCTATACCACCTCGACGCGGCAGGATGCCTTGACGGAAGGGTTCACCACAAAGGAAATCGAGACGGGCGTACGCCGTTCTGTGCAACGGGATTTAATCTTTTGGAGTGCAACGGCGGTCAATCTGGGATTGTTTGGATACCTCGTGCTGTCGGGGGTAGCCAGACGGTGGACGGATCGAATTCAGCGGTGGATGACAGAACGATTGGCTCGTTCTGTCCCGATGGAGCAATGCGAAACGAGTCAGATGACATGGTGGCTCACGTTAGTGTCGGTTTGGGCGTGTTGCTTTGCGGTCGAACGACTGCTCTTGTTTCCGTTTGCCATCCTGAGTTTGGAAAATTCCAGAGTCTGGGGAATGACGGACCTGAGTTTCCTCGATTGGTTGGGCTATTACGGCCAACGTGTGGCTTTTTCCGCACTTCTTGAACTCGCGGTGGTTGTGGGGCTTTTCTTTTTAATCCGGCAACTTCCGCGATGGTGGTGGATTTGGGCTGGCGCGTTGGGAAGCGTGCTTGGGATTCTCGTCGTTTGCGTTTGGCCGGTGTGGGTCGTCCCCATGTTCTACGAAGTCCGACCGTTGGAAGATGCCGAACTCAACGCTCGTATCGTTCGGCTCGCCGACAAGGCCGAAGTCACGATCGATCGAGTCTACGTCATGAATGCGTCTTCGCGGAGCCGACATACCAACGCGTATTTTATGGGACTGGGAGCCACACGGCGGATTCTACTTTACGACACACTCCTGAAGTCACACAGTTACGACGAGGTCGAATCGGTCCTGGCTCACGAAATCGGGCATTGGAAACACAACCACAGTTTGGTGGGCGTCGCCTTGTGGACGTGCAGTGGATTTCTGGGCTTTTTCCTTTTGCGTTGGGCGTTGATTTGGGCGATTGGACGGCGGCCTTTTCGTTTGCGGAGCCAATCGGATCCAGCCTCGATCCCATATATCCTGTTGGTGTTTCTCCTGGCGAATTGGGCCGTCCTTCCCGTCGAATGTGCGATCCAACGACACTTCGAACGACAAGCCGATTGGGTCGCGCTGGAATTGACGGAAAATGCCCAGGTCTTTGTTGGAACGGAAAAAAAGATGGCGCGAGACAATATTGCGAATGTTGTCCCAAATCCTTTTACCGTCTGGATGTTTTCCACGCACCCAACTGTCTTACAACGAATCGGCATGGCACGACGGTGGCGTGCAGGATTGACGCCTTCGCCAGTTGGGCGGTGAGTGTACGTCCGTCCCAGAGCGTTTACCGTCGCGACGTATTGTTGAGGATTTTGGCGATGTCGGATTGACGCAGCAGTGCTTCGCGATAGCCCGTCAATTCGGCTTCCTCAAAATATTTCAGAGCTTGTTGGACGAGTTGTTGGCAATACGGGTTCTTATCATCGCGGTAATAGCGGATCATCGTTGGGATGAGTTCGAGATACAGTTTCCCAACTTTATCCGAGCCTTTTGGAATGTGCTGGGCCACTCGTTGGAGTTCCAGCATCGCTTCTGGGATGTGTCGTCCTTCGGTCGGAAACTTGCGAATTGTTCGGGCGAGGTTGTTGGCAGCGTCGGTGTATTTCTTGTGCTTGACCAGAATGGTCGTGGCTTTCAATCTTGCAGCACAAGCGAGATCGGGTCTTTGTTTTCGTTCGAACGAACTTGCCGCTGCGTGAAGGAGTTTGACGCGGTCACTGTCCTTCTCTTGGACGGCAGCTAAATCATCGAGCACGCCCCAAACAAAATCCGGGTACGGCCCGAATAGACTCGGAATGCGATACAGGTTCTTACGGACCTGCAAACGCAGGTTTTCGTCGAGCGTCTTCTGTAGACCCAGTTTGATCATTTCACGCCAGGCAGCTTCGTTATAGTTGGAGACTCGCAAACACTGTTGGAGGTAGTTGACGCGAGCCTTCGCGTCCAACTTCAGGTGTTGACAGAGGCCTCGATAAGCTCGCATGATGAGGTCAGCCTGTCGTTTGGCTGTGCGGTCTTTTCCGGTCATGGAGAGACGGCGTTCCATGTCTCGGTCGAGAATGCGTTTGCCCGAACAAGGATCGAGGGCTTGACCGGTGTAGAATTTATCCTTGACAAAACCGAGATAACGGCCATCGGAAACCAAAGTGAAGTCAATGCGTTTTGCACTCACCTTTCTCAGTTGCACGAACATCCACCACGCGTGTCGTCCTCGATAGGCGGACTTGCCGCTACAGTAGACGCCAGGCATCCCGACGCTCTTTCCGACTCGGCAAGCAAAATCCGCTTGGTGCGCGCAAACGCCGCCAAAACTCTTGATGTTCTTCAAGGTGTAAAGATGCCCTTTGAGTTTCGGGAATCTTCCTTGGCTTCCGCGACTTTTTTCGAACTTGAGCATCTCCATGTCGTACGGCACATCTTGATGGACTCCTTTCACGAGGCGTCGAGCATATCGTTGTTGCCACTGTTGAAAATAGAGCTGTGCCCAGTTGCGTTCCTTGATGGGAGTTCGATGATCGACGATGAAGACCAGAAACTCCCATGGTAGATATCGTCCGCGCGTCTGCAATTGCTTACTGCCGCCGGTAATGTATTCGAAGTTCCCGATGGCATCAACGAGCTGGTCGGGAAGTTGGCTTTTGGTTCGGATCTGGTGGCCGCGGTAGGTGTAGACTCCCCGGGATGGATCGTCCCACACGACGGCGATCGCGATGGCCAACTCCGGAAATTTTTCCACTTTGTCGGTGTGTTTTTTCCACAAACTTCGGAACACGGCCAAGGCTTGCGGCAGTCGGTCGTATTGTAAGTTCAGGGCATTATAGAACTCGCCCTTGATGGCAGGATGTTTATCGAACCACTCGGACAAGGCTTGGTGATCCTCTCCAAAAGCCTGCCGGATGGTCGTTTGGAATTGGGCCTCGAACAGTTGCGCGAAGGTATTGCGGACCTCGATGTAGTTTTTGCGATCGAACAGGTCACCGCTTTTATACAGGGCTTTGAGTTTGTCGGAGGCCGACTGATCGGCCAGTCCCGCCCCGGCCGTCAAGATGTGCAGAAACAAAGCGGACGCCAGAAACAACGGTATCCGGATGTGCATTGGACTTTTATCCTTCGATGGGTTTGAAATCAGACGAGAAACCTGCTCAGGGAAAACTCTGTTCGGGAAACGATGAGTGGTTGAAATAACGGAGGGAGTCAAAATGAGTCGAGATTTGAGTTGAAATATAGCATCGCCAGCAAGGGCTTGGCAAGGAGAATTCGATGCTGGAATGATCTTTGGAAGTGACACTCGAAGCACACTTGTGTTGGTTGGAAAGAGAGTTGGACAGTTGAAGGTTGCTCACTTCGAACCAGAGATTTGCTAACGACTGTTGGCCGGTGTTCGCGAGAACCTCGATGACTCGGATCGAGGCTGTGGCTTTGAGGAAGGTCTCAACTGCGTCATACCGAACGAACCCCGCCGATTTGCTTTCAGCCGACGTCTGAGGCAAAGAGGCAGGCGTCTACCTTCATCGACGCCAACTCGATTGGTTTCAGCGCCCAACGCCACGTTTTTCTTTGAATGAGCCGAAGATCGTTTCCAATATAAGACTCAAAGGCTTCCGGTATGACCGAGGCAATCGCATGGGTCGTGTGGTCTTCGACGGACACTCGAATTTGGTCGATCCATTGCAGGGCTTGCTCCACATTCAGGACATTGAGCTGTACGATTTGCGACAACAACCGCAGCACGTCCCACATGGTTGGCGCGTTCTGGATGGCAAATACCCACTGGTGGGGTAGCTTCCACTCCGGGTCGGTTGCGGTATTTTTGATGGCTTGCGTAACTGCGGCCATTTCGTTCGCTGGAATCTGCCCCCAAAAGGGAGATTCACAGACCGTGTCGGCCCAAAAGACAAGTCCCTTTTCGGCCACCATTCCCTTGAGTGTTGCGGCATGCTGCTCGATCAACCGCTGTCGCAGTTTGTCAAATGCCTGCTGGTACAGGGTTTGCGTTTGCGGTGAGATTTTTTGACCGGCGAAACGGCGCCTTATGACTTCACGTAGAGCGCCGCCTAGCAGCGACCGAAACTGACTACTTAAGCCAGAAGAAATGACCAGATCCGAGATCATCTCCTTGAGCACCGCATTCGGCGGGGAATCATCATACGCTTCGTAGAGTCGGACCAAGGCACTACACGCGGCATCGAAATCCGATGCTTGTTCGACAAGACTCAGACCATCTTGAATCAGCTTCGCCAAACGGCCTCCGGTGATGTCCTGGACATGACAGTGGATCCGCCCAGCTTGTTCCGGGAGCGAGGAGGCGGCCGACTGCAACCCTTTCTCGTCAATATCAAGAAGATGGACCGCGCGGAATTGGCCTGCCAATTCGGCCAGTGGAATGTCGTAGGCAGCGCCGGCTCCAAGGACCACAACCGAAGAATCGTTGGGAACTTTCCTGGCACTTTCCAGGACGAACGCACGATTGGCTAGCAGGTGTGGCTGCCAAAACGAAGAAAACCGGTTGTACATCTCCGAGTAGCGTTCCCCAGCATTCGCACCAACTGTATCATAGAAGCCTTGCTGCATGGTTTGTTCCTCCTGCGAATGTCTTGCTTTTTACGAAATTTTTCTCTGATCACACTTGCTCGTCGAATTCAAACATCATATCAATACAAAACAGTATAACTTGGTTTTACTTGCTAGCATTTATACTTATAATAATTATAGAAAAGAAGGAGGCAGGAATATTGCGATTGAGAAAACAAAGCCGCCTATTTGTCGAACAGTTAGAGTGCCGAACCGTTCCGAGTACTGTTCAGCTC
>CAYRFQ010000040.1:0-59587 GCA_964423615.1 uncultured Alcaligenaceae bacterium | reverse complement strand
GGAAGTAACCGCCATCGCGAGGCAGTTTGAGTGTCCATTCAAAGAACGCCGGCGGATCGAGTTGGACAGCATAACGACCAGCCTTGTCCCAAGGGTTTTCACCCGACACTTCCTCGGCCATCTCCCTCAGTCTCCTTTAGTCACACCCACCGCTGACCGGCGGCAAAACGGCGACATCGACGTCTGGTGACAGCAGGGTGTCATTCGTCGCGTAATCGCTTCCAACGGCTACGGCGCAGCGACCGAGGAAATCCTCGAGTTCGGGGAATCGTGCGACGAGGATTTTCCGAAGTTCGTCGACTTTGGCACCCTCATCAAATTCGAGCGTTACCGAATCGGTACCGGCGAGTTCTTTCGCTCGAGCAAATAAATACACTCGCACATTCATCACAAGACCCTCTCGTGGAACGACCTTTGAAGACGTTCTGCCAAACTCGGCATTAGCCCGTACGCCAGTGCCAGATATTGCACCGGATGCAGCGTGCGCTTTTCCGTGACGTCCTCGATTTGTATGCGGCACGTTCCGCATTCGGTCGAGCCGAACAAAACTCCTGGCTGCCGCATCTGGTCTAACATTGGTTTTCCGGCCACAAGCGAGGTCTCGACATTTTCTTTCTTCAAACCAAATGTACCAGCCATGCCCGAGCAACTCACGTCGATCGTTTGTGGAGCGAATTGCGGAATCAGCGACAGCAACGCAGGCCCTTTAGGAGTACCACCCAGCGCCTTGAGGTGGCACGGAACATGATGACCAACGCGGACTGGCAACGGTTGAAAATCCATCTTCAACCGGCCTTGCTCCTTCAATGACCACAGAAATTCCGTCAACTCCACCGTGTGATTGGCAATGAACTCGGTCTCCGAATCATCCAACAACGCCGGATAATCCTGCCGCAACATAATGACCGCCGTCGGCTCCGAGCACAAAATGCGATATCCCTTCCGAACGGCGGCAGCCAACACCCGAACGTTCTCCGTCGCTATTTCTCTCGCCGTTTCTACATCCCCGTGGGCCAACGAAGCCATTCCGCAACCTCGTTGGTGAGGCGGGACGAAGACTGGAATCCCGTTGTGTTGCAGGACGGCGACGGTCGCCTCGGCGATCGACGGGTCGTTGTAGTTCGCATACAGATCGAGAAAGTACGCCACCTTGTCGGGGCCGGATCGATGCTGATGCAAGCCCCGTCGCCGGGCCTGTTGCAGGAAAGACCGAGGAGCGAACAGAGGAACGCGTCGGCGTCGGGAGAGGCCGAAAATTTGTTCGAGCCACCAACGGACCGTGCGGCTCCGTAGTCCATAATTGACCAACGGCGCGAACGTGTTGCCCCATCGAGAAAAGCCTTCAACGCGAGCAAAGAACCAGTCCTTGCGATACAGACCATACTCGGCGACATTCTGAGCCTTGGCCTCAAGCATGAGCTGAGGAATGTTGATTTCCGAAGGACACTCCCGCTTACACATCTTGCAATTCACGCATAAGTTCGCCACGTCCCGAACTTCGCTCGCAGACAGCGCAGGAACGTCTTCTCCCCCAACGAGGACATGCCGCAACAGATTGGCCTTGGCCCGCGGACTGGCGGCCTCTTCGTGCGTAGCATGGAAGACAGGACACATCCGCGACTCCGAAGCTCCCGCACGACAAACCCCACAACCGTTGCACTTCTGGACTTCCTCCCAGGTCGTTTCCGGAGACCAATTCAGCGCCGTACGAAACGTCGTTTTGGTTTCCGATTCTTGATTGGTGGTTGAATTCTCCGGAACCGATTCGTCGAGTCGCTGGAACGTCCGTAGTGGAAGTGATTGGACGTCCGGCTCACGAGCGATGATTTTCCCTGGATTGAAAATATTCTTCGGGTCGAAAATGGCTTTGAGTTCTTCGAAAACCGGATACACCTCTTTGTACTGTCGCGCGACCCACGGCGTCCGAAGGATGCCTGTTCCGTGCTGAGTCGAAACAGTTCCGCCCAACTCGAGAGCCAAAGAGTGCACTCGCTCAATGAGGCAATCCAGGACAGACACACTTTCTGGATTGCCCAAATCGAGGAACGGGCGAGTGTGCACCTGACCACTTCCTGCGTGGATCAGGAACGACGCTGTAAGATCGTACTCGTGCAGGATGTCCTGAACACCGTGGAGATATCTCAACACCTCTTCCGGCGGAACTCCCACGTCTTCGATAGCCGGGACGGGTTGTGGATTGAGCCTCACGTTGTACAAACTTGGCAACGCCACCTCGCGAAGTCGCCAAACCTTGGCAATCTCTTCAGGCTCTTCGGCCAACCAACAGTGTTGCACCGCACACTTCGCATGCGAGAGCAAATACGGAAGACGCCGCGCAGCCCAACGAGCTTCGTGATACTCTTCGGTTTGATACTCGACGAGCAAGACCGCTTCGACCGACGGCGCAATGGCCGATACAAAATCTTCAAGACTGCTACTCCGAGCGAGCGTCAACAATCGCCGATCAAGAAGTTCACAAGCCGAAGGCTGCGTGGGAATTGTAATCTGGACCGCGTCCATCGCACTTTCCAAATTCCCAAATCCGAGCAGGACCATCGACCTGCCCACAGGAAGAGGAGACGTTCGAAGAACAGCTTCGGTGAAAATCCCGAGCGTCCCTTCCGACCCAACGAGAAGTTTGGCCAGATCAAGACGATGCTCATCCAGCACTCCGGAAACCAGATAACCGAAGCGATTGAAAGGCGTGCGGGGCTGGTTCGTTTCGATCAACTTGGCGTTTTGGTCAAGAAGTTCGGCTGTTGCCGTGATAATATCCTGGAGATGCCCCCCATCAGATTCGTGACGGAGTCCTACGTCCGGAGCACCGGACAGAGAGCTTTCCCAAACAGGCGACTCCGATTGCTCCGGACGTGAACCTTGCCCAGACCCAAGCCAAAGAAACCAAGAAGAATCGTCCCGTTGGGATTGCTGCAGAGGCTGAAAGATGGGCTCCTGGCCGACTTCGGCAACATCCCCGTTATCAAAGACGACACGAAGTTTTTCGACGTAATCCCGAGTGTATCCGTAACGCATCACCCGAGCCCCCGATGCATTCGTCGCGATCATCCCGCCGATGGTACATTGGGCCGCGCTGGCGGTGTCGGGAGCAAATTGCCGCCCGAACAGGGAAAGGTGATCATTGAGTTCTTGACACGTCACACCAGGCTGAACACGTATGGTGTCTCCTTCGAAAGCCCCGATCTTTCGAAAGTGCTTGCTCAGATCGACAATGAGGCCTTCGCCGAGAGACTCTCCCGAGACTCCCGTGCCGGCACCGCGAGGGACGAGCGGAACGTCATTGTCGCTCGCATACCGAACCAACCGTTGGACATCGTCCTCGTCCCGGGGAAACACAATTCCCGCCGGCTGGACCTGAAGAACGCTCGCATCGGTGCTATAAAGCATACGTGAGACCGAGTCAAACGAGACTTCGCCCTTGAGCAATCCTCGCAGATCGTCTCGGATGCGTTTCCTGAGGTTTTCGTCTACTGCTGACAAAACTCGACCCTTTTGAGAAAACAGTTTCCGGTCACTTCCCCAGCTATTTTACCAACACAAACCACTTTCGGTTTGCCAGCCACGAAACCATTTTTTGTACTTTTCGCCAATAATCGATCTTCTTGAACGAATACAATGGAGAATCCTTCAAGTAGCTCTCTGGAGACTCCCTCAATGTCGTGGAAAGATCGCTGTGTAAGTTTTCTCCGAAAATACGGAACAGCGGCAAAGGCGGCCGCTTGCGGCGTCCTCGCTTTCATTCCTGGTGGGGCAGCGATGGTTCCGATCGTCGATAAGGCCCTCGAAGCAGCCCAACAGATTTCCGAAAACCTCTCCCATGAGCAATGGGAACAAGAAATGCGTGCCCGGCTTGGCGGCATGGAAACTCAGGTCGAGCGGCTTGCGGACACGTTCGAAATGCTCCTCACGGGACCGTTGGCCGAGTTGTGCGAACGAACCGCCGAAGCCGATGGGAGTGGACTTCTACGCTCCACGAGGATGGCTCGCGCCTAGTGATTCGAGGCGGGAGCTGCCGCAATTTCGGCAGCGAATGCCGCGCGTCGGACCGGGGCTGGTACGTTCCGGCCGATCGCTACTACGGCTTGGGCTTCCGCATAGTCTCAGTTCCGTCCGGTCAGGTTTAAGGCAAGTAGATGATTTGAGCGAGTTCGAAACTATGCGCAGCGAAGCCGCATCTTTCGTAACGAAGCGAGAATGCATTGTTCAGGAGTAAGTAGTCTTTGGGGTCCAAGGGCCTGCCTACCATTGCCCCATTCAACGAACGCCGCGTATTGAACAGCCAGAGACTTTTTGAGGTTTCGAACAACCGCTCTTCCTGAGCCACGCTGCCGTAACAAATCCTCGCCCTTCGTGCGAACCTTAAGGAGACCAGAACGAAAGCCGTGCAGCGGCAACAGATCCTGGCCGTGGGTGTGAACCCACGGAACCCAAAGAACCAGAACAATCACGACTCTTATTCATCCGACCGCCCTCGGGGCTTCAACACCAAACCACAAATCGTCATCGAGAAAAACCAGGGAAAGCGAACTCCCATCAACCCTTCGCGATATTTAATACCCCACCGCACACCCATCCGTCCGATACTCCGAACCTCCGTGGAGCATGTTCGTCTTCGGATCGATCCATATCCCTTGATATCCGCCACCATTTCGAACGACGGCCGAAACCTTGTGCCCTCTTCGTGCAAGTTCTTCGAGAACCGCAGGCGACAAACCAATCTCGGCCTTACTTTCGCCGCCCTCCTTGTCGGACTCCTTCCCGGTTGGCGTGGACGAACCGAAGTGCTGGATTCGCGGAGCTTCACCAGCTTCCTGGACGTTCATTCCGAAATCGATCAAATTCACCAACACCTGCGTTTGCCCTTGCGGCTGCATGTCTCCACCCATCACGCCGAACACAAACCACGGCTTGTCGTCTTTGGTGACCATCGCCGGAATGATCGTATGGAACGGTCGCTTGTGGGGTTCCAGTGCATTGAAGTGCTTTTCATCGAGAGCAAACAAGTTTCCGCGATTCTGCAACGCAAATCCCAAATCGCCCGCGACATGCTGCGAACCAAAACCGTAATACGTGCTCTGGATGAACGACACACAATTGCGGTCCTTGTCCACGACCGTAAGATAAACCGTATCGCCGTGCTGCAACTTCGGATCGCCAGGCTTCAGGTCCGTGATCGCCTTCTTCATGTCGATCAACTTCCGACGTTCGTCCGCATACTTCTTGGAAATCAATCCTTGGATCGGCAACTTGTTGAATGCGGGATCAGAATAGAACTTCGCACGATCCTCAAAAGCGAGCTTCTTGGCCTCAATAAACAGATGCCAGTAATCCGCCGACCTCGGTCCCATCTTCTTCAAATCATACGGTTCGAGAATATTGAGCATCTGCAACACGGCGATGCCCTGACCATTCGGTGGCAACTCCCAAACGTCGTAACCGCGATAGTTCGTGCTGAGCGGTTCGACCCATTCCGATTTATGATCAGCCAGATCCTTCAGCGAAAACAGACCGTCCACCTTACCGGAATACTCCACGATCTCCTTGGCGATACGTCCCTTGTAAAACGCATCGCGTCCGTTCGTGGCAATCTCGCGGTAAGTCTTGGCCATATTCGGATTCTTGAAAACTTCGCCCGGCTTGGGCGCGTGACCGTTGAGCAGGAACGTCCCCGCAGCTTCCGGGGTTTCTTTCAACGTCTTCTCGCGATACAGCCACTTGTCGGAGATGGCCTGACTGACCGGAAAACCCTTCTCCGCATAAGCAATCGCCGGCCCCAACAACTCTTCGAAACCCTTCGTACCAAATTTCCTGCGGAGTTCATCCCACCCATCAACACACCCCGGAACCGACCACGTCAACGGCCCGAACACCGGAATCTCCTCGAGTTGGGCCTTCGCAAAGTGCTCTCGCGTGGCCTTGTACGGAGAACGTCCGCTCGCGTTGATCCCATAAAGCTTCTTCGTCTTGGCGTCCCACACGATCGCAAAAAGATCACCACCGATCCCACACGACATCGGCTCGACGACTCCCAACACGGCGTTCACCGCAATGGCCGCATCGATCGCATTGCCTCCCTGACGAAGGACATCGAGCCCAGCTTGGGCGGCAAGCGGATGACTCGTGGCGACCATTCCGTTGGGGGCCATCACGACGGATCGACCAGACTTGTAAGGTGCAGGAGTGAGACGCGTCGTCGACGGCCTATCGGCCATCGAAAGTGGAAGCAACAACAACACGCAGAAAAGGACAGAAAAACTGACGGTCAAGTAGGAGTTCATGGGATCAGTCCGGGAGTCGAATGAAATCTTGCAGAACAGTTCCAAACGGTTCCCAGTATAAAACAAAAACACGACGAAAGCCGACGAAACTTTTCTTCGCGTCTCCCAGATTCTCAACCACTCGTGGGAGAACGAACTCAATCGTAGACTGGCCGCCGCCGCGCCTTCTTGCACGCCTTCCGGTAGGTTTGGACGTACCACTTATTGGCCCGGATGCCCGGAGCCACTTCTACTAGATCTTCGTACGTGTCGCAAAGGTCGTGGTACTGCTTAGTCTGATCGTAGAGGAAAACAAGGTTCTCCAGGACGACCGGAACATGAGGCCACCGTTCGTCGGCCTCCTCAAAGACTTCAATCGCGTCTTCCCGATAGTTCCAACGCGAGTAGAATTGCCCGAGATAAACCGGCCACTGAATCGACGAATAGTTGTTCTCCAGAATCCGCCCATAAACCTCATCCGCCTGTTGGTGATCTCCATCAAACTCCAGTTGGGCTCCTTCCATGAGCGACTTGTTGAACTCGTCCCGTTGTTTCTCCAACAAATCCATGATCCGCTCCACCTCGTCGTCAAGCTGCAAGCAATACAGCATGCCAACGGAGTTCGCGAGATAGATTCCACAATGCTGTTCTGGACTCCCATCCCGAGGCAGGAAGGTCTCCTGTCCCGCGAGGAGTGCAGCAGCAGCATCCTCGACATCGTCGACGACACGATCTTGAAAACTAGGCAGGTCTTCGAGTTCAAAGCGAACACAAGTCTTACAGTATTTGCACTCCATCAACATACGCGACAGCTTGCCCACGGGAGCAAGAGGGATATAGTTAACGTGATGCCACGCACGACCATCGTAGCTCACGGTCCGAGACATGACACCACAGTTCATACATTGGGTGTGCCCTTGGACCACATTGGCTTTCTTAAAGACGTGAGTACCGAAGACGATGAACAACTTGGTTCTCCTCCAAACGAAACGAAGTACTTAACCATTCTACTTTGTTTTTGGAGTCCGAGGTCTCGATGCCACTATGGCCTTTCTATTGAGAACTGCGTGGATAATATAGCAGGCACACTTGGAACGGGTAATTTCTAGTTGTCCAGTTTTTGTGTTTGTCGTAGGTACACGCGGCTCGCGTGTACTTGGAAAGCTCGGCCAAGACCAACGTACACGCCAGCCGTGTATACCTACGAACCGGACAAGATTTCTTTTCCATTCCCCGTGTGCCGGCTAATTGGATTCATTAGCCGCGCAGGTCTCAATAGTTCTGTTCTTGTTCGAGAGTACGCCTTGGGCTCGTTCTATCCAAAAATCGGGCACCGATCAACTCTTCGTTCCCAGAGTTTCCGACAGGCAGAAAGTGTGTTGGTAAGCCGCAAAAACGAAATGAGTGAGGAGGTGCAAACAGCCTTTGCGGGAAGCATCGAGGAGCTCAGGTTGCGGCCAGGGAAAAACGAGATCGGTTTCGTCTGTAACAGCGTGCGAATGCGGGAGGGTGTTATTCCGCCGGTTCGATGATCGCCGACATCGAACCTTGACATCGTTCGATGAGCGGGTCCGGTCCAAACGCGTGGATCTGATCCCGTTTCAATTCGGCCCGCTCCTTGGTTGTGGTATCCACGATGACCCGACCCGTCGTATCCACCTCGCAAGCCATTTGATAGCCCAGTTCCGGTGGGTGTCCAAACAGAGACTGGAGCATATGGATGACATAGTGATAGCTGTGGTCCTCGTCGTTGAGGAGCACAACGTGATACGGCGGTTGAGGCTTCCGTCTCTCTTCCGTTTCTTCTTTCGTCTCTTCGACCGGCAGAACTGCGATATCACTCATGAATTCCTTACCTCATTGTCTTGCGAGAGCGGCGTCCCTTGACGAAACTGTCAAGTACGTACTGGCCAAGTTCGCCCGCGTTACAATAGAGAGCGATCCCTTTGCTTTGCCGGGCCATTTCATCCACGAAGTTCATCAGCCCGAGATAAAAGTAATCCTCGATCAACGCGAACGTGCTGATGCTGATGTTTGCCTGGGTACACCGATCCACTTCTTGAAGGGTCGTCTTGGCCGTGCGTTCACTCGGTGGATATATCAGGACGAGTTCACGCCCTTCCAGGTGAGCCGTCGGTTCGCCGTCCGTCACGCAAATGATCTGTTTGTTGGCGGCCGACTGACGCATCAGATATTGTCTTGCGAATTTTAACCCAGCCTGGATGTTCGTAAAGTGTTCGGGAACGAAGTCGGGAGGGTTGTCGAGGTCAATCCGCATGAATACCCGGTGGTCGACAATACTCACGGGTTTCGGGGCCGCCCGAACGAGCTGTCTCTCGCTCAGCGGAGTTGCATACGTGTAGAAACCAATGACCTTGAATGTATCACCCGGAAAACGGCCTCGGATGAGCCCCTGCAGAGCCATTACGACTTTCTTGGCGTGATAGAACTTCCCGTAACGACTCATCGAACCACTCATGTCCAACAGCAGCACGGTGGCACATGAGGTTTGGTATTCCGTTTCGTAGACGACGAAATCCTCTTCAGAAATCCTCAAAGGCGTTGTTGGCCCCTGACGGACGACGGCATTTTTGATCGTCTCGTGCAAATTCAAGTTGGCCACGGGATCGCCATATTCGTATGGCTTGCTGTCCTCATGGCGAACTTGACCCGTCCCTTTGAAATCACTTTCGTGCTTCCCCATGGCATCCTTGCGAGTGATTTGAAAGAGTTCATCGAGAGCACGCGTTTCCATCCGCTTGATGCCCTTTGCCGAAACGACCACACGTCCATTCTCGTCTTCTTCGAGAAAACCTTCCTTCAACAACATTTCCAAAATGTCGTTGTCTTCATCATCCATCCGTTCGAGTTGCCGGAGGACATATTCGCCATGTTGAAGCAAGTATTCGGAAACTTTGTCGAAGGCAGATTCGGCGGAAAGCGGAACGAATTCTTGAGAACCGTCCCATTCGGAGTATTCAAATATAGCCATGTAGCAATCTCAGGAAAGTCTGGAGTCGAAAGTCGAGTGACAAGAGTCAAGAAATCAGTGTCTGGGTTGACGGCCAAGTTCATCGGAACCAGACAAACCAGCCAACAATAAGGACTCCAACCGATTCATGATTTTCACGGCACACGCTCGCTAGAGTTTTTTTCTTTCATCTCTCGTCTCTCGACTATTCAAACGTTCGACTCAGACTAACGACCGTGATATCGTCGTGTTGCTTTTGTCCCTGAGAGTAATCCCGAACCGCCTTGACGAGTCGATCTCCCATGGCTCGAGCCGTAAATGGCCCTGGCTTGAGTGCGGCATAGACACCCGGCATGTCGAACTGAGTGCTTTCGTCGTCGCTACGGGGAGCTTCCGTGACACCATCAGAAAACATAACCAGACAATCACCAGGCTCCAGCGTCACAGTCGCTTGTTCGTACGAGTACGGGGCGACAACGCCCAACGGCAGACCAGCAATCTCTCGGTCTACAGCTTCGGCCATTTCACCGGTCGCGTGACGATAAAGCACCGGAGGCAAGTGACCAGCATTGACGATGGTAGCGCAGTGTTCCCTTGGGTCCAAAACGATCCCACCGAGAGTAACGAATTTGTCGATTTCCCCGGCGTCTTGACAATACTCGTTGAGTTGGCTAACTGCTTCGGCCAGATCCTTCTGGGTCAACAACGAAAAACGAGCATCAGAACTGACCTTCGCCATCAACAACGCAGCCGAAACACCTTTACCAGCCACATCCCCGAGCATGACCCCCATCTTACCGCCAGGAAGGGGAACAAAGTCGTAGTAGTCGCCTCCAACCTCCAAGGCCGAATCGTAGTACGCGTAAAATTCGTACCCTTCGATTTTCGGCAGTTGCTTCGGCAAGAAACTCAACTGCACTTGATGAGCCAGTTCGAGGTCTCGCACAAGAGCCGCCCGAGCCACTCGGTCTTGATGCATGTTCGCATTGTCCAGCGCGATGGCCGCTTGCGACGCGACATTCATCAGTAGCTTCAAGTCCTCGGTCGTGAACTTCTTGGCTCGATCTTGGGTGTCGAGTTGGATCACGCCAAACTTTCGCTCGCTCCGTGGAGCCTGAAGGGGAACGCACATGACGCTCCGAATGCGATAGTCAGTAATGCTTTGGCTCAGGTTCACTTCAGCGTCGGCCCCGGCGTCTTCCGTCAGATAAGCCTTTCCAGTGCGCAGACAATTCCGAACGATCGTGCGGCTGAACCTGGGAGAATCGTCGTTATCCCGCCTTGTCCGTGTGACGAGCGGCATGAGCGTGTCGCCTTCTTGATCACAGAAGATGACGAAACAACGGTCGGCCTGGCGAAACACTTCAAACAACTTATCGACGAATTGGGGCAAAAGCGTTTCGAGGTCGAGCGTTTGAGTCAGTTCGGACGTAACGCTCAGCAAGAACTTCAGCTTTTGGGAATCTTGGGTCTGCAGCAGGTCGGAGGCATCGGGAGTAAAAGTCGCTACCGTCGAAGGATCGGATGTTTCAGGGACATCATTTTCGGGAACAGGAGGGGCCAGATAATCGGGGATGGGAGGGCGTCGGTTGGCGTCGTTAAAAATGAAGATGTTGTCACAGATGCGAATCTTGTCTTTGTCCGAAAGGACCACCGGAACGAACGGCTTGAGCATTTCATCGTTCACGTACGTCTTGTTACGGCTCTCCATATCCTCGACAAACCATCCATCCCCCCGTCGACTTATCTTGGCGTGACTGCGGCTAACGGCTGCGGGCGTGAACACAATATCGCACCCGTTGTCACGGCCCAGAACCACTTCCCGATTGCTCAGGTCGATCTGATCGCCTTCTTTGAATTTTTTGATTCCTTCAGGCTGTGTGCGTTTCAGGACGGTTAGCGACGCCATCGTGTTTCCCCCAGCGTTGCCAGTAACTTCAAACTTTCCAGAGGTAATCCACCCCAAAGTTGGTATACTCGAGGGACTATTCTTGCTCTTACGCTTCGATTTGCACGAGCCAAGCAAGTCCTTCCAAAGTAACAAAATTTTAGCCAACCGCTACCCGCCTTTCAAGTTAACAAGATCTCACAGGTATGGGAGGGAACCCAATCCCATCGTTTCAACACCGTTGTTCGGGCGTCGAATTGGCCCGACAGAGCTAGCCGTTGGTCGTTTACAACCCGAGGCACAAGACTAGCCCGTGGGATTCCTACCCAGCGTTTCGGTTTCACAAGGAACCCCCGACAACTCGTTCTCGAGACTATCGGTACCGCCAATTGTGGCGGTTAAAGGTTCGCAACCAACGCGAGTCGAGATACTCGAAAGTCACCTCATCACCTGTCCAGGTAAGCACCCCAACCGACCCCTTTTCCGCGCTTCCCCCTTTGTGGCGAAGTTCCAAACCGACAAGATGGTAAACTTGGGTTCGACCAAAGTTCCCATCGATTTGCCTGGCTTTGCTGTGGTAGTGCCCGAAAAAAGCAAACGCTGGCTGTACCGTGTTGAGAATATCGGTAATGTCCTGACTGCCAGCTTCCGGGAAAACCGCATCTCGGGGGCCATCGTGAGACAGGAGCACGTCGAATTCCGAACAGGCCAAAGAAACTGTCGCCTTGTGTCGAATCCGGGCCAGTTCTGGAGTCTTCGGTCGTTTTCGCGGAGATTCATAATCAATTCCCCAAAGTGCGCCAACCCGGACTGCCCCAGGAATCGTCTCCACGCGCCCGTCAGCAATACACCGGACCCTACAATACTGATCGACTACAAAACTATCTGCATGAGATCCCGCTCCACTTCGCTTATTCAGCAAATCTTCATGGTCTTCGTGATTCCCGGCAGTGAACCAGAGACATTCCGGCGGAACCTGGTCACCATAAAAGATTTCGTCAGCCTCGTCGCTCGGTTCGGACACCAGCAAAGTCCCCAGTTCCATCGGGTCCTCACGAGCGTGTCGCGCCGTGGCCTTGTCGAGCCGCGAGGTGTCCGGGAAATAGCCGAGGTCACCAACTTGCAACAATCCGGTCACGACCACACCGTGGTCACGCTCCCAGGCCATCGCCAACTTGAACGCGGGGAGAACTCGACCGTGCAAGTCACCGAACACAAGATAGGTCGCCGTCATGATTGGCCTCTCCTTATCGAGTATAGCTCACTGAAAGGAGGCGCAAGGGCTTTGGTAGGTTCGAGGGGTCGCCATTGCCGAGATGCCCACTTCTGAGGACTCGGGCGAGCCCTACACGACTCTGATAGCTTAGTCCAGATTTCAGTATCGCTCGAACCAATGGAGTTCTGATTGGAGACTGCACGAAAATGCCTCACTTGAACATCCGAGTTCTCCCCGAAACCTTCTCGATCCACCGCTCGTCCCCAGAGAGTCGAATTCCAACAAACTTGCTCGTCGAACAGTTGGTTTGGATCGCACGAACCAACGAAGAACTCTCTATCGTGTGCGAATCCCGTTGGCCCATCGAAGCCACCGAGACATCAGCCGGTTGGTCGTGTCTCCAGGTCATCGGTCCGCTCGAATTCTCCTTGATCGGAATTTTGGCGGGCATCGCAAAGGTGCTCGCCGACGCCGACATCAGCATCTTTGCCCTCTCCACGTTCGACACCGATTACATCCTGGTCCCCACCGAACAATGTGAGAATACTGTGGAGGCTCTCAAGCAAGCAGGTTACGGATTTCCTCAGAGATGAACCTCCTCGATCCAGGCACCGTTTCGAAGAGTTAGCCCACTCCTTCGAAATCGACCATCTAACCGACTCGCTTGACTTTCGATACTATTTACTACAAATTAACTCTTTCTACATTCGGCCTCACGTTCCGTTGTGGAATCAGAACTCATAACAGACGTAATCACACAGGAATTTGAAGCGATGACGGCACCCGTTTATGACAAGTTGCAAGCACCCACCCAAGGAACCCGTGTTACTGTTGATGCGAATGGCAAATGGACCATCCCGGACGATCCCATCGTTTGCTTGATTCGTGGTGACGGTATTGGGCAGGACTCAGGCGGCGTGCCCGGAATTACAACGTGTGCCGTGAAAGTTTTGGATGCGGCCGTCGAACACGCCTACAAAGGGCAACGCAAAATCCACTGGTTCGACGTTCACGCCGGTGACGTCGCCCGCGAGATGTATCAACCCGAAGTTAAAGACGAAGAAGTCGGACAACTGAGCGAGGACGACCAACGCGCGCTCTATCTACCCGACGACACACTCAACGCTTTCGAATATTACAGCCTCGGCCTGAAAGGACCGTTGACGACTCCGATCGGCGGCGGCTTCCGAAGCATCAACGTCTATCTGCGAATGCGCTTCACTTTGTATGCCTGTGTCCGTCCCGTCCGGTATTTCAAAGGCGTCGACGCTCCCAACAAACGAGCCAACAAGGTCGACATGGTGGTCTTCCGCGAGAACACCGAAGACGTCTACTGCGGCGTCGAATTTGCCTCCAACAGCGACCGAGCGAAACAAATCATCCAACTACTCAATGACGAGTTCGGCTACAACATCGTTGCGTCTTCAGGCATCGGCATCAAGCCGATCAGCCCTGAGGGAACGAACCGACTCGTCCGAATGGCCATCCAATACGCCGTCGACAAGAAACTCCCGAGCGTGACGTTGATGCACAAGGGCAACATCATGAAGTTCACCGAGGGAGCGTTCAAAGATTGGGGCTACGAACTCGCCAAAGAAGAATTCCGCGACCACATCATCACCGAAGACGAACTGTGGGACGAAAACCAATCAGAACTCCGAGGTGGTGCCGAACCCGGCAAGCTCAACAACAATCGCATCATCGTCAAGGACCGTATCGCCGACAGCATGTTCCAACAGATTCAATTGCGGCCCGACGAGTACAGCGCCATCGCAACCATGAACCTCAATGGCGACTATCTTTCCGACGCTGCCGCCGCTTTGACGGGCGGAATCGGACTGGCCGCGGGAGCGAACATCGGTGACAACGCCGCGATGTTCGAAGCCACACACGGAACCGCCCCCAAGTACACCGGAAAGAACATGGCCAACCCCGGAGCGGTGTTGCTCTCGGGCGTTCTGATGCTCGAACACATGGGCTGGACGGAAGCTGCCCAGGCCGTCAAAAAAGGACTCGACGCGACGTTCGCCGAGAGCGAAGAGATCGCCCAGAAGGGACCAGGAGGGAAGCTCTTTGTCACTTACGATGTGGCTCGTCAGTTCGAGGGATACAGCGCCAAGGACGGAGCAACGAGCATGGAATTTGCCGATCGAATCATCGAGCATTTGAAGAAAGTCTAGAATCCGAGTTGTACGGCGTGTGAAAGCCACGCAGAAGCTCCAGATTCCGGAGGGATGCGTGGCTTTCCAACTGCCTTCGAACTCGACGAAGTGACTCGGCGAAGTCGATTCATTCCTTCTGCTAGACAACCCACAGCTTGCTCTCGGGAAGACGCTTCGCTCCCACAATTCTTTCTCCCAGTCGAGAACGCAACATACTCCTCGAAGAGAACCCACGCTCCGTTGGGTTTCTTTCACCTGGTCGTTATACTCACAACTGACGTCAAACAAACTCGAAGCCCCACCATTCGCTCCTTATCCACGGAGTCAGCCAAAGTGATTTCTTCGTCTCCCAAGACCATTCTCGCCGTATGCCCTCACGATTGCCCTGACACTTGTTCGATGGTCGTCACCGTCCAAAATGGCCAGGCCATTGATCTCCGTGGAAACAAACAACACTCGTTTACGGGTGGTGCACTTTGTCAAAAAGTGGCTCGCTACCTCCAGCGCGTCTACCATCCCGGTCGACTCAAGTACCCGATGAAACGCATCGGAGCCAAAGGTGAAGGACAGTTCGAACGCATCTCGTGGGACGAAGCCATCGACACGATCGCCAGCAAGTTCCAGCAGATCGCGGCATCGCTCGACGGACCAGAAGCCATCTTGCCATACAGTTACGCCGGGACGATGGGCTTGCTGCAAAGCGAAAGCCTCGACCGTCGATTCTTCCACAGACTCGGTGCATCGCTGCTGGCTCGCACGATCTGCGCGACCGCGGGTTCGGAAGGCTGTAACATGACGCTCGGGACTCGCCCCTGTATCGATCCCGAAGACGTCACCAAATGCCGATACATCATCAACTGGGGATCGAACACGACCGTCACCAACATGCACATGTGGGCGTTCATGCACAAGGCCCGCAGGAACGGCGCGAAGATCGTGACCATCGACCCTTACAAATGTCGAACCGCCGACCGAAGCGATTGGTGGATTCCCATTCGTCCGGGGACCGACGCAGCACTTGCCCTCGGAATAATGCACATCCTCTGGCGAGACGGACTCCAAGACGATGACTACCTCGAAAAGTATTGCCTCGGCACCGATCAGCTTCGACAGCGCGTACTGCAAGATTACCCACCCGAGCGAGTCGCGGACATCACCGGAATTCCTGTGGCCGACATCGAGAAACTCACCCGCGAGTACGCGACAACATCACCATCCTTCATCCGTTTGAATTACGGCATGCAGCGTCATCGCGGTGGCGGAATGGCCGCTCGAACGATCTGCTGTCTTCCCGCCGTCGTCGGCGCGTGGCGACACGTCGGCGGTGGTGCCATGTTGAGCACATCGCCCATGTTTCCCTTCAACAAGGACAAACTGCAACGTCCTGACTTGATCCCGGCCGGAACACGTACCGTCAACATGGTCCAACTGGCCGAAGCCCTCCACGGCGAACTTCCCGGGCCACCCGTGCGTGCCTTGTACGTCTACAACTCCAATCCAGCTGCCGTCTGTCCCGACCAATCCCGAGTCCTCGAAGGGTTGGGTCGGCCCGATTTGTTTACGGTCGTCCACGAACAATTCCAGACCGACACGGCCAACTACGCGGACATACTCCTACCCGCAACGACCCAACTCGAACACTTCGACATCCACGGGTCGTATGGTCACCTTTACGTGCAGGTCAACGAACCCGCCATCGCTCCGCTCGAGGAAGCCAAATCGAACAACGACGTATTCCGGTCGTTGGCCAAACGAATGGGTTTTGAGCCAGAACTGTTCGAAGTCACCGACGAACAACTTGCCGAGGAAGTCTTGTCCCCCGGAGCCGATGGCTTCTTCCCGTTTCCCGAAGCTCTCGATGGCATCACCCTTAAACGCCTCCGGAAGGAAGGACCACTTCGATTGGATCTCCCGAACGATTTGGCCGTCTTTGCCCATGGGAACTTCGGCACCCCGTCGGGGAAGTGTGAATTCTATAGCGAAACGATGGCCCAAATGGGATTCGACCCACTCCCCACCTATACACCTCCCGAAGAAGACCCCCAAACCAAACCCGAACTGGCTTCTCGTTTTCCACTCCAACTCCTTTCGCCACCCGCCCCACAGTTCCTGAACTCCTCGTTCGTGAACGTCGATTCTCTGCGTGAACAAGTCCGGGAGCCGATCGCCGAGATGCACCCTGACGACGCCAAGGTAAGGAACATCCAAGACGGACAGCTCATCCGTATCTTCAACGATCGTGGGAAATTCGTGGCCCGCGTGGTCGTCGGAGAAACAGTCAAACCAGGAGTCGTCGTAACCCAGGGGATTTGGTGGAACCAGTACACCCCCGACAAAGTCAACTGCAACGTGACGACAAGCACCGGACTGACCGACCTCGGTGGAGGAGCCATCTTCTTCGACAACCTCGTCGAGGTAGAAGGTTTAACGATTTCGCAATCCGACTCAGAAGGCCACTAAATTTTCACCGGAAGAATGCCGATACTTGGAAAAAAGCTCAAGAACGCCAAAATCTTGAACCACATTTCTCCGACGGCTTCGAGTCAACCTGGTGAAGATTTACAGGATGTGGCAACGGAAACGCCAGTAGTCCGAAGCGAGTGCTCCTTCGACCAGAGAATTCGTCTGCCTTTCGGTGTGAAAACCCGAAAATACGGAAGGGTGTCCTTTTACAGTCTGGGCCAACCGAAACAGAATCCAGGAAGCCCAGCATGTGAGCCAACTCGTCAGCTTGGGCCAGACGGATGAAGCCTTTGGCTGGCAACGAGCTTGGTCCCACCGGGACTTCCCCGAGAGTTCCTATTTAGGATAAACCTCCGGGGGAACGACGTTCCTGAGGCGACCAAGAATAGACAGACACCGGGAAAGAGAACATGTTGGAAGGTTCTCGAGTTCCACGAAACCGAGTTTCGTTTCCGGAAAGATCGGAAAGATCACCTTGAGCAACGATCACTTGGTGGAATGCGAACATCGCACCGATGACGACACCAGTCGAGTGGTCTGGATGCCAGTAGAAACACTACCGGAGCGACCCAGAAATACAGTGCCACGGAAGGTAAAGCCATGAAAAGATTGTTCTTAGGTGTGCTCGGGTTGACCGCCGGTTGCATGGCCTCCTTCGTCCATGCCCAGGAGTTGCAGTGGGAGGCCGTAAAGCCGAAAACTACCATCCAGACGACGAAATACCGAGGCCAAATGGGCCAGGAGCTTGAATTCGAGAGCGCCAACTCCAACGATAAAGGCTCTGAGTTTGGAACCGGAGTTCAGCGGGCCAGCTTCAATCGCTTGTCGGAACCAGCCCTTCCCCGGTTGACCGAACTGCCCCGCGAACCCCAAACCCAGCCACCATCTTCGTCCCCGGACGATTCCTCCGAATCGCTGTTCGGAGGAGAGTCGGCTCCGATGCCCCGCAAGGTGACACCAAGGATCACCCCAACTCCCCAAGAAACGCCGACCAACCAAGACGCACTTTCGCCTGTTCCCGAACACCATATCCAAGGTCCAGGATTCTATCCAGGTGCCATCCCACCGAACCACCGTCCCCCAATGGCCATCCCAACGGCAGAAGGTCATGGGGAAATCATCGGACCGGACTGGTCCGGGTGTCCTGGTGGTACTTGCGTGGATGGGCCAGCCCACGACGGGGAATGGATCGAGGATACGCATTTTGGTTTTGGCCACTGGGGAGGCCACGGAGGATGGCTCACTGGATGGGGAGGAATGGGGAACTGCTTCGGGAGGTGTTGCGGTCCTCGGGCAGACTGCCGACCCACATTCTATCTCAATGGTGAATATCTCCACTGGTACGTGGACGATCCAAATCTACCTCCGCTGGTGACCGGAACTACCGTCAGTCCCGAGGTCCTGGTCGGCATTCCTCGTCCCGGAGCGCTCGGAGAATTGGGAACCAATCTTCTGTTTGGTGGCGGTCAAGGTATTGATAGTCCGTCGTTTCCTGGTGGTCGCTTCACCGTCGGATTGGGATTGCCCCGCTACCTCAAAGGGATCGAGGCGACATTCTTGTTCCTGGGCGAACAGAGTATCTCCTTTTCTGCGGCATCGGACGACAGAGGACTACCTGGCCTCTACCGCCCATTCTTCGATCCCATCGGAAACGAAGAGTCCGCACTGTCGGTGGCCTTCCCGATACTCTCATCCGGTCAAATAGACATCGAGCACCAAACACGCCTCTGGGGAGCCGAATTCAACTTTCGCAAGAACTTGATTTGTGGTTGCCAGCATCAACTCGACTTGTTGGGTGGATTTCGATTCTTGGAACTCGCCGAGAGTTTGAACATTCGACAAAGGTCTGTTGGCTTGGTGGACAACCCGACGAATCCAGACTGCATGTTCTCGGCAGGCAACGTCACCGTAATCGAGGAAAGTTTCGCAACCCGAAACCGTTTTTACGGCGGCCAAGTGGGCCTCGATTGGACCATTCGTCATGGGTGTTGGTTCGTCGGCGTCACGAGCAAATTGGCTCTAGGTAACATGCACCAGACCGTTACGATTCAAGGAAACACGTTCACCACTCCGCTCGGGATGCCCACCGTCGCGACGTCGGGAGGGCTACTCGCTCGTCCGAGCAATATCGGCGTCTACAGTCGGGATCAATTTGCCGTCATTCCCGAGGTCGGGGTCAAACTCGGTTATAATATCACCGATCGACTTAGCGCGTACGTCGCTTACAACTTCTTGTACGTCAGTGCCGTGGCTCGTCCTGGCGACCAAATCGACCGGACCGTGAATTTGACAGCTCCTCCTGGGTTACCCCAGGGAGGCGTAAGTCCGACTCGTCCGCTGTTCATCTTCCAGGACACCGGCTTCTGGGCCCAGGGCTGGAGCGTTGGTCTGAAGTGGCAATATTAAAGCAATTCACGGTTGTATTCGGTACAGGTTTTTCGTTTTCAAAAAATCCTGGGTCCCGCTTGGGCAGTCGGGATAAACAAGTGTCGTGTTTTTGATTTTCAGCCCCGCAGGGGCGAAAGATCCTAGCCGTGGGTAAAACCCCACGGAACTCAAAGAACCACAACAATTGCGACTCTTATTCATCCGACCACCCTTGCGGGGAGAAGGCCCCACACCTGAGCGAAGCGGAAAACGCAGCGGAACCGGTAGGATTCCGGAGGAATCCTATCTTGGGAAGGCCGCACTTGGGCTCAGGAGTTCGGCGACTCCGAACTGTACCCAACACGAACGGAAACTTCCCTAATACTACAGCGCGAGGTCTTGCCTTGTGGGACTCCTCGATTCCTACAAAGAAATTGTAGAGTCTCTTTCCAGGAGTAGCCCGATGACAGTCGAAGAAATCAAATAACTGGACCCGAAACTCGATCGTTTCCGACACTCTCGCATCGTTGGTGGTGAAAATCGCATCTTTGGTGCGTACAATACAGACCAAGCATCGTTTTCGTTGCCCTGTCATTTGCAGGATACAGTCATGTTCGGACCTGGAGCCTATCTTCCTGACAAAATCGAAGGAATCACTTCACCCAACGATCTTCCTCAAACCAAGATCGAACAACGAAGCCGAAACTACTTAGACGTCGATGTCCTCGATGTGGACACGGCGCATCGCGTTACTCCAAAGCATCTCGCCTCTTGCACGATTTGGGAAATACTCGACTTGGTCGACCTATCGATCTGATTGTCGCTTACTCCAAACATCACTGCAAACACTGCGACTTGTATTTCCCAGCCGGTATGGCCGACTTGGCTCGGCCCAAATCCCATTACACACACCGAGTCCAACTCCTGGCAGTCCGGTTGGTGATCGAAGATGGCCCACCTTACCAAAGCTCCAGTTGGCACTTGTGGCGAGATCATCGAGTCTTTGTCCCTTGGGCGACTATCCAGAATTGGGTACAAGCCGCGACACATTAGCAGGAGTAGTGGTGATATTCGCGTTTTACAGCCATAAGTTGTTTTCTGCCAGGAAGTTTGGGCAGCGGGGCTGGTTGTTGTTTTGGTCGGATTCAGCAATCCACTTGAACAGGCGAGCTGAAATTCGCCTTTGCCCCTCAAAACGTGGCGTTCTGAGGGACTGGAGGTTGTCTCGGGACGATTTTGTCGTCTCAACACCACTCCAAACCAAGTCGGCCGGGGGCTTGAAACGCGAAAAAATCCCAGGTCGAAGTGACAGCGATCCGAATTTCGCCACCAGCGTTGCTAAAGTGTCCGGGTTTGACGATGGAACAAGTGGCTAGGGCGTGCAATGCTTGTTTTCGTTTGTGGTTAGAGCGTCTGCGTTGCCATTGTCTGATCGAATACACGAGTTGGATGATCGAGAATTATCAACGCCGCAACGCGGTTGCCACTCAATCGCGTCTGAGACGCAATTGTGGGCTGCCTTCTTCCACCCACAAAACCAAGAAACGAAGAACGAAAAAGAAGAAAAAACGATCTCAAAATAGTTCCCCGTAGCGCTGTAGTATTAAACATCTGGATCGACACAAACGACTTGAAAAAAATCTGTGGGGAAGTTGTCAAGACGAAACCCAGGTTAGGGCGAAAACGTGCGATCGAGAGCCAATCCAATTGGCTGGCCTTTGGCCAGCTCTGGACTGCTTTGGTTGCTGGAGATGAAAGGCGAATTTCATCCGCCTTGCAAACGGGATTCATGACCGTTCGTGAACTCCAACGACCGAGATAACCTTAATTACCTGTCCTTTTTCTGAGGGACTCCCCTGTCCCTCTCTCAACAACACCGGACGACAAGGACTTTCGTGTTTCGAGCTTGCTTGCTACCTTCTTCCGTTCACCCGGCTTTACGAAACGTGTCGGTCTGTTTTCCTGGACGACGGATCGGCAAAACGTCTGCGATCTTGCGTAACACGGCTTCTCCGCCATCCTCTTCCCCGTCGGATCGTTTTCCTGGCTTCCCCTGGTGGGCTGGAAGATCGACGAGGAAGGTCAGCCCGGCGATTCGGATGTTGTCGCCCCGTTGCAGGACCGATTCCCGAAGGCGTTCGTGGTTGACGTAGACCCCGTTGAGACTGTCCAAATCAACCACTTCCCACAACCCGTCGGAAAAGAGAAACCGGCAATGCCGGCGACTCACGTCCGGCAATGGTATTCGCATGTCGGCGCTCGTATGTCGTCCGAGGAGTACGTCGGGCTGAGCCAGCTCGACGCACATTCCCCCCGGCTCCATATGTAACCGCAGCGGTACGAAATTTTTCGGCAAAAGCACCGACACTCCCGAAGCATTCGGAGGAATGCGACGAAGCACAATCTTGGAAGGGTTTGGTTGTTGAAGAGAGTCGTCCATGGGCTTTCCTGTTTGGGCAGCGGGACCAAGTCGAAACACATACCAATCGTTGTTGTGCTCTATGTCGGGAACATGGGGAGGCATCCAACGTTCGTTACTTGTTCCGGAAGTCCGTGAGATTCGGATTCGACAACTGTTGGTTTTGGTATTTCGGAGTTGGACCGATGCCTGTTTTGGGCAGTCGAGGGATCGAACCTCGCTGAATGTTCGGCGTCCCGCCACCTTGTTGTTTCGTCTGGAGTAGTGCGTTGGCGTGGAGCATTCCATTGATCCGGCGGACAAAACCGCCGTCTATCGCCTTGCGTTGCAAGATTAGCTTTGCCCGTGCCTCGCTCTCAAGTTCTTGGAACAACTTGGGGATCTCGGCATAGAGTTTTTCATGAAAAACTTCCTGCTGCAGCTGGAGTTGCTCGTCGGAGAATGAGTGGCGGGTGTCGGGAGGAAGTCTTTTGATGCACTTGAGCAGTACATAGCTGTCATCGGGCATTCGTAACAACCCACTGATCGCGTCGTTTTGCAAGCTGAACGCGGTCTGCTCGATGAGTGGATTCGGATAGTGCTTGTAGATCGGCGGAATTTTTCCTTCTTTGGCGGCGATGTGCGCAAGCGGTTGTTTGCGTGCTTGGTTTTTCCACTCGTTGGGGTTCTTCAGGATCCGGGTACGAATCTCCGTGAGATCACGAAAATTCATGCCTTTGGAGAAAGCGATCATCTCGCATTCCACTTTCTCCCCGTACTTCTGCTCGAACCGAATTTTCAGATCCTTGGGGGTAACTTTGATTCGCTTCGTTTTGCGACATAATTTTTCCAAGGCCAACTTCGGACGAATGACGTCCTCTTTGTACTGGAAGATCGTCATTCCTACTTTCTTCAGGACGATTTTCTTGAACTCGCTGAGAGAGCGAACTCCCATCACGTTGAGGTGTTTGACCAACCTTGATTCGACTTCTGGGGCAGTCACGATGATGCCGTGTTTGCGGCAATGCATCTTGATGATTTCTTGATTGACGAGCAACCGAAGCCTCTCGGGACCGAATCTCGAAATGAGATATTCTCCGAGGTCTTGGCGGGTGATTGGGACATTGCCGTGGATGTAGGCCACAGGTTCGGAGGGCGATCCATAGTTTTGTCGGAGTTCACTCAACGTCCCCGCCGCGGCACTCGAACCACGGCTCAATCCAGACTGAGCCACGCTCCAGTGCTGTCCGAGGAAGAACGCGATGACCACCAAGCCCACGACCCCTGCAATCCAACAAACTCGAGGCAAGTCGAGCCCTTTCGGCCAAAGGACAGCCAATCCCTTAATTTTCTTCCACATAACACGCCTCCTTACAGTGTTGATGGGCTGTGTTGTAGGGTGGGTTCAAACCCCCATTTTGGGCTATTAGGGTAGCAGGTAGGCGTTAGCCCACTCTCCAAAACACGGCCTCGTGTCAATTCGAACTCGACCCGACAAATGGATGTCGCGTGAGCCTTTCAGGTCGATTTCGACAATGATGCCATCAGGTGCCGACACGGCATGAGAGACACCCTCTTGCTCGAGCGGCCACAGCTATATCGATTTCATGATTGCGGAACAAGAGGAGTCGTACAGAGCGAGGGTGCTAGTCGGTTGAGATCAGAGTGGGAACTCGTAATCAGTGAGGCAGGAAGCGGGGCGGGTAGGAAAGGCCCGTGAGTTTGTATTCTCCTGGGCCTTTGTCGTTATTGGTTCAATCGGCTGCGTCAGGCGCTCTTCTTGTCAGGAGTAGAGGGTTCCTGTGGGAAGAGTGGGGCTTCGCCACGGACGACACTGTCTGTGACGCGATACTTCCCAGAATGTTCCATTTCTGGTAAGTCGTACATGATGTCCGTCATGATCTCTTCAACGATACTCCGCAAGCCGCGAGCCCCGGTATCCCGTTCTTTGGCTTTCTTGGCGATTTCGTAGAGCCCCGACTGGTCGAACTCAAGGTCGGCCCCTTCCATCGCAAAGAGTTTTTCGTACTGGCGGACGAGGGCGTTCTTCGGTTCGGTCAGGATTCGAACGAGAGCTTCTTCGTCGAGTGGGTCGAGAGGTGCCAACACTGGCAAGCGGCCAATGAATTCTGGAATGAGTCCAAACCCTTGCAGATCGTCGCTGCTCACTTGGGCCAGCAATTCGCCAAGTTTCCGTTCCCGATGATCCGCCGTGCTGCCAAAGCCGAAAGTGTTGCTCGTCGTGCGACGAGCTATGATGTCCTCCAATCCAACGAACGTTCCGCCGCAGATGAAGAGGATGTTGGTCGTGTCGACCTGGATGTATTGTTGTTCGGGGTGCTTACGCCCACCTTGGGGTGGGACGTTACTTATAGTCCCCTCGAGCATTTTGAGCAACGCTTGTTGGACGCCCTCTCCGCTGACGTCGCGAGTGATGCTCACGTTTTGGCTTGTCTTGGCGATCTTGTCGATTTCGTCGATGTAGACGATTCCTCGCTGGGCCGCTTCGATGTCGAAGTCGGCTGCGTGGAGAAGTTTGAGGAGAAGATTCTCGACGTCTTCACCGACGTAACCGGCTTCGGTAAGAGTCGTGGCATCGCCAATGGCGAAAGGAACGTCGAGGATTTTCGCCAGTGTCCGGGCCAACAGTGTCTTTCCACTACCGGTCGGCCCGATGAGCAAGATGTTACTTTTGTCGAGATCGACGTCGCCAGTTTCATCGCCCAAGCTCAGCCGCTTGTAGTGGTTGTGAACCGCAACGGATAAGACTTTCTTGGCCCGTTGTTGGCCGATGACATATTGATCGAGACGGTCTTTGATGTTCCGTGGCGTTGGAATGTCATCAAGCACACCTTTCGATACGCCTCGGCGGCGTTTTTCTTGCTCGATGATGGACTGGCACAGTTCGATGCATTCTCCGCAGATGTAAACGTCGCCCGGGCCCTCGACGAGAGGTCCGACTTCACGATAACTCCTGCGGCAGAAGGAACAGTACGCGTTGCGGTTGCGCCCCGAACTTCCCGTTGGTTTTCGGCTACCGCTTCCCGTTCCTGAATCTTTCGTCGGCATGCTATCTCCTTGTCGCCGGCCCAAAATGATGATCCCGAAGACGATCTCGGCCGAATCGCTTATGGCTCTTAGCTTCATATTCACCGAAGCCATGTAGCGAAGTCGTACTGCGAGAATTCGTTTCGGTAACCACGAGCCAGGATCAGAGTTCGGTGTCTCCCTTGAACAAGTTAGGAATGAGGTGTTTCGGTCGCTTTTTAATCAGTCCGGCCAAGTCCGACACCTGAGCGTGTTTACTCAGATAGCAGAGCCTGGCTGAATTCTGTTTGTTAGTCGTCTTGGTGGACGATTCACCAACTGTTAGAAAAAGCTAGTGATCGAAAAGCCGCTGGTCCTCTTCCCATCCCTGCTCCCAAATTGTACGCCCGAAAAAACTAACTCGCAAGGACTTTCAACATCGTGGAACACGTCCAGAAGATGTAACTTACTACCTCTCCTGTTTCCGCCATTCAAATGGATTGATCCATTAAGTGCGAAAGGGTCACATCGAATGTTAGAATCCTATTTTGAGAGGCGTGTCTCCTGGTCGGCAATGACGTACCAGGCTGGTTTTGCGACTCGGACAACCTGCACCCAGCATCGTCTCTGTTTGGGACTTGATGGCCCCACAGAATCGACGGGTCTCCACGGTCGTCGTGACGAAACGTCCTCATAATTTGGGAAATCATGGCAAAGTATGCGTTTCTGTCAAGACGAACTTTGTGGACGACTTGGAGAAGTCGTTGTCCCTTGGATTGTTTGCTGAATCTGTTGGTACTCTTCCTCAGTAATATCTCCTGTCTCGTACAGTTCATGGTAGTGGTTCAGTTGTTCTTCTATGGATAGATTTGACACAATATCACGCCGACACCACCGACGGACGAGTAGTATCACTACGAATCCTCCCACCAAAAGCAGGAAGATTGTGACCAAACCTACCACGAAGCCAAGGGAAAGGAATATTCCCATAACGGAAACCAAACGCTGTTGAAGTTGACGGAGGCTTGTATCTTTCTGCTAATGAGGTTGAGAAAGTACTCCGGATCAACAGAAACCCTGGGAGAGTAAACAGAGTCAATTGAAAGGTCGCTATTCCAGACCAACCACTTGCAAGGAAACCAAGCGAGTTAGTTCTTCGAACGCAACGGTATTATAAGGCGGATCACACGCAGGAAGGCAGGTTTTTCTCAAGAAAGTCGAAATCCATACGAGGTGGGCTCGAACAGCGATTACAACAAGATTTTCTCTCCTGGTCAGAGGATTTTCCACCCCCATCCCTCAGTCGAGTTAAGTGCCGGGCTTTGCCCTCCTTTCTCCAACGGCTATCATAATGTAAACTTCTCGGATCGGACCTTTTGACTCCCAGACCCACCCGATTATTCCATGTCACAGTTATTTCTCATCCTGGCGGCTTTGAACTTCTTGGCTTTGCTTGCGGCCTTCGTGATCGGTGCGATCTCCGCGTTCGGCGGACAGTCCATGGGGCCCTACTATATCTGGCACTTTACCTTCGGGCTGTTCTCGGCCGTGGGGACGTTGTTGGTCCATTGCATCATCTTCACATATTTCCTGGGCACGGGCCGCTGGGTCAAGGAAGTGGCTCAAGCCTACGACTTACCTGACGAACCGCTGCCGAAGAAGACTCGCGAACTCAAACGGGTGTCGTTCCCTCCGGCATTGTTCGCCATGCTGATCGTCATCGCAGCGTCGGCAGCCGGTGCTGGCGTACAACTCCAGGCGTGGCCCTGGTACGTCCACGGAACTCTCGCCGTCCTGACTTTGGTGATTAACTTGTGGGCGTATTGGGTGGAGTTCCGGTGTTTGAGCGAGAATTCAGAAGTACTCGCGAAAGTTCTCACCGAGGTGGACCGCATCCGAGCTGCTAGCGGACTTCCCTCCAACGAAGAAGCACTCCTCCAGGAACAGCAGACAAGAGTCGAGAGTTGAGAGGAAGGGAAAACGAAATGAGGGAGATTGTATCCTCACGTTTCATGGCTCTATCGTGGAATGTAGGCACAGCCAGAAACACAAGAACACTGCCTGGATTCTAGTTTTGCAGGGTGTAACGAAGTGCTTGCCACGATGGTACACCCTACAAAACCGCTTTGGACACGACACCCTTTCGCAAACGGCTCAAGCTCGGTCAGTCCGACATTCGCTTCAACTTCGGAGTTCGCGTTCGGAAAGGCGTTTCGCCCCACACCTCTGGTGCTCGGAAATTTTTTGGTCGTTTGCCGTTTCGACCCTTCGCGGGGACTGCCTCCTTGGCGTATTTGTTCAAACGTTTGAGTAGCTCGATCGTTTTCTTGGGCTTTTTTGAGGCAAGATTCGTACTCTCAGTCGGATCTTCATCGAGATGGAACAACTCGATTTTTCCACTCTTCTTTTTTCCACCGAACTTCAAATTTCCTGAGAGATCAATGGGCAAGTCTCGCCGGGTGACGACTACCTTCCAGCCGTCGTAGTACAGGGCACCACGCTTCGCTTCCGCGTTGAACAAGATTTCCTTGCGGGGTGACTTCTTCCCTTCGGCAATGGTGGGCCATATGTCGCTGCCGTCGAGCGAGAGTTTCTGTTTGAGCTTTCCTTGGCCGAGCTTGATCAGGGTGGGGTACCAATCGACCATGTGAAGTGGCTCGTTGTTGACCGAACCCGCCTTGAGCTTGCCCGGCCAAACCGCGAAAGCGACGACCCGAACTCCTCCTGCGTACAGTGTACCTTTACTTCCCCGTAAGGGAGTGTTGCTCGCGCCGAGAGTAATCGGACCGCCGTTGTCACTACAAAAGATAATGAGTGTGTTTTCGTATTCGCCACGATCTTTGAGGACCTCAACGATCCGACCAATATTGTCGTCCATGCATGTCACCATCGCAGCATAGATGCGACGCTTCTTGTTTTTCACGTCCTGGTATTGAGCGATATATTTTTCCGGAGCCTGGAGCGGAGTGTGTGGCGAATTGAATGGGACATAGAGAAAGAGAGGGTTCTTCTGGAAATTATGTTTCTTGATGATTGTTGTCGCTTCGTTGCCAATTAGGTTCGTTGTATATCCTTCCTCTCGCAGAGCCTTCCCCATACGATGCCAGTCGAGTCCTTCCTCGCGTTTATGCGTCCAGTAGTCGAGTGCGCCGAGATAATGTCCATACTGATAATCGAATCCACGTTGTAATGGCAAGTATTCCTTCGAGATACTTCCGAGGTGCCATTTTCCACTGATCGCCGTGAAGTACCCGGCATCACGCAGCACGGCCGCGAGCGTCCTCTCATTCAACGGCAACCCATATCGAGCCCAGGGACGAACGACACCTGTTTGCAAACCATAACGGATGGTATAACGGCCGGTGATAAGAGACGCGCGAGTCGGTGAACACACTGGCATAACATAGAACTGTTCGAGACGAACACCGCTTTTGGCGAGCGCGTCGATGTTCTTTGTTTTGATGATGCTGTCGTGATAGCCCACATCGTTCCAACCGAGGTCGTCGGCCATGATGAACAAGATGTTGGGACGTTTCTTGACTTCGTCTGCAACAGTTGGGTCTGCCCAAAGCCCCAACACGACCAGAACGAGCATGAGTCGCATGAATCGTTGAACCACGTGAGATTCCTCCGTCGAAAGAGAAGTTCCTTGATGTCGAATCACCCCAACATCGTCGTAGAAGATCGCATCTCGATCAAGGATGGAATCTGTATCTGTGTGGCTGGGTTTTGCTCGGAAGAAAAGTAGATTTGGGTTGCTCGCCCAGTTCGTAAAGAAGCGTTACAGTCCCAAGAGAGCGATCTTTCCTTTTGTACGACCCTCATGGGTAAGATATCTCCGGAAGCTGTTTGCCCAAAGCTAATTGTTTCTGTTCTGATTTCCGCTTCTTTTCGTCGGAGAGAGGGCGGGGCTTACGTTTTTCCACGTCGTAGTACCAAACGGGTCCATCCTTATCCCAGTTGGCTGGCCCGTTTTGCGAACTGAGAACACGGAGGTAATCTTCGTCCGGCCCCGGATACACGTAATCGATGTTATAAATATAGATCTTGGCGAGTGTTTTTCCCGAGTCGTTGGTCGGATATTTGTGCATGAGATAGTTGCAGAAGCCAAGTTGGACGTCGATGTCGTCAACAAGATCCAAATGAACACTCAGGAGTCTCTTGCGACCGAAATGGCAATACCGCGTAAGGTCTGGAGGGTCGGGAAGCAGGCGAATGACTTGTGTTGAGTTGTCGGCGTAGAGGAGACGAAGCCGAGCAACCCTAACATCATCGAAAGCGTTCGGCGAAAACATCAGCCAGTGCTGATCGATCCCGACGATTCTCTCGAGAAGGTCGAAGCGCGTGACCAGCCAACAAACACTGTACTTCGCTGCTCGATCCCACGAATTGATTTTGCGGCGAGTTCTCTCGGACGGCCAAACCTTGCCAAAGTCCCACACAGAATCGGCCGATTCATAGATTCGGTCCGCCACCGGAGCCGGGTTGTCTTGGCTTCGTCTGTTGGCCAAGGCTTTAATCTCTTCGCGGGTCGGAAGTCGGTATGGCCGCGAACGCATACCAAATTCGTCTGTCCAATCCGAGTAGGGAAGACCAGTAAGCAAACTTTGTGAGACGATATAAAACAGGAGGAATCCGAGCCCAAAGCGCATCGTCCAACTGAACCTCGGTGGGGTGGGGTTGGCTGTTGGATCGGTGGAGTCAGCCTGGGGGGAAGATGTTTGTATCCCGTCAGTTTGGGTAGTGGAAACCGGGGGACTCGTGTTGCTTGTGGGTTGTGCTTCCGACATTCCTTCCTCCGGAGTGCCTATCAGGCTTCGGTGATTAGAATCCTTGAACCGTCGTCGTGGTCTTTTGTCTACAATGAGAGGGCCGAGAGACATTAGACAGGTTTCAACAACCAACACCAAAGTTTTTCCAACGCCAAGTTGAAGATCTGCCATTCATTTAAGATGCGCAACGCCTCCATTTATTCCCCGAAAGGTGCAAGGGAAGAGGAAAGTCAAGAGTTCCAACGTTGGCTTTGGCTGGATCCAACCTTTGGGCTCCCAACGTTCCTGGTCCTATTTGGTTTCACACAATGTCTGAACTACAAATAACTTCAGAGTTCATTACTTTGGCCCAAGCCGTTAAACTTGCGGGGTTGGCTGGTACGGGCGGACAAGCCAAGTATCTCGTTCGAGTGGGCGAAGTCGCGGTCAATGGAATTGCCTGCACCCAACCTGGAAAAAAACTCATGCCCGGTGACCGATTCAGTCATGGAACCGAAGAATGGACGATCCAAGCAAGGTAGAAGACGAAAGGTTGCCCACAGCAAGTGATGGACAAGAAGATCACGCTTCCGAGTCCAACGTTCCATCGGACACTCTAACTTCAGAGACATCCCCGACTCCGAAACGCACGAAACTCATCGACTTGCATCGGCCAACCTGGGTCCTGGTCCTGGTCCTCGCCTGGCCTGTTTTGGCTCAACAAGTTCTCATCCTGACAGTGCAAATCTCCGACCGGTTTCTTGCTGGTAACTATCAAGCGGTGCCGAAGGAACAGCAAATTCAGGCCCTTGGCCATCACGTCAATGCCGTGGGTCAGATCGGAATGGCTGCTAACGGCAATGGACTCGCGGGGGCCGTGTCGGCCCAAGTTCCGCTGACCACCTCGGCAAAAATCATGTCCAAGCAAGCGGCCATCCAAGCTGCCCAGACGAATGCTTTCTACTTCGGGTGGTTCCTCAACAGCACCGCCATCCTTGTGACGGTGGGCAGTCAGGCCCTGGTCGCTCGGAGCATCGGCGCGAGGAAGATGTCCGACGCGGTGCACTACACGAATCAGGCGATGCTCATGGCCGCGGTCTTCGGCGCGGTGATCAGCGTGCTTGGCGTTTGGTTCGTTGCGGACCTGGTGTCGCTTCTGAGGCTCAAGGGCATGGCGGCAGAATTCGCCGTGGCGTACATGACGCCGATCTTCGCGTTGTTCGCTTTCGAGGTCGTCCAACTCGCTGGCTTGGCGTGTCTTGTCGGCGCCGGTGACACTCGGATGACACTCTGGGTGACGGGTGCCGTCGCGGTGCTCAACGTCCCGTTTTCCTTCGCGCTTTGTTTGGGTTGGCCACCGTTCCCGCGCATGGGCTACGTGGGGATTGCCTTGGGTACCGGACTCAGCCAGATGCTCGGCGGTATTGCGGTCCTCATTGCGTTAGTGTGTGGTCGGTTTGGACTGACCCTGCGTTGGAGTTTACTCCGCCCGGATTTCCAGAAGATACGGAAACTGCTTCGGATTAGCGTTCCGGCAGGAATCGACAGCTTGTCGATGTTGCTCGGACAGTTCTGGTTTTTGAGCATCGTCAACCAACTCGGTTCGGTCGCTGGCAGCGCTCACGGAATCGCTATCGGTTGGGAAGCTCTGGGTTTTCTCTCGGGTATCGCGATTGGGACAGCTGGGATGACTCTTGTGGGGCAGAATCTCGGTGCCGGAAATCCAGAGCGGGCGGCGAGAAGTGGGTGGATGACATTCGCCATCGGGTGTACCACGATGACCGTGATGGGCATGGTGTTCTACATCCTGGCTCGTCCGATGTTCTTGCTCTTTTGTCCACATCCATCTCAACAACCAATCGTCGAAATGGGGATTCCAGTCCTGCAGCTCATCGCCTTCGCGATGCCACCGCTGGCCAGCGCGATCATATTCACTCACATTTTACGGGGAGTTGGGGACACGACCTTTCCCGTCCTTTGCACATGGGTCGGTTTTTTGCTGGTGCGTATCCCGTTGGCCTACTGGCTTGCCTTGCCGGAGTTTTCGGTTTGGCCCTTCGGAACCATTTCTGGATTGGGACTTGGTCTTTACGGAGCCTGGTTAGCCATGTTTGCGGACTTGGTGTTGCGTGGACCGTTGTTTCTCGCACGGTACGCCAGTGGGCGATGGAAAAAAGTGCGGCTGTGACTTGTCCTCAGATCTCTTCTCCCTCTTCGGACCTAACTACCGAAAAAAAAGTTCACCTGGTGATGGCCTTTGGAAGTGTTAATTCGGTTGGTCGGGTCGTTGGCCCAAAGAGGCTAGTGTTGGCGATTCGCACGGTGAGAGTGAGAAGACCAACGCCATGGCGAGTTGTCCTGATGGAGTGGACGCAAGTCTCGAAACGATGAACGGTTGGGCACTGAAAAGAGAAAAGCAAAGCCAACCTCCGAGCAAAAAGCGATCCTCTTCACTAAATGCCGGGATTGGTTGGCTAAGGACGTTTTCTTTGCACAACAATGAGGGGTTGGTTATTCCAATCCCCCAAGTTGCTTTTGTAATTCCTTGAGAAGATCGGCTTCCAGTTGCTTTTGAGCTTGCTGGATCCGGCTCGCCGCTTCGCCTTGAGAAACAGCCAGTTCTTCAAGCAACGCAATGAGCTTGGGCTCGTCGATGCCTCCACCGATTTGATCGATGACTGCGATGAGTTGGTTGCGGAGGTTTTCGATGTTGTCTTTCGTTTGGACCGCAAGGTCCTTGTAAGCTGAAACATTGTTGAGTATCTGCTGTTTCAACGCCTTGCTCAAACCTTTCGGAGCCCGCAGTTTCTCGGCATCGGGAGCGACTCGATTCCAAAGCGAAGTCAAATCCGAGCCAGTCGCCGGGAACCGCGCCGGAACGGGATCTTGGCGATTTGGGTCGGGAGGCAGTGGTGGGTCCATGGTTTCGTCGAGCGGTCGCAGGATTCGGAATCGGATTTGGTCCTGCCGGGCCTGCTTGAACCGATTGATGTACATTTCGTCGCGGATTTTGTCGTACGCCCCGCGGACTTTTTGGACTCGCTCGACGGCATCGGAAAATTCCTTCCGGGCCTCTTCGATCTGGACATCAACTTCCCGAAGGGGGTTTAGGTTGTCCAGGGAGAGTGTGTCGATTTTTTTGACTTGTTCGGTGAGTCGAATGCGTGCGGCTTTGAGTTGCCTGGCGGCCGTTTCGAGTTGAGACCGCAGGTCTTCCTCTTCCAAGATGATTTGGGCATTGAGCTCGGCTTCGGAAACGATCAAGAACTTGAAGACGTTACGGCTCGAGACCACGTTGGGACCTGTCTCGACGTTGTTATCGACGGCAGCGATTTGGAGAGTCAGTTGCCAGTGATACCGGATTGTTTGTGTCTTGCCCATCCGGTCCTTCACGACCTTCTCTTTCTTCAAAATGCTCCCTCGTCGAGGAATCTGTCCAACGTCGAACGGATCATTGCCGATGTCGAATTGAGGAAGTTTGAACTTGTTGGCTCCATCGCGCATTCGGAAGGGTTTGTAAAAATTCATCCGCGAGAGCCGTTTGCCGTTAGATAATGTACCCTTTTTGGCCTCGAAACGGCTGTACTTCTGGATTTCTGGGAGGGTGAGTGATTTCGATGCCTCGATGCTCGCGAGCATGTCCTGGAATCGTGTCAGCTCCATACGTTGGCGCTGATCCAGCAGGCCAACAAGAGCGGTCCAGTACGTCGGGGCGATCCAAGTTTGTGGCATGACGCCGATAGGAGTGTTGCCCAAACCGGTTAAGGCTCGTTGGGTGTATTCCCAGGCGATGGGGTCGAGTGGCTTTTCTTTCTTTTCGTCTTCCTTCTGTTTCTGGGATTCGAACGCGTTTTGGGAACGAACCGTCAGCTTCAAGTCGATTGGCCGAACTTTGTACAACCAGGCCAAATCGTTCAAACCGTGGTCGTCTTCGAGCACACCGGTGAACGGAATGGCGGCGTTGTAGGTTACGAGAAACCCTTCTGGTGCGTTGGCGTTGCCACCTTCGACTCGAGGTTTTCGGAGAACCGCATCGAGTAGGACTGGAGTCGCTTCTTCCGGCGTTAAATCATCGACCGGCTTGATGAGAAAATGTTGCCGACCTGAGACGTTATCGATGTCGCTGAAAAGAACATAGAACTCGTAGGGCTGAGTAATGTTCTTGATCTCGACCCGGAAGGTTCGGCCGTCGAACCAGTCGATTTTTGGGATGGCTTTGGGGACAAGGGCTCCCTTGATCTTGGGGTCTTCGATTTGCTCATCGATCCCAACAATTTGGACGCTGTTTTCTTTCAGGGGACGTTCGACCGTGCCGACTAGCTCCAGCGAACTTCCGGTCGGAACCCCAAGCGTCCGAATGTCTTCGTCCTTTCCGAAGTTACGCCGAACGAATTGGCGTTCACCAGCGAGTTGGTCTTGGCGAGTTGTCTGGATGGGGAACTTGTGCAACTCACGGCGCAGGGCCTCGGCGTCCTTCTGGAAGTCCAGGAAGGCATTTCGTGTTGCCTGCACGAGTTTATTCTCTGTTGACTGGGAAAGGACGTCCGCAGCCGCCACGGCCGCTTCAGCCGCACGATTTATGAGCCGACGGGCCGTGTGGAAGTTTCGGACCTTGATCGCGTTGAAGGCTTCCTGGATGTCCTTCTCGATGCTCTTTCCATTCCAAAAGACCTCAGCCTCTTCGGCAGCAAGTTTCTCGACTTCCGAACCAACTTGCAACTTTCCAAACATGTCTTTCGCGGCATCGAATGCCTTCTGGAGACTGTCGTCCTGCCATTTCGATTTCAAGTAGTAAAACATGTACGCCGGTTCCATCGTATCGGCGTAGACGCCCGTGAGGGTCGGCGGAGGCACGAACTCGAGTTGGTACGTTGGGCTGTAGAAATTATCGGCCCAGACGCTGAACGTCCCGTCCTTGGCGTCATCGGGCAGGTCGTTGAGGTCGAGGAAAGCAACGTTTCCGAGTTCGACACGATGAAACCGTCGAGCCGAGACGGTTCCGTCGGTAAAGTCAAAGACCGTATTCTCTGGTGACTTGAGGTATCGGAACTCCCAGTTCGTCCAGTAGGAACTTGTCAATTTCTTGACGGCGGCTTTGATCGTTTCGAATTTTTCCCAGGCACCCATCTTCTCCAGTTGAAGTTTGGCCTTCTTGGGTTTCTTCTCCTCGGGATTATCCGGATCAGGGTCTTCGGTTTCCAGATACTTGAGTTGCTGCACGAGCTGGTCATACGTCCAAGTTCGCCAATCCAGGGCGAGTTCCTTGTTGATCTCTTTGCTGACCTCTTCTCCGAACATTTCCTCGGTGTCGAGTGTTTCCAACTCAGCCAAGACCTCACCAGTCGTGATCCCGGAAGTGGTCCAGGGAACACGCACGGTTTTTGGTTCCTTGGTGACCGGATCCGTGACGGTTTGGTCGAGAGTGATACCCTTCAACATCTCGTCGGTTATCCTCGGATCGACTGCCCTCACCGAAAACAGCCATTCTCCCCATTTCTCCGGTGCCAGTTCTTCGCGTAGGTCGTCAAGGGCTTTCTGGGCTTCGGTCGAAATATGGCCGTCGAGATCGGAGACGCGTAACGGACGGATACTCTCCCTGGTGGTCGGATCGTATTTGACCCATTCGTACACTTGGACGGCCGCATCGGGTCGCGTTTGGTCTCGCGGTACACGCAGGACGGACTGGTCAGATTTGGGATCGTCTCCCCACCGAACCCGTACGATTTCGAGGTAGGTTCGTGTCGGCCAGTACGTCTTGTTCCACATGAGAACATTACGCTTGGTCCAAATCCAACTAACGCGATTGACCTCTTGGGCTCCTTTCGTGACCCCTGCGAATCGGTCCTGTGGTGTCCTAATGGCACCGATGACGCTACACGCCAAGAGAAGGAGCAAGTAGGTCCCGACCGTGGACAAAATAGCGAAGCCCCACTGGTTGTACAATCGTCCCCAGTTAAACACCGGCGATACAGGGAGTCCTTCGAGTCGGTTGGTCGCCTCCTGGACTGTGTGATCGACCATTTGTTGGGAGTATCCATACTTCTCGCTCAACTCCGGGTTGGTCATCTCCACGGCGGTAATCAAACGTCCTCCGAGACGCGTGGGATACCGTTTCTCCAGGAGCAACGCCAATGTCTGATCGTTGAACTCTGTGAAGAAACGACGCAGAATTTTCACCGTCACGATCGTCCCGATGCCAATAAGCAACAGTAAGAGAAGACAAGCACGAACCAAATAGGCCTTGCTTGGGTCGATCAAGTTTTGGTCCAGCTGCTTGATCCAATCGAAGTGGGCTGCGATGACCTGCCCCCAGAGGTTAATCTCGGTTGCGAACAACCCGTAGTCGAGTGCCAACCCGACCCAGAACCAAATGCCCAGGAACAATAACGCGAGGGCAGCCCCTTCCAGGCACACATACATGCGGATGTAGCCACTCACGGCCCTCAGTGGGCTGTGAATCTTCCGACGGGTGTCCACGCTGTTGTTCTGTTGCTTCGTCGGTGCAGTCGCTGTAGCCATTTGAATCCTCAAAGAGGAAGTAAACCGTTGGAAGTAGAGAAGCGAGAAACGACCCAGGCGGATACACCTTCCAGGTCGTTTGGTGTCCCGGACACCAGCCCGAAACGCAACCAGGGGCTCTTTGGTTCGTCCTCGCTCACGTTGGAGACGAGGCCCCGTTTATTGAACCGACGTTGTTGGTCGTTCGGGATGGGGCCTTGGCCCACCCTGACGAATCTGTTTAGGCCAATCGGAGCAATTTTCGGCTGATCCATTCGAGGGCCAACAAGCCGACAAGAGCAGCGAGGATGTACGAAAGGTCTACCGACAAGTCGGCCCATACAGGACTAGCCAAAAAGTCGATGCTCCAGACGATCACGGGAATGATCGACGCCACGAAGACCGTTATGATGGCCCAAAGGAAGTTGCGTATCGTCGCCAAGATGGCAGAAAGAACGAACAGGATGGCCGTCGGGACGATCATCCAGAGCCAGTAGGCGGAGACGTTCGACAAGTCGATCGTGAACAAAGTCTCCCATTCTGGCAGCACTTCCAAAAGTTCGAGTACCACCAAAAGGCTGACGTGCACCAGGACCAAGAACAACACGATAAAGCCGCCCAGGTACTGTCGGAAACCGAATAAAACGCCCATTAGAATCAACAGGACCAACGTTGGGACGATCAACAACAAGTGGTAGAGTGTCACGTCTCCTTCGAGCGACAGTCCCCTGTTGAGCAAATCGTATACGCCCCCCTTACTCTTGTCTACCGATGGAGGGCGAGTGACGATCAAGTCAGGAATGTGTTTGGCGTCTTCGAGCGGAAAGTAGAGTTTCAGCCGAGTCGACGCGTTCCCATCTTTCCCCCCGGCCAACCTCAAATTTTTGGTGAGGATTTTTTCGAACACCTCTTTCTTCTCCGGGATGTCCTTGAGGGCTGGTTCCGCGTACGAAGAGAGCTGGTAAAGGAAGGGGTGATCGGGTTTCTTGTTTTCTTTCTCGGGGTCGGGTTTGTAAATATCGATCGTGTGGGGCGGCAGGAATTTGCCAGGTGCCCCTGGAATCGGCAGCTTGATGACGTACGTTCCTGGCGTGAAGACCTGGAAACTCCCGGTGAACCACCCCCGGAACTTGTCGCCGGGCTGGACCGGTCGTGGCTGCATGGTGATTTCCCGTTTCGTCAGCTTGTCGGACTCGTCGAAGTTCTCGGGTAAGACGACTTGGGCCGTCGGCCGCTCGGTGTCGGGAACAGGGTCGACGCCGTTTTGGAGCAATCGTGCCGTGAAATTCACCTGTCCAGTGCGGGCCCTCCGGGCCATCAGCAAGGTTCCGTTGTCGGTAATTCGGTTGGTCCGTCCGGTGCCAGCAAACCGTGTGAGCTTGACCCAGAACCGTTGGTGGAATTCTTCGTCGTACTGGCGAAGTCGCCAGAACTCCCCGGATCCGAGATAGACGCTCTTGCCGCTACCGACCGGCATGAAGGCAATGTACGGTTGTAAGGTGTCGTCGAGTTTCACCCGCGTCAACGGAGGACCATTGAACCTTGCCACTACGGTTGCTTGGGGCCGAACTTTTTCGACCGGATAGTAGTTGTAGAAACCACCCCAGGGTGTTTTGCCGGGTTCCGCCTCCTCGCCTTCCCAGAAGAACTCCTCCCAACCGGGCGGCGGACCGCCTTCGGGTTGTTTCTTTGGTTTCGTCTTGTCTTTCGGGTCTTCGGCAATATTGAGGAAGTCGAACAGGCGGGCGTTTGGGGAAAATTTCAACGTCCACGGTCGGCGTGTGTCGTGCTTGGGGTCGAACCGAAATCGTCGGACGTCAAGCGGGACGACTGGGAGCATCCCAGCCAGGTCGACAAAGACATCGTTGGGCCGCCCGGCTGGCGTGGAGAGTTGATATGTGTAAATCGGCCCAGCGACCGTGATCAAACCGCCCCCGCCATCGTCGACCCACTGGTAGATGTTTTGCCATTGTTGGTTGGACAATTCTTGCCAGTTGCAATCGAAGGCGATCAACACATCGAACTCGTTGAGCGCCGGGATCGTTGTGTCTCCGATCCGTTTCCCAAGGCCGACGGGAAAACTCTGCAACAACTTTTCGGCCTCGACGTCCTGGGCGATGTTATCCCCTTTGCCGGTCTGGAGGTAGATCGTTAAATCCATTCGTCCTTCCTGGACCTCGCGAGTAAATAGCGTTCGGACGAATCGATATTCGCGAGTCGGACCACCGGCAAACAAGAGCACACGAAGTTTTCGCAGGAGCACTCTGACTTCGACAGGTCGGCTCTTGTGGGGTTCCTTCGTTTTTTCTTTGGGATGGGCAGGAACTTCGGCTTCGAACTTCCAGATGGCTTTCAAGTTTTTCAAGGCATCTTCGTCGGTTCGATCGACTCCTTTCAGTTCCGCGATATCGATCTCGAACTTGACCTCGCCGTACGGGGCGTCTCCTCCCCCTTTGAACTCGCCTGAGTTTCTTGCGGTTTTGCTGAACCCAGTGGGCACCAACTTGACCTCTCCACCTCCCTGAGGAACTTCTTCGAACTCTGTCATCTTTAGTTTGACGTCGAAAGGCTGTCCTGCGAGACCTTTACCAACGACACCAACGATGACCGGAAACTTGTCATCAGGGCGAGCGACTTTGGGGGCTTGGATGCCCTGGACGTCAATGCTGACGGGAGGGATGTACTCTCCGATCCCGACTGTGATGAGGTGGATAGGCTTCTTCGCGTCTCGGACGAGGTCTCGCAAGTCGGCATACGTCTTGCGGCTCCCTGCTGTATTTTGCCCGTCGGAGAAAATGATGATCGCTTGGATGTCATGACTGGCTTCTCGAATGGCGGCATTCAAGGCTGGCCCGGTAATGTCCGTACCCGATCGCAGACTTCGGTACATCGCCTTTAATTTACTTTTCAGTTGGTCTCGCTTTTTCTTGCGTTCTTCTGGGGTCTCGGCTTCGCTCGCGTAGTCTTCGGGTATACGAACGTCATCGGCCTTGGGCGAAAGCCAAGCCTTCATGGAGAATTTGTCGTCTTTCTTGGTCACCGAATTCGAAGCCGCTTTGCCGTCCTTGAGTAATTGGATGATCTGGGAGTCGTCGAGAACGGCGCCAAACCGGTATGCCGACAAAATCGATTTGTCGGCCACTTGGTCCAGGAATGTCTTGGGTCCTTTTTCGTTTTCTTGGGCTTGTTCGTCACGCAAGTCCATGGCCAGGAACTCAGAGACTTTCTCCAGTCGAGACTTGGGTTTGGTGTTCTCGTTTTTCGCGTCGATTTGTTTGTTGACCCGCATGCTGTCGGAGACGTCAAAAAGCACCAGAACTTTTGACGTCGTCGTCCGGATCTCAACCTCCTGGTACCCAGGGAGCAAGAAGATGTACAGCAACACGCCGTACACGGTACACCGCAACAAGCCCAAGTAGAGTGCCCAGAGAGGGTGGATCGTCTTGGTGTCTTGAATGTACATCATGACGACGTAGAAGACGGCGACGAGCAAGATTGGGATCAAGATCGCCCACCAATTCTTTCCTGGGAACGAAAAGGCGATCAACAAGTAAATTCCGCACAACAGCCCGACTATGAAAATGGGGATCAATAACGTCGGCTTCCGACTCACCAGGATGGCGAGCGTCAGTAACGCCAGGATGAGGGGATAGACGAGTAGAGGTATGGGGGCGAGCTGTAGAACCGATTCGCTTAGCAAGAGCACCCCTGCCCAGAGCGAGGTCAAGAACACCGATCCTTCCACTGCCGGGGCGACGGCAGGCGTGAACATCACAGCCCCCCAACTGAGCAAATAAGAAATCGCCAACAAGGCGTAGACAAGCATTCCCGGGGTAACAAACTGGGGAGGAATCGAGATCGACTTGAGAAGTTTGCTCAACGGCTCCGGTTGGCGATAGAAAATGGTCATGAACAACACGACCAAGGCGCACACGACTGGAACAAACAACACCCACTCGGGGTATCCTTGCTGCAGTCGTCGGTAGACCGCTTCTTGAGTTAGAATGACATTGTTCGGATTCATACTTGCGCCTTTGTCTCGCTCTGGGTCAAGCCCTCCTTCGGGCCGACGCCTTTATCGTTTCGATCGCGACTCTTGTTGTCGTCGTGTCCACGGGAACGTAGAGTCACCCGTGTGGTAGGTTGCGTTTTGGGCCCCGAGGGGCGATGGATTGTAGCCACGGGCATGAGCCCGTGATCGGCTGTGGAAACGGCTTTGGAGGTGATGGGGCCAGGCCCATCTTGTTTCTTCATTGTCTATCCCGCCCTGGCTGAAGTCTGGGCTGCCATTGGCAAAGTCCCTTCGCCCTCTTCCTCTCCGAAACTGTTGTAGCTCAGGTGCACGGCCAACGCCTGCTCGGTGATCAGTATGATCATGAGCAGTAGGAAAAACACAGCGGACTCGGAAAGGTCCGTTCGCTTGTTGGCGAATCTATCGATCGAAATCGAGTCATCGAGGATCTCGAATTTGTCGCCGGCACTCTGTTGGAGGGCCGAGTCAGGTGCGCGTTTGAGGTCGCCCTCTTTCTCGGCATCGACGTTGTAGACGTGGGCAAACGTGGCCAGGGTTTTGTCAGGACGATCTTTGTGGACCAACCTCGAGATGTAGAACCCAGGTTCGCTAATGTCTTTGATCTCGAAAAGGAGTTGGCCACTTTCCAGGTTGCCGTTTATGATGGTGGGTTTTTGGTTCTGCACGGGTGGGGCAACTGGTTGTTCAGGATTTTCAGCCGTTTTCGCACGGAACGAGGTTTGTAGTAAGACCAACGACTTTTTGGCTTTGTCTTCGTCCTTGATGTACCGTTTGGGGTCAATCCGAACGAGTACATTGTCTCCGACGTGCAAGTTCGCATCTGTCGATTGGCTTGCAAGGTAGTTCTGCATCTCCCAAATCATCGGCTGGTAGACGAATTGGGCCTGGCTACCGCCTGGCCAATCGTTCCACTTCATGGCCTTGGTATCGGCAAAGGCTTTCTTCCCGGCGGTCGTCATCATTGCGATGACTCGGCCTTTGCCGAACTGTTGGGTGACAAGAAAGGGAGAGCCATACTTGCTCTCGGCGATCAGTTTCTTGATTTGTCGGGTGACCCTTCGAACGTCTGGGTTGGTTTGGGCGAGAGCAAAGAACTGGGTCAAGTTGGGCCTGGGGCGTTGTCCGATCTTGGTGGGTCCGCCTTGGTCTTGAATCATATCTTCGAGCGTCCGGGCCAGTTCGTAAGCCTTTCCACCGCGGCCTGGCTCGACGAGCAACCGCAGTTGGTCCACGTAATCCTGGATTCGGTTCCGATACTGCTTGAAATCGTCTTTTTTGGTGGTCGCCAGGAGGTCATCGGTGAGCAGCAAGGTTTCCGACTGAATGGAACCGCGGCTGGCTCGGGCATCACTTGGGAGTGTTGCCAGTTCCAAGACCTTGGCGGTATCGCGATCCCATTCCCTGCTCACGGGAAAATACCGATAAATGGGCAAATCCTCGAGAAATTTCTTCTGTTTGTCGTCCAGGAAGATCGGGCCAAAGATAGGGAACGAACTGCGGTCCTCGATGCCCCCGTCTCGGATCAACAGTTGCCGGACGCCGGGAATAGGTTTGATTTCGCGAGGTGGTTCGTTTTCTTTCGGCACGTACTCATCAAGCGGGACGGGGAAGACTCCTTTTCCTTTCTGGTAGAGGACCGACGTGTAGTGTTTGGGATCGACGCGCGGCCCGAGGAAGAAGGCGACTCCTCCGCCCGCCTGGACGTAGTTTTCCAGACGTTCGAGTTGTCTCGGTTCGATCTCGTCATTGGTGTTGGCTTTCCTCTCCTCCTCGGAAATGTAGGAGAGCTTCTGGACGTTGAGGAGGAAGATCGTGGGAAACTTCTGGAGGTCGGCGACTTCGAGGGCCTTGGCTGGGTCGAGTCGACACCCAGGGTAGTCGTGGCCGTGGAAGACTTGATAACTCGCCCCCGGAACCGACTGGAGTGCCGTCTCCAGGTGGAATGTGCTGTGGCCGGGCTTCAAACCTTCGCTCGCCTCGCCATCGATGACCAAGACGGGCACTTTCTTTCGAATTTCCAACGTCGCATAGCGGATATTGTCGGGTTCGATCGAGTCAGACCCGACGGGTAGCTCTGCTAGTTCTTCGCCTTGCAACCTGGCCGAAAGTTGGAGTGCGAAAAACTCGTCGTCGTTCTTCACGCCTTGACGAAATTTCCTCAACTCGAACGTCGCCTTGACTTCACCGTTGGCCGGGACTTTCAACGGCATTGGCGGGGTCCAAGTCGGCGAGACTTCCGCCTCGCGGGTGTTCGTGACTTCGTTGTAGATTTCGACTTTGACGGAGCGGTCTGTACTTCCGAAGTTTTTCACGGTCACGGTGAATGTCACCGGAACGCCTTCTCCGACGATGCGTGTTCTGGGACGGAAGTCGGTGATGGCGAGGTTGTCGTGGGCCACGAGGGCACCACCCTTTTTCGATCGAGCCGGGCGGGCGGTGTCCCACCCATAGACTTCGATCTCTTGGCTCCGGAGGTCCTGGATGGCTTGGGCGAGAGGATTCGATTTCGGCCCCGTCCAATCGACCTTCCGGAAGTCCGTCATGATGTGCAGGCGATGACGTTTTCCTTTTTGGTCACCGAAGATTTCATTGGCGACCAAAACGCCTTTCTCGAGTGAAGTCCGCAGCAGCGTTGGCTTGATTTGCGACAGGGCTTTGTCGATCTCGTCCTTCGATTGGGTCGAAGCCAACCTTTCGTAAGAGTCCGGGGAGTAGTCCCGATCGGTTACCACTTTCGAAAGGGGCAAGAGGAGGATCCTCTCGTTCGTGGACGACTGGGCCAGACTCTTGACCAACTTTTCCTTGATGTAGACGTCCTTGGCGATGTCAAGGCACGTCCGGGTCGTCTTGTTATCCCGGTCGGTCATGCTCAACGTGTCGTCGATCAAGACGACGTTCAACGATTCCTTGGCCGTGAATTCGGTAAACGAGAACCCGAGGTAACGGCATACCAGCAACGCAGCCAAGAACATCAGGAGGCACCGCAAGAACAACAGCAGGAGCTGCTCGATGATGAGCTTCCGACGACTGCGTTTCATGGCCTTCAAAAGGAATTCCATGGCCGCCCAACGGACCTTCTTGAACCGCATTCGGTTGATCAAGTGGATGATGATGGGGGCGCTGACGAACGCAGCACCGAGCACAAGGAATCCTGGATTGGCAAAGAGTGCTAGCATGAAGTTTCAATCCAAATCACGGGTGTATCCGAAGGAATGAGGAAGCGTGGGCGTTTTGCCAGGGCTCAGAACAAGCTCGACGCCCGGCAAGACGCTCTAAGTTTTGGTCTTGCCCTTGAGCATCGCGAGCCGGTGGTGCAAGAATTTCGACAGCACGGCATCGATGTACTGGTTCGTCGGGACGAGCAGGTAATCGATTCCCTTGCGAGCACAACCCCGTCGGACCTCGACGAGGTACTCTTCCAAATGCTGCAGGTAGGCTTCGCGAAGAGATTTCGGTTCGCAATCGATTTCTTCGACCTCTTCCATTCCAACAAAGCGAGTATGGCCGCGAAAAGGAAACGTCAACTCGTCGATGTCCATAACGTGGAAGAGGAGAATATCGTGTTTCCGATGGACGAGCATCTCGAGGCCGCGGAAGAGCTGATCCCGATCGACCAACAAATCGGAGACGATGACGATCAAACCTCGGGAAGGAGCTTCTTCGGTCACTCGACGAAGAATCCGGTAGACGTCGGTTTTTTCCTTCGGGCGGCTCACATCCATTGCCCGACAAATGGCGTCGAGATGGGTGTTTTGGCTTCGTGGAGGAACGACAACACGTACGTCTTCGTCAAACGTGATGCACCCCACCGAATCCATTTGTCGGAGCATCAGGTAGGCCAGACACGCCGCGACCGTACATCCATATTCGTATTTGTTGAGCGGCCCGCGTCCATAGTGCATGGACTCACTCACGTCGATAATTAACGAACAACGAAGGTTGGTTTCTTCCTCGAACTGCTTGACGTAAAATTTGTCCGTCTTCGACCAGACTTTCCAGTCCAGGTGACGGATGTCGTCTCCAGCGGTGTAATCGCGGTGCTGGATGAATTCGACACTGTGGCCGAAGAACGGCGAGCGGTGCATCCCCGAGATGAATCCTTCGACGATGTGTCTCGCACGCAGGTCGAGTCTTGTCACCCGGGCGATCGCCTTGGGATCCAAGAACCTTCGGCCTTCATCCTGAGTCTGTCGATTTTCTGTTGCCACGATTACCTCGAACTACTTTGTGGTTGTTCCCGGTCAGGAATCCGGAGTCCACGGCAACGGCTTGCGAATGTTGAAGGAATGGGCCAAAAGGCCCACCCACCAATCATTGCAATCTGCTCTCGTTGACCACGGACAACAGTCGTGTTGTTTAGGAAGCGAAGATGCGGCGGAATCGTTCGTCGCGAGCCAGCTCGCCTTCGCGGCTTGGGGTTTCCTTGATCAGGCGGTCAACGACCTGGTCCGTCGTGATGCCTTCCGAAGCTGCCGTGAAGTTCGTCAGAATTCGGTGACGCAGGACCGGCAATGCCAGAGCCTGAATGTCTTCGACTTGGACGTACGATCGACCGTAGAGGAGGGCTCGAGCCTTTCCACCCAGAATCAAGTTTTGTACGGCCCGAGGCCCGGCGCCCCAAGACATCCAGTCCTTGACCCAACGAGGTACGCCGGGTTCGCTGATTCGAGTTTGGCGAACCAAAGCGAGCGAGTACTGGATGACATGGTCGGTGACAGGGACGCGGCGAACGAGTCGTTGGAGTTGGAGGATTTCGTCGCCGCTGAGGACCGGAGAGAGTTCTTCGTGGACGCTGGCCGTGGTCCGGCGTGCGATCTCGAACTCTTCCTTGAACGTGGGGTACTTGACGAAGACCTTGAACATGAAGCGGTCTTGTTGAGCTTCGGGGAGTGGATACGTTCCCTCTTGCTCGATCGGGTTTTGGGTTGCAAGGACGAAGAACGGATCGCCCAGGCGGTGCCGCACTCGGCCGACAGTAACTTGTCGTTCTTGCATCGCCTCCAGTAACGCGGCTTGTGTTTTCGGAGGGGTACGGTTAATTTCGTCGGCCAGGATGACGTTGGCAAAGAGCGGCCCTTCGATGAACTTGAACTCACGATGCCCCGTCGATCGGTTTTCTTCGATGACCTCTGTCCCAGTGATGTCCGAGGGCATCAAGTCGGGCGTGAACTGAATTCGGCTGAACGCCAGCGACAGGGTCTTCGCCAAGGTACTGATCATCAAGGTCTTGGCCAAACCTGGCACACCTTCGAGGATACAATGGCCTCGGCTGAACAATGCGATAAGCAACTCTTCGATCACCTTATCCTGACCAACGATGATACGAGAAAGTTGTTTGCGGATATCCTGGTAAGCGCTTTGCAAGCGCTTGACTGCCTCCATGTCGTCTTTGCCGAGCATTTCGCTATTGGGCAATGTGGCGGAGGAAGTTGGTTCGCCAGCTGGATTTGGAGATACGTGGTCGCTCATACCGTTACTCGTCTCGCTAACAAAGGAATCTGGAAGTCAACTCATCAAGCCATCCAAGTGCTCGGCCTCGTGAGGAAACGGGCGTGAACGGGACGGCTTTCGGCGACGACCAACGTGAGGCTTGTGTGAGGTCTTGCGGCGCTGGTCAACGCCTTGGTGAACAAAGCAATCAGGCGATAACTTTCGAAAATCGTGTCGTTATTTTCTGGGGATTTCCGTGTTCGACAGATCGCGACAAACGTCGCGATCGTCAATACCTGGGATAGTTCCGGCTTGGTTGGGGGTGCGTTTGGATTTTTGGACAGGCCTTTGACCTGTCCAAAAATATCTTTCCAGTTTCCCAAACTCTCGTCGTGTTTCTTTCGGTCTGACGTTTTTATCTCTGGTAGATCGGCAAAGTAGCTCGATCCAACTGCATGATGGTCGTGTAGAGGGAGGTCGAATACACGGGTCCGATCCCACTTCGGTTCCAGCTGCCGTCAGACGACTGCATCGACATCATGGCGTCGAAGGCCTTCGCTCGGTGGCCCTTTGCCCCACTCCAAGTCAGAGGATTCGGGTCGTCCTTGCCGAACAATTTGGCCCACCCTTTATCTCCGAGGATGTAAACGGCTTGGGCGTAGTAGTATTGAGTGTACTCGTCGTGCCCCATGCCTCTTCGGATCTGGTTTTTGGTGTGGCAGAATCGGAACCACTTTTTGACATACTCACCTTTATATTCGCCGGAGTTGAAAGCACAAGCTATCGCAGCTGCCGTCAGAGCAGGCCGTCCACCGCCTGTAGGAGTTCCTGTCCGTCGTCCCAGACTGTAGATGACTCCGCCTTGGGTATCGGTGGATTTCTGAAGATATTCCCGAGCTTTTTTGATGGATTGAAGGGGCACTGGAATTCCCGCGTTCCGGGCGGCTCGGAGGGCTTGGACCTGAGTAATTGTGACCGATCCTTCGTCGGCGTCGTTAGATTCTTTCGCCGATTGATAGTACCATCCACCTTGAGTGGATTGGGCGTTGACGATGTACTTAACACCGCGTGTCAGGATGTCCTTCAATTCCTCACGTCGGTCTTCTTTTTCTTCTTCGCCGTAGACGCTCGCAAGGAACAGCATCGCGAACCCTTGACCGTACATGTATCGATTGCGTTCGTTGGGCAGGGTGCCGCCGATGAGTCCATCGCGAGGTCCGCCTTTGTTCGGTCGGGCTCGAGAAATCAACCACCGAACGGCCTTACGAATGTGTGAGGAGTATCGGCCCGTGTGCATCGTCGAGCCTTCCATCAGCAACGCCATTCCAGCCAATCCAGTCATCGGGACGGTATACTGGCCACCGTTACCTTCCCAGTGTCCATCCTCCTTTTGGGCATTGGCGAGGTACTCCAAGCCCTTCCGGACCGCCTTGCGGTATTTTTTCGGAAGGGGTTCAGCCTGGGCTGGCATGGCCAACGTTAGGACTGCTATTCCAGCGAAGACCCATCCGAGTCGAGAGGCCAATCGGCTCATAACTATGCTCCCGTTGAAGAAACACGTAATCTGTGTTTTCAGTACTGACGAGTCGTTACAAACTTACTGACGGAAAAAGCCACAAATCTTAACGATTACGCAAAAGATTCTGAGAGAAAGAAGGCGGCGAGGAATCGAACAACACCGCCTGGAGAGATTATTTCGGGCCCGAGGGGCGAAAGCAACAATCGGGACCTTACGCCAAACCAAAGTGGAAAAAGTTATCGACCTAGCTGCCGGGCCAGCGACGAGATATCCGAATGATCGAGCGAAAAACCATTGTTTTTTCTGCTGCGCCCTGGTCGTCCTCGGATTACTTACGAATTCGCCGAACTGAACGCGGGTTGACGACGATGCGGTTCGGAACCGGTAGGCCTCCAGGGACGGCAATGGGTCCACGAACACCAATCCTGCCACCGGCTTGTCCTGGCGGACGGACGGGAACGGGTCCAGTCACGTCTTGAGAGAGGGGCGAATTGGGATCATACTTGATCTTGGCGGACGGTTTTTTTGTCGGTCGGGTTGGCGGCTTCGCTCCGGGCTCCAGGACATAATGAATCAACCCATCGGTCCAAGAAGTCATCATGATCTCTCCCTTGTCGGTATTGACGACGAAGGAGAGAAATCGCGCCGAACCATTCGACGGCCTTTCTTTGGAGGTGATAGCTCGGCTTTCGGGCCAGAGGATTTTGCCGTTCCTTCGGTTGATCGTTTCGGTACGAGAGACCCACGTCGTTCGGCCGAGGTTACCACTCGGCTTGACGTACCGGGAAGAAAAGACGATCACCGGCAACTTGCCAAATTGCTCCAAGACGACTCTCTGGTTTTTGACCGGTTGGAAGACGTGCCAGGCGAGGTCGCCCGTCTTCCAAGTCTCGGTTTTCTTGCGGATTTTTCGCGAGCCGTCCTTGCGGTGGAAAGCACAGAACCATCCGTTCACGACTTCGGAGTGGACGATGCTCAAGAAGTTGGTGGCCAAGAAATTTCCTTGAACGGCTTTGTCATCGATCGGTTGATTCAAGGCCACGTAGTAATGATCTTCGTCCGCCAAGAGCAAGGGGTCCTTTAACGTCTGGAGAGCGGCGCGTTGTACCCGACCACGTCGGAACAAATTTCCGACCATGAGTTTCTTGCCGTTGCCGGCGTCCATGACCGTGACTGTTCCCTCGGGTTCGACGATGCCGGTGAGCTTGGGATCGACTGTCCGCAAGACGTTCGAACCAGGAGCGAACTGTTGACTCCAAACGATCTTGCCGGAGGGGATGTCGAATAGCTGGACCTTCACTTGTCCTTTGGGCTCGACGGTGGAAGAGAGGATCTGTCCGTCCTGAATGTGGAGGCGATTGCGGTAATGACCAGCAAAACTCGCCTTGAGGGGGACCTCTTTTCCATCCGTGACGCGGTAGGCTCTTGCTCCCCCGGCGGTCTTGCCCCGGACATTGAGTACGTAGATGTTGCGATCGTCCCCGAACGCTTCCAAGTCGTCGGACGTGATTCGCTGGGACCAGATGGTTTGGCCTTTCAGCGGATCAACGACGACGAGCGAATTTGTCTTTCGCAGACAAACGTAGGACGGACGGACGGCGACAATCTCGCCGAGGCGGTCGTAACGAACTTGGGAATAGTTGTTCCGCAGCATCTGGGTGATTCGTCCGTTCCGGATTTGCATGTTTTGCGGATACCAAGTGACTCCGGGCGTGTTCTTTTTGTCCCACAGATAGACCTGCCACAACAACCGAGGCTTCTGGAGGTCGAACGCAAAGACTTGGTGACCGACCTGCATGACGGCAAGGTGTCCCTGGACGTGGAACTTTTGGTAGTCCATACTTTCGAGCCTGTTGAACCGGATGTTGCTCGAAGTCAGTTGTTGCAAGAGATAGTAGAACTGGTTCGAGGTGGAATCGAGGTTGAGCTGGTGAGTCCACAGCGACTTGCCCGTCGAACTGTCGATGAGCATGGCTTGCCGTCCGGAATTTTGGAGCCGGAAACGAAGTTGGGCCGTCCGTAGGGTTGTATTTCCGACGGGCCGATACAAGAATCCTTGGGTGCTCGAACCGCCGTAGTTACCGGTGACTTGGCGGGTGGCGAGGGTGCCCGAATCCCACCGTCGACTTCGTTTCTCCAGTGCCGGCAGCATCCTGGGATCAGTTACGATTTCGGCCAGAAACTCTTTTCCGGTTTTCCCACCACGAATCTTGGCATTGGGATACCTTTCGGCGAGTTGGCGGTAGTAGGCTGCTGCTTCACGTGTGGCTTCGGTCGCTTGGGAGGAAACCGAGCCACCTTGTCGCATGGCCAAACGGGCCAACGTCTCGAGGGCTCGACCTCCGGCACTGGCGTCGCGGTCGAGTCCACGACCACGAAGTTGGTTCAAGGCCAACTCGGCCTCCAAGTAACCGTCGGCGGAGGGGTCCTTGAGGACGGCGTCGGCGAAATACAACCGTGCCCGTCTTCCGGCCTCGAAAGGCACACCGAATTTATCGATGAACCGTCGAACGCTGTCGAGATCCTTCGATTTGGCGACCTTCTCCCACTGGGCATTGACGACGGCTTCGAGTTCTTGCTGCTGTTTCGCCGTCGCCCGATCGATCATGGCCAACACTTGAGCCTTCATCCACAACGAGAGGGGCGTTCGGTTTTTCGGATTTTCCAATGCCGGGACGCCTTGCGATTCGAACAACGAAAGCCCTTCGAGTTTCGTGTAGGCGGAATAGGCTTTGGCCAACTGGCCCACCGATTCGTGTCCCCGGCCCAACAAGCGGAAGAACTTGCCGAGTCGTTTTTGGCGGAGTGTTTCGTCGGGCGTCTCCTTACAGACGGCCTCATACTCTTTCAAATAGGTGTCCGTGACGCCCTTAAAATTCGCTTGCATGAGGTCCGTGTAGGCGAGATAGAGCTGGTCGTTCACGCGATTCTTCAGAGACAACGACGTCGTGTTGCTCCGAACTTTTCGAAGGTTGCTGACGGCTTCGGCTCCCTTTCCGGCGGCCAACTGAAGCTCTCCGAGGCGAGCCAACAGTTCCCAATTCGAAGGAGCTTTCTTGAACGCCAAGTCGGCCTTTTTCAAAGCGGGAAACAGAGGCGGATAGGCCACCAGGTTCTCGGTCGTTTGGGACAAAACCGTGTCCCGGTAGAACAACAAGTTTGCCGGTTTGGGTTGGTCGCTAGTGCGGAGCCGATTGTGGCCAAAAATTCGAGCCGAAGGGACATCGATGACGATGATCTCGCCATTGTCGAGGGGGAGATAATATCTATTGCCGCTGGCAGTCCCTTGACCGGCAGGCAAGTCCCCGGTCGGGCGTTCCCACAAAAAGCGCCCTGTGTCCAGGTCTCTCGCCTGGACACTGAATTTCCCTACGATCAGGACTGTCTGATCGAACACTCCGGCAAAGAAAACGTCGTTTTCTGCTTTACGGTATTTCCAGTCGAGCGTTCCATCCCGAAGGCTGATGCAATGGAGCGAATCCGAGTCGGGAGCCGTGAAGACGACTTTTCCATCCACGATGGCTGGCGGTGTGGATTTCCACGTGTCTTCGGCAGGAGTCAGTGGATAGTTCTGAGGACGGAAGCCGGGACGGAGCGTGGGCTGCTCGTTCTTTTCGCTTTCGCGGTACGGATACGCCCAAGCCAAGGTCTTGCCGAGTAAATCGACCCCGAGGACTTCTCCGGCGTTCGTTGGACACACGAGGATGCCTTCACCGTACCCCATGTGGACGGCGTTGATGCGACGCAGGGCATCGACGTGGAACCGAGAGTTCTGCATCACTTGGCCGAGAGTTTGACTTTCGAGAACCTGTCCCGAAATCGGATCGAGGACGACAAGGCTCAACTCGCCGTTCTTGGCCTTTTCGTTCAGGGCGTACAAACGGCCCCCAATGGGCAACGGAGGCCCGAGGAAAAAGCTCGAATCGAATGGGTTGGTCTCTTTCCCGGCAGTGTTGTCGTCGAGGCCTTTACACCAAACGATCTTTCCACTGGTGGTGTCGAAGGCCCGGAGGGAGTTCCCCATCACGAGCTTTCGAAGTTTTGGGGAGAAGGGGTTGCCTCGGTTGAACTGGCTGTTCTGGAGGAGATTTTGGGCAACGTTGGGCGGAACGGGAACGGCCAGGTCGTCGACGGCGTAGACGCGTTGTTGGTCGCACGAGAGGGTCCCGACGAGGGAATTTTCGAAGACCAAATTGAGCCAAGTCGGTTGGTTCGAGTAGGAACTCAGCCATCCTTCGACGTCGGTGCTGTACGTCTTTTCCATTAGTGAGGCCAAACTGCCGTCGAACTCTGTCGATTTCCACTCGAGTTCTCCGGCCTTGATGGGCGTGCCGTCGTCCAGAACATAATCGTTGACGCTCACGGCTGTGAGGCCGGTGTATGTGCGGTAAATGATCTTTCCGTCGACTGCGATTGGGAAGAAGCCGGGCATGACAGGACGACCAGTCGTCCTGTAACGCTGCGTCGCGCTGCGACTTCCCGACTTCAAGACCCACTCCTTGGACCGGTTGCTGAATTCCGGTTCGCCGGTGATGATGTGTGGTTGAAGAATCGTTTTCTTCACGAAGATCGTTTTGTCCAACAGAGGAGGACCGCCAGCGGCCTGACCCGTGTTCGTCTTGTCTCCGCGAATGAAGGGCCACTCGGACCGGGCGAAGCTGGTTCGTGTGACGGTCTGGGTCATGTATTCCTGGAGGTCCTTGACGGGTATCAATCGATCCCCGACACGTAGTCCTTTGGTCTTGGCCAAGCGGGGTAACAGTTTGGCCAAGACCTTCTCGGCACGGGCCCTGTTGACGTTGTCACCTGCCCGTTGGTAGGCCAAGGCAGCTTTGAAGAGCGTCAGGTCGGTAATTCGAGTGCGTCGCGGGGGGAGCTTCAACAGTTTATCGAATCGCAACGCCGCCATGAAGTATTGACCGCGGTCGAGAAAGTAGGTCGCCAGCAAGTCGTTCGCTTCGGGTCCGGAAGAAGTATGGTAGTAGCGTCGGGCGACGGTAGCGAGTTTGTCGATGTCTCCGGTCTTTTTCGCATCGCGAAGCAACCGGAAGGCTTTTTCACCGGAGAACAAGTCGTACACGGCGAGTCCTTCGGCGGGCAGAGCCCCCAGGAGTTTGTTGGCTTCGTATTTCACGCTGACCCATCGCGTGACTTCGTTGGCGAGACCGTCGCGGATCTTGACCTGGACGTAGGCATCGGTCTTTCGGTCCAAGATTTTTTGCAACTGTTCGACGGCAATTTTCCAATCGCGGCTTTTGATGTAGTCTTGGGCGACGTCGAGGGCTTCTCGCAGGGCTTCGGCGTTTTCGTCCCCGATGCGAGTAATGGCGCTAAACTGTCCATCGGTCGAGCGGGGAGTTTCCTTGGGTTGTGGCTGGCCTGGGAAAGGTTGGCCGGGTTCGATGGGGCGTATCTGCGCTAATCCAGGTGTGATGCTCAGGAGCAGAACGAGGCAGCTGCCCAGCATCGGCAGCAAAGACGCGTGGTTCGTTCGGTACATAAGTGCTAAAACTCCCCCGACAGTGAGACGCGTGGTTTGGCCCAAGGCCCCCCGATAGGTCGTCGGCAATTGACCTACGGGTTCAGATAAAGAACCTGGAGTCATCGATAAGACTTGCTGATTGTTGCAAAGTCGACTCACCTTGGCAAGCAGAATCAACTCGCCCAAGATTTCCTCCGTTTCCCGATTTCTGGGACCGGAGACCCGGCAGACGACCCGATCTACTCTATACTGACGAAAAGTTAACCACTCGCTAACAACGAATCGCCAGTGCGGAAATGTGGAATCAAGGCCCGGTCCAACTGCTCGTCCTGTCAGGTTTGTAACGAAAAGCCAAATCGCTGTCGGAACTCGTGGTGTTGCCCCACCTCCCAAACGGCCGGACTTCTCGTATACAATAGAGAGTCGGGTCTTGTTGGATCGTGCGACGCTGGCGAAGGCTCTCACCAACCCGAAGGGCAAACAAGGGGCAACAATGGAAACTCTTGTTTTGTGCGTTTTGGGCTCGTGTCAGAGTGGTCGCTGACGGTGGGTCGATTCGGATGAACACAGGTCGTGGTTTGTCATCTGGAGCCGCTGAAGCGGCGACGGAGGTTGACCGTGGGCCTGGGACCATGGACCGGTTTGCCCAACCGTCACGAACGCGACACAGATGAGTCCGACCGTCTCTTCGGGTTGGCGTTCCTGTAATCCACTCCCGACGAACGGAATCTGCTTGGCCACAAGCAGAACCGAGACGACGATATTCGTGCTGCAGACCTCAGACGCTCCAGCAAACACAATCCAGTGCGTGACGGGAGAGACTATATGGCTAGTGAAATTCGGTTGCCCGAACTGACGGAGACGGGAGAAGAGGGGACCATCGTCGAGATCGCCGTGAAGGTCGGCGACACGGTCAACGAAGGCGACACGTTGGTGGAAGTGGAGGCGGGCAAAAGTACGGTCCCGGTTCCCGCGCCGATGAACGGGAAGATCGTGGAAGTCCTTGTGAACCAAGGCGACCCGGTGGAAACCAACCAAGTCATCTGTAAGATCGAGGCGGGCGAGGGAGCGTCTGGCGGAGAAGACGTTTCGATGCCTCCCGTCAATGAACAACAGAATGAGCCACCCGCAGCGTCTCCGGCCCCGCCTTCCGCCCCACAACCCGAACGTCAAAACGGGACAGGACCACAGCCTTCGGGCATGCCAGCGAATCGAATGCCAGGGACCATGCCTGGGGAACGTTCGCACGATCCCGCTGGGGTAGACGAACCGGACCTGACTTATCCCAAGCCTGCCCGCCAAGCTCCCGAAAGGCGGTTTGTACCGGCAGCCCCAGCGACGCGACAGTTGGCCCGCGAACTGGGCGTCGATTTGTCTCGTGTGCAAGGGACGGCTCGTAACGGTCGCGTGACGCAAGAAGACATCAAGAAGTTCGTCCGTCAACTCAATCAACAAGGCCCATCGACGGCTGCCGGGACGGGAATCGAAGTCCCACCCCTGCCCGACTTCAGCAAACATGGGGAGATCGATGCTCAACCGCTCGATCAGATCCGCAAGGTGACGGCCAAACAGATGGGTTTGGCGTGGGCGGCGATTCCCCATGTCACGCAGCACGACTTGGCCGACATCACTGACCTCGAAGCCTTCCGAAAACAACGCGGCAAGGAGCGAGATGTCAAGCTGACCGTCACGGCGTTCGCCTTGAAAGCTTCGGCCATTGCCCTGCACGAATTCCCGAAATTTAATACGTCGCTCGACTTGCCCCACAACCAACTGATCTACAAAAAGTACTATCACATCGGCATTGCGGTCGATACCGACAACGGATTGTTAGTTCCGGTCATAAAGGATGTGGACAAGAAGAGCGTCTTCGAACTCGCGGGCGAAATGAACGCAATAGCCGATCGGGCACGCCAACGCAAGCATGTCGACTTGGCCGGCGGAACATTCACGATCACGAACCTCGGCGGGATCGGCGGGGTGGGCTTTACGCCGATCGTGAATTGGCCTCAAGTTGCCATCTTGGGGATGTCTCGAGCACGCCAAGAAGCCGTCTTCCAGGAAGATGGGAGTGTGAAGCCCCGATTAATGTTGCCGCTCTCCCTGTCCTACGACCATCGAGTGATTGATGGAGCGGACGCGGCTCGTTTTGTTCGCCGGCTCGTCGAATTATTAGAGAACCCACTCGTGATGTTGTTGCATGCGTAGGGTAAGTCGGGAACGTGAAATCCAAAATCGATTGGCTTTTGTGATTCGTAGGTGAACGTGGCTCGCGTGTACTTTTTTGGACCGAATTCCAACGGTACACGCGAGCCGCATGAACGTACGAAACCAGACGATAATTCGCATCGTGATTTTTGGTTTACTGTTTTATGCATCCTGCCTCAGTAGGTCCTCCGGTGTTTCCCGGATGCGATCATTACTCTCTTTCATGGCTCCCTATAATAAAATCGGAAACAGATTATAACCGTGGGTGGTCAAGCCGCCCATTTCTTTTTGTAGGTAAACACGAATGGCACAAACCATTGAAACCCAATTAGTCGTCCTCGGGGGTGGTCCGGGCGGCTACGCTGCCGCTTTCCTGGCTGCTGACCGGGGTATCGAAACGACACTCATTGAAGCCCGAGAAAGGCCTGGTGGTGTATGTCTGCACTGTGGATGTATTCCGTCCAAAGCGTTATTACACGCGGCTAAACTTATCACCAATGCTCAGGAAGCCGACGAATGGGGATTGAAGTTTTCGACCCCGGAAATCGATATCGATAAACTCCGAACGAAGAAGGACAAAATTGTCGATGTGATGTCGGGTCATTTGGCTCACGTCTCGAAGCAGAAGAACATTAATTACATCCAAGCGCGAGGCACATTCGCCGACTCGCAAACGCTGAGTTTGGATAACGGAGATACGGTACGTTTCCGGAACTGCATCGTCGCGACCGGGTCTCAGCCAACGAAGATTCCACTTTTTGACATCGGAAGTGACCGAGTGATGGATTCGACGTCGATTCTTGAACTCAAGGACATTCCGGAATCCCTCCTGGTCATTGGTGGTGGTTACATCGGGCTCGAAATGGGATCTGTGTACGCAGCCCTCGGAACGAAGGTGAGCGTTGTCGAATTCATGGACGCCCTGCTTCCGGCGGTCGATGCCGATCTGGTCAAGCCCTTGCACCGACGACTGAAAAGGAACTTCGATAAGATCATGTTGGGGACAAAGGTCGTCAAGCTCGAAGACACTGGTAACGGGGTGAAGGCCACTTTCGAAGGACCGAAAGTCAAAGAACCGGAAATCACCTATGATCGGGTCCTGGCGGCGATCGGTCGCCGACCCAACTCGAAAAACATCGGGCTGGAAAACACCAAAGTCGAAGTGGACGAGAAAGGTTTCGTCAAGGTCGACAAACAACGCCGAACGACCGACCCGAACATCTTTGCCATCGGGGACATTGCCGGGGAACCAATGCTGGCCCACAAGGCTTCCCACGAAGGAAAACTCGCGGTCCAGGTGATTGCCGGAGACCGAGGCGTGGAGTGGGACGTACGAGCGATCCCGGCGGTCGTTTTCACGGACCCCGAAATTGCCTGGGCGGGACTGATGGAGAACGATGCTAAACAAGAAGGCCGCGAGGTCAAAACGGCCTTTTTCGACTGGAAGGCATCCGGACGAGCCACGACCCGAGGCCGCAACGACGGGATTACCAAACTCGTCGTCGATCCGGAAACCGATCAAGTCCTTGGCATCGGACTCTGTGGCGAGGAAGCTGGCGAGATGATCGGCGAAGCCGTGCTTGCGATCGAGATGGGAGCCACGTCTCGCGACATCGCCATGAGCATTCACGCCCATCCGACGCTGACCGAAACCGTGATGGAGGCCAGCGAATCACTCCACGGGATGGCAACGCACATCTATTGATTGGATCGTGCGTGACGTTGTTGATTTGTTCAACGTAGGATCTCTCCTCATTGACAGAGAAGACTTGCCGATCGTGTCGCCTATTTCCAGTTGCAGCGAAAGTAGGCGACACGATCGACCTGTTCTGATAGACGAAGCCGGTGTTTCCATTTCGTTTTCTTGTCTCGGCCCATCGAACCAAGGAAGCGTCACGTCCAGTCCAAGAACGGTCCGTTACCCTTCAACAGAACCTATTTCGACGAGGCAATTCGTCCCTCCATCGGACTCGACGCCGTGGCGTAGAGTTTCTTGGGAATCCGGCCTGCAAGATACGCGAGTCGTCCGGCGTCGCAAGCATACCGCATGGCCCACGCCATCCGCAACGGATCGGCGGCACTCGCGATTCCCGTATTCAGCAAGACGCCATCGCAACCGAGTTCCATCGCAACCGAGACGTCGCTCGCTGTGCCGACTCCGGCGTCAACGATGACAGGGTACTCCGGGTCGCCGTCCTTCAAGTACTCCAGAATGATGCGGAGGTTGTTGGGATTGAGGATGCCCTGCCCGCTCCCGATCGGACTCCCGGCAGGCATGACACTTGCGGCACCGGCTTCCTTGAGGCGTTTGGCCATGATCGGGTCGTCGCTCGTGTAGACGAGAACCTGGAAGCCTTCTTTCACGAGTTGTTCGGTGGCTTTTAACGTATCGACGGGGTCGGGGAGCAGGGTCTTTTTGTCGCCGAGGCATTCGAGCTTGACCCACTCGGCCCCGGGATTTTCCAAGTCTGACAACATCTCGCGTGCGAGTCGAGCATGGCGAATGGCATCTTCGGCGCTGAAGCATCCTGCCGTGTTCGGCAAGATCGTTAATTTCTTGAGGTCAAGATAGTCGAGGATATTGCGACCTTCCTTATCGACTAATCGCTCGCGTCGGACGGCCACGGTAGTCACTTCGCAACCGCTCGCCTCCATGCAATCTCGCATGAGTTCGTAGGTGGAGTATTTTCCGGTACCTGTGAACAACCGGCTTCGAAAGGTGAACGAGCCAACGACGAGTGGTTTGTCCTCGGGAACAGTGGAATGGTCTTCGCCGCCACCGACGAACTTCGTGACTTCGATGTGGTCTCCGTCTTGGACGCGATACTCAAGGTGTTCGGCCCTGGGAACAAGCTCGCGATTGACTTCGACGGCTATCCCTTTTTTGTTCTGGATATCGAATAAGGCCAGAAGTTCGGCAAGTGTTAGTGGTTGGTCGAGTTCCTTGGTGGTGTCGTTTATCGTGATGTTGATCATTTGTGAGTGTTTCTAGGTTAAGGTTTTATGTCGTAGAGGATTCCGCGTTTGGCCATGAGGCCAAGCGTTTGGTGAGGGTGTTGGAAAGCGCAGTCGGGTGGGTTGAAAAGCGACACATCGTAACCCTCGATATGGGTGTACTCTCCCTCTTCAACCACTACCATGCTGAAATCAGCTTCTTCAAGCAATTTCGCAAATAGCTGAAGGAACTCAGCCCAACTCCAGGCGACGACGGAATGCTGCTCGTCATCCGAGCCAAATAGGATGACTTGCCCGCGACGTCCCTTCGGCCCAGGAGCCATATCAACACCGATGTGATTCCCTCCACCGTCGTACGTCAATGGAATCCAACCTGGGCAAAGAAAACGTTGCTGAACTGCCCCTTCTGGAAAGGAAGCATGCCAGTCGTCAAGTTCGGGGTACTCATCGACACCCGAAACCCAATTTCCGTAATTCCGTTGGACTTCGTGAGTTGGTAAAAGTTCGAGGCCGAAGAAAAGACCTGGACTGCCTAGTGCTCCGTTGTGGATTCGAAAGTAGGCTTTTAGATCTTTCGGGAGAGGTTCGCCGATGGATGCTTCAAGCTCTTCCACTTCCTCATGACTGGCTCCTTCGTTCAGCTCTCGAACCAACACTGGAAGCGTCTCGTTCAACCGTCTCCGAATCCGAAGCCAACTCCTGGCTACGGACACTGCCACGATACCTTGGTCGACACAGTTTTCATATTCGTCCAACCACGAATCGTCACACCTTTCGCGAACTGCCAACTCGCCGGGAAAGAATTTCTCCAAGGCAGGAGAGGTCTCGGCGGCGTCCACCATTTCAACGTGCAACCGAACAAGGGTGGCTTCATCAGGTTTGTGGTGCTCGTCGAGCCAATCGGCGTAGATCAAACGACGTGATGGATCGTGGGGAGCTTCTCGGATGGCAGTGAGGAGTGCAATTTGGTTTGTCATGATTGGCGAAGGTGTTTGCTGTCACAGAGAGGAGTCGGTTCCAGTCATTGTGTCGATTAGGTCTTTCCAACTGTTCACCTCAATGACTTTCATCGATAGTTGATCCAAAGTATTGATGTCAGTGATGGCGTTCAGTTTCGCTTGTTGGCATCGCCAATCGAGCCAAACCGATGTTGTCCCAGGCGAAGGATGACTCTCTTGAGTGCTTTCGTTTTTCCTTGTTCGAGGCTCAGCATGTACGATGTAGATTCTTCTAACAGTTGAACCCCTCCAAAAAGTTCTCGAACTTCATCTTGGCTCACCCGAAGTCCGGCCAACAGAAACGCCGACGTTATTAGAGCGTTTCCCGTTTGTGTTGGATACGGCTCGAAGTCGCCAAGGTTCTCAGGCCAAGAACCCCTCAACCGCTGCCTTTCCCGCTTCGCTCGCTATGATTCTCGCTTCGCTCGGGTTTGGGGCCTTCTTCCGCAAGGGTGGTCGGATGAATAAGAGTCGTGATTGTTCTGGTTCTTTGAGTTCCGTGGGTTCCCACCCACGGCTAGGATCTTTCGCCCCTTCGGGGCTGAAAATCGAAAACACGACACTTGTTGAGCCGACTACCCCGGGAGAAGGACTTTGAAAATGGAAAACTTGTATTCAATGCAAGCGTGAACCGCTCTCAATGAGTAGCTTGAGCGTATTCTGTTTCCGGGACGAGTCGCTCCTCCATACGTTGAATAATTGAGCGCAACGCTTCCTGTCTAGAAACATTTTCTGGGAGTCGTCCCAGGAGAGCGAGCGGTAGAATTCCGACACTACCTGTTAACAAATCTTCGACGGATGTCTCCCATAGCTCAACGATTTCGTACTCAAACTTCATACTACCAAGACCCGGTCGAGCCGCATAGTTGACCTCTCCATTGAGGTTCGAGTGGGGTGCATCGCCCCCTTTGCACGGCAAATCGAATTTGTTACATTTTATGTAGAC
>CAYRFQ010000039.1:0-63739 GCA_964423615.1 uncultured Alcaligenaceae bacterium | reverse complement strand
GGTTGACCTGTCGTCCGGTTTGCGAATCCATGATCCGCTCTTCGAAGAGTGCGTAATTGACACCCATGATGACCCCACCAGCGACCTGGGATTCGCAACCGAGTTTGTTGATGACCAATCCGCAGTCCTGGACGGCCACAACCTTGGTACACTGGACAACGCCCGTCTCGGTATCGACTGTGACTTCGGCAATCTGCACACCCCCGACGCCAACGTTCGAGAGCGACTGATCCCAAACGCCATCACCAGTGACGGGAGTTTCGCCGAGGCGGGCGCAGGCTTCTTTCCAGGTCCAGCGTTGGTTGTTCGGCCCGACGACACGGCCATTTTGGACCCTCAAGTTTGCTGCTGGCACATTCAATCGTCCGGCGATCGTCTGGAAGAAATTCTGCTTGACGGCTTCGGCGGCCTTCAAAGCTGCCGGAGTCGTCGCCGGGCACGTCGTGCTCCCACCCGAACCGGTCGATCGACCGAGTTGACTTTCGCCGATTTCGACGGTGATATCTCTTGGTTGTAATCCGAGGACCTCGGCCGTCACGATCGCCAAGGCCGTTCGCTCGCCCGTTCCGAGGTCCTGGGTGGACCCTTGCACGAGAACTGAGCCGTCGCGGAAGATTGTCGTCTTGATGTCGTTGGGATTACGCCCGGCACCACCCCAAGTATGCAACGCCATTCCAATTCCGTGTTTAATGACGCCGTTGCCGTTATTCTGGCCAGGTGCATGCCATTTGCGGTTCCAATCCGACAGTCGTCGTGCTATGGCAATTTCCTGAATATAGATGGTGTGGCGGAGGGCTTCGAACGACGTTGGATTGTTGCGAGCGGCCGCAGGATCGTTCTGTGGCAAGTTTGCCAAGCGCATGTCCATTGGATTGAGATTGAGCTGGGCTGCGAGTTCGTCGACGGCCCACTCCGTCAGTACGCAGTTTTGTGGATGTCCCGGAGCTCGCATGGCTCGCGCTTTACCGGTGTTAAGCCGCACGACTTCGTGCTTGCGGTTGACGAACGGAATGTCATACACGTAAGGCAACAATCGCAAGTTGACCGTTGATCCACTTCCTGTGCCAGGAGTGCCGTAACAATCGACCTCGTAAGCTTTGATTCGACCATTCTGGGTTGCCGCCATCTTGACTGTCCCGAAGGCTGAAGGCCGATTTCCAGCAGCGATGACTTCTTCCTCCCGGTTGAGGAAGACCTTTACCGGAGCTCGGGCACGCTTGGCCAACTCGGCGGCGGCAATGCCCTGAATGTCTGGACCGAATTTACTTCCGAATCCACCGCCCATGACGTGAGTGATGCACTTTACTTTCCCGGCAGGTAAATTGAATCGGCGGGCCAACAAGCTCGCAGTGTTGTAAGTCGCTTGTGTCGAAGCCCACACGGTCAACTCAGTCTGATTGGCGTTCCATTCGGCGACGAGCCCGTGTGACTCGAGACACTGATGGCAAATGACGGGTACGCCATAGAAGTTTTCGACCGTGGCGGCGGTTCCCTGATACGCCTGTTCGTCGAAATTGTTGGTCTTGAATTCGCCACCTCGGCGAAGGTTGGCCGGGTTGAAACCACTCATCGATCGAGCTCGTTCCCGGGCCCAGACGACCTGATCTTCCTTGACGTAAGCCGGCAGGACTTTGTATTCCACCTGGATTTCGCGGAGGGCGTCTGCTGCTTGTTCTTCGGTTTCGGCGGCCAGGGCGACGAGTTCTTCACCGGCGAAATAGATCTCCCGCCCAACGATGGAAGTCCCCTGATTGTCGGCGATGATCCAAACGGCCCGGACGCCAGGCATCCGTTCGGCTCGCTGGGTGTTGATGGAGCGGATAAACGCTCGGGGGTAGGGACTCCGCAATATAAGACCGTGGAGCATTCCCGGTCGGTTCACGTCGTAGCTATATTTCGCGCGACCGGTCGCTTTGTCTGGACCATCGAGCCGCTGGACTTTGGTGCCGATGACTCGGCGTTGTTGTGGCCAAGGCATGATTACTGTGCTCCCCCGTTATTCTCGTTGGCTCCATTACCAGCACCCCCAGCTTGAGCTGGTCGGCGTTGTCGTCCGCACAGGTCGTAGATCGCATCCCGCATTTGTTCATACGTGCCGCAGCGACAGATGTTGCCGGCCAGTCCGGCTTCGACTTCCTCAGGCGTTGGGCGGGCGTTGTCCTGGAAAACGGCGTGCATCGAAACGACGAAGCCCGGAGTACAGAAGCCACATTGTTGGGCATCATACTGAACGAACTTACTTGGAACTTGGCCTGGTTCGCCATCGGCAGTGACGAGAGATTCGGCCGTCTGGATGTCCATCCCGTCGGCCTCAATGGCGAGCATCGAGCAAGCATACACCGGCTTGCCCTCTAGCAGAATCGTGCAAGCGCCGCACGTGCCGGCGTCGCAAACGCGCTTACACCCGGTTATGTCGAGGTAGTTCCGAAGTGCGTCGAGCAAAGTCACGCGAGGCTCGAGGTTGGTTGTCGTTTCGCGGCCGTTGATGGTAAACGTCATGCGAACGGGATTCGGGCCGCGCCGTTGAGCTTGCTGTGCGACGGGCTGGGCATTGACGGTCGGCAACGGCACCGTGCCAAGCGCCGCACCGGCTCCTGCGACTCCGGAACCCTTTAGAAAATCACGCCGAGAAAACTCGTCCGAATTGGGAGTGTTCTGGGCACCATCTTGTTTGGGATCTTGTGGGTCGTTCATTCGGTCAGACCCTCCGTATGTAAGAAAGGAAAATCTCTCAGTCCGAAATAGAGTTTTTTGGTCGATTCATAGCAACCGGCACACGATCGTGTTTTCGTACCACCCACGCGTCGCGGCGCATGCGAAACTGATTCCAGTCAGTGTCGTGCTTCCGCCGACCTTGCGGGATATGCGGTCCAAAGGGACAGGTCGTCGGGAAACGGTTGGGAAGAGGTGAAAGACTCCAGCTAGTATTTTTCACCTCCCAACGGGCTGATTGTAAGGACTGATAGAGGGGGACTCAAGCGCCGAGTTTGCGGATTTGGGAAAATGTGATTCCGAGAAATGAAACGCATTTCTGGGCACGAGTGAGAATTCGGCTTGGCAAGAAGGTTGAACCTTCCCTTCTGAGCCTTGGTGGCCGAGATTGCAGGAGCTAATGAACGTAAGACAGACTTTGGAACAGAAACTGTTTATGTTTCCATTTTCGTTCTAACGTGTGACCAGCGTGAACTCTAGCGATCGCGCTGACACACCAAGAAGAAACAACGTGCAATCCGTCTCGTCACAACCTACGAAACCAAAGTGCAGTCAGACCACGAAGTTGATTGTCATTGGTGTCCTCAGATTTGACGGCATGGTCTTACTAAAAAAATTGATTCTATTGTAAGATCCGTGAAACCCTCTCCTTTTCCTCTGAGTCATTTTGGTAGAATAACTGTCAAAGTCATCCCAGCTGACAAAAACGAAAACTCCTGAATCTGAGTGAAATCGACCGAATCCATGTGGGCGCTTTCCAGACGACTAAACTTAGATCGAAATCTCAAAGCGCCTGGCCCAGCAACCTTACCGAACCCTCTTGTGGGTTTCGGTTCATGCGAGTGATGCAATTGGCTCCAACAATTCAAAAAGCCACCAACACTGGGGATCATGGTTCCCTTTTGGCTCCATGTGTTTGGCTTTGTGTTTTAGTGCCATTATTGCCATTTGCATAGTTTTGGCCTAGTGGATTACGTCAATGCTCGTCAGATTTCGGAGATGTCTTGTTCTCCTGTATTTCTTGTTCTAATTGTCTTGGTTAAAAAAGGCAGAAACACAACAGGATTGTTCAGTTGTGTCTTAATCGTCTAACTAGAGCTTTTGGTCGATTTCAACGTCTCCAGCGTTGGTTAACTTGCCCAAAATACTGTGCAAGCGATAATTGCCGCCCCGTCAAAAGGAACAAGAATGAGGAGAACTCTCCAAGGTGAATGGCTCCCCTATGCACAACATCCAGAAAAAAATTTTGGCTGACTCGAGGAGTAAACACGTCAAAGCTTACGACTCGCTCAAGCACGATCTTCCTGACGTTTTGGACGGTAGTCAACGACCTGCTCCTCTTGTTCGAAAAGTCTGTTGGATGGAGTGGGTGCCAGTGATCGGCATTGGGTTGTTCGGATTCGTCAATCCACTAGGAATGGTATGGGTTTGGTTGCTGAAATATTGGTTCCAACTTTTGATGAGCGAAGCACAATTTGTGGCCCATCTGATTATGTTCAACGCCGTGTTGTTTATCGTGCTTTCGCTCCCCCAAGCCGTCGCGACTGGTGGGCAACACTACGAAATTCGACAAAACGCGATGAACCGAGTCATCCTACTTCATGTGGCAATCAGCGTCATTGGAGGATGTTTGGGACTCGTTGGGATCGTCTCTCATTTGGGGCATTGAGTTTATGTGAGTTTTTCTTGCCAACAAGCACTTGTTGGAGTTGGCAAGAGAAATCCCGTTCAATACGAACGCTCTCGAAAGCAATCCAATGAACTCCGAGACTGAAACCGACCAAGTGGAAGACCGTCTTCGGTCGAAAAACGACTGTATCCAAGCCGATTGGCCGGATGATCTGGGTCTCAGGTACGGAATGGAAGAACGACGTCTTACTACCAACCTCAGGAAGTTCGTGTGGGTAGATGAGTCATGGTTGACTACCCTGACTGTCTGCGGTGTGATCAATCCATTGGCCTACGCTTGGGTCGGCTTCCTTGGCATCTTCCTTGGTTGGCAATCCCTGCCTCCACTCCTTATCGTCGCACACATGTTTGCTTTCAACGCCGCGCTTCTCGCGCTGCTCAATGTCCCCGTTGCCATCGCCACCCAAGGGCAACCGGACGATGTTCGCCGAAGGGCTCGGAACTGGGTCCTCGTGATTCATGTGGGAGTGAGCCTCATTGGTGGCTCGGCGGGGTTGGGGCGTTTGTTTTACTTGGCCCTTGGGGATTGTTGACGAAACGACAAGGAACGTTTGGTTTATTAATCACCATCAACAATAACGAACACCATTTATGCTTTTATTTAGTTGCGATAATTTATCACGAGGTTTTGACGCTGATCCACTCTTTGAAGACTTGGGCTTCGAGTTATACGCCGGAGAACGCGTCGGTCTCGTCGGTCCGAACGGGACGGGCAAGACCACCCTCATGCGAATTCTGGCGGGACTCAATCAGCCTGATACCGGAGAAACCCGGTTGCATGCTGGAGCCCGAATCGGCCTACTCCAACAGCACCCAGATTTTGCGGAAGGACGCACGCTCTTTGACGAAGCCAAAAGTGCGCTCGACGAATTTCTTGCGGCTCAGGACGAGATGGTCGTGACTGCTGAGGCCCTTGCGACGGTTGATGATCCCACGGTCCGCAGACAACTCGAATCGAAGTACGATCGACTTGTCGAGATGCTCCAACACCACGATGCTTACAACATCGATTACCGCGTGGCTCAAGTCCTGGCTGGTCTTGGGTTCTCCAAGACCGATTACGACCGTCCGATCGAGACGTTCAGTGGAGGCCAACAGAACCGAGTCATGCTCGGTAAGTTGTTGCTCTCGGCTCCCGACGTAATGCTACTCGACGAACCGAGCAACCACCTTGACATTGCCGCAACCGAATGGCTCGAAAACTACCTGGCCGCTCAACACGAAGCCATGATCGTCGTTAGCCACGACCGTTATTTCCTGGACAAGGTGGTCAACAAAGTCTTCGAACTGCACAACCGGAAACTCACCGTTTACCCGGGGAACTTCAAGCAATACAACCGACTTCGCCAGGAACGTTACGAGCAGCAAATGCGTGAGTACGAACAACAAAAGGACTACATAAAGAAGCAGGAGGAATACATCGCCCGAGTGAATTACGGCCAACTCCACAAACAAGCAGCATCCCGTCAGAAACAGATCGACAAAATAGAACGAGTCGAAATGCCAACTGTCATCGAAGCCCCGAAGATGAACTTCGGCGAATGTCGACGTAGTGGCGATGTCGTGTTCCGTGTTGAGGATCTAACGAAAGCGTTCGACAAGCCACTGTTCAATCGTCTGAGTTTCGACATCAAACGCGGCCAACGCGCCGGCATCATGGGTCCGAATGGCTCGGGTAAATCCACACTCTTGAAGTGCATGCTTGGAGAAGTCCAACAAGACAGCGGGACAGTCGAGGTCGGCCACTTCGTCGACCTTGGCTACTACGACCAACACTTGAAAATGCTCGACCACGAGAAGGAGGCTATACAAGCCGTCTGGCCCGACGAGATTACCGCTGCCAAAGACCAGGAAATGCGAGACTTGCTCGGACGCTTCGGTATTGAAGGAGAACAGGTTAAACAGAAAGTCGGACTCATGAGCGGTGGCGAGCGGAGCCGCGTGGCGTTGGCGAAACTCGTTGGCGAGGGTGTCAACACGCTCATCCTTGACGAGCCCACGAATCACCTTGATTTGTGGGCGTGTGAGGCTCTCGAAGAAGCTCTCAAGGCATTCGACGGGACGGTCCTCGTTGTCAGTCACGACCGTTACTTTTTGAACAGCGTCGCCGAGATACTCGTCGTGTTCGAAGCTCCTGGCAAAGTTCAAGTCGTCCACGGCAACTACGAAACGTATGAACGTCTTAAGGCTCTACAAGACGAAGCGAACGCCGCCAAACAAAAGAAGGTCGAAGAAAAAGCCCGTAAGTCTGCCCCACCACCCAAGAAAGCCAAACCCAAACGTAAGTTCCCTTACCGCAAGGTCGAAGACCTCGAATCCGATATCGCTGCCGAAGAAGAGAAGCTGCAAGACCTCGAGAAGGCGTTGGCGTCGCCGGATATTTATTCGGATGGTGAAAAGGTCAAGCAGACTACCGAACAATTCGAGGAGACGAAGAAGAATCTGGAGCAGCTGTACGAGCACTGGGAGGAAGCGTTGGAATTGAATTGAGAGATTGGATCTTCATCGAAACTCTCATGTCTTTCATCGGATTTATCCCCGAAATAATCGACCTAAACTGAGTTCAATTTGAAACCGCCAGTTTTCAATCCGCTGCTATTTTGTAAGCTTGGAGGTAGTGTTTTGGGCCTTTTTCGCATCCGGGTATTGCAATAGTGAGGTTTTGTCATGGTTCGTCCTGACCTTGCCAAATGGAATCAGACCCTCGAAGACGTTCGACGACTGTCCGTCGAGGCAACCCACCAACGAACAAGAGAACGATTCCAAGCAATCATCCAAATCGCCTCGGGAAAGACCAATGCCACAACCTGGGCCAACCAAATCTCTCGCCGAGTCCAGACCGTCTTGGGTTGGCTTCACACCTACAACGAACAAGGACCCGAGGCCCTGCTCTACAAACGAACCGGCGGACGGCGCCCCCTTTTTCTGCTGACCACAAAGACCAACTCCTGCAAGCCGCCGACAAAACCGAACCCATTGACCACGGCTTGCCCGGACACGGCTCGACGCTCAAGAAGTTCCGAACTTGGATCGGACAAACTTTCGGCCTGAGAGTTTCTCGCAGCACGATTCGCAACGTTCTTCGACGGGCTGGATATACGTGGAAAAAAGTCAAGAAACTTCTGGGCCGAGGGTGTGCCGCCAAGCGAGAAGAGTTCCTCGAGAAATTTCGTCGGTTGTACGAGAAAGTCTGTGCCCACGAAGTGTTGTTGATCTACATCGACGAAGCTCATTTCCACAGAGACATGGACTTGGGCTATGTGTGGGCCCCCAAAGGCGAGCGTGCTTGGCGTGTGAGTGATTGCCCAGGCCTGTCGGAGCGCATCAACTGGTTCGGGGCGTACGACTTTACGCGAGGTCGATGTCTGATTTGGCACGAAGGACCTTGTAATGGCACGACCACGAAAGCCTTTTTGAAGCGAGTGCGAGAGTGGATCGGTCCGACGACGGCCAAGATCGTGATCATTTGGGACGGTGCTCCTTGGCATCGGGCCAAGATAGCTGTGGCCGGGGCCAAAGCGTTGGGTATGCACTTGGAGCCGTTGCCCGGATACAGTCCGGACCTTAACCCCATCGAGGGCCTTTGGAAGTGGATGCGAGAAGAAGTTACTTACGGCTACTGTCATAAAAATCTCGGGGAACTCTGGCGAGCCTGTCTGGCCTTCATCGAAAGGATCAACCAAGACCCCTTGGCAATCATTGACAGGCTGTGGCCCAAATTCGAACTCGATCCCGAAAAGGAAAAACTTCTGTTCTCAAATTGAACTCAGTTTAATCCCAGATCACTCCTTATCGATATGAGAATAGTGTGTTGCCATGACTGAAAGTGGTTGGGCCTACTCTGTTTGTCGAAGATATTTGGGATAGTATCGCGGAGGACCAAGATCCGCTACCACTCTCGGAAGCTCAACGCCAAGATGTCGTAAGACGAGTTGCAGAATACGTGACGAGTCCGCAGGCTGGGTCGAGCAGGGAGGAAGTCAAAACTTGATTCCGAGGTCAATCATGAGAGTCATCCGCATAACTTTCGCAGAGAATTGTGACCATCTTCATTTGAGTTTTCTCTCGGTGTTCAGAAAATAATGGAATTCCCAGATCTTCAGGAGTTCCCCCACAGTCACCTCCCATCGCCCTATGGCAAACCATTATTGGTCGTGAAAGTTGGAGATGGCATGTTATCTGAGGGGATAAAGCTCCGAGCTGTCGGATGGTTGGAACGAGAGGGTTTCCCAACAGGAATCGTTCCCAAACAGTGTATCGATCACCTCGTTTCCGCCTTGTCAGGTGGAATTTTCAGCGATGGTTATCGAGGGTGTCACACTTGTACCCTCTGTGGACAATCCCTTCCCAAGGTCAAATGGAAGCGGCGAAAGTTCCAACTCAAAGGACACGGTCATTATCTCGTCCAACGAGACGATGTCGTCTACATGGCTCCTTCTCTTCTGCTCCACTACATCTTGGGCCATAAGTACAGTCCGCCGGATGAGTTCTTGGAGTCCATCCAGTATGGTCGCTTTTTGACCGAAGATGATCTTGTGGTAAAGTGGAGAGACCCGGGTGAGTTCGGATAAATTCATCCATTTCTGGAAAAATTTTGACAAGTCTATCGTGATATCCCATCGCGGAACGTGCCCAAGCGGTTAGCGTTCATAAGCTAACTTCAGCTCTGTTCCAACTCTTAATTCTCTTGGAGGTAAGACATCGTGCGACATTCGTTCCGACTCGCAATAGCGTTTCTTGGGTTGCTTGTACTCGGCAGCGCGGCCCAAGCCCAAACCATGCTCGAGAAGTATCTTTACAGCGGTGAACTGAAGGAGGGCGAAAAGGCCCTCATCGCTCACCTCAAGGAAAATCCCAAAGACGAGGAAGTCCGGCTGGGGCTTGGCGTGATCCAGTTTTTCCTGACGTTCGAACACTTCGGCCATAGCCTCCACAAGTATGGTCTCCGGACCGAAGACAGTTCAACCGGATTCCGATTTATGATGCGGCGAATGTTACCGCAAAACCGGAACCCCAAGACGGTTGGCTACAAAGACGTCCAGAAAATGTTCCGGAAGATTGCTGACGACCTCGCCAAGGTCGATGGGACGCTTGCCAAAGTCGACACATCGAAAGTCAAACTCGCCATCCGTCCGGCGCTGATCAAGGTGAAAGTCTGGCCAACTTCGGACCCCGTTGCTGCTCCGTTGGTTATGAGAGCGATGGGGATGGATGTTCAACCGCAAAAAGTAAAGGGTTTCATGATCAAGTTTGATGGCGGGGACGTCCATTGGTTCCGTGGGTATTGTCATTTCCTGGCAGCGGCGACGGACGTTATTCTTGCTTTGGATCACAAGGAACTCTTCGAATGCGCAGCCCACATGGTTTTTGACAAGGTCGATACACCCCACAAGTTCCTCTTGGAGAATCGACCAGCCTTTGACGACAACGATGTGTGGCGAGGGAGAAGAGTCGAGCCGTGGTTCGATGCCGTCGCTGGTTTTCATCTATCGTTACGGTTCGGGATCGAAAAGCCCAAGCGAATGCGTTCCGCCATCAAGCACATCGATGCAATGCTCGGCCACGCCAAAGAGATGTGGAAACACTACGCCGCCGAAAAGGACGATGATCACGAATGGATTCCTAATCCCAAACAAACCGGTGTCCTTCGTGTGAAGGTGACCCAAGACATGATCGATACCTGGCTCGACGTCATCGGCGAGGCCGAGCGGGTGGTCCAGGGTAAGAGTCTCATTCCGTTTTGGCGAGGGAAGAATTTCAAACGTGGGTTAAACGTCCGCAAAGTCTTTATGAAGCCGCAGACCATTGACATCGTTCGATGGATTCAAGGTACCGGCGCGACGCCATACCTGGAGCAAGGCAAACTTACGACCTTTGCGGACCCCCGCACTCTCCAGCGAATCAATCGTGTCTTCGGTGGTCCAGGGTTCTTCGTCGGGTTCGCGTTTTGGTCGAATTGAGTCGAATCGTTCTGTTTCTGTTGAGTGGATCGATAAGATAGTAGCAACTATGAGAAAACGCATCATCGAGTCCTCTTGGTTGGTGATGACGGTCGATTGCGAACTGCTCAAAGACCAAACTAAACAAAAGAAGAAACTAAGGCGGCTCGCCGCCGCAATCTAAAACCAACAGCGGACCAGTATTTCCTTCCCGTCCCGAGTATGCCTGCTACTTTTGATTCACTCACGGAGCCCCCTTCCCATGAAAACAGCACTCGTCCTTATCGATATCCAAAACGATTACTTCCCCGGTGGAGCTTACGAGTTAGAGGGCATCGAAGCCGCTAGCCAAAACGCACGCGACTTGCTCACTTCTTTTCGCAAACAGAATCAGCCAGTCTTTCACATTCAACACGTCGAACGAAGTGGTGCTGTTCCGTTTTTCTTGCCAGATACCGAGGGCGTCAAGATTCACAGCATCGTCGAACCGCTTTCGGGCGAGGAGGTCATTCCGAAGCCAAAGCCGAATAGTTTTGTGGACACACCTTTGCGTGAAAAACTCGACAAATTGGGTATCGACCATATCGTTTTCTGCGGTGCGATGAGTCACATGTGCGTCGACGCAACAACACGGGCCGCGCTTGATTTCGGATACAGTTGTACGGTCGTCCAGGATGCGTGTGCGACCCGGACTCTCGAATTCAAAGGTAACCCGATCCCGGCACCACAAGTTCACGGTGCCTTCATGCAAGCGTTGACGTTCGCTGGAAGCAAGGTGATTGACCTGAAGGAGTTTCTTGAGACCGTGTGATTGTCGCACGTCTGGTCGGGAAACTTTGGGAGGGTAACAGCTCAGGCAATCAGACGTGAGTCTCAAAACATGACAGACGAAGATAAGCTCATTCGTGCCATCCTTGCAGATCCGAGTAATCACGTCGTTCGATTAGTCTACGCCGACTGGCTCGAAGAACGTGGGGATACGACCTCACTTCACCAAGCCGAATATCTCCGTGTGGAATGTGAACTTGATACTCTCGTCAGCGACGAGGCCAAACATCGTCGACTCCGAAAGCAGCTCAGAGAACTCCGGGAACTTGTTGGCGATGACTGGTGGCGACAATTCGATTGGGCGAAAGTCGAATACTGTGTCGAGTTTCAGTACAAGTGTCCTCAGAGATGGGACACTCTTGATCTGACAGAAAATCCTGCCGTTCGCAGCTGTTCGTCGTGTCAACAGAAAGTCTACTACTGCGAAAGCGTCGAAGAAGCTCATCGGCTCGCCGATGCGAACGAATGTGTTGCGATCGACTCGCGTTTAGCAAAGACTTCACTTGGTCGTTTTCGAAAATCACGCAAATCTGGAAAAATGTTGGGAAGAGTGACTCCACGTGTGCCTCGGTGGTTGCCTTTGTTCGAACGAGCAACTGATTGCGAATCGGACAAATGACTTTTCGCTGCTTGAATACCCGAAGTGACATTCCCGAAAACGAGCTGTCTCGTCTTCGATTTTCTCCTTAGAATCACTCTACCTCTTTTTTTGTCCTGTGTGTCAATCAACAATGGGATCAGCATTATGACGGCCACAACAACGCAGCAAAAAACAACCGGCACAACATCCGGGCCGTTGTCTACAGAAGAACTCCGGAAAATGGATGCTTATTGGCGAGCCACAAATTATCTCTCGGTGGGCCAAATTTACCTTTACGACAACCCACTTCTGCGCGAGCCGTTGATCAAGGAACACATCAAACCACGGCTGTTGGGGCACTGGGGAACGACGCCTGGTCTGAACTTCCTTTATGTACATCTCAACCGGGTCATTACGAAATACGACCTCAATATGATTTACATCACAGGTCCAGGTCACGGTGGACCGGGACTTGTGGCGAACGTTTACCTCGAAGGAACTTACTCCGAGATTTATCCAACCATCACCCAAGACGAAGAGGGGATGAAGAAACTCTTCACTCAGTTCTCGTTTCCAGGCGGGATCCCAAGTCATGTCGCTCCAGAGACCCCTGGATCAATTCATGAAGGCGGTGAACTTGGGTATGCACTTTCTCATGCCTACGGTGCGGTGTTCGATAACCCCGAGCTTATTGCTGCGTGCGTCATTGGAGACGGCGAAGCTGAGACGGGTCCCCTCGCCACAAGTTGGCACTCCAACAAATTCCTCAATCCGGTTCGAGATGGTGCCGTCCTTCCGATTCTCCATTTGAACGGCTACAAGATCGCAGGACCGACTGTTCTTGCTCGTATCCCTCATGACGAATTGGATCGTCTGCTCCGGGGATATGGGTACAAGCCCTATTACGTGGAAGGACATGAACCAGAGGCCATGCACCAACAAATGGCCAGAACCCTCGACACTGTCGTGTCCGAGATCAAAGAGTTTCAGACGGATGCCCGCGCCAACGGGCAACTCGAACGCCCAGCATGGCCGATGATCGTTTTCCGGACGCCAAAAGGTTGGACGTGTCCGAAGGAAGTCGATGGATTGAAGGTCGAGGACTACTGGCGATCGCACCAGGTGCCAATGGGCAAGATGCACGCCAACCCCGAGCATGTCAAACTGCTCGAAGAATGGATGAAGACGTATGGTCCCGATGAATTATTCGACGAGAACGGGACACTGAAGTCAGACCTGTCCGAGTTAGCTCCAAAAGGTCCTCGGCGTATGGGTGCTAATCCGCATGCCAACGGTGGGTTGTTGCTCAAGGACCTCCGACTTCCCGACTTTCGAAATTATGCGGTCGAGATCACCAATCCTGGTAGCGTTGTGGCCGAAGCAACCCGAGTGCAGGGTACGTACATACGGGATGTGATGAAGCACAACATGTCCCAAGCGAATTTCCGCATCTTTAGTCCTGACGAGAACGCGTCGAACCGTTGGGCCAGCGTATTCGAGGTTACTGACCGGTGTTCGATGGCGGAGACATTCGACTTCGACGACAACGTATCCCCCGATGGACGTGTGATGGAGATGCTTAGCGAGCACCAATGTCAGGGGTGGCTTGAAGGATACTTGTTGACGGGCAGACATGGATTTTTTAACTGTTATGAAGCCTTCATCCATATCATTGATTCGATGTTCAACCAGCATGCCAAGTGGCTCAAAGTATGTAAGCACATTCCCTGGCGACGACCGATTGCGTCTCTGAACTACTTGCTGACTTCCCACGTCTGGCGACAGGACCACAACGGATTTAGTCATCAGGACCCTGGTTTCATCGACCACGTTGTGAACAAGAAAGCCGAGATCATACGCGTGTTCCTGCCACCCGACGCGAACTGTCTTTTGTATGTGACTGATCGTTCCCTGCGGAGTCGCGACTTTGTCAACGTCATCGTGGCAGGGAAACAGCCTCAACCACAATGGCTAAACATGGATGCAGCGGTCAAGCACTGTACCGCGGGCATTGGCATCTGGGACTGGGCCAGTAACGATCAAGGCAACGAACCTGATGTGGTCATGGCTTGCTGTGGTGACGTTCCCACGATAGAGACCCTTGCAGCCGTCGAATTGCTTCGTGTACACGTTCCGGAACTCAAAGTACGTGTCATCAACATTGTGGACCTCATGACCCTTCAACCGGCTACCGAACATCCTCATGGACTTAGTGACAAGGAATTCGACGTCTTGTTCACCAGGGACAAACCGATCATCTTTGCTTTTCATGGATATCCTTGGTTGATCCACCGGTTGACATACCGACGGACCAACCATAAAAATCTGCACGTCCGTGGCTATAAGGAAGAAGGAACGACCACGACACCCTTCGACATGGTCGTCCTCAATGACCTCGACCGATTTCATCTCGTCGAAGACGTCATTGACCGTGTGCCCCAACTTGGTCCTCGCGCGGCCTATGCCAAACAAGCCATACGAGACAAACTCATTGAGCACAAACAGTACGTCCACAAGTACGGGGAGGACATGCCGGAAGTACGAAACTGGAAGTGGGGTCAAGCAGCTCACTAACAGGTTGAGGAGAGGAAGGCAAATCGCTGCGAATTATGGTTCATTGTCACACGTTCCCTTTCCAAAGTCTCTCTTCAAACTCGGGGAGGAGGCTAATTCGTTGGGCTGAACCTCAAACCCAATCTGCCGCGTGTCTATCTTGTTTGGAAACGAAAGGGAAAGCCACGATGCCAGCCCACCGAGTTGACACTTACTCGCTCTTTGATGGTGATTTATCGCACGGGAAGATCTTCCTGCTTGACGGCATTGGAGGAGTCCGGATGTTTGCCAACTCCTTCGCGAAGGGCCTACGGGCTGCAGGTCTTGCCCACGACTTCGAAGAATTTTATTGGAGCCAAGGGATGTTGTTGGCACCCATCTTCGCAGATCTTTGGAATACCAAGCACCATCAACGACAAGCGGACCGTTTGGCCGACCGTATTCGAGAGTACACAAGCGAGCACCCTGGTCTTCCTGTGCATTTGGTGACCCACTCGGGTGGAGCTGCCATGGGAGTGTTTGCCCTCGAGAGACTGTCAGACAACCAAGCTGTCACCAGCCTGGTCATGGTCAACGCTGGTTTGTCACCATGGTACGACTTGAGTCCAGCGCTGCAACGATGCACTGTTGGGATGTTATCACTGAGTAGCTGGCTGGACTGGTTCATCCTTGGGATCGCGATCACCCTCGTTGGGACAATGGATCGTTGGCACTGTCCTGCTGCTGGCATGGTTGGGTTTCGAGTTCCCAAGGAGAAGACAGGAGTCTACACGCGATTACACCAAGTGTACTGGTCCCCGAGTTACATTTGGAAGCGAGGTTGGTTTGGGATGCATGTCAGCGCGGGTGGCCATAGATTCGTCAAGGAGACCATTGGAGGGTGGATCAAACGAGCCGAGACATCTACCTCTTAATGTCCATACAAGTCACGAATTCATGCAGAGGTTTTGAATACGAGTGAGTGTCGAGTTGCTGGCAGAGGGAAGAGGGTATAGAAAGAGTTGAGTTACCAAGTCCTCCCCAAGATCACTCTACAGCAGTAAAGAAAGACTTTCACAATGGATCACGAAAATACATCGGTCAGTCGTCCTGACCTCGTTAGTCTGTCTGACGAAGATGGTGTGAAGAAGATTCTTTTCAGTACGGTCTTGGAGTTGTGGGACGTAGTCAACAATTTGACGCGCCTTCAGCCAAGCCGGAGGGAACGCTACCACGTCACCATTTTCGGCTCGGCAAGGACAGAGCCCGATGCGCCGATTTATAACGAGGTCAAACGACTCGCCAGTAAACTGGCCGAGATGGGATGTGACATTATCACTGGTGGGGGCCCAGGCTTGATGCAAGCGGCCAACGAAGGGGCGAGGTCTGTTGGTGCCGGTGAACGCAATCGGTCTGTCGGTATCCGGATAGACCTGCCGTTCGAAGAGGGAGCCAATCCATTCGTACAACACGTCTTTTCTCATAAGACATTTTTTACTCGGCTACACCACTTTATCATTGCCTCGGACGCGTTCGTTGTTGTCCCTGGTGGGATCGGAACGACCCTCGAAACCATGATGGTCTGGCAACTGCTTCAAGTCCGTCACCTCTACCGCACTCCACTGGTCATGGTAGGTCAGATGTGGCGAGACCTCGTCGAATGGGCCACTCAATATATGATCGAAGGAAATACTGAATTGGCCAATAAGAAAGACATGGACATCCCCAGATGCGTCGATAATGTTGATGAGGCAGTGACCATTCTGAAGGAGCACCACGACCAGTGGCTTAAACAAGAGTCATCTGCCTTGTGAGGCAGGTGACCGCACAGGGAATCACATCGATTGTATTGCAGCTGTTGTCAGTGCTGCTTTGCCATCGCTGTCACCTGGTATCATAATTACGATGGATTCGTTTTGGACGATAGTCAGAGAACTTGATGAGTTCACCAACAACGACTCTGCAAAACTGATGAAATCAGCATCCGTCTTGTTATGAGGTCTATGTCGTCGCTGATTTTGTAGGAACTCACTGGGACATTTCTGTCTCTGTTGACAATTTTACAAAGTGAAACTAATGTTGCCTTGAGAAGATTATTTCGCATCCCATCACCTCGATCTTCAATCCAGATCACACGCATCGAACCGAGGAGGCAACTCTCATGATTCCCGAGCTGTTTTTGGTGTCGCTATTTTTCCATACTTCGCGCAATAACTGTATACCCGGCTACATGGCTCAACCCTTCCGCGTTTATGGATATCATGTCCCTCCTAACGCGTACTATGGTTACTACGGACATGACTACCCGAATTCTTGGCACTCAGAACCGAGTGACTCGGAACATATGACACCCACTCCAGGTGAACAACCGTTGGGCAATACTCCGCAATCGATGTTCCATGCTGAGCGAGATTCGGTATCTACTCCTTCTGGTGTGCGAAGCGTTCGTTTTGGCAACAACGGATTGGTTTCACGACGATCCCAATGGCCTGAGTTACGCAATCACGCGATCGTACAAGTCTCACTTCCGGCGCAAGCTGAACTGGTCATCAACGGTAGAGCAATCGGGAAACCGGGTTCGAATGTACGAGGTGTCCTAACACCAGAACTCGATCCGGGAAGTCGGTACACATATGATGTTGTGATCCGATTGAACCAAGGCGGGCAACTGATTTCTCGAACGCGAAGGGTGCGATTTGTTAGAGGGGAGCAGCTGCATGTCGATTTTACAAATCTTGATAAGCCGGTGGTACAGAGGATTGCTTCTCGATAGCTACAACCGATGAATTGGTAGTCTTTAGAGGCCATCCGGAAAGTAAGTTGTTTGGTATCAACAAGTTCAGGCAACTAATAGAAATGCCTCGGGCACTCCTATCAGGAAAAAGCCAAAGCCGACGAACATCTCCAAGATTTCTATGTTGGCATAACTCTATACACAGCAACAACTTACTTTCCGGATGGCCTCTTAGGTCTTCACTCAAGTTTTTGGTCATTCGTTACCTCGAATCTAGACTTGAGTGATAGTCCTTTGCGGTTCTGTTTCAGGATATTATCTTCTTTCTGTGCCACTTTGATTGCTCCCTCCCACTCCGATCATGCTCTCCAACTCCTACCTCGAAAACTCGTTTGTAGTACTACCTCTTAGAGTTGATACTTCGCGATTTTTACTACACCAAACGCTGCTGCTGGATGCACAAAGGTCCAGTTGAGTCACATCCGGGAATGTAGAGGACAGGCGTCAGGTAAACTTGCCTTTTCCCAAAAAGCAATCAGACGGTCTTGAAGAGATCGTGTTCGTGTAGTTCCAGCCACTACCCGACGACGTTGGAAAGCACATGCAACCAATTGCTACTTGTTCGGTCCATCGACACCAAACACAAGTATGGTTTCTGTTTGGTGTTCGTTTGGCTGCCGGTTGAGGAACGACACTGCATGTCAGGCAGCGGCTTTCTTTCTCTCTTCACCCTCATGACCTTCAGAAGTTTTAACTTCTGAGATCGAAAAATATCTACTCTGACAGGGTAGCGACGTGATAAGATCGGGTCCCCTATTGAGATTGGCATTATCATAAAACCTAGGAGAGTCGATGCGTCCAACCATCTTTGTACTTGGTGTATTCTTGGCGTTCCAAACAATTTTACCCTCTGTTCTCGGAAATCAAAAAACACCGAAATTGAATTTCGTAGTCTTCATGGCCGACGACCTCGGCGCAAGCGACCTCGGGTGCTACGGGAATCGAAAACACAAAACACCTTATTTGGACGAACTCGCCAGAAATGGAGTTCGATACAGGACCTGTTATTCGACTCCGATTTGTTCTCCGTCTCGCATCATGATCATGACAGGACGGTACGGATTCCGAACCGGCTGGTACAACTTTACTGGTCGTCCAGGCAGTCCCACGTATCGGAACTCCAAGTACGATCTCGGGACGGCGGAGGTGACGTTCGCCGACATCCTGAAAACACAAGGATATGCAACATGTTTGGTGGGCAAGTGGCAGTTGACGGGAGAGATTCCTACACTCGTCAATGATTGTGGGTTCGACGAGTACCGCATTTGGGCCTACAAACACAATCTTCCCAAAGGGGTCGAACATACCGGGGGTTGGGAAGGTCAAAAAGGTGGAAGAACAGCTCGTTTCTGGCACCCGTCGATCATGGAGAACGGAAAGTACCTCCCCACCAAGGGTACCGACTATGGACCAGACTTGTTCGCCGATTTCGCCATCGACTTCATCCGTCGACACAAGAGTAGGCCTTTCCTGGTTTACTACCCAATGGTGTTGACCCATACTCCATGGGAACCAGCACCTCATCCCACCAAAGTCGGCGAAAAGACACCTCGTGGTCTCATGTACAACGTTGAATCGATGGACCGAGTTGTGGGGCGTATCGTCACGACGCTCAAGAAGCTCCAGCTCGACGAGAACACCGTGGTGATCTTCACTGGAGACAACGGGACGCAAGGGGCCGGAAAGGCTCTCCCCATCGAAATGGGGGTGCGGGTTCCATTGATCGTCAGTTGCCCAGGGACAGTCGAAAAGGGTGTGGTCACCGATGAGTTAGCCGACCTCACAGACATCCTTCCGACCCTTGCCGACTTTGCAGGAGCCAACCTCCCTCAAGACCGCAAGTTCGATGGTGTCAGTCTGGTGTCACAGCTCAAGGGCCTAAAAGGGCCTCGTAGGGAGTGGGTATTCAGTTACATCCATGAGCGAAGGGTTCTCAGGGATAAGCGGTGGTTGCTGGAGGGAGATGGTCGTTTCTTCGATTGCGGGGACCGGCGGACTCCGAAGATGGATGCTGCGACAGTCTACAAGGATGTGACCAACTCCCAATCTCCCGAAGTTCTTGCAGCAAAAGCCCGATTCGCCAAGATCCTCACAGGGTTGCCTGCTCCTAAAGGACTCGCGCTTTGTCCCTACGCAGCTCCTCAATGGCAACGATATCTGAAGAAACGCAACCGTAAGTAACACCCACTACAAGAAAGGAATGAGATCATGTCTGTGAGAACCACAAGTGTCCTCCTGATCTGCTGTTTGGTGTCAACTCTCCTTTTGACACCAAATACTCACGCAGATGTCAAGCTCTCCGGCGTTCGCCAGAAGTGGCACTCGATTACCTTGACCATAACGGGGCCTCAAGCGAGCGAAAACGGTAGAGTCAATCCATTTCGAGACTATCGATTGAGTGCGACGTTCAGCAACGGTAACCGCAAGTTCGTTGTCCCTGGCTACTTTGCCGCCGATGGCAATGCCGCGGAGACAGGCGCCACCAAGGGTAACAAATGGCGTATCCGTTTCACACCCAACGCTACAGGGAAGTGGAACTACGTTGTGTCTTTCCGCAAAGGTAAGGACATAGCACTGGCTTTACAAACCAAGGCAGGTCAACGAACCAAATGTGACGGAGCCATGGGACAATTCGAGGTCGCACCATCGGACAAAAAAGGACGTGACCACCGAGCCAAGGGGAGGTTGCAGTACGTCGGGAAACATCACCTGCAGTTCGCTGAATCGAAGGAGTATTTCCTCAAAGGTGGTGCGGACAGTCCCGAAAACTTCCTCGCGTATGCTGACTTTGATGACACCAGGTCGCTCAAGGGGGGTGGAAAACGAGCTAAGAAACGCAATGCCCGAATTCATCGCTATGCGTCGCATGTCAGAGACTGGAAGCCGAGTGACCCGACTTGGAAGAATGGCAGAGGGAAAGGTATAATCGGTGCCCTGAATTACCTCTCAAGTAAAGGTATGAACTCGGTGTACTTCCTGACCATGAATGTCGCCGGGGATGGTCGTGACGTTTGGCCGTGGGTCGCCCCGAATGTCCGTGATCGGTTCGATTGCAGCAAGCTCGATCAATGGGACATTGTCTTCTCTCATATGGACAAGATGGGCATCATGCTCCACGTCATCACCCAAGAGACAGAAAATGACCAACTGTTGGATGAAGGCAGGTTGGGTGAGCACCGCAAACTTTATTACCGCGAACTGATCGCTCGGTTCGGACATCACCTGGCAATCACCTGGAACCTCGGCGAGGAAAACACCAATACGGATTCACAACGCAAGCAATTCTGCGGCTACATTCGCGATCTCGATCCGTACGACAGTCCTATCGTCGTTCACACTTTTCCCGGACAATATGATAAAGTTTACAACCCTTTACTCGGCTTTGCTCACCTGGAAGGTCCTTCCTTGCAAACGAACGATACCCATACCCAGACCATCCGGTGGATCGATCGTTCCGCCAAAGCGGGGCGAAAATGGATCGTGTGTCTTGATGAAATTGGACCTGCTCACACGGGAGTTAAACCCGACAAGGACGACCCTACCCACGATGTTGTTCGCAAGAAGCACCTGTGGGGTAATTTGATGGGAGGAGGCGCAGGGTGCGAGTGGTATTTTGGGTATAAGTGGGCCCACAACGATTTGAATTGTGAGGATTGGCGATCTCGCGCGAATCTGTGGGACCAGACCCGCTATGCGTTGCAATTCTTTCAGAAGTACCTTCCATTCACGGAGATGCATCACGCTGATGGGTTGACGAGTCGGACAGATGACTACTGCTTTGCAGGTCAAAACGTGTACGCGGTCTACTTGCCCAACGGTGGAGAAGTGAAGTTGAAACTTCCGAAGGGGAACTTTCGAGTCCAGTGGTACAACCCGAGGAAGGGCGGAAACTTGCAAACGGGGACTGTGAAGATGGTGGCAGGGCCAGGGCTTCAATCGATTGGTCTTCCCCCCACAGAACGAGCGCAGGATTGGGTGGCTTTGGTCAAGGCCACAAGATAACCCAGAAGGTCAATCCCACGAAGGTCGCTTTCGTGCGGCCTTCTTCTCTCCCCTTTGCTTCTTGGCTGTAATTCGTCGTTCCCGCGATGCCCTGGTGGGCTTTGTCTTCTTTCGAGTTTTGGGAACGTGGAGCGCTCTTTGGATTGCGTCTTTTAGTTTCCCAATACAATCCTCTCGATTTCGTTCCTGGTCGCGGTATTTCTGCGACACAAAGATCATGTCACCTTCAGTTGTGAGCCGGTTCTTTTGCTGTTGCCGAAGCCGACTTTTCACGTCGGGTCGTAGTGTATTATTCGCTTCGAACGCCCACCTCAGCTGGGCCTTACTCGCGACCTTGTTCACGTTTTGTCCGCCAGGACCACTTGCCCGGACGAATGTCCACGAAACTTCCTCTTCGGGAATATGTGTGTTGTGATTGATAGAGATCATATTGTTTTGCGCTCCAAGAAGTTTGGCGAGTCGGCCTACATATGTTTGCGTTTTTGGTCCTGCAGTCGTCCGTTTTCATGGTCCTAGACATTGGTGAATTCCTTGTCTAAAACGCGAGGGTAGGGTCATCAAAGTTTACCAATAGCGAATCAATCCCATTTCCATATTATCGCGTTGTGCCGTGTAGTTCGTTTTATCAGCCGATTCGTCATCTTACTGAGAACTGAGGGGCTTACGAATCCAAGTAGCAGACAGGCTCAGAAGGCGAAATGTCTAGCTGTCTGGTTTTTTGTTTGTCGTAGGCACAACCGAGCCACCTAAACCTGCAAACCTGACAAGCATTTTTTTTCGTTCCGAGTGTGCCTGCTACTTTTTCGGCACAGTTCTCCACAGTGGAGCCAATCGTTTGACCAAGAATGTGCTGCGAATGCTCTTGGTGTTCGCGTCAGTTTTGACAGAGTCGTCGTTGTTCTCTTGGCGTTGCGGATCGTCAGACCCTTCCAAGCAAATGCGTTTTCAAAAGACTGTTTGGAAAAGCTGCGGTCACGTTATCATAAACATCTGCAAAACTGCCACGGTTGCTAATGTGTTTCGCAACGCGGCCAGCGGATCTCGGCGTGGAGATCACTAGTTGGGCGAGAAGTGGCCACTGTCGCGTTTACGGATTCGGATTTTTCGTACGATCAACTAACTGGAACGAATTCCATGGACAATCCAACGAGTTGGACTTTGATTCACGCCGTTGTCGAAGGCAGCGACTCAGCACGATCGGAGTTTCACGCGAAGTACGAGGGAATGGTGCGATCCGTCCTGGCGGCGAGATGGCGAGGGCGACCTCTGGTTCAATTCCTCGACGACGCTCAACAAGAAGTCTTTCTTCAATGTCTGCGCGAAGGCGGGGCCGTTACCGGAGCAGATAGCTCCAGGGCCTTCCGGCCTTTCTTGCGTGGCGTGGTCATTAACATCGCCCGTAAGTTCGAGCGACAAGAGGCAGCGAAAAGACCACTCCATGATGACAACGTTCTCGATCAAGTCGAGGACTGTGCGACAGCCGTATCGGCCCTTTTTGACCGAGAGTGGGCCAAAGTGCTTGTTCAGGAAGCCGTTGTACGGCAACACCAAATGGCCAAATCCAAAGGAGATGAGGCACTTCGACGAGTCGAACTTTTGCGTCTCCGAGTGAGCCAGGGTAAACCCATTCGAGAAATCGCAGAGGTGTGGGGCGTGAAAGCCGACTGGCTCCATCATCAATATGCGACGGCACGGAACGAATTTCGCAAGGCCCTGGAATCGGTCGTAGCTTTTCACAACCCGGGAAATACTCAACACATCGAGCAGGAATGCCGTGAACTACTTCTGCTGCTCAAGGAAGAGTAAATAGTCAGTTGACGTCTCCACCCTTTGCAAACTCTGTTCAGAGTTTTATCATTGAGAGCGAACTGTCGGCTTTCACAGTACGCCTCCCACAATAAACGAGGCGAGTCAAGAGGAGGACTCACGGAGTGTTCTTGCTACCTTAGAAATGCAGTTCGTAATACTCCCATGTCTGCTGGGTCTCTCACTTTTTCCCAAATCTTCGGAGCCCAATCCGTGACTGAGCCATCATTCCCGACCGACCACGGCAAAACTCCACATTCCGACAGCCTCCCGCATTCTCCGAATCCGGAAAGGGGGCCACACATGTCGGATGGAAGTGCCGACGATTCCAAACTGGAGCAAGAAGCTCTCGAAGCGGCCTTCGGCGGTTCTGCTGGTCTGCCCTGGCCGACTCCAGGAGAGGATGACGCTCTTGATTTGCCTCCTACCAATGGCAACGGCACATCCGTGCTCCCACTGGCCGACCAACTAGCTCCTCCGGTTTCCTGTGGGCCAACCGAGCAGCCCGGTCAACTCCCGCCTTTCGAAGAGTTACCCGAGGATTTGGATGTTGTTCGAGAATTGGCTCGCGGGGGAATGGGTGTTGTGCTGCAAGGAAGGGATAAGACACTGGAACGCGAAATTGCCGTCAAGGTGCTGCTTGGGAAACACCACGACGACAGTGCAATGCAGCGACGTTTCTGGCGAGAAGCGAAAATTGCTGGCCAACTCCAACATCCTGGGATTGTCCCAATCTACGAATTGGGAAAGTTTCGTGACGGCCGACCGTACTTCACAATGAAGCTCGTTCGTGGTCAGACCCTGTTGTCGCTGCTTCGTCAGCGTCCGCAGCCAACTTACGAACTGGCGAAATTTTTGACTATATTTGAACAAGTATGCCAGGCTGTCGGATACGCTCACGACCGGCGGGTCATTCATCGTGACATCAAACCCCAGAACATCATGGTTGGTGCGTTTGGCGAAGTGCAGGTCATGGACTGGGGTTTAGCAAAGGTGCTGGATGCCGAGGAGCTTGGCAAACCGACCAGACAAGATGAAACGGAGCCCTCGGGAGCCGAAGGTCAACTCAGTTTTAGCAATGACCATGCAGAGACCAGACTGACCAAACAAAAGGTGTCCTCCCAACAAGCCGATGACCCAGACGCCACCATCCACTTTCCCCTCGATCGAGGCTCCACCCAAGCTTCACCTGACGGGCCGGAAGAGGTCGTCAAGGATGGCTCGAAGGCGGAATTGACGCGCAAGGGTATCGTCATGGGAACCCCGACGTATATGCCACCTGAGCAAGCTAAGGGCCAGCATCGAGAAGTCGACGAGCGTTCCGACGTCTTTGCTTTGGGTGCCGTACTGTGTCACATTCTGACAGGATCGCCTCCCTACACGGGTTCGGGCGAGTGGTCGGCGTTGGTCCAGGCAACTCGAGCTGATCTCTCGGAGGCTAACAAACGGCTCGACGGGAGCAATATCGACTCGATGCTTATTCACCTTGCCAAAAGTTGTTTGTGTCCGGATAAGCAACGACGTCCTGCCAATGCTGGCGCTGTCGCCAAGGCCATGACGGACTACCAGGCGAGTGTTCAACGTCGCCTCGAGCAAGAACGTATCGCCCGGGAACGACGAAAGTATGCGACCGTTTTAGTTTGTCTCATTGTGGTCTCCACGGCTGTGGCTGGTTGGTTTGGTTGGCGGTACACCGTCAGCGAGGCCGTCCGAAGAGAACAAGTTCGTGGGTATTTGGATGATGTCGAGCAAATGCTCAAAGCCGACAAGAGGAACGAAGCGGGTGCGTTGCTAGAACGGGTGGCGGGTCGATTAGAGACCTCGGCTCCGACCGAACTCAAGGACAAAGCTGAGGACTTCCAACGTCAACTGGCGGCAATCGAGGAACTCGCTCGGATCAAGGAGAACCGTAGTGCGTGGGGCCGTGGAGGATTCGAGTACGAAATAGCTAACAAACAGTATCAGCAAACGTTTCAAAACCTCGGTTTGTCGTTCGACAAACAATCCGAACGCGAACTCATCAGGTACATCGAGGACTGGCCCATCCGAAACCAGATCACCGATGCTATCGACGATTGGGCCTTGGTAGCTCATCATCTGAGCTGGCGCGCCCAGAGAAAAAAGAGAGAATTGGGGGAACCCGGCGCGGCCAAAGTGGCAAGAAAAAGTGAACTACATGAACAGTTCCGCGATCGCCTGTTGGCACTCGGTCGGGCGTTAGTTCCAGGGTCCGAAGTTGGTTTACAGGTTCGCGACCCACTTGCATGGGACGATCGCGACGCAAGGGCCAAGCTAGTAAAAAGTTTAATTCAGTCCAAGCGGAAGATCTCTCCCCAACTGGTCCTTGTCCTCGCGAGTCTTGACACGCCGGTGACCGATAAAACGGCTATTCCAGGTGTTGTGTCATTGTTGCGTTCTGCGCAGGCTCGGGATCGAGAAGAATTCTGGCTGAACTTCTTCCTTGGGTTGTTTCTGCGGGAGAGTCACCCAGAGGAGGCCATCGGTTTCTACCAGGTTGCGCTGGCTTTACGTCCCAATAATGCTGCCACGCACAACAATCTGGGACTCTTGTTGGGCGATCAAGGTCGATTCGACCGCGCCATGGATCATTACAAAACGGCGATCCGTCTTCGACCTGATTTTATGATGCCTCATTTCAACTTGGCCCGGATCTACATTCGACGAAAGGACGACCATCAAGCCCAGAAACATTTAGAAATTGCCGAACGTCTTAACCCCAGAGACGAGGAGGTCCTTCGAAATCTTGGAGAATTGCACTATCGCAACAATAATTCTTCCCGAGGCGCATACTATTTTGACAAGTTGACGACTCTGGCTCCGAATGATCTCGATCTTCAGCTCGGATGGGCTCACACACTTTTTCAAGCCGAGCAAATCGACGGGGCCCTGGAACGATTGAAGGTTGCCGAGAAAATCGTGGACGAATTCGAAAGGGAGTCAGGCCAAGTGGCTGTGGAAATGGCTCTCGTAGTTGCAAAAGCCTACGCTGACCACTGTGAGTATGCGAGGGCTCTCCGATTTCTAGATCGGTGCGCGAAGGTGTTCCCGAACGAGTCCAAAACGGAGCGTCTTCATGCTAATCGCCAACTCCTCAAAAAGTATTTGGAAGTCTATCTTCAAGAGGCCACCGCACCAACAACTGTAACTGACGCAGGGCAAACGTTCCGCGGAGCTATTACCCAGAAAGCTCCCGTGCACCCTCGTTCCTCGAAGGCTTATTACAGGGGAGTGCATGTCGTCCGACTTCGAAAAGACCGAGCGTATTTGTTGGAGTTGACGAGTTCGGATTTCGATCCGTTCCTTCGCGTCGAGACGATGTCATTCGGAATTCTGTGTGGCAACGATGACATGTCGCCCCCAGACGTGCTCGCCAGCCGTTTGGTTTTCCGACCTCCCGCAGACGGAACCTATAAGCTGCTCGCAACGACTGCTTTTCCTAACAAAACCGGGTCGTATGCACTTCGAGTGCGACCACTCAAGTCCCTTGGAGCAGCGACGACCCACGCTGGGGAGTTGACACAGGTGAGTCCGATTTACGAAGGCAAGTTCTTCCAGACCCATCAACAAACGCTGAGAAAGGGTCACACTTACAAGCTGGTTCTGGAAAGCGAGACCTACGATACTGTCTTGATCCTGAAGAATGCTAATGGCAGAGAAATCGTCAGAAATGACGATGCTAATCCGGACAATCCGAACAAATCGCGGATCGATTTCACGCCCCTCGAAACGGGTCAGTACAGTATTTCGGCGACGAGTTTGGGAAACGACACAGGGGCCTACGAACTCCAAATCCGTGAATATCGCTTGCCTCAAGAATGACCCATTGGCCTTGTTGCATACAAGCAGTTCCACGCGAACAACAATTCCAAAAAAATTCGACAAAAATCCCGCGAAAATCCTCCTTGGTAGCAATAGCTAATAGACGGCCAACAAAGAACACCGTCATCTGTAGATCCTCCGACGACCCGTCGGAGGAAAATCGACCAGAGAACAATTCCGGGCACCTCTCCGGCTGTCATCACCATAAACCGAGGACGAAAGATGAACTCTGTACGAAACTTTGCGACGCGAACCTCTAGCTTCTCTTATCCCCGTTCTGGGTGGATGTTCGTTGGCGTTTTGGTTGGGATGCTGTATCTGGTAGGAACGACAGCTCGGGCCGACCAAACAGTTTACAAGAAGGTCTTGCCTTCGACGGTTTTCATTGTGAACAAATCAAACTTCGGTACCGGATTCGTCGTGGATGCCGAACGTCGATGGGTCGTAACGGCTTGTCACGTTGTCGAGAACCACGACACTGTTCTGGTTCACTTTCCGCTTTGGACCAATGGAAAGTTAATCGTCGATCGTCGATTTTACTTGGTCAACCGTAAGGAGTCGGCTGTTCAAGCTCGTGTCGTTTTCCGGCTCAAGAGCAAGGACTTGGCGATCCTCGAATTACCAAAGCTACCCCGTTCGACCAAGGCTATCCAACTGGCCCGCGATTCGGCTGGCCCTGGAGAATCGGTCCATGTCGTGGGTAACCAAGGGGGCCTCGATGCACTTTGGATTTATACTCACGGCAAGGTTCGCACGGTCATGAGGCGGGTGATGCGTGTCGGCCGAGGAACTCGCGCGTTCGTTGTGGACGCGAAAGTCGTCATGACCGATCTTCCAACGAATCCTGGCGACAGTGGTGGTCCAGTTGTCAACGACAAAGCGGAAGTTGTTGCTTTGGTATCGAGCGCTGACAACGGAACACGGTTGGTCTCGAACTTTGTGGACGTCTCCGAAATTCGGACGATGCTCCAAAACGCGAAAGTGAAAGGCCAAGTTCGAAGGAACCCGGTCCGCCAGGCAATTACGATCCTCGGTCGTTGGGTCGCTTATGGAAAAGCGAAGGACGGGACGATGACTGTTTTGAGTGTTGATTTCCACAAGGATGGGACCTACGACTCGTCGTTCACCAAGGACACGAACGGAAAAACCAGTTCTCGACATTCACCTGGCACTTACTCTTATCGAAAAGGCACTCTTACTCTCCAACCGAAGAATAGGACCACTCCGACACGTCTCCAGGTCTTGAGGTTGAATGAACAGATTCTGACAGTGGAAGATGTGGACGGTTTGATCGTAACGTTCGAGAGAAAGCTCAATGCCCCTCGTCAAAAAGAACTTACGCTGGCCGGAACGACCTGGACTGGAGGTGAGAATTTGGAAGGATACGGCAAACTGGTATTCGAATTCGAGCGAAAAGGTCTTGTCGTCATGATCGACACCGAAGGACGCCACGCCGGCACCTGGAAACGAACCGGGAACAACATGACTCTCACGTTTTACGACGGACAAGTCAGCTACGCTGGGAAGATCGAAGGAGCGGTTTTCTCAGGGACGGCAACGAACCAGGAAGGTGTGAGTTGGCGTTTCGAAGTGAAAGGGAATCGAGAAATTGCCAACGATTGAACTTCGTGGGATCAAACAATGTCAGTTCTTGAGTTTAGACACCCCTCGCCCAAAATCTAACTCTCGAGGGGGGTCGTAGAAATGAGCCTCGAATTTGGTGATATGCTCCAGGCTTGCCCAGGGGCGTGCCACCAACAGCAGTGACCGCTACTTGCGATACTGAATTGGCCCAGTGCCCAGTACAAGAAACAAGTGTCTCCGACGATATTTAGCCACTCCGCAGATGCAACAACGACTCACTTCCAAACCATCATTCCATCTCACGAATAAATTGTTCTAATCTTGTCAATTCCCGAGGCACTTCTTCACGCGGTTCTCCGGCGGCTTCGTATTCGAGGACTAAATAGCCTCGGTAGCTCGCTCTATGGAGAATCTCGAGCAACCGTGGGATGTCGGCATCTTCTTTCTCTTGCCCTGCTTTTCGAATTTCGGTTTTGAGTTGCACGTTCACGGCATAAGGGGCTAGCTTGGCCAGGTCTGCGTAGGGATTGGCGGTGCGGAAATTTCCCGTGTCGAGGTTCACTCCAAACCAGGCGTGCCGAACGGCGCGGACGATCGCAAGCATTTCGTCGGACGAAGCGGTGATGCCGCCGTGATTTTCCAAAGCCACAAAGACGCCGAACCGAGCAGCGTGGTCGCACACCTCCTGGATTCCCTCAACGCATCGCGCTTGTGCTCGCCCGACCTCCTCGCCTCGTGGGACGTTGCCTGCGAAGATCCGAATCGTCTTTCCGCCGAGTAAGGAAGTGTGTTCGATCCAGTCTTTCACGTGTTGGATGTCGCGTTGTCTTTGCCTGGCGTTGGCCGAGCAAAAGTCGTTGCGGACCGCGGTTCCGCTGATGTCGAGACCGAGCCGGATGCACTGTCCCTTGAGGCTTGTAATATAGCCGTTCGTTGTGTCGGGGAAGTAGTAGCTGGTAAGTTCGACGGCATCCAGAGGCATTCTCGCAGCATCGTCGATGAAGTCAGACAATCCCATGTTTGGTTTCGGGCGACTATTCAGGTTGAGATATTGTCGATAGCTGTACGCGGCAAGGCTGAGTCGGAGACGGGGACATCCGCCTCGACGGATGGGTTCGATGCCATCGACTTGTCTGCCCGAGATGGCGGCGACTGTTCCGACTCCGAGACCGGCTTGAAGAAATCGACGACGGTTGGCTGTGTGCATCTTTGTTCCTTTTTGAAAATGCGAAAACAGACCATGGAACTGTCCCAACAAATGTTTTCATTGACGATCATAAAAAACAGCGACGCTGTTGGGGCGTCGCTGTCGTTCGAAGTCTACTGTTGTCGAATCTGCAAACTATTTTTTCCCGATGGCGTACAACGTGTTTTCGCCCTTGATGTTGTCGGATCGAAGATAAATGCGTCCGTTGGCGATCGCAGGGGTGGTCACGATTCGGTCATTGAGTTCGTTGCGAGCAATAATCTTCATCTTCCCTCCGAGCTTGACCACCGTTGTGGTTCCTTTGGTCCCAACCATGTACAGCTTACCGTCGGCAGCAACCATCGAACCCCAGTAATTCTCCCGAAGATTCAGATAAGCGATTTCCTTTCCGGTTCTGGGATCAGTTGCGATGAGCCGTCCTCTGTCGCTGAGAGTGTATAGCGTACCACGGTAGACGATCGGGGAAACATAATTCAATCGAATTGTGCGACTCTTCCAAACGACTTCGGGCTCGGCATTATCAGCACTTGGACGTAAAGCAAAGAAGGAGGCCGAGCCTTCTCGGGCCGCCGTGAACAACAACCCGTCTTGGAACACTGGGGTTGTCACCGGCGACATGGTACTGGCTGGAGCCGTTTCCCAACGCACTTTTCCGTTCGTTGGATCGATGGCGGCACAATTCCAGCGTGATTGGACAATCACCTCGGGCTTGCCGTCACGTCGGATCACGATCGGTGTGACGAAGTTGATTTCACTCTTACGTGCGCTCGTCCATTTGGTCTGTCCGGTCTTGGCCTTCAGACCGAGGATCAACGACTCTCCGGCGTTCTCGAGCGGCACGATTAGTGTGCCTTTGTAAAGGGTCGGGGAAGCTGCATGGCCGACTCCACAAGCCAATGTCGGGTAGTCCAGAACGAGTGGTCGGTACCACAACAGGTTGCCGTCGTTGTCGAGACCGACGATGTCGTAAGTTCCCCATATGGCGTAAACGTTCTTGCCGTCGGTCACGGGAGTTGGGGCAGCCATCGAAGTGGTTGGGTGGCAAACGTTACTTCCGGTTCCCCAAAAATTACGTTCCCACATTTTTTTGCCCGTCTTCTCATCGAAGCACAAGACGTGGAGGCGTTTTTGGTCTGGCCCACTGCAAGAGGTCACGTAAATCCGGCCATCGGCGATCACAGGGTTGCTCAATCCTCGCCCAGTGATCTCGGCTTTCCAAGCGATTCCTTTGTCTTTCGACCACTTGGTCGGCAAATTTTTCTCTTTCGAAACGCCTGTTCCGCGAGGACCGTGGAACTGAGGCCAATCACCAGCCAAGCTCAAACCTGGGAACAAGGTTAAGATCGCTACGTAAAGGAGGTATTTCATGATTCGGCCTATTCTCCTTGCTGGAAAACGTTTGCGGTGACGTTCTGGACCGGAAGGGTTCCACCCAATCGGTCACACACGCGAAGGTTAAATACCCAGCTTTGTGCCCACGACTCCGATTGGTTGTTTTGCAGGACTTTCACTAGGACGATATTTTGACCTGGTTTGAGCATGCCTCGGCCGATATGTTGGTCGGGTGCGGTGCCGTGGTGGTACTCTTCCTTGCCGTAGAGCTTCTGTCCGTTCAGGAAGATCTGAATGGCGTTCCGGGTGGCCCCTCGCAGTTCCACGGGCATTGCTTTGGGAGATTGAATGACAGTCATGGCGTAAGCAGTCACGTCGTGGAGATTCGTCCCGTCGTCAGCCTTAATGTAGTCATTGAAATTGACGCGTGCTAGCCCCGCGAGAGGGGATCGGTCGTCAACGCTGTCCTCCGCCTTGATGAATCGCCAACTGACCTTCTGGTCGTTCTTCCCTGTGTAGATAGCAGCCGGCTCCGTCTTTTTCTCGGGAGCAAACGTCTTCCGATAGCCAGTCCTGTTAGTGTTATCGAAAGGGCCAGCGATTGCCCATTCCGTGATGAACCCTAGCCGCTTTCGCAAGTTCATCTTGTTGCCGACTTTCTTGAGCCCCTGGGCAAGAACGACGACTTGATCCAAATCACGGACGTAGTCCGAAACATTTTTCAAAACTGCCTGAGCGGCCTGCTCGTTTTTTTTCTCCAACAGGTCGTTCGCTTTGTTCAGCAGCACCTGAACGGCCTCGCGACGCAAAGAAAGCTCTGGGTCGTCGAGCATCTGCGATAACAATCGAGCCTTGGTGCTTGGTTTCACTTTTACCAACCATTGAAAAGCAATGGAGCGTCCCTTCCGATTGTTCTTGGTGTTAGTGACAAATTCCTCGAGTGCCTTGGTGGGCAATTTTTGGCCCTGGCTCAAGGTTCGACTCGCGATCGTTTCGACGGCCGAGTTGAGGTAGTTGGCAACAATGATGTTGTCGTTGCCGATGGCACCGAGAATTTCCGTCAACGACTCCGGTCCCATTTGGCTTAGTTTTTTCCAAGCTTTCTGGGCCGGAACGAGACCTTTTCCATCCTTTCCAATGGCTTCAATCTTCTTGACGAGTGGCTTGACTTCCTGAGCGGTGGCCGTTGATGCAAAAACAAAAGGCAACAGCGTCAACAGCCCGAACCAGGGTGTAGGCTTCATCGTGCGTTCCTCGACTATCCAAAGAGTCTTCTTGTACTGGGGATTACTTTAGGTGCGTGGAGTGCAGGTGTCTAGCAGCTGTTTCGAAACGGAAGGAGTCGGAGCATGGTGGAAGAAGATGAACAACGCGATCTCGAAGCGGCGACCGATTGTATTTACGGTCGTAATGCTTGGGGGAAGAGCTTCTCGAGAGCCCTCGGTCGCTTGCTTTTTTCGGTCTCGTCAAGGCCCGAGAACTTACGTTTTCAAGAGGAACGGAGTTTATTGCACCTTGCAGGGCTAATGAAACAGTCGTTAATGGCTTCAGGCGTAGGGAACTCAAGTCCCTGGTCATTCTGACCAGGCTACGATGACCTGGACCTTCGGCCAAAAGAAAACCACGACTTTCATGGATTCGTCGTCCTGAGCGAACGGGGAATAGTCTCGTCTTACATAACGCTAGACAGAGGCTTCATTAACTGCGCGAGTCTCAATAGTTAGATGTCTTTGGTTGTGCTTCCGGTGATAAATTCCACCTCGAAAGGTCGTAAAGGAACCAGAGATTCCGAAAGGCCCAGAGCTGTCGCTGCTGGTGATGGGTTTCCATTAGCCTGTATGGATTGTGGATCCCATACTTGCGATGGCGTTCTAGACCCTACGACTATCCATGAGAAAAGACCGTGAAACACATCTTTGTGCTGCTTCTTGTTTGGCTTTGTGCAACATCCGCGTTACGAGCCACGAACTTCCAGTTTGAGAAAGGGAGTCTCGAAGGCTGGAAGGGGCAGGGGTTCTATGTGACGACGGCGGACCGTTATGGTCCGAGTTTGTTGTTCGGAGTGTGTAGTAGCGACGTTGGCAATCCATTGCGGAAGGGTATCCGACGATTTCGATTTCTGGTACCGAGTGGATCGGGCAGCGTTCGGTTTACGGCTTACGCTCACAGAGGCAACAATGCGAAAGCCGATCTACGCCTCAATGTACGACTTTTTTCGGATGCCGGAGAGATTGTCAAACTCGTCAAGAAACGAAGCCGATGGGTGCCCGTCGAGGGCTTGCTCGGTTCTCTTGAAGGAAGAGCCCAACAGTACAAATGGGACGTTGCCGAGCACGAAGGGAGAGCTCTTGAGATCGTAATCGAAGACCAGGATACTCGTCCTGGTTGTTATTTGTTTTGTTCTGGTTTTAAGTTGTATGCCCACCCGTCTCCCAATCTTGTCCGTTTCGGACGGATGATGAAGGAGTTACAAGCCAAACACCAACTCGCTCGAATGCGTAAATTCGAGAGTGCGTTTTTCGTTTCCTGGGGTAATGGCAGTTTCGCTTACACCAAGCGACAACTTCGAACTTGTGACCTTCTCTTGCGGCTGTTCGAGAGGCATTTTCGGAAGCGAGGTTTCGTGGTCCGGCCTCCAAAAACAAAACTGATGGTTGCCATTTTTCGATCTCAACGGGGTTTGGAAACTTACCTTGAGCGGCCTTTGCCATCGAGCATCACGGGACTTTACAGCAGGCAGGACAATCGATTGCTCCTCTACGACATTCACCAGAATCGGGCGTTGGTCACTGGCAAACAGCGGGCCTTGGAGACTACCAAGCGTATCGAGATTGACCAGCACCGTCTCCAAGCCCAAACGACCATTCGCCGGCAAGCACGCGAGATTGGTCAGAACTTAAACAAAAGTACGGCGATCCACGAAGCCGCACACCACGTTTCATTCAACTGTGGTTTGCTGAATCGAAAAGGAGATGTGCCATTGTGGCTCGCTGAGGGTTTGGCCTGTTATTGCGAACCGTCGGTAGCGGGCGAATGGCAAGGAATCGGCGAGCCAAATTATCCTCGCCTGAAAGTTCTTGGGACTGTGTTGAAAAGGAAGCTCCGGTGGATTCCGTTACAGGTCTTGATCACTCGCGACGATTGGCGAACGAATACTCCAACGGCACTCTTAGGGTATGCCCAAAGTTGGGCTCTGTTCCACTGGCTTATCGAATCCAGGCCGAAGCGGTTCGCATGGTACCTTCAACGAACATACACTCGACGTACCCCTGAACGACGACTTCAAGATTTTGGGCAAGCGTTCGGGGCTGATTTGGAGCACCTTGAGGCCAATTATCACAAATACATCCGTAGGATAGTTGATCGACATCCCATTCCAAAGACGAAGTAAACACGTCCTTTGCGGTGCCAGGCAAAAGAAAAAGGGGGAACGATTCGTTGGCATACACCCGAGTGCTTTGAGCAGGGGAATTCTTGGCAGACTTCTCCTCAATACGGGCCAAACTCCAGAGTCAACCTTACAACGCCTGCAGTCCAAAAATTCCTGCATTAACACCCTTGCTGTTTCCGAAGAGTATTCGGAGAGGGTATTTGACTTCACCCAAAGCGTGCTTACAATTTGGATGGTTTGTGTCACTTCAGCACATTCTGTCTAAAATCCAGCGAGGCGACTATGGCGACCGACATCCGACTCAAAGAAGCCCTTCCCGAAATTACCGATGCCATCGTCTCGACATACACCGAATGTCGTCACATCAACCATCTTGGCCACAAGCCCTTGCCCAGTCGGGAAGCCGTCATCGAAATTTTGATCGACCTTTTGGAGATAATCTATCCGGGTTACGTTCGGCGACAAAACTTGCACTTGGGTAATGTCGAATATCATGTGGGGGCGTTGGTCGACGGGTTACACGATAAATTCATCCATCAGATTGTGCGGGCTTTGCGCCACGAATGCCATCAGCTTCAGGAACCCGAAGACGAGTGCGAAGCCAAAGCCCAACGGAAGACCATCGAGTTCCTTGGTAAGCTACCGGAGCTTCGAAATCTCTTGGAAGAAGATGCGCAAGCCGCATTCGTCGGAGATCCGGCCGCGACCAACTATCACGAGGTCATCTTCTGTTACCCAGGGTTAGAAGCGATAACGATATACCGAATTGCTCACGAGTTGTTACTCCTTGGGGTTCCCTTGATCCCAAGAATGATGACAGAATACGCCCATTCGAAAACGGGCATTGATATCCATCCGGGAGCCACGATTGGCCCTGGGTTCTTTATCGACCATGGAACGGGAGTGGTGATCGGCGAGACGTGCGATATTGGCCGGAACGTGAAGGTGTATCAGGGAGTGACGTTGGGAGCGTTGAGCTTCCCTCGAGATGCTGCCGGAAACCTGGTTCGTGGCACTAAACGACATCCAACTCTTGAAGACGAGGTCGTCGTTTACGCCAATGCGACTATCCTGGGTGGCGAGACCAGCATTGGACACCACGCTGTCATCGGTTCCAACGTGTGGCTCACTCAGAGCGTCGAACCATACACTCTCGTGGCCCTTGAGAAGCCATCGTTACGGTATAAAGGGCCAGATGCTCGGAAATCCAAGACCCCCAAAGAGTAGCAATTTCCAAGCGCCTGGAGTCGAGTCGATCCGAGATAGGAATCGGAAAGATTAGTCTTCAGCGGATTAACAAAGAAGAGCCAGGTGTTCGAACCTGCCCCACGGTAGATAATCGAATGGTAGGTAGTTTTTGGCCGCAAGTCCAAGCGCCACAATCCGCGGATACCTACCATTCGATTATTTACGTCCCACGCCTCGGATGTCCTTTTGTGGCATCACTTTCCGAATTGCACTCTTACAGGTCCCCGTCTGGTCGACCCCCTTGAGGTCGTCCGCCACCTGGTCGTCGTCCAGCTCCAGGTCTTTGACCGCCGCCGAATCGTGGACGTGGCATCTCGACTGTCTCGCCTTTGATCGCTTCAAGGCGTCTTTGTTGGCTCTCGGTGAGAAGCCCTTTCATCTCTTCCTGAATTGCTCGCATCGTTTCGAAAGCCTTTTGTCGGCCTTCCCGACCGCCGCTGAACATGCTTCGAAAGGTCGTTTGCATTTTTTCCTGAGCCGCGGTGATCTTCGCTCGTTGGGCTCGATTGAGCCCGATGGCTTTTTGCACTTTCTCGTTGTAGATCGCACGCTGGCCCATTTGTTGAACCTGTATTCCGAAAAGTCGCTCGTTTTGGCTTGAGGTGAGGATAGAACTCATTGCCTTTTCGATTTCTGCCGAGTAGGCCTCACGAGCCTTGGTTTCCGCAGTTTGGCGTTTTTCACGGGCTTTCTCGACAACGGCTTTGATCCGCTCGAGTTGGGACTCACTCAAGCCTACGGCTTTTTTGACAGCTTCGACTTGGATCAATCGAGCAGGATCAGCGTTCCCACGGTTACCACGATTAGGTTGGGCAAACACCGGGGCGCCTACGACACACAAAGCCAACACAGCCATGCAAAACTTGCAGCGCGTACTCATAGTCTGAACTCCTTGAAAAGAGTCAACACAACATTAACGGAACACAGAAGTATAGGGACGATTATTGAGCCATCATAATGTTGCTAACCCCACAGCAAAGAGAGGGTCACGAGAAATTTTCGATTTTTCCAGGAGCAGTTAGGACGTACCTGTAGATTTTGGAATCATAGGTTCTCCGTGGGTGCACGGGAACGGCCGGGCCTCAACTGCATTACAGAAAAAGTAATCGCGAGCCACAGAGAAATACACTTTTATTGGGAATCCCGATTAAAAATTGAGGGGACTACTCACCAGATAGGTGTGACGGTGAGAAGGTGGTTTTAGGATCGATGGGCCAAAATTCACCCACGCTGACGGCGCGGGTGAGCCAATGTGACAAGGGTTTCGTCGCTCAGTAGTTCATTTTGATTCGATGGGTTGGCTCGGTGCTTAGAGCTTGGACTTTTGCCAGACCTGAGTTAGTTTTTGCGATTTCCTCGTCTCTGAAAGACCGGTTCGCCCTTCAACCTTTCCAACCTTTGTTCCTGACTTTCGCTCAATATTCCCTTCACGCCTTCTTGGTATTCTCGGAACATTGCGCTGGCTTTCTTCCGATCTTCGGACTTACGGGTGTTAAAGAGCTTCCTTGCTTCGTCGCGTTTGGACTTCAACTTACCCAGTTTTTCCCGTTGTGAGCGATTCAGGCCAATGTCCTGTTGGACCTTTTCGTTGAAAAGGGCGTTGGATCGCATGAGCTGGACTTGGATGCTCCAGAGACGTTTCTTCTGTTCTTGGGTGAGGACTTCCATGGCTACGGCCGATGTTGCGTTCCGATACTTCTCGGTAGCGGCAGCCACAGCCTTTTGGTATTCCTCTCGTGCTTTTTTGGCCGCTTCTTCGATTCGTTGAAGCTGACTTTCGGAGACTTTGAGGTCAGTTCGGATTGTTTTCGATCTGCGGATCAACCCAGACGGATCGGCTGGATCGAATCCTCGCTGTGCCAAGGCGGGACTTACTGTGCAGGCAAACAAACAGATTGCCAAACAACATCGAAATGGAGAGTGCAGCATAAGATACTCCAGGTGGGGGGTGAATTGGTGTGGGCGGGCCACATTCGGGCTCCACACCGTTTAACTGTAAATTCCAACCCCAGCTTGGACGCTATGTCACGAAAATAATGAGATCTTCATGATTGTGAATACTTTTTGCACAGATTCAATCTCGACGCGACTATTCGTCGTCCCTTGGTGGCTCGAATACGACCCACAAGAGACGCCCCTTGTGGAACCAACGGCCCAACCGCTAGCATATTCACAGGAGGTGACGCGATGACTGAACAGGAATGGTGGGCATGTACCGAACCGCGTGAAATGTTGGAGTATCTGCGGCAACAAACGAGTGTCCGGAAACTGAGACTCTTCTCGAGTGCGTGTTGTCGTCGCATTCTTCATTTGGTTCCTTCTGCCGAAGCCGAGAACCTCGTGGCTGAACTCCAAACGGTCGAGGCTATTGCCGATGGCCTCGTGAACGAAGAGGATCTCTCCTCATGGCGACACCAAGTCATTGATCTCGTCCACACCTCTCCCGATGACATCTCTGTGAACGAAGACGACTTTGAAGACGAGCCCATTTCGATGCGTTTGGCGTCGAGTTCCATGGCCACCTCGGCGGTCAGTTTGGTACTGTCCAGCGTCTATGATTTTGGATTCGGAAAAGTTGTCGATGGTCACTCTCGAATATGGCATACGGCTTGGGATGTTGCTTTTACCGCGGCCCGAGCTACCGGCGCTGCGGCCCTTCGAGGCCACGAGGAACCATGGGCCGCTGACCTCTACGAAGCCGCCAAGCCAGAGCGAATGGCTCAGTGTGAACTCATTCGAGACATCTTTAGCTTTCGATTCCTCAATGTGTCGTTCGAATCGCCGTGGCGAGCGGAGAATGTCATTCGTGTCGCAACATTTATCTATGAGAACAACCATTTTGACGAATTGGCCATCTTGGCCGATGCTCTTGAAGAAGCGGGATGTGAAGAAGCAGACATCCTCCAGCACTGTCGAACGAGACAAGAGCACGCGAAAGGGTGCTGGGTGTTGGATTTGATTTTACAGAAAGAGTGACAACTCGTTGTCAGTGCAAATGGAGTGTCCGAGACACTCCGAGTGGGATCGAGTGTGAGAGTTTCGTTTCTTGCGGGGTTCGATTGTTTTCTGGGAATCAGCCGCGAACAATGACTACAATGATTGTAGACTCGATCTTCACCTATCCTATTAGACAAAACGGAATCGAGTTATCGAACTGATTCCCTTACGAAAACTTACCATAAACTATGGCACCCCAAAATAACGAGAATCCCAATAAAAAAGGAAAAGAGCCCGGTCGTCCGTGGCTGGCCAACTTCTCTTGGGTATTGATGCTTATGGCTATTGTTCTGAGCAGTTACTTTTTGCTCAATCGGCAACAGCCAGCAGAGAAGTTGACATACGGGCAATTTCTTGTGCTCCTGAAGAATGCCGACGCTGGCGTCCGATTCGAAGACGTGAAAGTCGGCGAGTCACAAATTCGAGGCACGATGATAACGACCGACACAGTTTCGGACGGATCGAAAGCTCCGGAAAAGCTGGAAAAGACCACATACTTTCGTGTAGACCGGAAAGGTTTGGAGCGTGACACCGAATCGCTTGTTAAACTCTTGAACGAGAAGGTCCGAGGAGGGTATCGCGCAGAAGCCGAACCGTCGCCGCTCGCTCAACTTTATTCTCAGTTCATCTTCATATTGTTTATATTGCTCGCAATCTTTCTCGGTTTCATGATCGTCCGTTGGGTCGTTGGAAACAATTCCCCACTGACGTTTGGTCGCAGTCGCCACAAAATTTACGCCGAAAAAGATACTGCTGTGACGTTCAAAGACGTGGCAGGAATCGAAGAGGCAGTAGCCGAATTGCGAGAGATCGTGGACTTCTTGCAAAATGCCGACAAGTATTTGGCACTAGGAGGACGGATTCCCAAAGGCGTGTTACTCGTGGGTCCCCCAGGAACGGGGAAGACGTTGCTGGCTAAAGCCGTTGCCGGAGAAGCTAGCGTTCCGTTCTTCAGTCTCAGCGGATCGGACTTTGTAGAAATGTTCGTGGGAGTTGGTGCAAGCCGTGTGCGTGACCTGTTTTCGCAGGCCGAGAGCCGGGCTCCGTGTATCATCTTTATCGACGAACTGGATGCACTCGGAAAGACGCGAGGTGTGAGTGCTATTGGTGGACACGACGAACGCGAGCAAACTCTCAACCAATTATTGGTCGAAATGGACGGTTTCGATTCGAATCGAGGCGTGATCATTATGGCCGCAACGAACCGACCGGAAACGCTAGATGCGGCTTTGTTGCGGCCCGGACGTTTCGACCGAAATGTGGTCGTTGATCGCCCAGATCTCAAGGGACGCGAGGACATCCTCAAGGTCCACACACGACACGTAAAAATGGGCGAGAACGTAGACTTGCGACACATCGCGAGTTTGACACCTGGGTCGGTCGGTGCAGATCTGGCGAACCTCGTAAACGAAGCGGCTCTCTTGGCAGCTAGGAAAGACAAAAAGTATGTCGAAATGGCTGATTTTGAGGAAGCCGTCGAGCGAAGTACTGTCGGGCTCGAACGGAAGAGCCGTATTATGAGCGAGGATGAAAAACAACGCGTCGCGTATCACGAAGCCGGACACGCCTTGGTGGCTTGTGCTTTGCCCAATACACACACCGTCCATAAGGTGTCGATCATTCCTCGTGGAGTCGGGGCTTTGGGATATGTTGTGAGTCGTCCTGACGAAGATCGATACCTCGTCACACAGTCGGAACTCCAAAGTCGCATCAAGATCGCGTTGGCTGGGACTCTGGCCGAAGAAATTGTGTTCAATGAAATTTCGAACGGAGCGACTAACGACTTGGAGCAAGCCAATCACATCGCTCGACGTATGGTCAAGGAATTTGGTATGAGTTCACTTGGTAGAATCAGTTATCCCGATCAAGCCGGGGCGGCGTTCTTGCCGGGGAGTAATTTTGGTGGAGGCGATCTCCCTTACAGCGAAGAGACCGCAAGGGAAATTGACCTACAAGTTCGTAAGATCATCGACGAGGCGACCAACCAAGTTCGTGAAATTTTGCTCGAGCGAAGAGAAGCGCACGAAGCTTTGGCCCACAAACTCATTGACAAAGAAGTGATCGACGGAACCGAACTGCGGGAGTTGCTCGAAAAGTACTTGCCTGGACCACAACTTGTTCCTGGTTCCGGGAAGAGCTCCGAAGCGATAACCAAGTCATCCGCAATGCCTTCGGAAGATGGACGACAAGGGTCGGACGGACAGGGTTAGAGTGAAATATAAATCATTCTATCTTCAGTGGCACAATGGAATGGGCTGCCCAGGACACCCGTACGGCAAAGTAAAGAGCGCACGGTTGTCCTGGATCGTAATACAAATCAATTCTTCTGATTCTGTGAAGAGAGTGCTAGCTTGGCCCTTGACTTTGGCTAGTCCAGGTGACTGATCTCTTCCACATCGACACCCACATGTACTGTATGTTGCCCTCCGCCAGTAATGACGCCGCGAATGGGGCCGACGTTATCATAATCTCGTCCCCAGGCAAGCAGGATGTGTTGGTCCGAGGGAATCATGTTGTTCGTCGGGTCGACTTCGATCCACCCTGTCCCTGGCACGAACACGGAAAGCCAGGCATGTGAAGCGTCGGCTCCCTGTAGGCGTGGCTGTCCCGGAGGAGGGGACGTCAACAAGTATCCGCTGACATATCGCGCGGCCAAACCGAGTGAGCGCAAGCAGCCGATTTGGAGATGGGCAAAGTCTTGGCAAACGCCCTTTCGTTTGTCCAGGACCTCGCGCAGAGGCGTCGCTATAGATGTGGCTCGGGGGTCATAGGTGAACTCTGAATATATTCGATTTGTAAGATCCAACACAGCTTCCAAGATGGGACGGTTGGGACGGAAGGATACGAGTGAATAGTCGTGAAATTCTTTGAGACCAGGAATGTAAAGGGACGGGAAAACGAACTCGTAGGCTCTTAGGAACTCTTCGGTCCGGTCATTCCGCAGCCGATCACGAACATGTTCCCATGGGGGCGTTTGGGCCACATCGGGGATGTGAGGTTTGTGGACCTCGGTGACGTTGATGGCCGTTACGCGGAATTGCTTATGCGCATCGAGAATCGTGATGAAATTCGTCGGATTTCCGAAATAGTCTTCTCCCACCGTCGACGAAGCGGGCGTGGGCGAGATGAACAACCGGCTGCGGTGGCATTGTTGATTGAGACTATTCCGAGCGATGACACGGAGCATGTTGTGGCTGAGGGAAACCGATTCGCTGTAGTCGTACGTAGTCGTATGGGTTACTCGGTAGAGCATCGGAAAGTCCGTTTATCTTTTGAGCGCATGGGAGATGGCTCCTACAATTCCTCCGGGGTGATAAAACTCTGACCTTGGGCCATCTGTCGCAGTGGCTTCACGTGGGTGAGATATCCACGAGAAAGAGCTTCGGAAATTTTGGGAAGTTCTTCGTGAAATTGATTGACGAAAGCTGACAACAAGGGCCTTGTGTTATCGCCTTCGGTGGACGCCAGGAGTTCGATGTCTGCGAGGCGGACGTCGGTCAACAATTCTAAAACCAACCGTTCTTCCGGACTGCGGCGGGCGGTCCCAATACTCCGTGGTAGTCGTTTGACCTGTCGCTCGAGATGCCCGAGTTGGAAGGCGAGGGAACGGGGATTTTCTTCGTCGGCTAAAAGCAAGTCCAGGACCGGAGCGAGTTCGGGGCTACCGAGATAGCGCCGGTGGTATGTCATCGAACTGTCGAAGATTTCCAAGATGGCTTCGAGCAAGGTTCCCTCGGATTCGTTGCGTTTGACCAAGGTTTTCTTGATCAAGTCGACCAAGTGGGACGCCCGTTCGAGCTGGCGTCCCATCTCCAAGAATCGCCATCCCTGACCACGAGTCATACTTTCCGTTGCCATCCCACCTAGGGCAGTGAGTCGAATCACAGTTTCGCTCAACATGTTCAGCACTTCGCTCAGACGAGGTAATCCTCTCCGACGGAAGAAATTCCCCCAACCGGCTGGAGGCTCTGCGACCACAGCCCTGTGACTGTCTTCCGATTGAGTGGGGAGTCGGAGAGCTGGCGGTAATGAAAGCAAGTTGACGATTCGCCACATGTCCGACGAGATTTTGTCGCGAGCATAGCGTGCGGCCTGGTAGAGCGAATTCAAGGTGCCGGCTAGGCTATCTGGATTTTCGGTGTCCAAAATTTTCTTCAACAACGCGTCGGTCGGCAGGGGCCAACTGGAACTACCGTTTCCCTCGAGACCTGGCTCCGGGTATGATTCCTGGTCGAGGGCGGTCCGCAATAGGATCGGCAGTTCGGAACCCTCATTGACTCCGGAACTCTCGGTCAATCGAACCAAGATGGCTCGGAACAACCGGGTCTTCCCCTCCGCGCGAGCGGCATATCGCCCGAGCCAAAATAAATTGTCTGCGGCCCGACTAGGCAGGTCGTTCCCACCCCGACTCAACTCGACGGGATGTATTTGAGATCGGAGTAAGCTGAAATTGCTTACTGGTTCCGAAGCCAGAACCCAGGTGTCTTTGCTGTTGCCTCGATGCCGGGAGATGAGGAAGCTCTGGTTGGTGCTGGAGACTCTCGCCAGGCCGCCGGGGATCATCGAGAAGGTATCTTCCTGGGCCGTGATGAATGAGCGTAGAACGAGTTGCCTTGGTTCGAGTCGCTCTCCGCAAAGGATTGGGGTTGTCGAAAGGTGGACTTGCTCTTGACCGACATATTCGCAAGGATGGGAACGAATTTTTTCTGTGAGTTCGGAAAGCGACGCTGTGCTCAGGTCACCCCCGAAAATGGGCTCTTGCTTCGTCCCAGGGGAACAGGACTTGATGACAAGAGTGGGCAAATGCGTTAACACGTGCTGCAACGACAGAGGGTCGCCGCACCACCAGGTCAGGGCCGATTGAATTTTCAAGTCTTCGTTGAGAATCTCTCGACAAAGTGCCGGAAGGTAAGGAAGCAGGCCAGGATTTTCGACCAGACCAGTGCCGAGCGTGTTGACGACTGCCACATTACCCGTTCGAACGGCTTGCAACAATCCGGGAGTCCCCATTGTCGAGCCGGCCCGTAACTCCAACGGATCGCACATGTCGCTTCGGATCAGCCGGAAAATCACGTCTACGGGTTGGAGTCCACCCAAAAGTTTCAGGAAAACGCGGTTGTCGCGAACTGTCAAATCTCCGCCTTCGGCTAGGGTGTAGTTCAAGTATCGGGCCAGGTAGGCGTGGCCAAAGTAGTGAGGTGATTGTGGTCCTGGAGAAAGGAGAACGACTCGCGGGTTATCTCGGTTGTAGGGTGCGAGTGTGCGGATGTTTTCAAGGAATGTGTGGAAGAATGAAGCGAGTCGCTCGACCTGACATTGTTGGAATAGTTCGGGCAACATTCGCGAGAGAATGATTCGGTTTTCCAGGGCGTACCCGATTCCGTCAGGTATTTCCGTGCCGTGGCTGAGCACGCGAAACTGGCCGTCGTCGCCGCGTCCGACGTCCACTGCGGTCAGGCCCAGTATCTGTTTCCCGGGCATCAACCTGGCCGAGCAGTGGTGGATGAACTCGTTCCTCCCGAACACTAGCTCGGGCGGAAGGAGCCCACGAGTCAACAGTTCCTGCGGACCATACAAGTCGTTGAGAATGGAATCCAAGAGGCGAACTCTTTGGACAAGACCGGCCTCCAAGGCGGCCGCCTCGTCCGTCGAGATGATTACGGGAACTGGGTCCAAGGCCCAGGGTCGTTGGGCACCGGTGCGGCCGCCGTGAACGTTAAACGTAAGTCCATTTTCGTGAATTAACTGTTTAGCTTCTTCCCAACGAGCGACGATTTCTGAAATGGTGAGAGTTTGGAACTGTTGGAAAAAGGGCCGCCAGTGGGGTCGGAGGATTTCATCTGGTCCCATTACTTCGTCGAAGCAACCGGACCAGGGTCGATAGTCCGGTTGCGTGCTTGATGAGGTTTCGACATTGTCGGGTGTTGGATCGAGGCTCACTGGATTATCTTTGGTGATTCTCGTTGGGGCTTACGTTCGGCAGGATTGAATGGCTCCAATGAGTGTACCCTGCGCAAATCTAGAGTCAATGGAGCTTCTGGGTTCCTGGTCTCGGGAGGAGCTTCGATGGGACCTTGGGTATGTCCCATTTGGAAGAAGCGTGAAGCTCGCCTGGCCTCCGCTTCGTATGCATTGACTGGAAACAAATCGGTATTTCTCCCACCGGGATGTTCGACATGATAGGTACACCCACCCATCGACCAGTTCATCCACGTATCGACGAGGTCAAACACCAGTGGAGCCTGGACAGGGATGGTTGGGTGTAGACACGAAGGTGGCTGCCAAGCCCGATACCGAACGCCTGCAACGTACTCGCCATTGGTGCCCGTTGGGTGTAACGGAACTCGGTGTCCGTTGCACAGCACAACGTGTCGATCGGGGATGATTCCTTGGACTTTGCACTGGAGTCTTTCGACCGACGAATCCACATAGCGAGCCGTGCTCTGGGCTCCGACTTCCTCTCCCAGTACATGCCAGAGTTCGATTGCGTGTCGCAGTTCGAGAACACAGTCTCGTCGAGCGACGTTCCCCACGAACGGGAACCGAAATTCCAGGTGGGGCGTAAACCATTCGGTTTGTAACGGATATCCCGCATACCGCATCTCGGTAATCACATCTTGAAAATCCTGCCAGATGAAATGGGGCAGACAGAACCGATCGTGAAGTTCTGTCCCCCACCGGACCAGTTTTGTTTGGTAGGGTTGCTTCCAGAAGCGTGCCACCAACGAACGAAGGAGCAACTGTTGTGCCAAATTCATTCGTGGGTGCGGCGGCATTTCGAATGCCCGCATCTCCAATAGGCCGCGGCGTCCTCCGTGGCTATCGGGTGAATAGAGTTTGTCGATGCAGAATTCGGCGCGGTGAGTATTGCCAGTAACATCGATGAGTAAATTTCGGAACAATCGATCCGTGAGCCACGGTGGTAGATAGCCACCATCGGGCACTTGGTCAAAAGCAATCTCGAGTTCGTAGAGGCTGTCGTTGCGAGCCTCGTCGACCCGAGGAGCCTGGCTCGTTGGACCAAGAAACAACCCGGAGAACAAGTAAGACAACGAAGGATGATTGTGCCAGTAGCTAACCAAACTCTTGAGCAAGTCGGGCCTACGCAGGAGGGGGCTGTCGGTGGGCGTTGGACCCCCCAAGATGATGTGGTTGCCTCCGCCAGTCCCTGTGTGGCGTCCGTCGAGCATGAATTTTTCGCAGCCCAAGCGACACTGGCGAGCTTCTTCGTAGAGCATCTCGGTCTTTTTCGTTAGTTCATCCCAATTGTGCGACGGATGGATGTTGACTTCGATGACTCCAGGATCGGGGGTGACCGAAAATGAGTTCAGTCGAGGGTCTGACGGCGGTGGATATCCCTCAAGCAACAAGGGAAGGTCAAGTTCGTTTGCGGTTTCTTCGATCACTCGGACGAGATCCAGATAGTCTTCGAGCCTTCGTGTTGGTGGCAAGAAGACGAAAAGGTGGCCCTCGCGAGGTTCCACGCACAAGGCCGTTCGTATGACGTCGGAAAACGGCTCGTCGGGGTAACCGTCAAGCATTTGGTCGGCCACTCCCCAGCGTCCGTTGGGCAATACACCGGTGGTCCGCCAAGCGGGATTTCGACCTTCTGGATAGGGTTGCATTCGTACTTGGCGTCCGCGTCGGTGATCGTATTCGGCGTTGCGTCCGGCTCGGGCGAGGATTGTGTGAACTTGCGAGGGGTCGAAATCCTGCACTGAAGAGGCCAATTCGGGAGCCACCCACGGGAGAGAATCCAACGGCAACCGAAGACCCATCGGAGAGTCACCGGGGAGCAAATACATTCGCTCCGGACGGAAGAACCATCGACCACTCACCCAAGTGGGGAGGCCTTCGACGATTCGGCGGTCGAGCGGCAAAGCATAGCCGATGACTTGCCCAAGGCCCTGTTCGAAGATGCGTGCGAGGCGCTCTCGTTCGAGAGGATCGTCGAGTTTGCTTTCGAGTGGGTCCACGTTGGTCGGGAGTCGTCGCTCTTTCCAGAGGTAGTAATAAACGTCCTCGTACCCGGCCATCGTGTTGTCGCTGTTGACGTGTAAATTCTCGGCCAATTTTCGAATGAACCGATTGGCCGAGGAATCATCGTGGCCATAGTTGTGTCCCTCGGTAGCCATTAACTCGACATCTTCCCAGACTGGGACGCCGTCACGGCGCCAGTAGCAATCGAGTTGCCAACGAGGTAACGGTTCGCCGGGATACCACTTCCCTTGGCCGTAATGGAGCACGCCACCAGGGGCAAACTTGGTGTGCAGCCGTCGCAACAGCTTGCCAGCGAGAATTCGTTTCGTTGGTCCCAGGGCGTTGTAATTCCACTCGTCGCCCTGCATGTCGTCGACGGACACGAATGTCGGTTCACCGCCCATTGTAAGGCGTACGTCCTCGCGTTCTAGTTCCTCATCGAGTTGGTGGCCAAGGTCGACGATCTTCTCCCACTGTTGTTCGGTGTAAGGCTTGGTGACGCGTGGAGTTTCAAAGACTCGACGGACGGACATGTCGAAAAAGAATTGGGTCTCGACCTTCTCGTTGGGTTCGGACGAATATGTGGGGTTGAAGGCTCCGGAAATCGGCGCTGCGGTGAGTGGATGGGCGGCACAAGCTAGGGGGATGTGTCCCTCGGTGGCCATCATTCCGGAAGTGGGGTCCATTCCGATCCATCCAGCTCCTGGTATGTACACTTCCGTCCAGGCATGCAAATCGGTCAAGTCGTGATCGACTCCGTAAGGCCCTTCGAGGGGTTTGACGTCAGCCTTGAGTTGGATCGAATACCCCGAGACGAATCGGGCGGCGAATCCAAGATTGCGAAGGATTTGGACTTCGAGCCAGGAGGTATCTCGGCAAGCCCCTCGACCGAGCGTAAGCGTCTCTTCGCAGGTTTGGAGACCGGGTTCCTTACGGATGATGTATTCGATGCGTTGGTTGAGCCGTTGGTTCAACGCGACCAGGAAGTCCACCGTTCGTAGGGCTGAGTGGTCGTCAGCTTTGATGTCTTCAGAGCCCATCTCACGAGCGACCCCGCGATATTCCTCGACGATGGCCGCGAGTTTAGGAGTCAAAGTCTCCTTTTCCAGATAGGCAGCGAGTTCGTGGGTGACTTCCTTGGCGTACTGAAAGGGATACGTCTCGGCGTAATCTTCTACATAAAAATCGAATGGGTTGATGACAGTCAGTTCGGCAATCAAATCGACTTCGACGTGGAGTTCTCGTGTCGGCTCTGGAAATACCAATCGGGCCAGGTAATTGTTGTAGGGGTCTTGTTGCCAGTTTAGAAAGTGCGCCTTAGGACCAATTCGCAAGTCGTAACTCAAGATCGGGGTGCGACAATGCGGTGCGGGTCGAAGCCGGATCACGTGAGGTGTGAGAGTCACCAAGCGATCGTAGGAGTATTTGGTTTCGTGGTGCAGAGCGACATGCATCGACATAGATTTAAAACTCTTTGGTGTCTGGGAAATTTCAGTTTTGCGTGTCAAATTCCATATCTTTAACCTTGCTTTGTGTTACTCGTCCCTGAAAAACACCCTCGGAATCTTGGCGAAACGTGGCAGGATGTCGTCCCCAGCGACTCGTTTTCGATCATGTGTAAGCCTTGAATGAACCGGTCTTGTTTCTTCCGTCCGAGAGGCTGCAACAACTTCGAAACGCTCGAAAACTTCCGAGGAAAAATCCCTGGGGCTTCGGGTTTGTGTCAAAACCGCCTCGCTCCGGCAACATCCTGCGACCATCAGGCCGAGACGGTCGTTGATTTGGGAGGTTTCTCCGACATGCTAGAAGTATACTGCTCGAGTCCGACATCGAAGTAGGTTCGATGGATGGCGTCTCCAATTTCGTGGATGGCGTCGATGATTTTCGTTAACGACTCGTGTAATCCGACCTCGACGATGTCGGACATGTCAACAAGTTGGAGCCACCCCAACAAATCGCAGAGTTGTTTTTCGACGTCGTTTTCGGGGCGTGAGAGGGGACGACCGGAAATCGTGTGGGCTGCGGACTGGCATTGGCGTAAGCAGTAGCGTACCGACCTTGGGAATAATAAGTTCATTACGAGGAATTCGGAAACGGAAACCGGCGTCGTGGAGGTTTTCTGTTTCAGATATGGCTCGTAGGCGGAGCAACTCGTCAGGATGGCCGACCAATAGGCGCTGTCGACGGCGGTTCCAAGGTGCTGGGGAGTGGGGAGAAGTTGGTGATACTTCACGTCGAGGATACGTGCCGTCTGGCACGCTCGCTCCAAGTAGCGACCCAACTTGAAGAAGTCCATGGGCTCGCCGTGGCCCATGGTTCCTTCGGCGATGCCCCAGATCATCTGGTTGATCCGTCGGATTTGGTTGTAGAACTCGGATCGATTGGTTTCGTAGGAATTTTGGGCCTTGTTACTTTTCAACCACAAGTATGCGTGGTTAAGCCGCTCCCACATTTCTGCACTGACGACCTCGCGAATGACCCGTGCGTTCTCTCGTGCGTAGCCCAGAGAATTGCAGATGCTAGAGGGGTTTTTCACTTCCCAGGTTAGGTATCGCTGGACTTGTTCGGATTCGAGGTCACCTTCCAGGTCGTGAATCCCACAAATAGTCAAAAGCGGTTTCCACTGGTGCTCTGTGGGAACTCGGAAGTCGAGGAGGAGAGTTTGATTGACTTCGATAACGCGCGCGGTATTTTCCAGACGCTCGAGATACCGACTCAGCCAAAAACAGTGTTCTGCTACGCGTGAAATCATGACCCCGCATCTCCTCAGCCCAGGTTCGGAGAGGCACCCTCTGGAATCAGTTTGTTGAAGATAACCGCACCGCGAGTGGAAGAGGAGGTTCGCGAAAGGCGGACAAAGTTTGGACTCACCTTCGGATTGGGAATAGCCCGCTCGAATCCTTGAGCCTGGCCAAACCACAAAACGTCTGCCAGTTACGAGAAACTATTGTACTATTGCCGGCTCCAGATGTCACGTTTGGAGTGCGAGTCTTGGTAGGACTTTTCATATGAAAACATCTTTGCCGATAAAGTGGTTCATTTCGTAATGGTCTTTCACACACATGGATTCGTTGCTGTGGAAAGGCCTACCGCCACAAAAGACTGCAATTGGTCGTGGCGGACGATAACTGTTGCAAAGCGAAAGACGGGTTTTGGCGTAGAAAAAAGCCAGTTTCCGTTACCGATTGAAAAATGTGATCGCTCCACTGATGTGCAAAGCGTTCGAAAATCGGTAAATCCAACTCTTTGAATTAATCCTGAAAAACCTTGTAGACTCCTTGAACGGCCGAAAAATCTCTAACTCTCTTTCTTCTGCCTTTCGGTAACATCGCTCAGATGTCGTTGGCGGGGTAAAATATCACTGATGTTTCATTGCATCGATGGGCACGTTTTCGATTTTCGCAAGCCTTCAACGACAACGAGAATCATTTTCCCATTCTCGCCTTCTTTTCGGGTAGGTGGAAGGTCACCCAAGATGCACAACCGAAGTCGTTTAAGTATTATCACATAACAAGACATCTCACTGCCGTTTCCAGGCAGAAATTCAAGAAGGAGAATGAGGTAATGGCCATGAAACGTACAATTAAAGGCTCGCGGATGCTCATCACGGGAGCTTCGCAAGGTATCGGCAAGGCGCTGGCAGAACTTGCGGCCGCACAAGGCGCCCGAGTGTTAGCTGCAGCCAGGTCACAGGAATTGTTGGACCAAATGGCGCAAGATGCCAAGGCGAAAGGTCAGGCGATGGAGGTCGTTCGCGCTGATGTGACGAACCCCGATGACCGTCAACGGATGGTCGATGCCGCCACGCAACACTTTGGTGGTTTGGATTGCCTGATCAACAACGCAGGGATAGGGGCCACGGGGCACTTTGTCGAAGTCGACCCTGACCGATTGCGGAAGATCATGGAAGTTAACTTTTTCGGCTTGACCGAAACGACCCGAGTCTTCTTGCCAATGTTAAAAGCCGGTACTAACTCAGCCATCGTCAACATCTCTTCGGTCGCAGCGAAAAGAGGCATTCCCGCTCGAAGTGAATATTCGGCAAGTAAATTTGCTGTCCATGGATTCAGCGAAGCCTTGCGGGCCGAATTGGCCAAGGACAATGTTGATGTAATTTTGATCAATCCTGGGCTGACTCAGACGAACTTCTCACAGAACATGATCGAGCAAAAGGCACACATTCAACTCGATCACATGCGTGGCATGTCGCCCCAACAAGTCGCCGAAGCGACTCTTCGAGCGATCGAAAACAACACCCACGAGATCACCTTGACATTTAAAGGAAAAATGCTGGCGTTTGTGTGTCGGTTCTTCCCTGGAATTGCTGACCGGATAGTCAAACGAAAGGTGCGAGGCATTTTCAAGGAAGAGATCGAAACGCGGCGCGCTGCGAAAGCGTCATGATTTGGTAGCGAGGCCTTCGAGCTGCTACACGAAAAGGTCGCCAAGAAAGGCGTATCGCAATGACTGAAGATGGATGGCTCAAGTCGGATAGGCCGCAGTAAACGATCCGATTCCTGATCGGGACGAACGTTCCTCGTGTGCAAGATATGTCGGTTTTTCCGGAATGCGTTGGGAGCGCTAGAAAACTGCGGTTGTTCGCCTTTCCCTTCTAGTATCGAATTGGCCATTTACTTCCTAACCTCCGATCTGCTAACGCCGTGGAAGTCGCGGAACGTTTCGCTGATGGGATGGCGTCGGCAGAAGAGATGAAGAGGGTAGCAGCTCGTTTGTGGGAAACGTTGGACGCAATTGAGTTACCATGGCGGCAATCGTTAGGTCCGGAGCGTGAAGCGATGCACCCAACTCACTCAGCACTCGCGCTTACTTGGCAAATTGTCCGACCAGAACCTCCAATGACTACCTACTACACTTCGTCCAATGCGTGCTTGGCTTGTGCCTCAATAATGGTTCCTGGGGCTGCAAGCCATTGTGATGAATTCGGGGTCAAGCAGCGCGAGCAAGAACAAGCTCAAGCTCATTTGCTTCGCTGTATCTTCGGTGTGAAGCCTGTAGTTCCTTACGCGACCGATCTCCACCTTAGCCACACCGACGATGACTTCAGTGGCTTTTAAAATCTATGCTGACCGACGGTTCGAAGACTTCCCGATTTTGGCTGACTCATTGGAAGAAGCGGGATGCACTAACGAGGACATGCTCGATCATTGTCGGAAGGACAAACTTCACAATCGCGGATGCTGGGTAATTGATTCCGTATTGGGACAAGAACAGTCTGTGGACGGAGTAACAAGAGTTCTGTGAGCTCACATCCACGGCCAGTATGAATCGCTCGTCGGAGCTTAGAAATCACAACACGACACTTGTTGATCCGACTACCCACCTCCGAGAGTTTGCCCTTTATTCGAAACGTGAGAGTGACTTTGCAAGAAAGCCTCCTGTGACACTCTCGGCGTGGGCTGCGACGACCTTTGGTGAACCACTGACGACGACTGCACCTCCGTCGGGTCCTGCCCCAGGTCCCAAATCGATTACCCAATCGGCATTGGCAAGCATGTCCAGGTTGTGTTCGATGACGATGACAGTGTTCCCAGCCTGGACAAGTTTATGGAGCACCTCGATCAACCGACTGACATCGGTGTAATGGAGACCTGTCGTCGGTTCGTCCAGCACCAAGAGTGTCTTGCCGGTGGTGGTTCGGCCCATCTCGGCAGCCAACTTGACCCTTTGAGCTTCACCGCCTGAGAGAGAATTGGCCGGTTGGCCGAGAGCCAAGTAGCCGACACCCACATCAACCAGGGCCTGTAACATCCTAGCGGCCTTGGGGACGTTTTCAAGATGCTTGGCAGCTTGGTCGATACGCATCTCCAACACATCGGATATCGAACAACCTTTGTACCGGATTTCCAGAGTCGCCGCGTCGAATCGTTTTCCTCGGCATGTGGGACACACGACGGTGAGTCCTGGGAGGAGTTTCAGAGATACCTTCAAGACACCTTGTCCGCGACATGCCTCGCATCGTCCTCCCTTTGTGTTCATGCTGAACCTCGTTGCTTTGTACCCGCGAATCTTCGACTCGCGGGTGGTGGCGTAGATGCGTCGTACCTCGTCGAACAGACCTGTGTACGTGGCTGGACAGGACCGTCTCGAACGACCGATTGGACTTTGGTCGACCTCGATGAGTTTGTCGATGTGGTCGAGGCCTTCGCAGCTACCATGTGTTCCAGGTTCCGGGGTGGACAGTCGGAGGTGGCGTCGGACGATTCGGCAAAGGACCTCATAGATCAGAGAACTTTTTCCTGAGCCGCTCACACCAGTAATACACACGAGACGACCAAGAGGAATCGCGACATCGATATCTTTCAAGTTTCGATGCGAGACTCCACGAAGGATGAGGTGTGGTCCCTTATTGTCCACTGGGAGTTGTTGACGGACAACGAGCTTTTGAGTCGGTAGGACCTTTGCAATGGTTTCCATCCGGGGACCTGCGACCACGACCTTTCCCCCAGCAGGTCCTGGACCTGGTCCGATCTCAATGAGGTAGTCGGCAGCTCGGGTCACCATCTCGTCGTGTTCGACGACCAAGAGGGTGTTTCCTTGATTCTGGAGTGATCGCAGTGATGCGAGTAACTTGTCGGTGTCACGAGGATGCAAGCCGATGGTCGGTTCGTCCAGTATGTAACACACCCCGACGAGGCCTGTTCCAAGTTGTGTGGCCAACCGTGCCCTTTGGAGTTCACCTCCTGACAGGGTGACGGCTGGACGAGCCAACGTCAGATACCCAAGACCCACTTTGTTAAGGAAGCGGAGTCGTTTATGGATGTCGGGTAAGATCATCGCCTCTGGCTGGGAAACGATGTCATTGTGATTGGTAGAGAGACGTTCGGCAAAGAAGGCTTCCGCTTCCTGGACTGTCATGGTAGTCACCTCAGGCAGAGTTTTGCCGGTGTATACGACCGACCGAGCTTCTGCGTTGAGCCTTGCGCCGCGACATTCGGGACAAGGTAACCAGCTGGTCAGGGACTGCCAGTCGATCTCCGATTCGGTTTCGTCATTTTGTGCTTCCAGGGTCTCTTGGAGTAAAGGGACCAGACCTCGGAATGAGTGTGTGCCCTCCTGTCCCCCAAAAAGGAGTGTCGTGAGGGCGTCATCGGGCCAGGACTCCAAGGGCATGGACGCCGTGAGCTTGGTGTCCTTCAATGCCAAGGTTTCTTGCCACTGGTCTAGTGTCTTTTTCGATATTGCGGGTAGTTTCACGTTTGAGGGGAGTAATCCCTTGAGGTCGGCAATAACTTCCTTGAGAGATTTTCGTCGGTCGGGCACCAATCTCGAAGGATCGATTTGGACAATGTCTCCCAAGCCCCGGCAAACGGGGCAAGCGCCGTGAGGGCTGTTGAAGTGGAAGTTGCGTGGTTCGAGTTCTCCATACTCGATGTCGCAGTCTGTACAGGCGTATCGGGTAGTAAAGTCCATGTCCTGCATTTCTTGCCCTCGAAGGACGACTACAATGACAGGTCCTCCACTGTGCTCGATGGCAGTCTTGAGGGATTCCCGGAGGCGAGTCTCCATCCGGGGACGAACGACCAGACGGTCCACGACCATCTCAATGGTGTGCTCCTCATGGGGTGACAGTGTCGGGGTCTCTTCGACCTCCTCGACACGCCCGTCGATCCGTGCCCTAAGCAGCCCTGCTTGCCTGATCCTCTTGAATGCATCTTCGTGCTTTCCCTTCTGCTGTTTGACCATGGGCGCCAGAATCAGTAGCCTCTGTCCTTCCGGTAAATCCATGACACGCTGCACGATTTCGGATTGAGTTTGTCGGGAGATCAGTGATCCACATTGGTAGCAGTGAGGTGTTCCAACTCGAGCCCACAACAGCCGCAGGTGATCGTGAATTTCGGTGACAGTCGCGAGGGTACTGCGAGGATGAGGAGTACTGATATTTTGGGAGACACAAAGGGTTGGGGGTAGTCCGTCGACCAAGTCGACGTCGGGTCTATGAAGTTGGTCAAAAAGGGCCGTCGAATCGACTCGCAAAGTCTCGAGATACCGACGTTGGCCTTCGGCGTTAATAGTGTCGAACGCAAGGGAACTTTTGCCTGACCCGCTCGGTCCGGTGATTACGGTCATTTGATTGTGTGGAATGTGGACGTCGATATTATCCAAATTATGCACACGCGCTCCACGAACCACGATCCATTCGTCGGGATTGGTCATGTCCTTTTCCTTGACGAAGTCCCGATCGGCGGGAAAAGTTGAGGGTAAGGTTTTGAACTGAAACGAAATAGGACTTTCGACAACAAGTTTTTTATGGATTGTTCATAAAACCGTTAAAGTTTCTCAGAGTTGTTACCGATGATGGAAGCATACACGAGATTGTGTACCGACTTTCTGGTCGTTCGTCCTTGTTGGGTTTCATCTCCTCCGGCATGAGTCGGAAATTGCTCATCGTTCGTATCCTTCGGATTCGAGGGCCAAGCTGTGCGCGTCGTGCCCTACATCTTGATATTTTGTTTCCTTGGCTTAGCCTCAGGCTGCGCTTCGACGGGGGGTAATTCCGATCGTACTGGTTGGTGGCCTTGGCCTCGTAAGACCCAACCCCACCAACAACCCCAGCCAGTGGCATCCACGATACCTGACCCACAGGATGATCCCATTCGGCAGGCGTCCGGTGCAGGTGACTCGACGGCCGCAATTGGCGGCTACTTGACTGATCCAGCCGACCCTAATCGCACCTTTAGAAAAGCTCGTGTGAAATGCATCAGCCTTAGGGAACTCGACACAGACGTGGCCCCGATTACCCTTGAAGTTCAACCCGAAGGGCATTTTATGTTTTACGGGTTGAAGCCGGGCACGAAATACAAGCTAATTGCAACTTCTTCGGCAGGAAGTCGCACCCTGGTGGGCACGACTCAGACGACCGCTCCCCATGTCCCAGTTGCTATCCGTATGTATCCCGAAGATGGGGCGGATCAGGGTATGGGTTTCGAGAATTCGCAGACTCGTCGCGGAGACAGAAGCTCATCGGAAAACCTGGACGACACTCGTTCTCCACAGGTACGCGGTTCCAATCCACCACGGAGAAATACTGCCGATCCTTTCGAGAATGGAGGTGGTCAAGAGTTCCAGTCACGCCGACGAAGGGGTGCAGGTACAATTCCGGGTATAGTCCAGGGACCAACGAACGGTCGCCGATCACCAATCGCGAAAACACCCTCTTCTCTACCCGAGGAAGATTTCGATTCAGAATCTGGACCGAGTCGATCGGATTCCTCTACTCGTTTGACACCCACCCAAACCGACGATTCCTCGTCACCGAATTATGCCGCCCCGCCGGGAACCACGACAGTTCCGTCGTGTCTGATGGACGGAACCCGACTGCGCAATTTTGCTCTGACCGACATTTATGGCAAGACCTGGGAGTGGAAGAAAAATCGGCTCGGTAAACTCGTTTTATTGAGCTTTTGGCGGACCAATTCTCAAGAAGGCAAGAGCCAGATCTGGAATCTGAAGACCTGGCAGAGTCAATTTGGGCCTGTTGGTCTAGAAGTCGTGAGTATTGCGGTCAATGACAGCAAGTATCGTGTTGCCCGGTGGTGTTCTCTCCAACAAACCAACTTCCGAATTTTACTTGCGGATGGCCCTCGCAACGCTGTTCCTGAAGAATTCCAGATCGGTCAACGATACCCCACTCTCATTCTTCTGGATGATCGAGGAACCCCTCTCTGGCGTTCGTCCGGACGCCTTACCGAAACCAAGATCGACCAGCTCGAGCGGATCATACAAACGAAGCTCGTTGATGGTCGGTAGGGGATTCTATGGCTTTGGGAATTCATCCGAAGCTGTTATCGTCTACCGAAATCTCCCCAAAGGGCCTTGACCTAACCACGGTTCCCTCACGACAATCGTTGGTGGGTGGGTAGCTACCTCTTGTGTACTCCAAACTGCCAAAGCCTAACGAACCCTCAGGGCTTATGATTCCAAAATATATAGCCAGACACGGCTTGATGCGTTTTCTCGGGGAATTCGAATCCGCTGACGGCAGACCTTACGTTCGCGGCAATGAGGTCGTCGTGCGGACCGAGCGCGGGCAAGAAGCTGCCGAGATTCTTTGTGAGGCCAATCCGAAGGTCATCGAGATGATTGCCGAACCGACGACGGGTGAAATCGTCCGGTTGATGACGGAAGAGGATATGGACCATTCCGTCGGGCTGCGGAAGGCCGAAATGAGCGAGTTCCATGCGTGCAATAAGTTTATCGTGAATCGAAAATTGCAAATGGAACTCGTCGACGTCGAGCATATCTTCGGCGGCGAACGCATTATTTTCTATTTCCTTGCCGAGAAACGAGTCGACTTTCGCGAGTTGGTCAAAGACCTCGCACGTGAATACCGAACACGAATCGAGATGCGACAAATCGGGGTCCGAGACGAGGCGAAGTTGTTGGCCGACTACGGTGATTGCGGTAAGCCAGTTTGTTGCAACAACCACATGACGGTAATGCCGCCCGTTTCCATGCGAATGGCTAAGCTGCAGAAATCGACACTCGATCCGGCCAAAATTTCCGGGCGTTGTGGTCGACTCAAATGTTGTCTTCGGTTCGAACAAGAAGTCTACGAAGATCACCAAAGGGAATTGCCAAGCCCAGGGACCCGAGTTGTGACCAACAAAGGGCAAGGCAAGGTGCTTTACCAGGAATTACTCGCTCGACGCCTATTGGTCGAGTTCGAGGACGGCCGCCGCATTATTGTGAATCAAGACGAAATTTTGACGACGCTCAAATGATCCCGAAGGGTTCCGATTTGCGAGACCTTCCGTACAATGACAAAATAATGGGTTATCGGATGAGAAGATTGCTTCTCCGGTCGGTCGGAGAGTGAAGGGGACAGGGCCAATGTTTGACGAGGGATTGGCGGAAATCGTCCAGCGTGATCCACGTTATGCTTACGAAGCCTACGAGTTCGTTTTTCATGCTCTGCACTACACTCAAAAGAAACTTGGGCGACTCCCCCAAGAAGAGTCGGCTGAGGCCCTTGAGATTGCCTCGGCGAAACCCGAACATCATGTGAGCGGGCGTGAATTGGTGGAGGGCGCTCGGGATTTGGCACTTCGTGAGTTTGGGTACATGGCCCGCGTCGTCTTCAAGTTGTGGGGCATTAACAAGACCGACGACTTCGGACATATCGTCTTCAATTTGATCGAAGGCGGTTTGATGAGCAAGACCGACCACGACCGCCCCGAAGACTTCAAAGACGTGTATGACCTGGACGAAGCTCTGGTCAAGGGCTATCGAATTGAACTGACCAGTGACGATACCGAGGGCAACCGATGACGATGGCCCGTTGGCGTGTTCTGATTGTAGCCTTGTTGTTCTTTGGTTGGATCGGTTGGCTCAGCTATACGGCTTGGAGTTCGAGGGGGATGAACGTTGTCTCGCGGGCCCAAGTTCTCACGGCATCGACGGTCGTCGTCGCGGAAGTGGAGAGTGTTTCCGGTGATCCTTTTCCCGAAGTCAAGGTTAAAGAAGTATTGGCTACCAAAGGAAAACATCCAACGATCGAGATCAACGTTCCGCTCAAAATCATGGGGTTGGAAAATCTGAAATCCGAGAACGGCTGGAAAGGAAAAGGGGATTACGTAATCCCCTTAACTTACAACGGTCAAGAATTTGAGTTGCATGGAATACCAAAGTCTCCCGTAGCCAGACCCAAGCCGCGGATTCGAATCTATCAGGTCGACGACCAAGTCCTTGCTCAAACACGGGCGTACCTGGACGCGAAAAATGAGTAATAGTTCGTTCTGAACGTTCATTTTGTGCTCTTCTGAATGAGTTAAACTGGCAGTTCCTCCAAGTTTTCTTGACGAATCAATTTTATGCGTAAGTTCAAATTAGGTGTCGCCCTCGAGTCGTTTGCGATGCGGTTTCGGCGGGCAATCGAAAAAGCGTCCGAATTGGAGTTTGACGGGGTGCAAGTTCCCGGAGTTGGTGACCTCTCACCTCAGGAGCTGGGGGAAACAGGTCGTCGGGAATTTCGCAATGTCCTGAAGTCCAAAAACCTGGATGTAGCTTCCGTGAGTTGTGTCACGCGTCGTGGGCTGAGTGATCCACAAAACCTGGAACCTCGGATCGAGTACGTCAAGAGCGTCATGCAACTCGCTTACGATCTCGGGGGGCCGATTGCTACGATTCAGGCAGGCCAGGTTCCCGCAGACGAAGACGACTTAGAATACAAGATGCTCAAAGAAACTCTCACTACCCTTGGTGAGTATGGAGACCGGGTGGGCACAACTTTGGCCTTGGAAACCGGACTGGAGTCGGGAGCGACACTCGCCAAGTTGCTCGACAGCATAGACACCGGAAGCCTGGGCGTTTACTTCGATCCAGCGAATTTGACGGCCAACAGCTTTCGTCCGTTCGAAGCTGTGCAGGCACTTGCTGGAAGAATCGTTCAAGTGCAAGCGCGTGACGCACGCAGAAGTTCTCCGAATCGTATGGCCCAGATCGTTCCTCTGGGGCACGGCGAAGTCGATTGGATGGGGCTGGTGGCCGAACTCGAAGGCACTGATTATCACGGTTGGATCGTTTTGAAGTGTGAAAACAAAGATCGGTCTTTGGGACCAATTGAGGAGGGGCTTGGTTTTCTTCGACGGTTCGTGGGATAGCTGATCGAGCAGAAGGAGTTGTTTTTCCTTGCCCGCAAAAGGGGCACAGCGATTGAGTTCCGGAGAACGATGCTTGGGACTGGATCACCTGGGCCACCCGAAGCAAAGTACTTCGTCGACTTCTTGACAAAATGTATGTGGCCTCGATTGTCGTGCGGACGCTTTTCTCGAACCTAGCGGATGTTGTCCAAGAAATTGCCATGGGTCTTCCCAAGCCTGTGCGCGACTCTGCAGACCAAACCATCCGAGCGACTCTCTGGCTCCGAACTTCTTCGTCGAGGAAGCAACTCTTTTGTGCCGAGATTTCAAGACCGAAGACTGGCAAGGGCGGGATTTAATGCTTCTTGTTCGTGAATCCGTGTTGGAAAAACAGAGAGGCGGACATTGTGAGTTTTCGCAGGATGCAAATATTGGCCCTTTGATGAAGCACCATGACAACGGCTCTTACTGAACAACCACGAACAAAACAGGCGTTTCGACTTGGTGCACTTGAACTGCCGTCCCGGTATTTCCTTGCGCCGCTGGCGGGGTATACGAATCTGCCATTGCGATCGGTCGTCCGTGAGCTTGGTGGGCTTGGACTCGCGACGACCGACCTGGTCAACGCCCGAGCGTTGCTTCAGAAAAGCAAGAAGACGCTCGAATTGATCGCAACGAACGATCAAGATCGGCCGGTCGCGTTTCAAATCTATGGGTCTGATCCACAATACATGGCTGAAGCGGCCCAGTGGCTGGCGGATTACGGAGCTTCGGTGATCGACATCAACATGGGTTGCCCGGTCAACAAGATCACCAAGAATGGCGGCGGGTCGGCGATGATGTGTAACCGTAACCAGACGATTGGCGTCGTTGAGGCCGTCGTTCAAGCGATTGACATTCCGGTGACAGTGAAGATGCGGCTCGGTTGGGACGATACCAGCTGGACGGCTCCGGAGTTCGCGCGTGCCTTCGAGCAGGTTGGGGTTGCGGGGGTCATCATTCATGGCCGAACACGCGAACAAGGTTTCAGCGGAACGGCCAATCTAGATGGCATCAAGGCGGTCGTGGATGCTGTCGAGACGATACCCGTGATCGGCAACGGGGACGTTCGATCCATTGCAGATGCCGACCGGATGTATCGTCACACAGGGTGTGCTGGCATTTCGATCGGACGCGGCGCTCTTTTGAACCCTTGGATTTTTCAACAACTCGTTCGATGGGAAGACACGGGAGACCCAGGCGAACCAGCCGGATATTTTGACCGGCTTGACCTCATGGCCCGCCACTTTCACAGGCTCCTCGACCAACGCGGCGACCGATTTGCATGTGTTACGTTTCGTAAAGTCGCCAACTGGTACTGTAAAGTCATGAAGCCCGGTCGCGAAATTCAACAACAACTCGTCAACATCGAAAGCGTTGCGACATTCAATGGAATCGTCGAGACGCTACGCGAACGCGGTGAACCTGAGAACTGGCGCAAGTGGGGCGTTGGTGTCGATCAAATCGCAGTCCCGAAAGGGCCCATTTCCCACTGGTGATTTTGGAGGTTGTCGCCATCTCTGGTAGGTCTGTGAACAACCTCCTTTTTCAACTTCCAAAAGTGTGCCATTGGTATTTGGAATTCTTTGTTCGGTGTAGGTACATCAGGTCTGTTTGGACATAACTGCAGGCCAGAAAAAGTACATGCGAGCCGCGTGGAAATACGGCAGAAATGAAGAACTACACGCGCGCCGCGTCCACCTACGATTTCTCGACAAATCCCAATTCTGAAATCATCCGGACTACTCACTTCCATTTGTTTTTCTCGCGTCTCTATTTTGTGACCTATAGTTGTGAAAGCGGGGCACTCCTCAGTGGGGCCCCATTTGCACAACAAATAAAACCTGACAGCGTCATCTCTTGGAGTGCGTCATGTCGTCAGCCATACAACTCGTCAAACGCTACGTGGTTTCCCCGGTCGAGAGTTTATTCATTCAGGTCCCACGAGCCCTGATGGTGTCAGCGTTTGCGGCGTGTGTAGACGTTGGAATGTTGTTCGTGTTGGTCGAGTGGATTGTTTGTCCTAAGATTTTGGCGGCCGCCTTGGGGTACTTGACAGGCGGTGTTCTCCAATACGTTTTATGTTCCGTCTGGGTCTTTGGCAAAACGCACGACAACGTTTCGATTGGTTTCGTGGCTTTTACATTGTTGTCCCTTGTTGGGCTTGGCCTGACCCTCGGTGCCATCGAAGTCCTTCATGTTCAAGCAGGTGTCCACCTTGGAGTGGCCAAAATTTTTGCTCTCGGGTCGGCGTTCGTCTGGAATTTTTTCAGTCGTAAATATCTGTTGTTTCGGAATTAATCGATCGCGATGACCAATCGCCAGGGTGCCAAGGTGGAGTCGCTGTACGCGACCAAAAGGCGGTCGCAAGTCGGGAGTGAAGTTCTCTCTCGAATTCTGGAACGCCTATGTCTCGATCGACGTGATTGAACACTCCATCGGTTCCTACTTCGAGTACCACCCATTCCCCGTCGGGTCTTTGTAGTAAATCGACACACCCAAACGAAGCGAGTAGATCTGTCGCTTGTAGAGCACGCTTGGCCGTGAGAGCTACTTGCGACGGAGGCCCATGCTCCAATTCGTACACGGCACCACGGGCATGTGCGACCCAGGGAGAGGGAGCTATTTCGATTTGTTCCAAACGATATCGACGTGCAACCCATCCAAAAATCTCTCCACCGATCCCAAACGTCCGATAGACCTCTGGTCGTTCCAATCGAATGAACTCCTGGATGAGTAATGGTCTCGGCCAGCGTTTTGGAATTGTCAAATCGTTGGTCAAGAGTCTGTGTCCTGAGCCGCCACAACCGATCGGATATTTGAGACACAACTCCACCTCACGATTGAGTTTTCGGATCGCATCGATCTCTTCGACCGTTTCGACCAACCACGTTCGTGGGATTGGAACTTGGTGGTAGAAGAATCGTTCGGCCAGGAGTCTCTTATCAGCAGCCAGGATGATGGAAGAGTACGGAATGAATAACTCACCTCGAGAGGGAATGGGATGATCTTCCAGATTGAGCAGATAGTTGTACCTCCGAGGGGTTGCTGAGATATCCACCCAAAGTGCAGAGCTGAGTGAGCGTGCTAACTCCTCGAAAGCCCACGCTCCTGGGCCGTTATTCAGAATGCAACAATCCGATGAAGATAATCGTTCTGAATCTCCATCGCGTTTATCGACTTCTCGGCTGTGGTCGGAATGCAAAAATCTTTCCACGCTTCAACCCTCGCAAGTCAAATTCTGTCCGTTGGACTTTCTTGTCACCACCCAAGTTCTGATTGAGGACTTCGACTTTGGTCCCGTCCACTTTTGAAACGATTGCAGTGTGCAAGGGAAATTGTTGAAACGATCTCGGATACCGGAAAACCACCTGGTACATTTGTAGCACGTCTCCGGGGAGAAGCTTGTCCTTTTTCTCAAGCTGTTTTCCGAACTGGTAAGCGCGGTAACCTTGTCGACCCGGGCGACGAGCCCCTGCAGAGCGTAAGGCCGCGTCAGCCAGAGTCCAACATTGACCGTTGCCAACTTGTTGTCCCAATTTGAGCGTAGCAAACTGGAGGACTTTATTGTTTAGCGGCGGGAGTTTATCGGGTGATTTCTCTTGTGCTTGGATAGCGACTCCAGAAAACAGAGTGAGGGCGGAAAGGAAAGCGCGGATGGGCATCGTGAGCTCCTGAGAATAAAGATCGGCGTCGGTCGAATGAAGAGTTGGGTTGGGAATAGGAATCAGTTGGACGCCGCAATCACTACGTCCTGGAAACGAAAGGAGTTCGACATCCCAGGACGTTTTTCTGGGCTGGAAACCTATTGTTTACGGAAGAACGCCCACGTCGATCAAAGATGTGTACTTTGTGGATCGTTAGACTCGTTGAGTCGCGTTGATGAAATCAGTCTCCTTGGCTCGGAATATGTTGGGGACGAACTTTTTGGGGATTGCGATCGACCAACGGAAACCACGTACTATGTTATTTGAATCATGATTTGATGTCCTTTACGGAACGTATGAAGGACGTCTTACAGAGGAAAGGTGACACGTGTTGGACGATTCGATACGAACGGTCTCGGTTTGGAGTAAGTCTCCCGGAATCGCCCTCGGATTACTTCGCTGGGAACCATGATCTGATATCCTGCGAGGGACTGGGTCAGCTCAATTCCGGAAAAATCTTCGGCGTCGTCTGGAAACACATCGATCAACTTCACGACCCAGTTGGAGTCGGTGCCGGAAGTCGACACAACTAGTTTCGCCAATAAACTACCCGCAAGGGTAACGTCTTTCTTCAGGGGTTCTATTTGATACACCAAGACGTCTGGACGACGCGAAATAAACCTTTTGTCGTCAGTCGTGAATTCTCGCGTCATTCCGATTGCAACCGATTCGGTAAAGGGAACTGGTCGGCTCGGGTCGCTTGTGTATTGGTCGTAGCCATTGGCGTCTTTCGGTGGGGCAAAGGAGAGTTTTCCTTCCTTGTGAAAATAGAGAGAATGTTTTCGAGATTTCTTCAGTGGCCATTGGTTGACTTTCGCCAACGATTTCGTCCTGTCTCGATCATGTAGGCCTCAGAGGCTATCCAGAAAGTATGGTTTCCCTAATACTACAGCGCGAGGTCTTGCTTTCTGGTGCTCCTTAACTCCTACAATC
>CAYRFQ010000038.1:0-65058 GCA_964423615.1 uncultured Alcaligenaceae bacterium | reverse complement strand
TAGTTCCTGGTAACGGGAGTGGAGGTTCGAGTCCTCTCTTCGGCACTGTTCTAAATCACTTCTGGACAACGACTTCTGACGATAGATGGCGACTGAAGCCGCTTCAAACTAACCTACCATTCTTGGCAATGGTAACAAAAATGGTAACATCGAGGCGGTGATAGGGAACTCGTGTTGCACTTGATCCCCAGGATTCTCCCATGGCATCTATTTAGCAACGTTGTGTACTTTGCAAGGGTAAGAATGTCTGGTTGTTAAAATGTTGGACATTCCTTATGCTCAAGGAGTCGATCTGATTTTTGTGTTTTCTTGAAAGTTCGTTCAGCCCACTTGTCGATGGCATCTTGGAACTTCTCAAAGGTGTCGTAGTATTGACCAGCGAAGCAATCGTTCTCGACGAATTTCCGAGCCCGCTCCATTAGATTCAGAATCGGGGAATACGAAGTCAGTAACTCAAAGTCGATACCTAGTTCCTTGGCCTCGTTTTCAACCAACACACAGCGTTGATATCGAGCATTATCTAGAAATATCTTGAAGTTTGCCGCTCGTATACATGTTGCGTAACCTCTGGAGTAACTCACGAACACTCACAGTGTTGACATAACTGATGTTGCAAACGCGGACCAACTCTTTGCTTTAATAATCCGACACCCCAACATTGTAATGATGACGAACCGAAATGGTTTTTACGGGCAAGCCGACTGCGCACCTCAAATAGTATAGTCTGGGCGTGATCTAAGAGTTCACTGGGTTGTCCTTGTAGGTTTTATCTCTGGGTTTTTCGGAACTGCCTTGTTGATAGCCGTTGAAAATCCTTTGGACGGTTCGGGGCGATACTCCAGCAAGTTTGGCGATCTGTGTATGAGAGGGAGTTAGATTCTTGAGATACAAGACCTCACATTGGCGTTGACCTTTGGGGTCAGGATAGTTGGAGGCGTTCGTAGTGCAGAGTTTCCATTGGTTGTTCGGTGAACGGTATGTGGATCATCGGGGATACTGAAAAGAGGATTGCGGATTCTTTGTTCTCCTCAAAGATAGTAGATTCCGCAATTTCACGCAAACTTGACCAAACTGAGTGTAGAAGTAACTTCATATCTGTCGTTGAGATTGGACTCCACGCTGCCTACCGGCTTCCCTTTGGAACTTTGCTCGGAGTCCAGAAAAACGGACATACCATAGCTTGGGACGAAGTCTCAAGTTGACGTGGTTAATAAAATCGAGCCAGATACTCTATAACACTACTTCTTAGGTTGTGGCGCTCGAGTAACTCCTTTTCGTCGGCCTTTCTTCTGAACCACTTTTACGGCCCATAAGCCACTGTTCCAGTCCGAGAAAAAGATCACGCCCTTGTGAAGTTGTGGCCCCCACACCATCGGCGCATTCGCAACAACTCCTTTGGGGTCGAACGGGATGAACTTGGCGATTTCTCTTCCTTGTCGGTATAAGTCACCCATCAACTCACCCGAAATATCAATGACGCGGAGGCCACCATTGTAATAGGCTACGTAGAGCGTTTCACCATCGACCCAGAAGTTGTGAGTTCCTGCTTCCGGTACCTCGTACCGTGCGACCTCTTTTGGGTTCTTCATGTCGGTGAAATCGATGAAGTGCAGCCAACCGGCGGCGATGGTCGGCCGTTTGAGACCAAGGCCGTATGGAAACGCTTCGTCTCCGGCGATGACAAAGAACTTCCCCGTTGAACTACTTCGGAACGGAAAGGCCGCATGATTCCAACCGCTTGGGTATGCGTAGCTTCCAATTTTGACTGGCTTCTCGGGAGTTCCTCCAGCCACACCATTGCCCACGTCGACAATTTGGACTCCATCCCGCCAGTTCGAAGAGTAAGCGAGACCATCCACGACCCAAACGTCGTGAATTGCATGACCGGGTGTCTTCAATTCGAAAGTCCCAACGCGTTTCGGTTTCTTGGGATTTTTAATGTTGATGACGTCGTAACGGCGGGAAGCACTCAGGGCATAGACGTGATCTTTATAAATGAATAAGTTATGCACCCCACCGGTGAGTTGCTCCGTGAACGTGGAGAGAATCTTCACTTTGCGAGGATTCGTTACGTCTAAGATGACGATTCCATTTTTTCGATTCGAGGCCCCTTCCCGGCTGATGATACATAACTTTCCGTCCTTGGAGACTTTCACATCGTTGACTGTTCGGGCGTCGACTTTGATGGTGTCGATCTTTTTCATTGTCGTCGGGTCGGTCACGTCCCAGAAGTGTGCTTCACCTTTCGCTCCCCAAGTTCCGGTCACGGCATAATCACGACCATCGACACCTGTCCAAACCCATAGGTCAGACGTGTGTGTTTTCCGAACTGGAGCGTGGCCAAGGACTTTAATACTCTTCTGGATTGTTCGCGGAGTTACTCGAAGAGTCAGACGAGCGAGTTCTTTGCCAGTCGAGGCCACGATAGTATATTGTCCAGGCTTTTCGGCAACGAAGCGGCCATCGCCTGTAATCTGTCCCGTTGCCGCTGCCCCCAAGTTATCATCAGGCAGGGCGAAACAGGAATAGAGGATCGGCGCGTCCGAGACGACCTTACCTTTCTTGTCTTTGGCCACGGCATTGAAGAAGACAACGTCACCAGTCCGGGCCTTTCGTTTCGAGGCAGACAGTACGACTTTTTGCACTGGGTTGGCGACGACTTTGATCTTCAGTGTTTCGGTCACGTCTTTGGCCTTAGCCGTCAGAGTGACTGTTCCCAACTTATGAGCGGTGAGGTAACCGTATTCGTCAATGGAAGCGACCGTCGGGTCGTTACTCGTGAGGTCGACCCTTGCAGTTTTTATCCAGTTCTTGCCCGTATCAAAGGCTTTCGCGGAATAAGGAACAGTCGTGAATTGGTAAACAGCTTTCCGCTTTTGTTGGAACACAATTCTGTCCAACGGCAAGGCTTCGACCGTGACCGAGATCGTCGTTCGAATTCGCGATTTCCGACTCGATCCGAATACCATGGCCATGACGCTAAACTTGCCCGGCTTGAGCCCCTTCACTTTGCCGTCACGACTCACAGGCAAAGATCGACGCGACAAGGAGTAAAACCGGATGGGTTTCTTGACCGTTTTCCCGTCCTGGTCAATCACCTTGGCTTTGAGTTGCTTGGTCATTCCGACCTTCAACTTCAACTCGCTTGGTTCCACTTTGATTTGGTACATGGGTTGAGTACTTTTCTTGTCCTGACCCAACGCAAAGTTGGTGACGGGAATCAGGATCAAAATCAAAGGAAGCAAATGACGAAATAGAATCACTTGTTGAATCTCCAGGAAGTTCATTGATGTTACGTCACAACTATTATCGTGTTGCGATTTTCCAGAAGTAGATGCCACCGGCCTGTTTCCCAACGTTGACAGTCGCAACAAGACGGTGCGAACGCAGGTCAAAAATATCCACAGCCCCAGGCTGATCTCCTTTGCCTTCGACGGAAACAAAGGCATAACGGTTATCGGGGCTGATCACGACGCCGTGCGTCACGGATCGGGTGTTCGCCACTTTCTTGAGTTCTTTACCTGTCTTGAGGTCCCAGAAGCCTGTGGCGGCGGCGGATTTATACGTGACCACCATTTTCTTTCCGTCCGGGGTGACCTCCACGTTGTAAGGCCCCTTGTCGGTTCGAAATCGTCTGAGGACTTTCCAACCCTTCAGATCGATCTCCAGGACCTCATCTGTGCCATTGCACGCAACATAGACTCGTGTTCCGTCCGGGTGAGGATACACCCAAGTCGGCTTCGATTTGCTGTGCATGGCCATTTTGGTTCCCTTTTTAGGATGGCCTTTCTTCTCAAGCTGGGCTTTCATGTTGCGATGTGTGTCAAGCATCAACTTTCTTTTGATCTTCAGCTCAACGGCATCGATCTCAAACAGTTCGCCTGACATCATGGCGACAGAGTAATGCGTTTTCCCGTTCGGATGTACGCGGGACCCGTGAGGCATCGCTCCTGTTTTGATTTGCTCTATCTCCTTCATCGCATCCGGATCGACTACGGAAACCGTACTGGGCTTCATCTTCCCGTGGAGATTGAAATTGACGACGTAGAGCAATCCTGTAGCTTTGGAAATTTGCATCGTTGCTGGGAACAAACCCAACGTCACCTTCCCAACTTGTTTGTTGGTTCCCGTTTCGAACTTGTATAGAAATCCGAAGGGGCGTCCGTGCGCCATGGATAGATACCAGTGTTTCCCGTCGGGACTGATCGTCAGTCCGTGGGGGCCTTCAATCTCTGTTGGGAGCTCTCCCACCACAATCTTTTGATGGACCTTCCCTTTTTTTCCGTCGAACCGGATGACAGCAACTTCGTCTTCCGACTCGGATGTAACATACAAGTAATACACTGCTGCTTTCGATTTGGCCTGACGTTCGCCTGCGACTAGAACTCCGCTGAAGCACAAGAAGGCGGCAAGAGTCGCGCTCGTGATGTACTGGGGCATCATTTGCCGTTCCGATCGTATCAACAGCCTTGCGAGAGCGTTCCGACGGCTCAACCGAGAGCCCACGGATGATACATTCGCCGAGGCTTTGGAGGAATTGAACAAACAACCTTTATCTTGCTGAGTGTACGATTCCGAGGTGATTCAGACTACCCGTAAGGTTGGGACGTCGGATTTTCGAATCTGTTTGTCGAACGCAATTCCAACACCAACTTTGTTCGCGGCTACTTCCTGCACGTCCTCTACCAATCTGGAGATGCTGCTTCTTCGAGAAAATATTCTGGAGGGGTTGTCGGGAAACCTCCCTCGGTATTACAATGTACGACACATATAGTATAACCAAGTATTACTTTCCATGACTCAAGGCGAAGCAATTGAATCCTCCATCGCAAGCACACCAGGAGTATCGTGACATGACCGCTAGTGTGCTCTCGCCGTTAGGTGGGATCACTGCATGGGATGGGGACGTGGTCGCTGCATTCGACCGTGGTGAGGAAGATATCTTGGTCGTAGAGCGGCCGCCGGTGCCGGGGATCGCGAAAACCATCTCGGCAGCCCGAGTCCTGGACTGGGGATCTGAAATCACTGGCGCATCCATCGAGGCCCATATCCCTGAGGCGCTCGACGCTTTGTTGATCGCCAATCAGGCGCTCGCTTCGGATATCGTCGCGCTGAGTCGTAGTTTTTTGGCTCAGTTTAGTGTGGAAGAAGCCTCGCTGCGAGTCGAGGTCGTCGACAAGCAGTCATGCCCGAAGTTTCACCGCGACAACGTGCGAATTCGCATGGTCACTACATACCACGGCCCGACCACTGAGTACGTTCCTACCTCCGAATTGGAGCAGATCCAGTCCTCGCCGTTATTCGCTCTGGTCTTTTTAAAGGGACGCAAGCACCCCAATTATCTCGACGCCATTCGCCACCGTTCGCCGGAGGTACCGCCGGGCGGCAAGCGGCTGTGCGTAATCTTGGACTGCTAAGGAACACCAAATGACAAATACAGATCAGGTCTGGGACGTGGTGATCGTCGGTGCTGGACCGGCTGGCGTCGGCACAGCTTACGCCCTAACACACTTCGGCAACCCGCGTGTTACCGTTTTGGAGCGGCATGAGGTCGGCGCATCCTTCGCCCGCTGGCCCGAAGAGATGCGATTCATAACGCCGTCGTTCAACAGCAATCAATTCGGTTGGCTGGACATGAACTCCTTCGGCCTGCGCATCTCACCGGCACAGCATCTGGGCAAGGGGCACCCCAGCGGCCAGGAGTACGCACGTTTCCTCCAAGCGTTCACCAAGTTCTTGGAGTTGCCCGTGCAAGAGGGCGTCGACGTGCGGTCGGTGCGCCGCCAGGACGACGGTTTCGTCCTTGACACGTCGAGCGGTGAAGTGAGAGCGAAGTTCGTCGTCTGGGCGGGGGGCGAGTTCCAGTACCCCAGGACAAACGGCTTTCCGGGAGCGGACTTGTGCCTGCACAACTCCCGGGTCGGCTCCTGGCGCAACCTGGAGGGCGACGATTTCGTCGTCATCGGCGGCTACGAGAGCGGCATCGACGCAGCGGTCCACCTCACGGTCAACCGCAAGAAAGTGACCGTACTCGACGGCAAGGCCATCTGGCAGGTAGCCGACGAAGATCCCAGCGTCTCGCTTTCGCCATTCACCCGCGACCGGCTGAGAGGAGCCCTGGACAGAGGGCGGCTGGAGCTGGTGGGGCCGGCGCGTGTGACGTCGGTCGAAAGGCACCGCCGCCAATTCGTCGTCACCACCGACGACGGCCGGTCGCTGCACACTCCTCAGGCTCCCATCCTGGCGACCGGATTCGTCTCCAGCCTCACCCTGATTGAAGACCTGTTCGATTGGCACGAAGGCAAGGCGAGGCTGACCGACAACGACGAATCGACCCGGACGCCGGGCCTGTTCCTGGTCGGCCCACAGGTTTGGCATGATCAGGTTATCTTCTGCTTCATCTACAAGTTCCGGCAGCGGTTCGGCGTGGTCGCTCACACAATCGCCGAGCGGTTGGGTATCGACACCTCCGAGGTGGCGGACGTGTACCGCAGCAAGGGCATGTTCCTCGACGACCTGTCATGCTGCAAGGAGGCGTGCGAGACATGCTGATCGTGCTTTCCACCCTGTTCATTAAATAGCACCGCAACCACCGACAGCTCCCTTGACGACCTGTCGCGTTTGAGTGAAGAGGGCAGCTGTTCAACGACAAATTACCAAGGTTTTGTCCATCAACAATCACGACCGAAAGGAAATTAGGATGAGTCAATCAGATTTACAGCATTTCGCTACGACCGTGCAAAAGTCGGTCGCAAAGGCCACCATCATTGAACCCCGCTCGGAGGTGTCCGAGGCCTCGGTGGAGTACTGCGTCAGCAGCGGGTATGTGTTAATCAGGGATCCATCGGCTGGTCGATCGTTCGTGACTCACATCAGCAACGTCGTGCTCGAACTCGGCGATAATTGAGGATCGTTCGAATGTGTGGTTCGAGGTTGAGTCTTTCTTGAGACGGAACGAAACCTATGGACGAGAACGCGTTAGCGGCATCCGACACGCGTACCATCCTCGTTATCGGCAAAGAGAACGTCGGTAAATCGTCGTTGGTGACCGCAGTCACCGGCCGACCGGCGGCTGTCGCCAACTACGGAGGCTCGACCGTAGGGGTTGAGCGTTACGAGGCCAACGGGTGGACGTTCCTGGACACGCCTGGCATTCTGCAGAGTTCAGACGTGGCGACGACACGCGCTGCCCTTGAACGCCTTGGCGAACAGGAAACTGTCCTGCTGGTGGTGCAGGCAACTCACCTCGACGACGATCTGGGTGACCTGATGCCATTGCTCGCTGACAAGCGAGGCGGAGTTGTGATCACTCACTGGGACAGGGTGCATGCCACCTCGGAAGCGGCGAAGGTACTAGAGCGACTCCGCGCCGAACTCGGAGTTCCGCTGTTCGCTGTGGACGCTCGGCGATTGGGCGACCAAAACCGCCGCGAGATCCTGGCTGCACTTGCCGAGCCGCTGCCTTTCAAGGGCCAGCCGCCCACAGTTCTTGCTGGTTGGAGGATCGAGCCGCCGCCGAGCTGGATGGAGCATCGATTCGCTGGTCCGATGCTTGCGTTGATGCTGTTGCTGCTACCAGCGGTATTGGCGGTGGCGTTCGCCAACCAGGTCGCCGGTTGGCTTGATCCTCTTGTCGGTGCCGTTTGCAAGCCGTTGGCTGGCTCGCTGCGAGCCTGGCCCCAGCCATGGAGTAATGTGTTGGCGGGGCGTTACGGCCTGGTGACGATGGGACCTCTCCTTCTGGTGTGGGCAGTCCCGACGGTTCTGCTTTACGCCTTCTTGGTTGGAGCGTACAAGGCCAGCGGAGTGGTGGATCGCATCAACGTGGCGCTGAACCCACTTGTCCGGCCGTTTGGCCTCACGGGACGCGACCTGGTTCGGGTGGTGATGGGCTTCGGTTGCAACGTGCCAGCGGTGATCAGCACACGGGCCTGCTCGGATTGTTCGCGCGGTACGGCCATTTCAGCCATTGCCTTCGGCGCAGCCTGTTCGTATCAGTTCCCCGCGACTTTAGCCGTTTTCGCCGCCTGCGGTCGTCCTTGGTTGGTCGTCCCATTCCTGGCATATCTGGGTGTGACGACGCTGATCTACCTCCGCCTGACGGCTCCCCGCGAGGCGACTTCCCCTCTCAACTTGATCGTGCTGCGTGGCCGGGTCTTCGTCGAATGGCCGCGTTGGCGCGCCCTGTGGGCCGAGGCTCGCGGAACGCTCGGCCAGTTCTTCTTCCAGGCGCTGCCAATATTCTTCCTGATCACCCTGGTTGCCTCAATGTTGGCGTGGCTGGGTGTCCTTGACGGGGCGGCTGGTCTGCTCGGACCGTTGATGGGCATCTTCCGACTGCCGGTCGATGCGGCGCTGCCTGTCGTCATGGCCTCGATCCGCAAGGACGGCATCCTCCTCTTCCTGCGTGAGGGCGAGGGCGGGGCTGAGTTGGTTTCGCCGATGACTTCGACGGAAGTGCTCACGGCAGTGTACCTGGCCGGCGTGCTGTTGCCCTGCCTGGTAACGGCACTGACCATCGCACGCGAAAAGTCCTGGATGTTTGCTTCTGGACTATTGGCACGGCAGGCAGTGGCGGCAGTCATCTTTGCGGCACTGCTGGGCTGGGGTGGGTGGCTGTTGTTTGCATGACACGGGAGTGCGGCCGATGACGACGACCGACATTCCGACTGCGTACGAGGAGCGGCTCCACTGCATCACGGTGAACTGCAAGATCCCGCTGACACGGGAGTTTGCCCGACAGCGGATCGCAGCTCTCTGGGACGCGAAGTCGCCCGAGGCGGTCTGGTTTGAGCAACTGTATGGTGAGCCGCACCAGGCGCAGGTGGTTGAGTGGTATCGCCGGATGGCCGGGTAAGCAAGTAGGATGAAAATTCGGATGCAATCCACGACATCAACAAAAGCCGCTTTCACTAGAGCGGATTGCAAAGGGGTGTGGCGGTCATTCCGGGACACTCCTCTCACTGGATGGCCCCAACAACGCAGGAAACCGCTACACTCGGACGCAAACCGCTCAAAAATCACCCAACCTACAAGGTGATCTGAACCCATGATAAAGCTTGAACAAGTATCCAAGTCTTTCAAAAGCGTCCCGGCACTTCAGGGGCTGACGCTACACGTCGGCAGTGGCGAGATATTAGGTCTGCTTGGTGCAAACGGCGCAGGTAAGTCGACCACAATTAATCTGCTGTTGGGATTCTTAAAGCCTGACGCGGGGACAGCCTCGGTCGATGGAATGGATTGCTCTACGAAGTCGGATCAGGTTCGCAAAGTAGTTGGTTACATACCGGAAAATGTCAACCTATACCCGTATTTGTCCGGTGTAGAGAATCTCGACTACTTCTGTCGCCTAGCAGGTTTGAAGTACGCTAAAGACAAGTTGCAAGGATTCCTCGAGACTTGTGGCTTGAAAATCGACGCCCACAACATTCGCGTATCTAATTATTCCAAGGGAATGCGTCAGAAAATAGGCATCGCCATCGCCTATGCCAAAAAAGCCAAGGTGTACCTGCTCGACGAACCGGCGAGTGGATTGGACCCACTGGCCAGCAACGAGTTATCTGAACTGCTCAAAAAGCTAGCGGCAGATGGAGCGACCATCCTGATGGCTTCTCATGACATTTTCCGCGTACGTGAGGTCTGCAATCGAATTGGCATTCTGAAGCAGGGGCAGTTGGTCAAGGAATTGGCGACCGAGGACATCACCGCCAATGAATTGGAAAGCCTCTCCTTGGCTTACATGCAAAACTGAGGTTCAACTTACCATGTGGCAGATCATCAAGAATGAATGGAGCTTCTTACGTAGAAGCCGCACTCTGCTAGGTCTCAGCCTAGGGTTTGCGGGAATTCTGATTCTTTCAATTTACCTCGGGCATCTACAAACGAATGCTCAAACGAAAGTCTGCCAGGAGGCTCAGGCGCATCTACGCGCCCAATGGGAAGATATCGAATGCATGAATCCTCATGGTGCTGCTCATTACGGTACCTATGTCTTCAAACCCGTCGGTCTGTTGGGTAGTTTGGATGAAGGAGTACGCAGCGTTACCGGAAACGTGCTCAGGGTCGAAGCCCATGTGCAACACGAGATCGTCCACTCCGAAGCCTCCCAGATGCAGACAGCCTCCGCATTTGGCAAGTTAAACGGCTCTCTCCTGCTGCAATACATTCTTCCGTTACTACTTATTTTCCTAGCTTACCAGGCAATCAGCGGCGAAAAACAAAGTGGCCGTCTCAAACTGCTCATCCTTCAAGGGGCATCAGCAAACTCTCTGATCTGGGGAAAGACTCTTGCCGTTTGGTTTTATGGCATGGCTCTGCTGTCGGTTACCGTCGGGGCCTATGTTCTGCTCCATTTCCAGTCCCTCAATGCGGACTTGCTTTGTCGGACACTACTGTTCTTTGCAGCGTATGTTATCTACTACTTCATTGTTTGTGGGTTGACCGTCGTGCTTTCCGCCCGCTGGAAGCAGGCAAGTCTGGCTCTAACCACGATGCTCGGGATTTGGATTGTTTGGACGATTTTCCTGCCCAACATCCTGATGAGTGCCATTGAAAAATGGCATGAATTGCCAAGTCGCAACACCTTTCAGACGGACATGAAAGACGACCGTGCGGAGGGGTTGGACGGGCACAATCCTAGAGATGTTCGCCGCAAAGCGTTGAAAGAGGAGACCCTGCGAAAATATGAGGGCGATGATCTCTCGGAGCTCCCTATCAACTTTACTGGAGTTGTAATGCAGGCGGACGAGGAGTTTGGAAACCAGGTGTGGGACAAGCACTTCGGCAACCTTCGATCTGTGATGCAACAGCAAAAACGCAGCTACCAAACTGCGGGGATTTTTGATCCCTTCATCGCTTTACAGAACGTAAGCAGGGGATTTGCTGGCAACGACAACTTGCATCACCATCATTTTCTTCGGCAAGCTGAGAATTATCGACGCGTATTGATCAAGACGCTGAACGACAAGCTTGCCTACGGCGGCTCCAAAACCGGCGAGAGATGGGAAGCAGGTAATGAGTTCTACAGGTCTGTCCCGGATTTTGACTACGAACCTGTATCGGTTGCCACTGTGTTGCCCGAGTATGCACGGGATTTTGCGGTCCTTCTGATGTGGGCAGGTGCCTTGAGTTTCTTGATGATTTTTACAACGAGGAAGCTACAAGTCCTATGAGGGTGAAAAGTATCTTTCTCTATGAATGGAAGCACCTGCTTCGCAGTCCCTTCAAGTTGGTGGCGCTACTGCTGTTCGTGGTGGCTGCAGTGTATGGCCTACACAATGGAGCATCTCTCTACTATAGGCAAATGACTGAAATAGAGGGCATTCAAGAGAAGGTGCGCAAGGTTCACCAAACGAATCTGTCCTATTATGACAAGGGCTTGAAGGGGCCTGAAGATCGCCGAAAAGTTGATCTGGCTGACCCAGCTTGGGCGCTGTTTTCCATGACGATCTATCACGTCAAGCAGCCTTCGCCAGCCATGGTTTACAGCATCGGACAAGCGGAGCAGTACGGCTACTATAAACAGATCAGACAAAATGCAACCCCTTACGATGACGACATGGCCGAGGAGATCGCCAATCCAGAACGTCTACAATACAATCCTCTCGACTATGCGTTTGTCATTCTATATCTGCAACCGCTTTTGCTACTAATCCTTCTCTGCAACCTCAAAAGCGCCGAAGCCGAGCAGGGTCTGCTTCCCCTGATCGAGGTGCAAGCTGCCTCGGGAAGCTCATGGCTGATGGCAAGAATGGCCTTCTACCTCAGCGTTGTCTTGATTCTCAATCTGGGTCTACTGTTTTATGGCGCAATGCTGACCGGTGTGCTGCGGGTCTCTGTGCAAGGCTTTGGCGAAATGTTGCTGTATAGCCTGTTGTATCTGCTCGTATGGTCTGCCATCGGTTACGTGATAATGAGTCGCGGAAAGACCATCATGGGCAATACTCTACAAATGGCTGGGATGTGGTTGCTGCTTGCGTTTATTATTCCGGCCACGGTGCATCGAACTGTCAGCATCCGAAAACCGGTCAATTTGATGACCGACTTCATCGATGCGAGGAGGGAAGACAAGTATGCTATATATGGTCTTCCAGAAGCAGAACAGGAGGCTCAGATCAATGCGCTTTTTCCTGGCGTCATTGATAGCCCTGTAGCCGAAGACAGTACCAAACGTGCCTGGGCCCTGCGATGGTCACGGTTTGCGTTGGCAGGCGAACTGGCCAAGAGCCGTATCGCGTCGATTGAATCTGAGAACGATGCGAAGAACCGGTTGATCCGCGCATCCTACTGGTTCAACCCGATCAACTTTTTTCAGAACCAGTTTAACTCTATATCTCAGACCCACTACGACGATTACCAGCAATATCGCGACGAGATTCAGTCGCTGCTTGACAAGCAGCACCGGCTTACCGTGCTTGAAACGTGGAGGGACGTGGAAGTGGACAAAGAGAAGTATTTGGAGTATTTCGACGCGTTATCAACTCCGTAGGTTGATAGGCGAGTAGAGTTCCCCAGGAAGGCTAAAGGCGATGAGCAGTACAAGGCGAGCATTCCTGCGGGCAGCTGTGGTTTCTCCAGTGATAGTCGGCGTGTGGGTCATTTGGGAGTCGGGTGACGGTCGAACGAAGGTCCGCACACACCAGGCGGTTTGCTGCAAGCCCGGGGGATACCAAGGAGAATAGATGACGCATCGATCTCGCCCGAAATTTCGACGCTGGGCTGCAGACCTGCTCGACCAGCAACTGTGGTGTTGGGGCCGTGACATCGCCCGGCCTGAAGGGAATGTGCTGCTCGAAATCGGCATGTGCCGGTATCGTTCGCCCGAGCCGCGACTCGCTAGCCTATACAAGGCCACTCTGGAAGGCGGCGCCGAAGTTTGGCTCTGGGGCTTCGGTTTGCTCTACCATGAGCCGGGTCTGGGGTGTATCTTCCTCCGACGCTACAGTTTCGACCCGATGTTGATGGCTCGACCGCCCGAGCTTCCCGTCCACCTCGCTAAAGACATCAGGCCGTTGATCCGCCCAGCGGGTACGCGCCGGAAGACGGCGAGTACCCTGGTCCGAGGCGCGGCGAGGTGGATCGCCCGCCACGAACACTGGGTAGCCGAAAATCTCGGTGTCGAGTACCTGAACGTTCGCAGATTTTCGGGCCATAAATCCCGGAGAATACGCCCTTTTTTTGAATTAAACGCATGTCGGAAGGGCCCTTGGACATGCTGTTAATTGTAAAACCCTCGGAAAACACGGGTTTTGGAGCCGAAATTTTTGCGAACGTTCAGGTACCGTCGAGCAGTATTAGAAGCAAGAGACGAGTCGCCCGCGGTGTCCGCACAGGCCATGGCTTCGAATTGGGAGCGGTTGGCGAAGAAATCGTTCCACCTCTTGAACGGAGAGCAAGGCTACACCCCATGGGATCGGTTGCTAGCGTCGTTGCGGTCTTGTTGTGACTCGTTCACGACCGCACTCGCAGCGAGGAGAACTGGGCGGCACTCGTCACAAGCACATCACCAATCACAAAAGGGCGATATATGGCGAAGGGGAACAAGGACGCGCGGTCCTACGTGAAGATGCAGAGTGTTGAGAGCGCCCATAGCTACTACATCCAGAGGAACCGCCGAAACACTGCGGAGCGGCTGGAACTGCGGAAATACGACCCTGTTGTACGTAGACATGTGATCTACCGGGAGGGCAAGCGATGAGTGCCACCACGGTCAAACATAAACTACCGGTGACGGTTCTCTCCGGCTTCCTTGGCGCGGGGAAGACCACGCTCTTGAACCACGTCCTCAACAACCGTGCGAGGATGAAAGTGGCGGTGATCGTCAACGACATGAGCGAGGTGAACATCGACGGCGCCCTCGTCGGCGACACCGTTGCCCTGAGCCGAACAGAAGAGAAGCTCGTCGAGATGAGCAACGGCTGCATCTGCTGCACACTGCGAGAGGACTTGCTACAGGAGGTGGCGAGACTGGCCATGGAGGGCCGATTCGACCATCTGCTCATCGAATCGACCGGGATCAGCGAGCCCATGCCAGTGGCCGAGGTGTTCGACGCGAAACTAGGCGAAACACCGATGGCCGACCTCGCACGGCTCGACACAACGGTCACAGTCGTCGATGCTGCTAACTTCTTAGCCGAGTTCGACGACGACGCGACCCTGCAAGGACGCGGCCTCGCCGTCGGGCCAGAAGACGAACGCGGCGTGGCCGACCTATTGCTCGACCAAGTCGAGTTCGCAGACGTCATCGTGATCAACAAGTGCGACCTCGCCACTCCCGAGGAACTGAACCGTCTGGAAGCGGCACTCCGGCGAATCAACCCCGGCACTCGGATCGAGCGTGCAACGAACGGCCGGTTGCCCGTGGAACGCGTGGTCGGCACGGGATTGTTCTCGATGCAACGCGCTCGAGGCATGTCGGGATGGGCGGCAGGGCTTCGTGGCGAAAAACTACCCGAGACCCAAGAGTACGGAATCGCGTCATTCGTCTACCGAGCTCGGAGGCCGTTTCACCCGGAGAGACTGCATTCCCGGTTGAGTAAAGACTGGCTCGGCGTGCTTCGAGTCAAAGGCTTCCTCTGGTTAGCTACTCGGATGAGTGAAGTCTGTTTCTGGCAGCAAGCAGGGCGGATTTGCCACACGGGCAAGACTGGCTTGTGGTGGGTGGCCGTACTGCGCGACCGCTGGCCGACCAGCGAGCGTGCATTGTCTCGCATCGCCCGCAACTGGCAGGAACCGTTCGGCGACCGCCGACAGGAACTGGTATTCATCGGCATAGGCCTGGACGAGGAGCAAATTCGTCGTGAACTCAACGCCTGCCTTCTGAAAGATGACGAGATGGCCGGCGGCGAGACGGCCTGGACGGCACTATCCGACCCCTTCGAGGCCTGGGACGCGGAGTGAACTAAAATCGACAAGAGGAGTACATATATATGAAGACGCAATCCAAGATGGAGAACGAGAGAATCCCCGTGACGGTCCTATCTGGATTCCTCGGTGCGGGGAAAACCACGCTGTTGAACTACGTGCTAAACAATCGTGCTGGATTGAAAGTGGCGGTCATCGTCAACGACATGAGTGAGATTAACATCGATGGCGCTCTGGTCAAGACGGGTGAAGCAGCTTTATCACGCACCGACGAGAAACTCGTCGAGATGTCGAACGGTTGCATTTGCTGCACGCTTCGTGAAGACCTTCTTATGGAGGTGGCGAGACTCGCGGAGGAGAAGCGTTTCGATTACCTGCTTATTGAGTCCACTGGGGTCAGCGAACCGCTGCCCGTCGCCGAGACATTCACCTTTGAGGACGAAGACGGTCAGTCGCTATCGGAAGTGGCTCGGCTCGATACGATGGTGACCGTCGTCGATGCCGTTAACTTCCTCGATGACTATGAGTCCGCCGACATTCTGGCCGACCGTGAACTGGCCGTCAGTGAGGAGGACGAGCGAGAGGTCGTGGGATTGCTCGTTGATCAGGTCGAGTTCGCCGACGTGATTGTCATCAACAAGACGGATCTGCTTACGCCAGCGAAACTCGACCATATCGAGATTATCCTCCGCTCTCTCAATTCCTCCGCGAAAATCATTCGGACTGAGCGAGGAAAAGTGCCCTTGGGCGAAATCCTGAACACGAAACGATTTGACTTTGACCGAGCCGCTGCGGCACCTGGTTGGCTGGCGGTCCTACGCGGCGAGGAGCAGCCCGAGACAGCCGAGTACGGCATCACCAGCTTCGCCTACCGGGCTAGACGCCCTTTCCACCCCGAGCGATTCGCGGATTTTGTCCAGCAAGATCGCCTCGCCAAGGAATTGCTACGATCCAAGGGCTTCTGTTGGATCGCTACACGTCCCGATTGGATCGGCCAGTGGTCGCAGGCTGGCAAGGTCGCCGAACTTTCTCCGCAGGCGGTTTGGTGGGACAGTGTGCCGCAAGAAGAATGGCCTGAGGACCCCGAGAGCCAGCTCGGCATCAAGTGCCAGTTCGAGGGTGAGTACGGCGACCGACGGCAGGAGTTGGTATTCATCGGGCGTAACCTCGATGAAGCGGCAATGCGGGCCGCGCTGGACGCGTGCTTGTTGACCGACGAAGAGATGGAAGGTGGCCCCGAGGCGTGGGCGGCATTTCCTGACCCGCTGCCGGAGTGGCCGACGCCCGCAGAAGCGCTGGAAGCTCAAGGAGAGGGGGAGTGAAGCTGTCGTCTTGAAAGGCAGGCTCTCACGGAGGTATTGTCAGAACTAGGGACGGAATCCAAGCTCAACCACCGACAATTGTTTCCTCTTCAGTTAACTCATACATGAGGTCGCTTCGTTGCCTCCGGAAGACTGTGGTGCTAGAGCAGGCAATCCTATCAGCGACGTTTCTGACTGAGGAGGATTGCCAACACGACGGAAAGCCCAACCGTGACGCCGACGAGCACAAACAGCACCACGCGAAAATTCCCGCCCTGGTTGGGATTGGTGACGCCCTCACGGAGAAGAAAAAGAATATTGCAGGCCAGATACGTAAAGACGGTAACGCCAGTCGCCAAGACAACTTTTTCATGGATTTTGCCAGCCAGGATCACAACGGTCCACGCGAGGATAATCAGATTGGACGCTATTCGCAGCGGTTCGATCTGATTGGTTGCCACGTGAATGCCGATGTCAAATACTTGGATGAGAAGAATTCCGCCCAACAGCCCTTTTGCGACCGCATTGAGTTGCGATGGTTGTTGAGTCATCATGATCCTCTCCGTTCTTGTGACCCGACTCGTTTTCCAAAATCTTGTTAATCGTCCCATCAGTTGACAAACCCTGAAGAGCTTTATCAATCTCGGTAACAATGTCTCTGGGTACCTACGGAATTCGAGGCCAATCACCGAAAGTAAATACGTCGCACCGGCTGCCAGCACAATCGCGCATTCGGGACTGATTTTCGTACCGTAGACGGCTATGCGCGGAATAGTGGTCAGTGCAGTAGAGAGCAGGATTGTTAGGAGGATGAGCACTGGCATCCGAGATGCGTGATGTCTTACAGTGGCAGCAGGTAGAGTTAGCAAAGCCAAGACCAGGATGAGTCCAACCACACGCATTAGACAGATTACTGTCAGACCAACCAAGGCCAGTAACACTATGTTGGTCGGAAGTACTGCTATCCCTTGAAGCTTCACTTGCTGCTCATCGAGGCAAAGTGCCAAGAACCGTTTGTGAAAAACAAGCACAATGCCAAGGATGACCCCCACCAGTCCCAGCATGAGATAGATCGATCGCCACGGAACAAAGGTGATGTTTCCGAACAGGTAACTCATCAATTCGGTGTGGTAACCTGGGGTGTACTTAATGAGTAAGATTCCAACGGCCATTCCTATCGACCAAAGCGCACCGATTAAGGTATCCATGCGTTCGTGTGCTTTCTCGTGGACGATTCCCAAGATCACGGCACCCAACAATGCTGCGAAAGCCGCCCCATGCAAAGGTTCCACCCATGCAAACGTGCTTGGGTAGATGGTCGAAAGGAAGATCGCAGCACCAATTCCTCCAATCGCAAAGTGAGCAACTGCACCACTGAGAAAAACAATCCGTCGAGTAATGACATAAGGCCCAATCACTCCACAAGCGATACTTGCCAAGACTCCAGCTAGCAGTCCGGTCTTTAGGAAAGGATTGACCCCCATGTCTTGGAAGAATTCAGTCAAAGGGGGCTCTCCGATGAGTCAGACTGTGCGGATGAGGATATTGAGCAGTGATCGTTCCGGTGGGACAATCTTCCGATTGCTGCACGGATCGAAACGAGCCAGAATAGAGATCGGTGATGAGCTGAGCCGTGACTTCTTTGGCTTCACAACAAACCAACGTGCGATTGAGACAAGCAACTCGTTTCAGATGAGTTGACACAAAGCCAATGTCATGGCTGACCATGATGATGGGTAGTGACTGGTTAATTGTATGGAGCAACTCAACGAGTTTTTCGATCACTTGGACGTCAATCCCAGTCGTTGGCTCGTCGAGGAGCAGTAACTGCGGCTCGCTTGCTAACGCTCGAGCGATCAACACTCGTTGTAGTTGCCCACCGGAAAGCGCCGAAAGTGACCGTCTCCACAGCGAGGCAACTTGTGCTTGCTCCAAGGCAGCAAAGGCAGCTTCCTTGTCTCTTCGATTATAGAACCATCCCCAACTAGACTTTCCTAACCGGCCCATCAGAACGACATCCAGCACGTTTACTGGAACGGTTTTGTCTAAGTTAGCGTGCTGGGGAACATAACCAATATGCTTTCTGGCTTTCTCTACCGACGTGCCCAGGACCTCGATGGTACCAGACTGAGGAGTGCAAAGACCAAGAATAATTTTCAGTAGCGTAGACTTGCCTCCCCCATTTGGACCGATCACCCCTAGAAAGTCATTCTCGCTGACGCTCAAGGAAACGTCACATAGAACGGGATCGGCTAATTCATTTGGAGGATAGCCAAATGTGAGGTTGTTGATCTCAACAACCTCAGAATGGTTAACTGAATTGGATAACATTCTCGCTCAACTGGCTAATTGGCAAAAAGGTCAAAGCAGCTGAAGATTACTGATAAATTTGCAGCATCTCGTCGGCCACTCTCCGCAAGTTTTTTTCGACCTCAGGACTGAGGGGATCCAACTCCACCGTTCGCCCATTGATTGCTCTTGCGACAGCATCTGCCCCACTTCCGGTGATTTGCGGTTGAACGAAGATGACCTTCACCCCGTGCCATTTGGCGTCCTCCTGCAGCTCGGTCAATTCCGAATCACTGGGGTCTTTACCTGCTCGTTCAATAGCAAATTGCGCCATACCATACTCGTGTGCGAAGTACCCCCACGCGGGATGGAATACAAAGAATGGTTTGCCTAACATCGGTTCCAGCTTTTCGTGAAGCTCTGCATCCAACTTCTCCAAGCGCTTCTTCAGGTCCTCGAAATTCTTCTGAAAGGTATCTGCGTTCGGAGGATCGATTTCTTTGAGCGTTTTGGTCATCGTCTCGGCCTGGATCGTGAGTAGCTTGGGCGTCAGCCAAATGTGAGGATCTTCCCCATTCTGACAACAGGCACAAATAGAATCATCCTGGTCTTCTGTTTCGAGGTTTGTGGCTTCCTTTTCTTCGTCGTGGTGATGCCCTTCCATCACTCGTAAGGTGATGCCTTTGCGGCAGTCCACAATCGTGAGTTGCTTTGCCTCTTCAATGGACTTAAACCAACCACCATTTTCAAACGGCACCCCAATGCGGAAGTATGCCTTCGCACCCATCACGGAACTGACCTGGGACTCGGAAGGCTGGTATGTTGCAGGACTGTCACCAGACTTCACTAAAGTAATCACTTCAACGTGGTCACCAACGATCTGTTCGACTAACCACTTCTGGGGCAGTATGCTCACGACAACGCGTGGTTTTCCTGAATTCTCGCTTGTTCCACATCCCACCATAGTGAGAACAAACAGAAATAACAATCCACTCTTTATGCGCATGACTTCTCCTTTGGGTACTGTTGTTAGAGCGGTTCACGTTTGGGTTGGGTACACTCAGGTCAAATGGGTGGATATGTTCCTGCTCCAGGAGTATTGACTTTGCCCAACCCAAACGTGAACCGCTCTAATGAACACCTAATCTGAGGGATAATATTGAAGACTACGGGGCTAATGAACCAAAATAGCCAGCCCATCGGTGTGATGTCCACTTCTTCGGAGAGGCTGGCCACGGCACACATTGTATACGAGCGAAATTACTTTCCAAATTTCCTGGAAAAAACTTGCCAAATTTCTATCCAACGATCTCCACCAGTCGACGACCCCTCAACTTTCCAACAAAAACCGGTCCAGAGGTGACAGAAACTTGCGCTAAACTTGCACTAAACCTGCAGCGATTTCTGGCACGTCAATAATCGAGTAGTAGGTCTCCGCGCATTGTGGCGCTTGGACTTGCGGCAAAAAATCACCTGCTATTCGATTATTTACTCTGGCACGGACTTAAGTCGTTAATTGACAGGTGCGTACGAATTTGAATTTTCGCGCCGGCAAGTAGTGTACAAGTTCAAAGTTTTGAAAACAGATCGCAAGCCTTCAGATGCACCCCACATTAATTTCGTCAAGAAGACACTTCTACAAACGTACATTTCAGATATCAATAATATTGTGTACAAACAATAAACGTGCCGGTAATCGCTGTCTTTATACCGGGCAAATCGAAAGGGACCAAGTTGGTCGGGCGTAGGCAAAAGGCAGCCTTCCTGGTGGCAATTTCTGGCCCATTGGATCAGATGGTCATAATCGGCATCGCTCGTAAGACTGCCAAACCACTCCATCCCTTTTCCCGAGGAAACCACAGTCACAATGGCCAAATCGCAAGGCCCCAAACAGCCCGAAATGGTCAGTTGGATCTTTGGTTGAGTTTCTCTTCTTTCCAGACCTGCTCGAGCCTCTCCACCGGAACAGGCGTCTTGTCTCTGTCAGTTCTGCCGCAGCAGCAACCCAGACAGAATAGGACCTAGCCGAGGGGTCGTCGTTTTATGGAAAGGGCGGACCATAAAAATTGATCTTTACCGTCGTAAAACAAAGTTATACTGTTCTAACTTAGGAGTATATCATTGCGGAAGTTCCAAACAAGATGCTTTTTGATTATTTGTTCGTTGTCCTGGCCCTGGGTCGTCAACTGCCTGCGCAGCCATCGGCAGGCGTTGTAGCTCCTCGTACAAGAACTCTCCTCTCCCAGTGATTGCGTAGGAGGGAAAACGCCAGAAAAACACTTGACCCTCTACCGCAGTACGGAGTGTAGGCTTCCGATTGGAAAAAACAGATAAAGAACTAACGAACGTTGGTGGCGTTTGTGTCGGTAACGCGAGAGGCCTTCGGAAGGCCAAACCGTCTGGTTGGATGCTCCAGCGGACACTCGTACATCTCAATCACCCAATCGTCATTCCTTCGCAGATGACACCACAGTCAACAGTCGAGAGTTGTTCATGGCTCGGAAATCCAACAAGCCAGAAAAAAAGAAAGTTGTGGCCTTCAAGGTTGAAGAAGAACTCGCCCAATTTTTCGACAGCCTTCCCAATCTGAACGTTCGCAGATTTTCGGGCCATAAATCCCGGAGAATACGCCCCTTTTTTGAATTAAACGCATGTCGGAAGGGCCCCTGGACATGCTGTTAATTGTAAAACCCTCGGAAAACACGGGTTTTGGAGCCGAAATTTTTGCGAACGTTCAGCAATAAAAGTGCGTTCATCCGAAAGGCCATTGAAGCTCAACTCGAGGAAACTTGTCCGCTCTGCAAAGGCGCAGGCGTCGTGAGTCGTGGAGTCCGTGACCATTACGCAGCTTTGTTGCCGGAGTTACACGCACACGACTGCGACGGTTGCGGCGACAAGCTCACCCTTCCCAAAGACTTAGGGGGTCTCTCGGCGGAAGCCCAATCTCGCCTAGAACAATTTTTCGAAGGTGGTCCTTTGTACTGTGACGGCTGTTACGAAAAGGCCCCAACTTGCGACGACTGCGGCTGGCACATTGCGGAAGAAAAAATCGCGGATCATATTCGTGAAGTTCACGCAGAGGAGTAAACGTAGCTAAATTCCTCGGTCGATCAGACCGACGCAGATATTTGCGTTTGGCTTCAGCGGTCGATCAGCCCCCGAACTACAGCGCATCAGACTTCCACAATCGATCACTGCGACCCGCAAAGCCACTTGTCATGGCGGTCATGTGGAAACCGCTCTTCCTCTTCAACGAAGAATCCTTGAGTGAAACTTGTCTCGCCCTAACCTGTATCCCCACAATAGGATAATTAACGACTGCATTTCTTCCCCGGCAACACTCGGTCACGTTCTCCCCTCGCGTTCCCGTCTTTGGTAGCAGGGTCGCGAACCCGAACTACTTGGGCTTACTTCGACGGCTTCCTCTGGAACCCAAACGCCATCCCGTCCCTCCTTCACAATCACTATTTCCGGTGTGCGTTCCCAGTATGCGGGGCTGTGTCGAGTTCGCACAGTGCCAAAATTACATTTGCTGTTAGTCAGGCGTTTTTCGGCATTTGTCGCTTGGCAAACCCTAACGACCCTGATTCCTATTCGCCCAATTCTCGCTACAAATCTCATTCCCACAAGACAGAACTGTGCAATCCACGTCGACATGTCGACTTTTGCCGGTCCTTTGGCATTTTGTTTGCTCTGAGCATGAGGCGATGCCTCGGACCAGACCTGCCAATACGTGTCGATTCGGAATCGAACAAACTCCGAGTGTTCCTGCCCGAACCCAACAGAATTTAATTGGCCGTCAGAAGTTGAAAGACACGGCACAAACAGAGATGGGAGTTGCCATTCCAGCAGATTGTCCCGGGGCGCTTGCTTTGCTGACCGCGCAGACCGACAAAAACATGCTCGTAAAGCGACTCTCGCAAACGACCAGATTGCGAGCCTCACGGCTCATAAATTGCCTCTGGGTACGTCCCGGGAGTTCAAGGTCCCGTTATTGGCCCACGATCTCATTCGAACTTCAAGGTAGCATTTGTCCTGTCGAACTTAGATTTTACGAATCGGCAGTACTGGAAACAGCGACGTTTCCAGCTTGCTTCTTTCCGAGGAGAATCACCATGCGACTGGTTATTACGTTGATGGTCATTGTCGTGTTATTCTTGCCAAGCACGGCCCTCGCACAAAAGGGCCGCTGGGGTCAGAAACGAACAAAAGGTCCAAAGTTCAACGATCCAGCTTTCCAAGCGGACAGAGAAATATTCCATTACCTTCTGACCCATCGCGGGCAGATCCGTCGAACGGTCAAGAACCTCAAGAACGGCGTTGAAACGGTCACCGAGTCGGACAATCCGACAGTGGCTTTGGTGATCCAAAAACACGTCGAATCGATGCACAAACGTGTCAAGAACGGGAGTCCCATCCACATGCGTGATCCTCTGTTCCGGGCGATATTCTCCAACTGGAAGAAAATCAAGATGAAGGTGCAAAAGACGAAACGCGGGGTAAGAGTCATCGAAACGTCCGACGACCTTCACGTCGCCAAGCTCATCCGAGCTCACGCCCAAGTAGTGAGCCTCTTCATCGCCAATGGTCCGACAGAGGTTCGGAGGAACCACGCTGTCCCGCCTTCGAAGAAGCAAGGGAAGTGAAAGGGCAGGCAACTCGGCTCTAGAAATGCAAGGGGCTTTCATCAGTTTTGAAAGGTGAACGCACTCTGTTTTGACTTTTGAGGAACTCAACGGTTTAACTGTCCAGCCTGAGTTGGAAATCGCAGCTTTCGCGCACTCATCCCCTCGAAAGTCGACTTGCCGAATGAGTACCGACGTCCCATGATCCCGAGGCTCGCGAATCGGCTCGCTTAATTCTGAAGCAGACAGCAGTCGGACTGGGTCGCCCTCGGATGATGCTTTTACTGGGGAACTGCGCCCCGAAGGCATATACTACAGAACTTGATTCGAGTGACGGATGACTAAACCCGACTTGTGCAATCTAGTGTCCAGTTGTGGGTGCGCTTTTTTCGTGTGCGGGTGAAAATGCGACAGCTTCTCGGTTCTTCGGTTCTCTGGTAATCGCCGACAGAAGTGGAGTGACTTGATTTTAGATGGGCCTGAGTTGGTCAGATACTTGCTTGTTTGGTAGCCATCATCCCACTTTTGTTTTCAGACCCGAGCGAACAACCATCCTTCATGAGCTTGGGCAGAGCTTTTTTTCATGTAGCCTTTGAAGTTGAAGGACGTTGGGATTCCTTCGGAGGCTAAAAACTCCTCATTTGTTCCACGCTGGCTGAACAGGAGTAATTGAGGGTGAGGACCCATCGAAATTGTGGCAGTGTTGCGATCCTAACACGCTCGGGTCCGCCATACCGCGGAACTTTTGGGCATTTTTTCAGCGTTTGGTCGATTTCTCAAGACCTCAACGGTTGTGACGGTATAGACAGAGATGTTTCGTTGACGCTCACTTCAGCTCAAATCTGCCTTGAACGTCGCATTTTCTGCATTGTACTGCTTCCGGTCGATCAGACTGAGAAATTTGGCAGTTAACTCGGATCAGCCCGAGTTCTCGGTTCCCAGACGTCCTCCTCTGGAATGTCCCCAAACAACATCTTGGCATTCCACCAATCTACAAGAACGCATTTTCAAAAGAGTGAGTCGCAAAGGATTTGGCCGAGGGATTGCCGTCCGGTGCTTAAATTGGAAGAAGCGGAGTAATAATGCCGAGCCTCAGACTCGGAAACAAAGACGTTCTGTTGGATTACCAGGTTACACCAGTGCGGAAAATCCACACAAGATGCCCTCGCAGCATCGTCAAAATTGGGCAAGGATCGGCATCGCGAGGGATCTCCAGATCTATGAGCGAGCACCGATCCACCTTGAAGGTCAGGCTGCCTTGGTGAAGCTTCTGTGCGATGAAGACAACCTCTTGTCGTCAATCGACCACGTCCGCAGCCCAGACCTTGGTCAAACCGAATCAACTTACTTCACTCGCAGAACCTTTTCGGCGGTGGGCATTTTCTTCGGGACCGGCTGGGTCACCTTGCCGGTGGCAGCCCATTCGGTACCTCGTTGCAGCGTGACGGCGAACCCAACACAGTTCATCTGCTTGACGGCGTGCCCCATGATTGTGTGGAACACCCGACCTTTGCCGTACTTGATCGTGAACAGGACCGGCTCGTTCTCGCCAGTCCCGCCGGTGGATTTCGCCGAGTATGCCGTGGCCAGTACCGTCAGATTCTTGGCAGGGCCGCGGAGACGGTCGTAGAGTTCGTCGGCCACGTGCCGCCACTTGGTCGGTAAACCTTTCGTGATCGGGTGTTTCGTGTTGATCGTCTCGACAACGTATTCGTGCTGCCTGCCGTGGCTGCCGCCACGACCAGGGGACGTATCGCGGATGATCTTGCCGTTGCGGTAGCGGATATAGGGACCGTCTTTCTCATTCCGCCCACCCCAACCGCCGAGGCCGATCATCTCGTTGTACTCTTTCCACCTGGGGAACGAGTTGTCGGCCGCATGATAAATTACCAGACCACCCCCGTTGCGGACGTAGTTTACAAAATTCGCTTTGGTTTCCTTTGGCCAGTTGGGTCCATTGTAGTTCATGACGACCACGTCGTAATCGGCAAACTTCGGATTGAATCCAGCCGTGTTCCTGCCGGCCGTCGTGGCAACTTCGACCGTGAAGAGGCCAGTCTGTTCCAGGTACTCTTTCAATACAGGCGTCGTAGCCCTCCAGTTGTGGTTGTTCTGGCCATCAACGATCAATGCCTTGAGTTTCGGCTGGTCGGCAGTCGCCGTGCCGACCAGCAGGAGCGCAACCCAAATGGTACAGAAGCGGGTCATTGTTCTTTCCTCATGATCAGTCGTGTCATCAAGATCCCCGTATAGCTGGGGGCAGCAGTCGGCGGATGGCTCGACGAATCTCTCTGTCTCCAGCCTTTAACAGTTTATCGAAATTGGGGCTGGTGGCCGTCATTTGCAACAACTACGATTCGGAGTTCGTTTGAATTCAGGCAGCGTTATTGGTCCGCGCCTTCCCAGCCTGGACGCGGGCTTCGCGGGAGACGCCTTGCCGCCCGGATCGTACTTGCGAAGTTCCACCCGTCCGTTGTTGTTGCGACGGCTGATATGGAGGTTGCAGTGGATGCTTTCCAAGCTCTGCATCTCCACGCCAGTCGACATCGCAACTCTCGGTGATCGCATCAACTCTCCGACTCAGTTTTTTTCAATTAAAACGGACGCTCCAAATGGGCTGGTTTAGCCAGCCTTGACCAACGGGATTTTGTAATTCGGCGGGTCAGAATACGCAAAACTCACTTTAACGCATGGCTAGGCAGGGACACTCTCTGGAATCAGATGAGCTGGTAAGTCAGGTACTTTTGTACAACCGACCTGCTCCATGACCTGTTGCAATTGCTTCTTCAACATCTCAAAAGTGTGATGTCCTCCATACCTTCCAAGAGCACAAACGCCAAGCATCGGCGCACGGCCCAGAAACACAAAATGGGCACCGCAAGCAAGACAAGCTGCGATGTCCGCTCCCGAATACATTCCACCATCGATCATCACCTTCAACTTGCTACCGAATTCTGGCACGAGCTTGTGCATTGGAACGATTGTCGATTGTCCTCGGTCAAGCTGGCGACCACCATGATTGGAAACTATCAAACCATCGAGACCATGTTTGACTGCGATCTCTGCGTCTTCGGGATTGACGATTCCTTTCACAACCAGATTTCCTTGCCATTTTTCACGAATCGGAGCGATTTTGGCTTCGGTCAATCGGCCCGAAAAAGTCTTGTTCATGAATAAACCGAGGTGCTTCATGTTCAATCCTTCGGGGATGTAGGGTTTCATCGTCTTAAACTCAGGCTTGCCAGCGACGAGTTGCCCCATAGCCCACGTTGGACTCCAAAGCATCTGCACAATGTTGCGAAGTGTCATTCTTGGTGGAATCGATAACCCGTTTCGGATTTCCTTTGGGCGGTAGGCAAACGTGGGTGTGTCCGCCAAAATCACTAGCGTGCGGCAACCCGCCTCCCACGCCCGGGTCAGGAGTTTGTCGCGCAGTTCGACCTCGGCTGGATGATAGAGCTGAAACCAGAATTTGCCGCCAGTGATCTTTCCAATGTCTTCGATGCTGGCCGTGCTGACCGTGGACAATGTAAAAGGGATGTTGTGATCGACCGCAGCCTGTGCCAGGAACTCGCAGGCCTTGGGCCACATCAGGCCCTGCAAACCAACGGGCGCGACTCCGAATGGAGCATCGTACGTTTCGCCGAAAAGTTCGGTGGTTTGGTCTGCGCCATCGAAATCCCTCAGGTACCAAGGCTTTAGTTGGACTTTGCGAATGTCGCTGTTGTTCCGCGCGAGGTTGACTTCGGTAAAGCAACCGGCGGCGAGATAGTCGTACGCGAAGCCCGGCATCCGAGACTTGGCTTTTGCTCGTAGATGTTCGACAGACGGGTATTCGGAATTAAAATGTGTTTGCATCAGGGTAGTTAACTCTTCGTCAAGGGGTCTGTGTGCTGGACTCAGTTTTTATTATTAGTGTAGGAAACCGACGACTGTGCAAAAACCACAAGGAGTCTTGGACAGCGATGACTTGGAAAAAGGGAAAGCGAATTCCGACAAATGTAATCGTCGGTTTTCTCGGTTCGGGGAAAACGACCGCCATCGCGAAACTAATCGATCAACGCCCCGTGGGTGAAAAGTGGTCGATTTTGATCAACGAGTACGGAAAGGTCTCCATCGACCATACTTTGGTTGATTCCGGCCTGGAGGGGGTCACTGTCGAGGAACTGGGCGGCGGTTGCGCCTGTTGCACACTGGCGTTCGTATTTCAGCCGCTGCTCAGGCAGTTCATCCGGCGCACGAAACCCGATCGCTTGATCTTGGAGCCTTCCGGAGTGAGTCATCCGGCGAAAATCGTCGACATTCTCCGCAACCAGAATTTTGCGACTTCGATCGACCTCCGCAACATCATTTGTATGATCGACCCGAAAGATTTCGAGGATCCTCGCTGGCGTGACATGGAAGTATTTCAAGACCAAGTGCAATTAGCGGACATCGTCGTTTTGAACTGGACGGATAGCCGTGATCGTGAGTTGATCGATCGCTGTCGCGACTGGATCGAGAGCTTCAACCCGCCGAAACAATTGATCGTGGAAACCAGCTTCGGCGTGATTGGCTCCGAATTGCTGGATGTCGAGTTCGATACGGTCCGTTTCCCCATTTTTGCTGATGCCCACTCTTCACCGGACCCGAGCCAACCTGAACTGCCTGTTCTCGGTCTGGTTTCGGAGACCAATCACCACATGGAAGATGGCCCTGACAAACAAGACCAGACCGATCTTGCTCATCGGGGGCCAACTCCAGGTAACCCACTCCGGTTCCAAAACGACGACCCCGGTTACGACGCCTGCGGATGGATTTTTCACGTCGATGACATCTTTAACCGAGATAAGCTGCTTGACCTGTTGGGCTACGTTCATCCCATTGTTCGATTGAAGGGAGTATTTCGATGTCAAGACGATTGGTGGATGATCAATCGGGCCAAGGATGCGACCACCTTTGCAACTTCGGCCTATCGACGCGATAGTCGCCTCGAAATCATTCTCGAACGCAAGACGTCGGGCTGGAAGAAGTTTGAAAACGAACTGCTTGAGTGTCTAGATAAGTAGACGCGGACAATCAGGAAACCTGGTTGAGACGTTTCCGCCTTCGTTTCTCCCTTCGTCACTCCCTCCTGACGTGTTCTGCGTCGCGCAGGTGCTCATGAGGCAGCAGATAATTGAAGAAGCGGTCGTGGGAGGCCAGCGACGATGGTCTTTTCGGCATCCTTGGCCACCATGCCCGACGAACTTGGGTTCTATTGAGACCCATGCAGTTAATGAAGCGTCCGTCCAACCAGTTGAAGAACGAGGATATTGGCCTTTCGCCCACGGGCCAACCCATCCAAGTCGTGTTTCTCTTTCGGCCGAAGGCCAAGGTCATCGTAGCCTGGTCAAAATGGCCAGGTACTTGAATGTCTCGCGTCAAAGGCCTCGGGCGACCGGTTCATGAGCCGCTTAGGTAGCAATAGGAGGGTATCCGAGAATAATTCTCGGACACCCTCCTGGACTTCCCCAAACCATCGCGGACAATTGTCGCGTCGTTACTCATTCCAGATTGGAATCCGTCGTCCGGATGTCCAGGGCACTCCTGCCTTGTCGAGGGTTCGTTTCAACTCGTCAAACTCCGTTTCTACCAAACGCTTGAGAACAGGTCCAAGTTTGCGGTATTGTTGGCTCGCGATTTCATACTGTTGCGAGTGGGTCTTTGTCGGGCCGTATGTTTGCCCCAACACACCACGCAACGCCGTTTGCAGTCGCTCTGAGACCGACAACTTGGCGACTTTACTCCGTAGAGCCTTCGTCTTGTCTCCCGAGAGTTGAACTTGCAACTTCAATAACTTCAGTTCGAGGTCGCGGGCAGAACTATAAAGGCTTGTCGCTGCAGTCGCTCGCGAGGCTTGGATTGCTTTCTTCATTTCCTTCAGTTGATCCAACGTTTCCTTCAACGCGTTCGAAGCACCCACGAGAGCATTCTGGAGTTTCCCAAGTTTCATCTGGAACGCCAACGTCTTCTTCCGGTCTTGTCGAGGCAACGTCGACTGTCCGATGGGGACTACCCGGAATGTCATCGGTTTACCTAAGCTGGACGTCTTGTCGTCAACGCGTTTATGGGCCTGAACTTTGTAAGTCCCGGGGACGACGAGAGGTCCGGAACTCGATGTCTTCGAAAACCCACTGTAGCTCAACTTCCAAGCAACGCGATGGAATCCGGCAGAAGTTGGTCCTGTCACACGGCTCACCACGTTCCCTTCGGCATCGGTCACTGTGAAGACGATTACAGGATCCTCTTCCCGTTCTTCCTTGGTTAGGGCTGGGAAACCCGGATAGGGGTTATCGCCGCCAGCTTTCTTGATCTTCGTTTCTTTCGCCTGGCGCTTCTGTTTCCGTGTTTTATAGCTGTCCCGGATATAGTAAGTGAAGACCGCACCGAAAGGTGGGTTCTTGGCCGCAAAGAAGGCATCGGCATTGAAACCTTTCGGGCCATACAGGGGACGATCTTCGATGTACAGTAGTGCCTTCTTCACAGGAAAAAGAACCAACTCATTGGTCTTGAGCATCTTCTCGTTAACCGTCCGCAGCGGTGTGTAGTCATCGAACACATAAAAACCTCGACCAAACGATGCTCCAACGAGATCGTTTTCGCGTCGTTGGATTTCCAAATCCCGGAAAGGGATCACCGGAGTACCGCTGACCTTGATCCAGTTCTTCCCGCCGTTGACAGTGAAGTAGATGCCGAACTCGGTTCCAACGAACAGAAGGTCTTTGTTGACGTGGTCCTGGATGATTCGCCAAACGATGTGTCGCGGTGGGAGGTCTCCAACGATGGACTTCCAAGTCTTGCCTCGATCCGTACTTTTGCAAAGATACGGTTTCAGATCACCCGTTTGATGATTGTCGAAAGCCGCATAAACGGTGTTCTCATCGAAGAGGTCGGCCTTGATGTCGTTGACCAAGCTAAATTTGGGAACACCTGGAACGCTGTCGATTTTTCGCCAGGGGTTGCCTCCGGTTTCCGTCACTTGAATCAAGCCATCATCGGTCCCCACGTAGATCAACCCTTCTTTCTTCGGCGACTCCGCTATCGCCGTGATGTTGCCGTACTGGGACATGGCAAACAAGTCCCAAACGGCATCAATGCTCCAGACACGGTCCATGATCTTCAGCTTGAAACGGTCTATGTTGCGGGATAAGTCGCCGCTGATGGTCTTCCACGAATCGCCATGGTCATCACTCCGGTGGAGTTTCTTCGAGCCAAAATAGAGCCGTTTGTTCGAGTGCGGGCTGATCAAAATGGGTGAGTCCCAATTGAACCGGAGGCCTTCTTCGCCGGGGCTTGGCTGGGGGCGAATGTCGATCGACTCACCAGTGCGTCGGTCGAACCGGCGGAGAAAACCTTGCTGCGATTCACAGTAGATTATGTTGGGGTTTTTCGGGTCGATCGCGCAATCGTGGCCGTCTCCAAAAATGAGCAGCCGCCAATCACTATTGCGAATCCCAGAGATACTCTTCGTACGCGAGGGACCGTATTGGGTGGCGTTGTCTTGCGTCCCACCAACGACATGATAAAACGGCAGGTCGTAGTCGACATCGACTTTGTAAAACTGTGTGAGTGGCAGGTTTCCAAAAAATCGCCATGTCTTCGTGTAGTCGTTGGATTGATAAAGCCCACCATCACACCCAACGAGTACAAAATCTGTGTCCGTCGGATGGAACACGACGGCGTGATTGTCAGTGTGCTTGGCATTCCCTTGAACAGACTTCCAAGTCTTGCCACCGTCCTCCGAACGATGCAAGTTCACATCGGCTTGGTAGATGACATCGAAGCGATGCGGATCGACCCAGATTTCTTGGTAATAATGAGGTCCAGTTCCACCACTGAGATAGTCACTCATCTTCCTCCACGTTTCGCCGCCGTCGGCAGATCTCCAAAAACCGCCGACTCCGGCTCGAGCATTGGCAGGGCTTCGACCCGCCAATTCGATCGTTGCGTAGATTACATTGGATTTCTGGGGTGAAACTCCGAGGGAGATTTTTCCCATGTCCGCCGTTGGCAAACCTTTCTTCAACTCTCGCCAGGTCTTGCCACCGTCGGTCGTTTTCCAAATTCCGGATTCGGGACCACCATTAATGAGAGCAGCTACGATTCGATGCCTTTGGTGGGTAGCCGCGTAAAGGACATCAGGGTTGCGTGGGTCGAACACCACGTCTGTGACACCGGTCCACTTTCCTTTCGTCAGGATTGGCTGCCAGGTCTTGCCGCCGTTGGTCGATTTGTAGAGTCCTCGCTCACCTCCGGGGGACCACAACGGGCCCTGGGCAGCGACATAGACGACGTTGGAGTTACGAGGATCGACGAGGATCTTCGCAATGTGTTCACTCTTCTCGAGGCCCAGTTTTTGGAACGAACGTCCACCATCGAGACTTCGATAGACACCGTCGCCATAACCAACGTGTCGACCTCCGACGGATTCGCCCGTCCCGACCCAGATGGTATGTCGATTGTTGGGATCGATCGTCACACATCCAATCGAGTAAGAACCATACTTCTCAAAAATAGGTGTCCAGGTTGTGCCCGCATTTGTCGTTTTCCAAAGATTCCCCGAACCGGCAGCCACATACCATGTGTTCGGACGCTTCTGATCGATGGCGATATCTGCTATTCGGCCAGACATAAATGCCGGACCAATGCTCCGCATTTTCAGTCCACTAAACGTGGATGCGGACATTTTTTTCGAAGGTTTCTGGTCTTTGTTTTGTGCAAAGGTCCACGAAAAGGGAACCAACAACAGCATCGAAGACAACACGATGCGTAGGTAAGTCATCATCATCCGGTAGCTCGTCTTGTTGTGAGAACGATCGTAAGCAATTGCGCAGGTTTGCTATTGTGTCTAAACGCCCCCAATCGAGCAAGGAAAAAGAGAAGCCGAGGCTCCATTGCCTCAACTTCACAAAAATCGTCGGAATTCCACAATCCACGACTCGTAATGCGAAATGAACTTCCGTTCCGGTTTTCTGTTCGAGTTTTTGTAGATGGTGTCGAGCACGGCTCATACGCGCTCGACACCTCTGGAGCTTGCCGTTATTGTCATCCACAAGGCCTACCCGGAGTTACTCTGAATAACAAAGTCGCAAGTTCCCCGTCACCCCTTACAAAATCCGAAGGAAGGAACCACTCGGACATCAATGGTCTCCAGCAACGACAACGACTCGACCCGGTTCGCACCGCACTTCTCGAAACGAGCAAGCCAACACCCACCCCTCTTCGCGAGCTAACTCCTCATGATCAACATCCATCGCATCACCATCCAGAGATATTCCCGGTATGTCTTCGATGGCCGACTGACACAACCTCATCAAGTAGGTTTTCAACACGGTCACTGGGAGCGTGCCGAAGGCTTTGATCTTCGCCAACCTGGCTCGCACTTTTCCTTCGTTGACGCTCGGTTCCCAGACCGTTTCGAACTTCACCGAAACAATGGCTTTGTATTTCCCCTTAATGACCACATTGTCTTCTTGAATTGTAATGACAAGGTCTTTGATGGGGTGTTTGTCCTTTAAGTATTTCTTGGGTAGGTTATTCAGGTCGGCTTCGGTGATATGGGCGATAAGAGCCTGGATGTCCATAATTGTCAGTTCCGTACCGGGGAGTTATCGTTTCGCCTGGTGGAGTCCAGGACTTGACTATATCTTAATGAATAGAAATAGTTGGTAGCTCGCCGTCAGTCTTTCCTCGTTTGCTAGCACCTCGGACCACTTTGCAACATGATGGAGTCCATCGACCCCTCGGAGTTAGAGTCTCGTTTGCCGATTTTGATGACGGGCATCACCGGAGTCGCCGGGTACAACGCGTTTTTGTACCTCCGCCGGCGATACCCAGGACGAGTCATCGGCATCCGACCCCACATCACTTGGCGACTCAACGGCGAAGGGATTGTGGCACAGGACGTCGACGATCCCGACGGCATAGGGGATTTGTTTCGTCGCTATCGGTTTCGTTCGGTTCTCAATTGTGTCGGGAGTTGTGCGCTCAAGGCGATCGAATGCGATAAACGACTCGCCTATCAGGTCAACGTCGTGAGTGCTCAAATCATGGCCGAGAACGTCACGAAGTACAAGGCACGACTGGTACATCTCTCATCGGACATGGTGTTCTCGGGGACGAAGGGTGGAAAGCATGTCGAGTCTGATCCGGTCGATCCTGTCTCGATGTACGGCAAAACGATGGTGATGGCCGAACAGGTTTTGCTCAAGAAAGTGCAGGGCGTCACGATACTGCGGATTTCACTGCCGATGGGGCCGAGTTTCAACACACATGCCGGTGCGATTGACTGGATCGAATCACGCTTTCGAAAGAACCGCCCTGCTACTTTGTATTTCGATGAAGTGCGTTCGCCCACCTACTGCGACGACATGAACGTCGTTTTCGAATACTTGCTTGCTAACGACATCCCGGGCCTCTTTCACTTCGGCGGGCCTCAATATGCGTCGTTGTATGAAATCGCTCAAATCGTAAATCGAGTCGGAGGATACGAACCGCTGTTGCTCAAGGGATGTCCGCGTATCATGGCCGGACCGATTCCACCGAGAGCCGGCAACGTCACGATGAGGAGCGATAAGTTGATCGAAACTCTCGGGGCGAACCCGTTTCGACAATGGCCGATCGATTCGGAGACGTTTCCCACAGACCGAGAGTGGCATCACCGGCGAGAACTCGACGAATGGGGATCGAAAGAAAGGATTGCACAAGAACTGTATACGTATTGTGAACGGCAGGTCGTTTGATAGCGCAAAACAACAGCAGGCACACGGAGCGTGCCTGCTGTTGTTCATCCGGCAAGAACGAATCCGATTACGCGTCAGCGATCACGTGCTCGGCAATCGTGGTTCCGAACGCAGAGGCGGAGTCATAGTTTTCCGCAGTGATGATATTGCCATCGACTATGACGTCATCAGCGGCAGTCGCAGGATCACCGACGGCCCCCGAAGCGACCATCCTCGCACCGTTGGCTTCGATGTCCTCTCGTGTCAACCGCATCTGACCACCTTCGTAGCTTGGCAGCGTGTGGGCCCAGGCCGATACGGTGTGTCCGTAGAGCGGACTAACGCCACCCACACGAGCCCAGGCCAACACGGAGACACCGTTACAAATGGCCGCCACGTGTTTGTCCTGATCGATGAATTCGTTGATCAGTTCGTTGACGATCTGCTTGGTCTGCTCATCGCCGTTATACGCTGGGTTATCATATGTGGTCTCGTTGGCATACTGGTAACTGGCAGCACCGTAGCCTCCAATGAACACGATGGCCGAGTAATCATCTGCGTTCACATCCGCGAGTGCCAGGTCAGGTTCGACGTTCGGCTCGCGGCCTTCGACCACAGAAATGGCGTGCGGCGTGGCGGTTTCGGTCGTGGTCGCTGCGACGATCACTTCGAGACCAGCGGCTTCAAGCGACTCTCGCGTTTCATAATATTCACGGTGGTAAAAATCCTGGTTGGCGATCACAATCAAGACCGGCTCGGGTTGGCTTTCTGCCACGGGCTCTTCGACCTTGCCGGCGTTGGCGATGACTTCTTTTCCAAGCAACTCGCCAACAGCGGTCCCTGAATGGTAGTTTTCGCCTGTGATGATCTTACCATCGACAAAGACATCGTCGGAAGAGGTTTGTGGGTCGCCGATCGAACGCGAAGCCAACATCATCGCACCGTTGGATTCGATCTGTTCACGACTGCTCTGCGTGCTCCCATCCGCTCCCGGAGCAGCACCGTTCCAACCGGTTACCGTTCGACCGTCCAACAGACTCTCGCCGTCCACCCGGGCGTAGGCCAAGACCGACACACCGTAACAAACGGCAGCAACGTGCTTGTCCTGTTCGAGAAACTCGTTGATTGCCTCGTTGACCGCTGCTTTCAGCTCGTCCGAACCGTTATATGCGCTGTTGTGATAGGTGCCTTCGAAACCATATTGGTATTGAGCCATCCCCCACCCGCCGGAGAATACGATTCCTGAGTAGTCTTCTGCTTCTACGTCGGTCAGAGCCAGGTCCGGACGGACGAAGCCGCCATCCGCGCCTTGTCCCGACCCAGGCTGGGGCCGAGCAACCTCCGTCGTCGCCGCTGCCACGATCACCTCCAAACCCTGTGCTTCGAGGGATGCGCGAGTGTCGGCGTAATCCTGGTACCAAAAGTCTTGGTTGGAGATCACCATCAAAACGGGATCAATCGAGTCTGCCGACAGAACCATTCGCTCCTCCAGGGAGTCGATGGAAAGGTGTTTTCGATTCTTCACGCGGAGAGTGTACTCGTTGGTCATCCAGTTGCGGAGTTGGGCAAAAAAACGTGACATCTAAAATCTCCTGGGAAACAAATTCACTGGTTTGAAGTCAATGCCGGGTTGGCCTCGTCTTGTTCACAGGAGTGAAATGGTGTGTGGAAGAAAATCCTTTCAGAGATTTGCAAAAAATCTTTGTCGAGGGAATTGCACCTTGGAGTCGTCAACTCGATCGGTGATATTCGCCTTTCACTCATGATGGCCAATCCATCCAAGTTTTTTTGGCCGAAGGCCAACCTCACCATTGCCTGGTCAAAATGGCCAGGTATTTGCTGCGGATCATCCAATAACCCGAACCCAACCTCACCGAAACTCGTCTGATTTCTTACAGAGTCGTGGGCAGAGAGCCTTGGCTCGTCTAGAATGGTTTTGGATAGTCGCTCCGAATTAGTCCGCGAATCACGGCGTGGCTAGTCAATACGTTGGGTCGTTTTGGCAGACCCGACAACCCCGTCTTACCGAAACGGAACTATGGACTCCCACACTCTCGAATTGCTCGAATTTCCCAAGATACGTGAATTGGTCGCGAGCTATGCCGCGTCGTCTTTGGGAACAGAGCTGGCCAAGCAACTCGAACCGAAAACCAACTATAAACAGATTCGAGAGGAACAAGACCTCGTCACCCAAATGGTGGAGGCGTTAGGCCAAGGCCATTCCCCTCCCTTTGGCGGCCTCCGTGACGTTCGGTTGCTCGTCCGGCGAGCAGGCATTGGAGCGATGCTAACCGCCGATGAATTGTTGGAAGTGGCCGAAGCCCTGATGTGTACCGGACACATGTTCCGCTATCGCATGCGTCTGGGAGAACGGTTCCAGGGCATCATTGCCTTGCTCGCTCCTGTCGAAGATCTTGGCGTCGTCGCGAAAAACATTACTGGTTGTGTCGATCATCGTGGACATTTGCTCGACGGAGCAAGCCGAGAGTTGTCCGGAATTCGCCAGAAGCTGGCCAATTTGGACGAACGAGTCCAAGCAGAGATTCGGAAGCTTCTGCAAAACCCCGAATTGCGACGCATCTTGCGTTATCCTAACGCCACAGTCAGCGGCGATCATTACGTGTTACCCGTCGCGGCCAACCATCGCCAAAAAGTTCCAGGCGTCGTCCATCGGACGAGTAGTACCGGCGAGACGATATTCATCGAGCCCACCGCCGTCGCCAGCTTGAGTGCGGAACGGACGATCCTCAAAGGAGAAGAAGACCGAGCCCGCAAACGCATCTTGCGGAAGCTGAGTTCCGACGTCGGCAAAGTGGCTAAACCCCTGACGTATGCCATCGACGCCATGGCCAAACTCGACTTTCTCCACTCCAAGGCTCGCTTCAGCCGTGACTTTCGTATGGCCAAACCGGACGTCAACGACCAAGGCCGTCTCTGGCTCCGTTCCGCACGACACCCTCTTCTCCAACACCTCTTCCGCGAAGAAGCCCGATCGGGCAAACTCCACGACAGCGACGGAAGCGAATTCGTTCAACGAGATGTCGTTCCGATCGACGTGAGACTCGGGACGGGCTTTAACATGCTCGTTATCACCGGACCGAACACCGGTGGAAAAACCGTCGCACTCAAAACCACGGGGTTGCTTTGCTTGATGGCCCAAGCCGGGTTGCACATCCCGGCGAACGAAGGGAGCCTGGTGCCCATCTTCACGAAAGTCATGGCGGACATTGGCGACGAACAAAGCCTTGAGCAATCCCTGAGTACCTTCAGCTCACACATTTCACGCATCGCAACAATACTCCGGGAAATCGACGATAAGAGTTTGGTGTTGCTCGACGAACTTGGCGCGGGAACGGATCCGACCGAAGGCGCCGCGCTCGGTCGAGCCATTCTCGACGAACTCGACCGCAAACGATGTCGGGCCATGGTGACGACTCACCTCGGTGACCTCAAGACATATGCCTTTAGCAACGACCGGGCCGAAAACGGAGCCGTCGAGTTCGACGTACAGACGTTGCGACCGACGTACCGGTTGTTCATCGGCCAGTATGGGATGAGTAACGCCTTGAAGATTGCACGACGTTTGAAGTTACCAAGACAACTCCTCAATCGGGCCCACAAGTACCTCAAACGTCGACAAAAACGCGCTCCGGAGATGAAGCAACTCCAAAAGATGAAGGAGGTGGCCGAAAAAGCACGCGAAGATGCACTCAAGGCACAGCACGAAGCCGAGAAGCAACAGAAGGAATACGAACAAGAACTCGAACGCGCCAAAAAGGAATCCGAAAAAGCCCAGAAACTTCGCGAAGCCCGACTCCGATTGCAACCCGGTGACACGGTCGATGTTCCCAAGTTCGACAAACAAGGACAGATCGTTCGTGTCGATCACAAACGCAACATCGTCGTCGTCAGCTTGGGACTGGGTCAGTGGGAAGTAACACTCGAAGACGTGTTTCCCGTTGGATTGTAATCCTCACGGGACGGGTCTTCCACGGCAGGAAAAGAATCATTTATCCCAAGTCCCAATTCCGGCACTTCCCGTGCTGCCTCGTTCTCCTCCAAATTTGGCCTTTTCCATCCCAACAACTCAGGCTTGACTTTGGTCAAAAATCCGAGAGTCGATCCAACCACCACACCCTCGATGGCGGCGACCGGCAGATGAGCCACGAAGCTCGCCGCAGCGGCAATCTGCAAACCTTCGCTACTCCGTCCCAGAATCAACGCAGCACAATGACACACCATTGTCAGCAGAACCGTCGTAGTCCCGAGAAATAACCCCAACGGGAACTCGGGAGCGTTCTGCAATTTAGGCTCCAACACAGATGCCACTAGCGAAACGAGCAACGCACCAGCACCGATTCCGAAATGAACAAACGCATTCGGCGTGATTTGGAATGTCATTTGGAGAGCCAGAACGATCCCGTATCCAATGCAAAGAACCCACGCCCCAACACTCAAAACCACCAACGCTCCACGAAACCAGGGACGCCTGACGAACGGCAACCGCCGTAACCCTTCGAATGACCCCCAGGCCATCATCGCGGGCAGAACCATGACGCAATAATTCACACCGAGCGAGAGAAACCCGCCATGGCCCAGGAGGGCCGCCTGGATGAGCAACCCCACTAGGATCGCCAATGCCGCACGCCAGCGAAGGATCACACCCAGCAATCCATTAAACAGCAGGTGCACGGTCGTCGTCGGAGCAATGGGCACGCGGATCATCGTGGCCACGAAGAACGCTGCCGTCATCACCCCGGTCCAGGCGATTTCTTGCTCGCTGATTGGTTCTCCGGAACGTGCCGTTTTCCAACGTTCGACGAGCAACGCAATGCTAACGATGAGCCCGGTTGCGACAAAACCTCCCACGATCCAGGGGACCGAAAGATAACCATCGGAAATGTGTATGGCAAAGAGCTGTAGGTGTGTCGAGGAGAGCATGTGTTGTCAGTTCGAAAGAGTGTCGGGTTTCATACGATTGTACGACTTGTCATACGGGTAGCAACAAGTTTTTGCCTTCCGACATCAGAGAAGTTTTTACCTGTCCCCGATTAAGTTGGAAGAGATGCTCCGCTGGCTTACCCCCAGCTACACTTTTTGTTCACTCCCAAAACTCTGGTCGTTCCGAGCTTGCCTTGCTACTTCCAACAAGCCCTTCGCGCCACTGCGGCAGACAAGCCACTCACAACACAGCCTCGACAGAACTCGAAAATGTACGTTTTCCTTCCATTCATCCATAGAGCCTCCAATCCATAAACTCGTCGTCTCTGTTATACTCTGGGAAAAGCCACGTTTTCCTTTCAAGTTCTGTACTTTTTCGTTCATGTTCATTTGGCCCAGACCATGAAATCGTGCACAGTTTCTCTAGTTGGTGATGTCGGTCCGAGTAGTACCGCATCCCCAATCCGAGAGCACATCACGAGCTGGATCGTTCCGTTTCGAAGGGACGCCGAGGTCTTCAACGAAAATATATCCAAGTGTGATCTCAGCAAACCGTTGTGCTAGGGGTTGAGAGTCCGTATGTCATCGAGGCGACAAGGGCGGGCTCACAACAGATATGACACCAAGAGGCACGTTCTTGAGGAGGCCAGAGATGAGGCTCAAGTACTTGTTGCCCATGCTGGCTGCTCTGGTTGCTCTGGGCACAACCGGGCAGTCCGCAAAGGCAACGAATTGTGGGGCGTATGCGTTCCCCGTCGTCGGAAGTTGTCCCTGTCCCATGCCGGTAGTTCGCTACCGCATTAGCTATCAAACTGTATTGGAAGACCGATCCTGCATCAAATACCGCCCGGTCTACAAAACAACGATTGTGAATCGTACGTTCACGAAGTTTCGTCCCGTCTACGAGCAACATGTGCGGGAGCACTGCTACACGACGTACAAACCCGCTTACGACTATTACAACGTCAAACGCTGCTACACGACCTATAAGCCGGTTTACACCAAGCACGTTCGCAAGGCCTGTTACACCACGTGCAAACCTGTCTATCACAAGTACGAGGTACCGGTTCGTTGGACAACATACAAGCCGGAGTACACCACACATTACCGAGTCCAACGTTACTGTACGTACAAGCCGGTTTATCACAAGTATCAAGTCCCGGTTCGTTGGACCACTTATAAGGCGGAGTACACCAAGCACTACCGAATCCAACAATACTGCACATACAAGCCACACTATACGACCTACAAGGTGCCCATTCACTACTGCACGTACAGGCCGGTCTACAAAAAGCACGAACGCATCGTTCCATATACGGTCTATCGGCCTGTAACCAAGACGTACCAGGTTCCTGTCTGCTACACCACTTACAAGCCCGTGACCAGACAACACACGAGAATGATTCCCATCGTCCGCTATAAGCCCGTGACACAACAGTGTCAACGAGTCGTTACGTTCTGCACTCGTGAGCCGGTCATGACCACTCGCACGATCGTCGTTCGTAGAATGACGTATCGCACGGAGAAGGAGTATTGCCCTGGACCGGTCGTAATGCGGTGCAAGCGCCTCCCCGGAACCTGGACGTTCGATCCGTGTACCTGTCGATCCCACTACTGCCCCGGCCCGACAATCAACTACCCGGTCCAGATGCCCGGGCGTTGGATTTGTCGACAAATTCCGTGTCCTCAGATCGAAACCCGACAAGTCCCTTGCTGTCACTATGTCACCAAGCAGCATTGCAAGGTAGTTCCCTACACTGTTTGTCGGATGGTGCCCTACACAGAATGTCGCCAGGTTTGTTACACGACGTGTCACATGATCCCACAGCAGCATACCAAGATGATCACTTGTTGCCGCACCTACCAAGTGCCGGAAGTGAGGACTCGCAAGGTTTGCTACACGACTTGCCACATGGTAGCAGAACAGCACTGCAAAGAGGTAACACGTGTGCGGTGTCAGATGATCCCACAACACCACACTCGCAAAATTCCATATGTTACTTGTCGTATGATTCCTCAGCACCACTGTAAAATGGTCGAACGAGTTCGTTGTGAGATGGTCCCCCAGCACCACACTCGTAAGATTCCTTACACGACGTGTCGCATGATTCCTCAGCACCACTGCAAGATGGTGACCCGATATCGTTGTGAGATGGTGACCCAGGTCCACACTCGCGACATACCCTACGTCACATGCCGCATGGTTCCTCAGGTCCATACTCAGATCGTGAAGTGCTGCAAAGTACGATACGTGCCGCAAGTTCATCGACGTCAGGTCCCCTACGTGACCTGTCGAATGGTTCCCGAGACATGTGTTCAGAAAGTCCCCGTGACGACTTGCCACATGGAACCTTACTGTGTCAACTACAAGGTATGTCGTCGGATTCCAATCTGTGTCCCGGTACTGCCTCCCTGTTGTGCTCCCGTTCAGGGGAGCATCTCGAACAAGGTGACTCCTCCAATCGAGACGACTCCTCACGCCCTTCCTAAAATCGAGAATTCTCCTGAACAGGTGACACCTCAGGAAGAAGGGACAGGGAAAGAGACCGACGGCGTCTCGTCCGAGGATTCCGCGAATCCACCGGCTGGACCTCCAGTGATGTCACCGGACGCAAGTAATCGCCAGCCTGGACAGCCAAAGCCTGTCCCGAGCACGGTCGTAGCCTTCAGCTCTCGCGTGCGGGATTTCAGGGAAAGCAACGAGTAGAACCTGCCTCGGCCCTCCCGCCCTTCGGACAAGACCTCACCATGATGGTGGGGTCTTGTCTTTTTTTACTTCAGGAGACTCGGACCGTTTTTTCGGCCGAGTGAAAAGACCCGGATCGAGTTTTTCGCGTTGTCGAATGTTGGTCACCGGCACCTCAAACAACTTCCTACCTTCAAGATACACGATTACCTTGCCAAAACTCTTGATGGTGAGCTTTTCCTTGCCCTTCTTGGTTGTTTCGAACGTCTCGCCGTAATTCATGAAAACCAATGCCAACTCCTCTGGTCCTTCCTTCGACGCCATTGAAACAGAAACAGCGGCTTTCAGAGGTCGCCCAGTCCTTACATCGAAATACAGGTTGATGGTGTCATGGTCTTTTTCAGCGATCGCGATGCCGACGGATTCATCTTTGCCCACCTTTTCGTTCGGGAGCAAACTCAGCATGAACTGAGTCTTGCTGAGATAATCAGGACGTTGGGCAAAGCGAATGGCTCGAATCAGACTCTTTACGGCTCCAGCTTCCGACTTTCGCGGGTTATCGATTTTTCCATCGGGACCAATCGCCCAAACTTCGTCTTGGTTCACAACTACAGTCATCTCTATTTTTTTGTCATCGACTCGCAACGCAAGCCGAATCCGTCCTTGGTTACAACCCTGAATAGACCACGAAGCATCAACTTTGATGGGGTCGTTGGGTAAAGGGAATTTGGTGTCGAACGTGATGGCATTCTTGCCGTCGAGTCGTTTCGTTCCCACGAACTCGATGGCCTTATCCCGGATCGAATTCAGGGATTCTTTCACTTTCATCGTTTGGGCGTTTGCCAGCGGAAGAAACTGAAACAAGACGAGCAAACCGAACCAATGTACTTGTCGCATTAGATTTCTCGACTGGGTGTTGATCGAAGAATCAAAGCAAAAGGAGATCTCGACGAGATTCCCTCACCTGCTTTGGGGGCTGGTGTTAGAGCGCCTCGCTTGCGTTTTCGGTTGAAAGGAGAACATTTCGGAAACTTCAATCGAGACCAATCACTAGGTCATCGGAACAATCACTTTTTCTTGCAGTCGCAACAATTCTCCCACCGACCAGGCCTGGAATGGGCATCCTTTGGGTGTGTGTGGTGGGTCTCCGTCGGCGATCTCAGACACATGACCCAGTCCCGCAACGGTGAGGTGCTTCAGGAGTGGAGGAAGAAATCGTTGGCGAGCTTCTTCGATGACCGCCGGACTGCCACCTCGAACTCGGACCCACGCTTCCACGAACGGCCCAATCAACCATGCCCACACAGTCCCCTGGTGATAGGCTCCATCCCTTGCGAAGACACCACCATGATACCGACCTCGGTACGAAGGGTCATCCGAGACAAGCGACCGCAACCCAATCGGCGTGTAGAGTTTCTCTTCGACGAAATCGATGACTTTGCGAGCTTGCCCTTCCGCCAGGACTTGCAAAGGAAGCCCACCGACAGCCAGGATCTGGTTCGGACGGATGGTCGAGTCAACGTTACCCCGCACGTGGTCGAGATCAACAACGTCATACAGATACTGCCCATCGTCGTACCAAAATCGCTTCTGAAAAGACTCATTGGCTTGCTCGAACCATTCCCGAAACTCTTTGTCGCGCTGGGCACCAATCCATAATGCGTTGAGCCACAGGGCCTGGACTTCGACGGGCTTTCCGATCCGGGGAGTAACGACCCAGTCCCCAACTTTGGCGTCCATCCAGGTGAGTTGGACTCCGAGTTCGCCAGCGGACAGTAATCCATCGATGTCCATCGCGATGTTGTGCCGAGTCCCGCGAGCATACCCTCTCAATATCGCATCGACAGCAAGTTCAAGCCGACGTCTCTCTTGAGGTGTCACCGGGAAGTCTGCCCTGGAGGCCTCTTCCAGGAACTCGTGGACGGCGATGACAAACCACAGCGATGCGTCCACAGAGTTGAACTCGGGCGTGTCACCTGTATCCACGAATAAGTTCGGAAGCATCCCTTCGGAGATCGTTGAAGACCAGGCCAGGAGGATGTCCTTGGCCACATCCAATCGTCTTGTCGCGAGACAAAGACCACGCATCGCTATGAACGTATCCCGCCCCCAATCTGTGAACCAGGGATACCCCGCGATGATTGTCTTTCCTCGCCCTCGTCGGACGATATACTCATCGCTGGAGCGATGTAATCGCGTGGGGAATCTTTCTCGGCGAAGTTGTTCGGCACTGGCCAACGCCGAGTAGGCCTGGTCCGGAGTGAGCTCCGAATTAATCGAAGTTTCCGGTTTCAAGTTTGTGTGGAAGATCAAGATGGCTTCGCCGGCTGCAAAGTCCCACGTGAACTCTCCTGGAGACAACAAGTCTTCGGTACAATCCAGCCCTCGTTCCCTTTCCCGCTTGTACAGGAAGTTGTAGTACCAGATCGGACTATGGTGGTAGGTCGCGTTGGCAAGGGCGTGAACTGCCGGAAGTCCTGGATAAGGGAACCACGAGACGAGGGGCCCTTGTTGCTCCGCACCCGTAGCGAACCGAGGATTACTGACGTGCAGTGTGTGGTAGTCCCGCCCAGACAGGAATGGGCGGACTCGGAGTTTGACGAATCGCGAACCCCCTAAAATGCGCCAACGGAGAACGACCGCCTGCTTGCCTTTGGGAACGAAGACCTCTTGCTCCAATATCGTCTCCTGTCCAACGTGGTAGGTCCAACGTGGCCAAGGCTCCAACGTAAACTCGTGGATACGCTTGGCACCGTCTGGGGTCGTGACGTTGGGTAGATAATGTTGGCACGAAATGGGGTAAGACCCAAATTCGGTATCGATCCACGCATCAAGCCCGTTGACCAAAACGAAACGGCCCGTTGGTGGCGTGGTCGCAGCAAGCAGCAACGCGTGATACTTGCTCGTTCGACCGCCCGATACAGTCCCCGAAGCAAACCCACCAAGGCCATCTGTTTCTAACCATTCGGCATCGAGATCAACATTCAAGGGCACTCTTTTTATCCTCACTGTCGGGGGCTGGATTTGCTGAAAAGCGGCAAACACACGTAAAACACAAAAATAACGATTGTCCGGCTCGATCGTTGTGTAAAGTTCACTCGAGTCATTCGCTCAACGACGATGGTACACCGAGCCTACTTTGGTGTACCTACTTACGATCGCGCCTTGGGTCATGACAACCTACAACAACAAATGGATACGTATTCATTTCGCGTTTCAAGTGTCCCTGCTACATTTTCTTCACTTCGGCGACGTTATCGATGCCGATTTTTCCGTGATGGCTGTCTCTTTGTGTTTTTCCTGTACCTCAAACGCCAGCTGGCCGTCGGGAGCCTTTGCCGTGAAGGCCGTGCCTCCAACGATGGCCCGATTTTTTCTTGCCGTGCTGACCGAATCCGCCGAGTAGAGCACCAACGCTCCCCAGATGCAGAGACAGCATATCAACATTTCTTTCCGCAACTCCTCGCCCAAGAGCCAGATGGCCGTCAAAAATTGTAACGTGGGAGCCACATACTGGATGAACCCAAGAACGGTGAGCGGAAGCCGTCGAGCAGCCTGTCCGAAACACAACAAAGGTACCGCCGTCACGGGAGCGCTCATCAACAAGAGAAAATCAACCCACCAATCGCCTCCACCGAAGGTGTATGTTCCCGTTTCCCCTGATACTGCCGTCGTCCCCATCATCGTCACCATGCACAGATAGACAATCGCGAACGGAGCAGCCATGGAGATCTCGAACGATAAGCTAGCAAGGCCGTTAACCTTGATCGTCTTTCGGATCGTCCCGTAGAGCCCAAAACTGGTCGCGAGCGTGATGGCAATCCACGGAAACCCTTGTTGCGAGTTATATGTCAAATAGCCCACTCCAATGGCTGCCAATCCGACCGCGGCCCATTGAAGTTTTCGCAAACTTTCTCCGAAGAACATCAAGCCAAAAACGACATTCAACAACGGGTTGATGAAGTATCCCAAACTCGTCTGGACGACCTGGCCGCTGACGACTCCATAGACGTAAATGACCCAGTTCGTCACGATGAGCGGAGTCGTAATCAACAATCGTTTCAAGATGTTCCAGTTCTCGAAACATCGCTGAAATTCCCGGAGTCGTCCGCCGATAATCAACAGTCCCAAGAGAAACACAATCGACCAAACGACACGGTGGGCCAGGACTTCCCAAATCGAGACACTCTTCAACCCCGTGAAGAACAACGGAGGCACGACGCCCCACCAACCAAAAGCCACAAACGCATAGATCAACCCTTCGACAGACGCACTTGATTTCGATTCGCTCACGATTTCTCCTCTGGTCCAGAACGCCGAAATGCCTCCATGCCGTTTTAGGGATATCAGAGGGAACCGTCCGATGGGATAGCTGACGAAAGGTGTCAGGCACGGCCATGTCTAAGGGCCTCGTGCCGGACGCCTCCCAAGGAAGACAAATCTATAACTGGCTCCTATCAATAGTAAGGAGTGGTTCTTGTCTCGAAATAAAACTTCAACTTCGAAGCACAACATGACAACACCAACGACTAGTCCTCAAGAACGCAAAAAAGCTCTCCGAGAACAGGCCCATGCGGCTCGAAAGGCTCAGGAAAAGAAAGACGAACTGAGCCAGACGATCGTCGAAAAGTTTGTCGCCCTTCCGGAATACGAGAAGGCACAAACGGTCCTGTACTACGTCGACGTCCGGAGCGAAGTTCGCACGCGGCACTACCTGCCCACGGCGTTGACGCACGGCAAAAAGATCGTTGTGCCTTACTGTATCGACGGCAACCAGCTCGAGTTGTTCTGCCTCGAGTCGATGGACGAACTCGAACTCGGGATGTACAAGATTCTCGAGCCACGCGCAGACTTGCGAGAGCTGCCCGAGAAAAAAGTCGACGTGAAGGAACTTGACTTGATCATGGTACCGGGCGTTGGTTTCGACAAGACCGGAGCCCGGATGGGCCACGGCAAGGGTTACTACGATCGACTTCTAGAACACGCTCGGCCCGATTGCCCGCTTGTGGCCATCGCCTTCGAATGTCAGATGTTCCCCGAGATTCCTGTCGCGTCACACGACATCTTCATGGACAAGGTCATCACCGAAAAGGACATCTACGAAGGAAAGGGCCGAGGCAACAATGGCTGAACAAGCAGGAACTACCGGACATCGAGCCATCGTCGAAGACACCTATGCCGAAGCCTTCCGCAGCATTTACGCTGAGGTGTTGATCACGGCTCGAGACCGCAAGTGGCTCGATCACGCCATCAACGCCGCCACAGGTAACGCTTCCAGCAGCATCATGTGCGATTGCGAGGCGGGACTCGATCGATACGTCGGGCCTGACGGCGACGAGAGTTTCCCGACGCCCGACGGAAGGCCGGGAGCGATCCTCCAGTTCCACATGCCGCGATTCCGCAAGGACCGCGTGAAGGCGCTCGAGAAGTCGCTCCTCACGCGGATCAGCCAGAACGTGTTGACGTGTCCGACGTGCTCTTGCTTCAACCTGATCGAAGACGAAGAGAAATACTACAAACTCGGCAAAAAGCTGGCGTTCTTCGGAGATGGCTACCAGTTCCGCGACGACCGGTTCGGTCGTAAGGTCTGGATCGTGCCGATCCTCGGGGGTGAATTCGTGATCGACCGACGATTCGGATATCGCGACGGGATCATGGGGGGCAATTTGTGGCTCATGGGCGAGGACGTCGACTCCGCGTTGCTCGCCGCCGAAAAAGGCCAGGTCGCGTCACTCGCCACGCCCGGCGTGATTACTCCCTTTCCCGGTGGCCTTGCAGGCAGCGGGTCGAAGGGCGGAAGCCGTTATAGTTTTTCGATCGCGAGTACCTACGAAGACTTCTGTCCGACCCTCCGCGAGCAACTCGGCGAGCAATCCAAGGTCCCCGAGGGCGTCGAATCCATCATGGAAATTATCATAAATGGTTGTGACCTCGAGACGATCGCACAAGCTACCCAAGCCGCCATCGCTGCTTCGGTGGATACTCCCGGACTGCTGAAAATTTCGGCGGGGAACTACGGAGGTCGTTTGGGCAAGAACTTTATTTACTTGCTGCCGAAGGAAGAACCGGCAAATGGTTCGTAAGAACGTTCGGAGTTGGGTTAAGGCCTGCTGACCCAACTCCGAACGTTCCGAAGGTTCCCCCTTCGTTGGAGCTAATTAGCTCCCCCAAACCCTGGTCCCGCGCCTGGAACGCCCCCCGGCGGTGCAGCCAATCTTGTGAACAAATCCACATAATACCGGATCATCGCGAAGTTAGTTCGAAGCTGGAATTCCAGACTATTGCCTGCGTAGAAGCCGTAGCTGAGCTTTGGGCTAGACTTGTCCTGCAAAACCTTCGCGAACGGATCATTAGCGCCCAATCCACCGGGCACCATCAGTCTCATGGCAGACAAGTCGGTTTCCGTGAGGAACATGGGGGTAGGGCCGGGTTTTACTTTTGCGAAGGTTTTCAGGGTATGCTTCAGATCTCTACCCAACACCACAAAAACGGCGTTGTTTCGGATGCCGGCGAAGGCCGTACCATCCCCAAGGAACGGCAAGCCAGGGAAGGTCTCGCCTCCAAACAAGGCTTTCATGTCCATGCGATGAACGTTCATGCCTCCGATCTTGAAAGCATCGAGTTCGATGGCCTGTTGGACGTTCTTCGGGAGGCTTTTGATGGCCTTTTTCACCGCCGCTTCGATTTTCTTACCTTGCGCAACTCGCAATCCATAGATCAACCCGGCTTGATCGTCTTGCGTTTGTTCAACGCTGACAACGAAGTCGAGGTGACCTTTCCGGAGCGTGGGTGAAAGGCTCTTGAGCACGAGCCTGGCGGCCTGGATTTCTGGGTCTGTCTTAATCTGAGCAGCAATCGCATCCGCCCAGAGATCGAGTAACGCGTCGCTATGCTTACAAAGTTCAGGCGGAAGTTGACAATTCACCGAGTACCGCACCAACGGCTTTTTCGCTACGTTTCCGAACACGCTCTTGAGGCTCCCTTGAGCCGCTACCGTCTTGGCAAACTTTGATCCCTTCTTCGGATTTGCACGAACGGTCCAACTCACGTCTTTCGTCCTCTTATTCACGTCAACTACCATCGACACGGTGTCGATTCCATCCAAGGCCTGGAAAGCTTGGTCAAGGAGGTACTTTTCCAAAGCAGACAGGAACGGTCGAACGCCCGGTGGAGCAGGACCTTGAGAAACTTGTACGAGTCCCTGCTTCACCAGTTGTTTCATCGACTTGACGATGTAAGCCGGGAGTCGATTCCCATAAATCGTCCCAGAAGCGAGCGCTTTCATGTCGATTGTCTTGAGGTTGGAAGGGTGAACCAGGTTATCCGGTACGATGGGATTGAAGTTCTTCATCGCGATGTAGACGTACTTGTTGGCAACGTTATACCCAACGAGGGTGGAAGGAATCAGATTTTGGGTCACGACACGGACCCCATTCTCTCCCTTTTTCACTTCGAAACCCCGACTTGTAAGGGCTCGACGGAACTTCTTCTGATCAAGAATCGGCAACATGACCACGAGATTCGGCGGAGACTGCAAATTCGTGATATCTCCGTAGGCGATCCAGGGACGCGACGGATCGATCCCCGCGCCTTGGATGCCCCCTTCTCCCAAGTAGTTGGCGATCAACTTGTCGAGTCGTTTGACGAGTTCGGGCTTTTCGATTGCTTTTGCCACAGATTTCGTCGTCCGCATCACTGCGTTGAACGATTCGACCCGATAGACTTGTGTGGGCAGTTTTGTTTTGCCTTCGGGTTGCTGGGCTTGGACAAGTCCTGGGATTATCCAGAAGATTAAGATTGCGTAGGAAATGCGCAGAAGGTTCATGAGGTGCCTCTCCTGAGTAAATCTCGTGGCGATTGGTGCAAGTCGTAGTGAGAAAACTTTAATAGTATACTGAATTTGTGGCGGCTTGAATACTGGTCATTGGAGACGAATGTCGGTTCAGATGTGGTTGGTATAGGTCACAACGCCTGAGGAACTACGTTTGTACTGAAGTGGTAAGGTTGACTTTTCCGGTCTTTCAGGGTGATCAAAACCGAAAGACAATGGCATATTCCAATTTCCTATACGCCAAAATCCTCCAAAGTCCCTTGGTAGCCCAAAAATAAAAACGCCCACGAGACGTTGGCTCGTGGGCGTTTGGAGTTGGAGTTGTGGTTAGTTCGTGCTTCAAAAAGTCGTTAGCCAAGAAATTCCAGCAACCGCGTTACGATTATCTAATTGGAATGGTCACTTTGCGGGATGCCGTTTTGACACCTTCTTGGGTCAACTCGGGCGGATCGATCGTGAGGATGGCTTTGGTAGCTTCTTCAGGAACGGTAACCCCAGACCGGGGCTTGTAAAGACCGCCTCAGCACCGATGAGAAAGGTCATAGCTCTTTTCCGACAAGAGCGTTTCCTCGTTATAGAAAGCAACCGAGGCTACCGGATTAGCACTCGATGGGATGCCGGTAAACTGTAGCAACCGAGCGTTGCCCGAGTCGCCGTTCACGGCTTCCAGGCGGATGGCAATTTCATGGGTCGATCCAGCTCTCCAAGATGGGGTTCCGATGACGGGCTGAACGGTTTCCCCTGGTTGCGGGCCACCCGATAAATTTGCAGGTGTAATCGTGTACACAACCGCAAACGCGACAGCGAGTGCGATCGGTATCCAAATCAGATTCTTCATGGGACGGACTCGTTAGGGTCAAGTTATGGGAACGATCAACTGTACATTGATGATAGACTACGAATTCCTCAAAAGACCACTTTCCATCGCTTCCGGCGATTCTTCAATTATACGGCAGTGATCATCGGAGGCTGTAAGGGAGCTCACACATCGATGGCATTGATCATTCCCGACGGAAAGCCAGCCCTATTCACTTGTCTCGTTGGTCGATGTTTCTGCTTCGGATGCGGGAGTCGACGACGGGTCATTCTGTGATTCGGTTGGAGTTGTCGTGTTCGCCGTAGCGGCTTTGGCCGCCAGCCGTTCTTCCATCTTCTTCCGGCGTTTGGCCTTTTGCTTCCAACGCTCGCGAGCAGGGTTGGCACCCATGATATTTTTCCTTTCCCTCAAGCGAGATTGCACTTGGGATGTGTGTGTGAAAATTCTTAATTTAGAGAGAATATGCCCAAGGGTCAAGGAAGACACACCATCGCTTGCATCAAAACTTTCCCTTCCGCCGTTCCTTCGACGGCAATATCTCCAAGCACGTCGTCCACCATCCGGTCAAAACCGTTTCGATGAACTCCTCGGGAAGCTTCTCTTCTCGCATTTCGCTCGCTAGTCGCTTGTGATCATAAGTCACTGGAACGAACTCCACCTCGAGTTCGGAGCCGACCTGCAGAATCGCATACCAAACATTGGTCCTCCCATCGTTCTCCGGGCGCCCCAACACTCCAACGTTCACGAAATGTCTGTCGTTGGAGAGTTCACGATGCCATTTGATGCCGGTGTGTGTTGTGAGGATTACGTCGGTTTCGTAGTCGGTCGCCAGTTTTTCGAGGAAGTGTGTCGACGTAGTCGATTTCCACAAGAACTCATTCATCTTACGGGGACTGCCGTGGCATAAATAGATGCGGTACTTCCCAAGTTCGAGTCGTCGGTGCGAAGGCAATTCACGCATCCAAGCACGGTTGGGTTCACTCGTGTTTTCGAACGTATAGTCGTAACTGATCTTGGCGAAATAATTATCACGTGGATCAATATAACCACACTGACAGTCGGCGAGTCCCGAACCGATCGAATTGTCGTAGTTGCCCTCGATACACAAAACATCGTGTTCTTGTAGAGGAGGGAAGACTCGGTCGGGGTGCGGGCCAAAGGCCCCCAAGTCGCCGAGACAATAGATCGCGTCGACCTTGCGTTCCTTGGCGTCGTGGATGGCTGCGTTGAGGGCTAAATAATTGTTGTAGATGCCACCAAAGACGGCGATACGGTGAGACATAGTGTGGACCTGAGAAGTGCCAACGATTTCCATTTTCGCGTTGCGATGCGTTTATTGATGCCGGATTTTAGGACGTGCTAAACAAGAACCAATGACCAAACAGAACGGCGAGTCGCCGCCACCCAACAACTAACACCATGTCACAGATTCTTGAATTCTTCCGGATAACTCGACACGTTCGAACAAATCGCTCCGTACTGATAACACGTGTAGCACGCATTGTGTCGCAGGGCGAACGGCTTCAAAGCTTCCCGGAGTGTTGTTCCAAAGTGTGCGTCCGGTGCTTCGACTAAAATGGGACACACGGCAACACCACGGTTCGTCACGATCCGACTGTTATGACAGACGAGGTTCGACGCATCATAATGCTCCATCATCTCGGCTGTGATACGTTCTTCGTCGTGATATCCACGTCGTCGTTGTTGTTCGGCTCCGATCCGTAATGTCGGCATGACTTTGAGACGTGGGCGATCGTATCCGTTCGCTTTGAGCACTTCGAAAAAACCACGGACGAGTTCCATCGCTTCCTGGCTGTCGTCTGTCAGAGTAGCCGTTATAATGGGCAAAAATCCGAATCGTACGAGTTGCCGGACGCCACCCATCGCCCTCTCGAATGTCCCCTCACCACGAATGGGATCGTTCTGTTCGGCAGTAAATCCATCGATCGAGACCCGAAACTCGAGACTGTACGACGATGCTTCTTCAGCAACTCGGAGACGCTCCAACCATTCATCCTGAAACACCGTTCCGTTAGTCAGAACGGTTGCCGGACCATACCGCAGCGTTAACTCCAAGATCGGGACCATGTCCCGATTGAGGAATGGTTCACCGCCGGTGAAATAGTATTCTTTCACTCCCAAGTGAACAGACTCGTCAAGATATCGTTTGACCGTTGCGACGTCCAGAAATTCAAAGGTATGGTTATGCGGAGTGCAACTGATGAAACAGTGATGGCATGTCAAGTTGCACAGTGTGCCCCCCACCTGGAACCACAGGCTGTCGAGGTGGGACAAAGCAACTTCAGGAGCAGAAATGTCGACGAGAGGAAGCGGAATGACCATAGTTGATTTTCGGGTGGGCTAAGGCTCACTTTGTTTTTATCGACTCATAACAGTTGGGCCGAGGCCCACTACAAACTATGTGTTTGCTGAGTGTAGAGATCAAGTTCAGGTTGGTCGGTCATCAGGCGGAAGACATCACGGACCTGTTCGAATCCCACACGTAACAGGAAGTTGGAGTTCCGCCCGTAACTTTTTGAACCGAGTATGTAGAAATTCGGTTCTGGGTTGCGGAGCGTATCGGCTCCGTGGCTGGCTTGTTGAAGGCAATCGCCGCCGGCAGCACCAAGCATGGCCGCTGCCAGTTTCATCGGTCCCAACGAAGCGTAACATTCATGAACTTGGAGTTCGCGATAGAGTTCGTTGTTCGGGGTATATCCGACATTGGCAACGACGTTATCGACGGTGAAACTTTTTATTTCCTTTTGTGTTGTGACTGTGACATGGAACGTCTGGTTATCATTCTTTACTTCTTCAATCACACACTGATTATGGTATTCCAGAACCGAGGAAGGCTTACTCACCAAATCATTCACTCCTCGCGCAAGCGCATCTCGTTCCTGGAGTGGATCGTCAGGATACCGAACGAGTGGAAGCGCTCGTTTCGTTCGTGTCAACCAGACGATCGTTGTGTTGGGGGCTTCTGCCGCCAGCTTCACGAGTGAACGAATCGTGGTTGCCGCCGAGTAACCTCCTCCGACAACCAGCGTTCGCTTGCCTGCGTAGGTCTCTCGATCGGCTCCTAAAATATCTTCCAGATGCGAACGAATATGTAATCTAGCCGACAGTTCGCCCAGAGCCGGCAATCCACCATTACCCAAATACCGCGGATGCGAATACGTTCCCGTGCAGTCGAGCACCACATCAGCTTCTTCGAATCGCTCTGTGTCTTGAGTACGGACCAAAATTCGAAATGGTTCGTGCATCCGCTCGTCGGACCCGACTGCCTCACCTTTCAAAAAACCTCGACGACTAATTCCCAGAACTTCCGTAAATGGCCTAAGGGTTCCTTCAAGGAGGGCGACCCGGGAGAGCGGTTCCAAGTAGGCCGTGACATGTTCACGACCCGTGGTGTACTGTGATTTTTCAGGGAAGGAATAGTCCATCTCGTGCTGGCGAATCGTTTCGATTCCGAGCGGCGTAACGTTCATCTCGAAGGGGCTGAAGAGGCGAACATGTCCCCACTGCTGGACGTGGTTGGCCACACGTCCTTTCTCGTAGATGATGGCTTCAAAACCAAGAGTTCTTGCGTAAAGTGCGGCTTCCAGTCCGATTGGTCCGGCACCGAGGATGGCTACTTTTCGATTCGTGGCAAACATGCACTCGTCCTATGCGTCCGGACTTCGGTGGAGAATTTCCCCTTGGCCGAGGGAGACGATGTCTCCAGAGAAACGTCGAAAACAGGCTCCCAAATGGGGCTCGGCCTGAGCAAAACCCCAATCAATCAACTGGTGAAGATAGATTCTCACGAACGTCGGGAAGTATTCGCAGTCATAACGAAACGTCGGTAACAACGGCAACTCCTCAGCGAATGCAACGATGCTCCCGCGTTTCATCCCGGCACCTGTTCGGATGCCGGGTCGTCCGAAGACGAACACACTCCCAGCAATCATAGATACGCCCGTGAAGTCACCAGTGTTCCCACCAATTGCGATGAGGCCACGCCGCATGACGCCGCCGATTTCGTTGCCTGCGTTCCCATCAATTAAAAGGACGCCGCCTCGCATGCCACGCCGACTTCCGCGATACGCCCCGCCGACGAGATGACCTGCATTCCCGTGGACGTGAATCCTACCCCCACGCATCTCGGCCCCCACCCAATCACCGGCGTTCCCGTGGACCCGAATTTCACCGCCCGTCATCTCGGCCCCGAGGTGCATCCCGACGTCGCCGTCGATGGTGAGCCGTCCGGTGGCCATTCCGGCACCGACCAACTTCACGCGTGAACAATCCCCTTCCAGAACGAGGTCCCCGTCGTTGCAGTCACCCTCGATGGCGAAGAACTCGCCCAGTTTCTCTTCCCGGTTGCCGTGGAAGACCGGGAGGTTTGCGATTTCGTCGTTCGACTTTCCAGCAAGGAAATCCGGCGTCAGACATTCCGCCTCGATCGGAATGGTTGTGTCAGTGATGCAGCGAAGTCGGAGCATTTCTTTTCTATTTCGAGTTGGAGTCTGGGAGCGTTTCGGGATGGAGGCAAAACCCCTCGCTTACGCTTCGGGTCGGTGTGCTTTGGATTGTTTCGTTGGCTTCTGTTGTTCGTTTAAGAGCACAACAACTCAGAGTGCTCAAGCCTTAGCTGCCCATCAACGCGTGCAAATGCAAGTGAAACGGGCCCAGGTTTCCGCCATAGTTGCCGGCCGTGATTTTCTTGACTCCGGGCAGGCAAGCCGCTCGAACACCCTCCCGAATGGCCGACTCGACGGAGGACTGATCAATCCCGTCGATGACAATCTCGTAGACAGCGTTGACTCCTTGCGGAAGGACAGTTTCCGTGATTCCTCGCAGGGTCGGGCAATAGGCATCGTTGGTGCTCGCTTTGAGTTTTTTGTATTTGCTCCCGACCTTACTTCCCGCTCGTACGATCCCACCAGGAAAAGGCATGATCACCCCAGGTACCGTTTTCATGACGCCGATCGCCGCTTCGGCTGCAGACAACGCAGACTGTTGCGTGTCACCCAGTATCAGGAAGTTTCCGCCCGCGACCCCTTTGATCGTTCCAAAGACGTCTTCGCAAACGAATTCGCCATCCATGACCGGAAGACGCCAGAATCTGCGAGCCTCGAGCTTCTTGCTAAACTGATGACCGTCGCCAAAAAATCGAAGGTTCCCGCCGATCTGGATGGTCTTTTCTTTCACGACTGCGAGCCCGTTATAACACGCAGTCGTTGGACACGTGAGGATGCATTGGCCGACGCGATTGATGGCGGCTTTTTGTAAGGCGTCTCGATTGAACGCGAACATCAACAGGCTATATCCGGGGCGGCCGTCCGGGGTTTCTTTGGGAGACAGCGACCGTTCGATTCCAGCCTCGGCGTCGCATCCGATTACTGATGCGGCGTAGCCTGTGGCTTCGCGGACCGCCGTTTCCGCCCATCCGGTGGTCTCTGCTGTGACGATCAACCGGGCCGCGCTCATTGGGAACGCTTCGGCAAACGTATCTTCGATTTCTACTCCGTTGATCGTCAACACAGTCTGTTCTCAAATAAAAGGGCAAGGAAGACGAAACGACACGCCAGGTGTGCTTGCTGCTTTCATTTCGTCCGCACGAGTTCTCCGTCGACATACCGACGACAGTCCGGCAATGCCTCCAAGAATAGCCGACCGTATCTCTTCGTCAAGACTCTAGGGTCGAGAATGACGACCATACCTTTGTCGGAGCGCGTTCGAATCAAACGTCCAAATCCCTGTTTGAGTTTGATGATCGCTTGGGGCACCTGATAATCCATGAAGGCATTCCCTCCTTCGGCCTCGATGGCTTCCGTGCGAGCTTCGACGAGCGGCTGATCGGGCACTGCGAATGGCAGCTTCGTGATGATGACGTTCGAAAGGGCCTCTCCTTGCACGTCGACGCCTTGCCAAAAGCTGGCCACCCCGAAAAGGACCGCGTTGGAAGAATTCCGGAAGAGATCGAGCATCTGGTTCCGAGGCATTCCATCGGATTGGGAGATGAATGTCCATTGTTTTCTTTGGAACCATGTCCGAAGTTGTTCCGCGGCCCTTCTCATCGTTTGACTGCTTGTGAACAACACGAAAGCTCGCCCTTGGGTCTTGGTGACGTATTCCTTGATCTTTTCCAGGCAGGCTTTTTCGAAGTCAGCAGGCAATTTCGACGGATCAGGCATCTTTTTGCACAAGTACAGCTCGGCTTGATCCTGATAGCGGAACGGACTCCCAAGCAGGGCGGTCTCGCATACTTCGAGTCCGAGGCGTTCTCGAGACATCTCGAATCCTGTCGCCCCCCCGGTACTCAATGTTGCGCTCGTCATGACGACCGTTGGGACTTGGTCGTACAGGGCTTCTTTCAAATCGGGCCCAACATTAATGGGTGCACTCGACAATTGGATTTTTTGATTCCGTTCTCCGGTGACTTCCAACCAGTAGACTTGCCCGGGCAGTTCCTGATTGATCCACTGCCGAATCGAATAAGTGAGCATTTGACACCGGAGAGCCGCTGCCGTGAGTTCAATCTTGTCGTCTTCACTGTTCTGAGCCTCGGCAATCAAAGTGAGTTTGTTGCCAAGCTCTTCCAGGGCGGAAGACAGTTCGTCGGAAACGATCTTGGACTCACGGACCCGAACCGTCTCGGGAGGGATGAGTGACTTCCGAGACGCTTTCAGTCTTTCGAGCTGATCGTTTCGCCACTGCAAAAGACTCACGAAAAACTGGTCCGCGGCGTTCTGGACGTTGAGGACATACTGGACATCCGATTGATCACCATAAAGAGCCAACAACCCTGTCACGCGCCCTTTGCGATCGGAGAACAATCGACGTAGCAGACGCTCCACCGATCCCCGCGTAACGTGGACTCCCATATGCTCGGCCGCAACGTCTTCCAGAGTATGGGCTTCGTCCAGGATGGCCACTTGGTACTTCGGCAACAAGCCATAATCGTTGTTCATTCGCCGTACGGCCAGGTCGCTAAAGAAAAGGGCGTGATTGACCACAAGCAGGTTGGCTCCGTGGACTTGCTTGCGCGCTTTGAAATAGAAACAATCGGAGTTGTCTGGACATTTGCGCCCGAGACAGTTGTTGCTATCGCTTTCGACAAGCTCCCACACTGCCGGAGTCGGTTGAAAGTTGAGATCACTGCGGCTGCCATCGGAAGTTTGCCGCGACCAGCGACCAATTTGGAGGAGTTGCCCGGCCTGGCCCTCGTCGGGTAGCAAAGTTCGACTCTTCTGTTGAGCAAGGCGTAGCCTTCGGAGGCTGATGTAATTGGACCGACCTTTCACCAAGACCGCCGTAATAGGTTTGGGCATGACTTGTTGGAGGAACGGAATGTCTTTCTTGACAAGTTGCTCTTGGAGGCTGATCGTGTGGGTCGAGATGACTACCCGGAGTTCGGGGTTACCACAAGCGGCCAGCATGGCAGGCACGAGGTAGGCGAAACTTTTCCCAACACCGGTACCAGCTTCGACCATCAAGTGGTGCTGGTCGCTGATCGCATTCGCCACAGCTTCGGCCATTTCGAGTTGTTGTGGGCGGGCTTCATAGTTCAAGAGCCGTTTCGCAATGGCACCTTGCGGCCCAAGGATCTTCGATGGTTTCATAAGGACCATTGTGGCATTTTCCCCAGATTCGGGGAAGCCTGGTATGTCGTAGGAAACCTGAAACCGATGCCGAAAACTCCCTTTTCCAGGGCACTTTTGGGATTCCGGATGGATCGACTGGATTCGTCCCTGACCCCGTGCCTGAACCCCAAGGGTGAGTGGAACGTGCTTTTGCTCAGGACGATCGAATAAATAGGCGGCAACTCTTGGCTTAAAGAACCGGGGCAAACACGACTGCTATTTATCCGACAGCCCAAGCGGGCAGAGGCATCGAGGAACCGGAAGAATCAGCCAGCGATCCCTGCTCCAAAAAGGGTGAGACGCCCCAGAAAATTACATTTTCAAAGGCAAATCGGCTAACAAGGGTAAAATGAGCTATATTTGCTGCAAGGAAAAAAAAGGAACGGTCGCAACGGATACGATCAGTGTCCCCAGCAACAAGTTCCAAATTCAGAAGAAAATTGCAGACCTTTTCCTCCAAGACCTTCTTACGTGTGCTATAATGCACCACACTATGTAATGAATCTCATGTAAATATGAGTAAATTTTCAGGGAACCGTAGCTTGGATAATTTCGTCGTAGGAATATTCGTACGTCCGAAAATTGTCAGGAATCACAACTCGCGATGATTCTATCGCTTAAACTAGCCTGATAGATATCGTGCTCCAACTCCATTTATTAGGTACTCGCGCACATTAATTTTGATGCGAGACAGTGAGAATGAATTCTCCGGAACCAAAGAGCCTGCCCGATCAACCTCCTTGGTTGTCACCATGCCCAACAGCGGGTAGCAAAGGTGAATCACCTCAAAAGGAAGCCGAGGAACACAAGCCTGCACCAGCGAATGATCAATCTGATTTGGGTCAAACACGTATTATTCCACTAGAAATGCCAGGTGGTTCTTCTTCTCTATCAGGCATCCATTCACGCGAAGTCACCAAAATAGCCGATTCATCGTTGCAACACGACTCAACACGATTCGGCGACTTTATACTGGTCAAGAAAATTGGCGCGGGGGCCATGGCTTCGGTCTACAAGGCCAAGGAACTGAGTTTTAACCGAACCGTTGCCCTCAAAATTCTTCACCCCCACGTTGCCGAAAATTCCAAACTTGTCGAGCGATTTTATCGCGAAGCCAGGACCGCCGGTCATTTGGACCACCCAAACATCGTGCAAGGCTACGGTGTAGGCGAGTATTTCGGGTATCACTACTTCAACATGGAGTATATTCGCGGAAAAAGCCTACAGGAATGGCTCGAACGCCGAGGCCAACTCCCCGTCTCCGAAGCAGTTCGGATCACGATCGACTGCGCTAAAGCTCTCGCCTACGCGCACTCCTTCGGCGTCATCCACCGCGACATCAAGCCAGAAAATGTTTTGATCACGACTCGTGGCCTAACCAAAATTGCCGACCTTGGGATGGTCAAAGATCTCAACGAGGGGCTGAGCGGTACGCAAACCGGCCACGCCGTTGGAACTCCTTGGTACATGCCTTTGGAACAGGCGAGAAATGCAAAGGAAGCCGATCACCGTTGCGATATTTACGCACTCGGCTGCATGCTCTACTGCCTCTTGGTCGGGTCTCCACCATTTACTGGTTCCAACATCGTCGAAATACTCGATGCGAAAACCCGAGCCGAGTACGTCCCTGCCTGGAAAATTCGGAGTGGTGTTCCGAAACGACTCGATCAGATCATTGTCAAGATGGTGGCCCGCGAAGCTGCGGACCGATTTTCCAACTGCAACTTGGTCGTGAAGTATCTGCAAACTCTCGAGTTTCCGGCTACCGAGAACTTCTCATTCGCCACGAGTCCACCCAGTCCACACCCCACACCAGTTTCCCCGTCAGAACCCACGCCGATTCCGATAGAGACTCCACCCACAGATCAAAGGAATCAATGGTTCCTCCGCGTCAAAAACTCGGAAGGACGGTACGTCGTTCTCGAATGCGAAACCCAGAAAATCATCCGTCTCGTTCGAGCCGAAAAACTCAGTCCGTCGACGAAAGTCAGCCGTTCCAAAAATAAAGGCTTTCGGGCTTTGGCAACTTACAAGGAATTTGAAGCCGCGACTCTGGGAAAAGCCACCAAAACGAACCTCGACCTGCAAACGAGTAAATATCGCGAATTGTGTCAGCAGATCTCTCACGAATCCAGTGAGACAACCTCCGAACCTTCCGAAATCGAGGATAAACCCTGGTACATCGAGCACCGCGCAACGATCTGTTGGGGCCTCGTTGCGATCAGTATTTTCGCTTTCCTTTCGTGGGTCTGCTCCGGGATCGCCGAACTCCTACAATAAGCTCCAAGACGTGGTAGATTACTTTCCGTCAAAAAGACATAGACTCAACCAATCCCCATTCTCACAACTCTACGCTTTCTGAGTTTCCAACGCATATTCTTCCCCCCACTTTCTCAGTGCGTCCATCACTGGACGAAGTGTCTTGCCCAGAGTAGTCAGGGTGTACTCCACGCGAGGCGGAACTTCCGGATAGACTGTGCGTTCGACAAGACCGCAATTCTCAAGATCTTTGAGTTGAGCCGAGAGCACTCGATGTGTAATTCCGTTAAGACGGCGCTGTAACTCATTGAATCGAAGGGTGTCATCGAGCAGCAACGCCACGATCATGGATTTCCATTTCCCACCCAGGAAATCCAGTGCCGCCTCGACCGGACATCTGGCATAGTTGCACTCACGTTTGATTGGCATGATGATCCCATAATATTCATTGGGTAACTATGTATCCCAAAAGTGCGTTCTTGTCCGGTCCAGAAACGAGCGTATCATTCTAACGCGTCGCAAACTCACATTTTATTTGGAACCGAAACCGAAATGAAGGAATACGCTATGGAAGTTGCACCTGGCGTTCATCATTTTAACACAGATCCATTCAATTGGTACGTCATCGAAGATAGTGGCCGTCTGACTCTCGTCGATGCCGGATTTCCCGGACACTATGAAACGTTCGTTCGCGGGATTCAGTCGTTGGGATGTGCTGTTCAGGATGTAGAAGCCATCATCATAACACATGCTCATGCCGATCATACTGGATTCGCGGAACGGGTCCGAAAGGAAACTGGAAAGCCATTATTCGTTCATGCCGCCGATTTGCAGACCGTCCAGCGTTCTCTGCAACTGCCATGGAAAGCCCTCTTGGGCAATTCCTGGCGATCGAACATCAGGAACATGTTGACACACGCGATGTGGAATGGTGTGTTCACGATGCCGCGAATCCAAACGGCCTACGCGTTCCAAGACGGAGACGAACTGGACGTTCCAGGCCGGCCCCATGTCCTCCACACACCCGGTCACACCCCCGGTGAAGTCGCCTTCTATTTACCCGACCGACAAGTCCTCCTCAGTGGCGATACACTGGTGACACGGAATCTGTTCACCGGCGAACACGGAGGTCCACAAGTCACGAACAGCCCACTAAACGACGACGTAACTCTAGCTCACAAGTCGTTGGATCGATTGCGGGAACTCGGCAACGTGACCCTTTTGTCGGGTCACGGAAAGCCTTGGACGGGGGAGATCGCCGAAGCCATCGATCTGTGTCAACAACCACAAGTTCGAGAGGGCCAGGCGGCCACAAGTTCGGATGGACACCCGTGAATTCTTCAACTCGTCTTGAGTGAGTTAAACACCAAACCCGTCAGCAGCTTCGGATAGAAATACGTTGATTTCGGAGGCATCTTTTCCAAGTTGCTGGCGATGTCCTGAACGTGCTGCATGGAGGCAGGCGGAATAAGCACGGCCAGTTGGCATTGCTGGGCCGCCATTGCTTCATTGACCTCGCCAACGAGGTGGACGTACTTGCACTGTGGTCGAACGCTGAACTTCTCGGCCAACAACTTTTCCAGGACGAGTTTGTGCAAGATACTCACGCCCAGTTCTTGCCAGGCATCACTCTGGTCCGGAGTGAGTTCTTGCATCATGTCCGGGTTTTTGAAACGGGCCGAAATCCAGGTGTTGTCGCTGACTGTGCCAAACCCCATGATCGATTGGCCACCGTCCATCTCGATCATTTCCCAGGCCTCGCGTGCCGCTTGATCTCCCTGCCCCACCGTTTGGAGATCGAAGTGGGGCGCCAGCAACTCCTGGAGTTGCTGAGAAGTGACCTCGGGGAGCCCCGAAACCAACCGGTGGGTCGGGAGAATCTGTAAGCCCGGATCACTCATCCCAACGAGCATCATGAGTGTGAAGTTGGGCGGCGCTTCGTCGTCCGTGACCTCACCCGCTTCGCGTTTTTCCTGCAGATAGTTCCAACTCGTCTCGTAGCGATGGTGGCCATCAGCAATGAAAATGGGCTTGGGACTGAACAACCCACAAACCTCGCTCACAACTTGTTCGTCGGTAACCGTCCACAACCGACTGACAACTCCGAGATGATCCGTCGCTTCCAACGGTGGACGGTTCAAGATGGCCTTTTCGAGAGCATTTTGGATGACGTTGCCTTCGTCGGGAAACAAACCAAAGATGGGGCTCAAGTTCATTCCCGTGGCGTAGAACAACCTTCGACGGTCTTCCTTCGGCCCGGACATCGTTTGTTCGTGGGGATAGATTTTCCCTTCTCCGAATTTCTCGAGCCGGACCCGAGTGAGGAACCCTTTTCGGTTGAAGGTTTGACCTTCGACCTCGAACTCCTGGTGATAAACGTACAACGCACGTGCCGAATCTTGGATGATGATGTCTTGGGCGAGCCAATCACGCAAGAATCCCGCCGCCCGGGTATAACGGTTGTTGTTGTCGTTGTCCTCGGGCTCCACCTTGTTCAAGTCCAGTCGAATCACGTTATAGCGATTGCGATCGTACAACTCCTGTTGCATCTTTGGGCTAATCACGTCGTAGGGCGGAGCGATGAGGTCGCCCAACGCTCCGGTCTTCGCAAGATCGTATTTGAACGCACGGAACGCACGCACTTCGGCCATGACAACAACTCCTTCTCGGATCAGCCACTTGGCTTTTTCAGGAAAATCAGAGTAGGTATCGTAGCAAAGTGAGTGGTAAAAAGGAAAATTGAAAAGAAGAGGTTGTCGGAGGAAACTGAGGTGAAACGAGCTGCCGGAACGTTATTATATCGTCAAGGAGCCGAGGGATGGGAAGTCCTACTCGTCCATCCGTCGGGAAACTACAATCGGAAAGCTCCCTGGAGCATACCCAAAGGCGAACCGGAATCCCACGAGATGGACCTGGAACTCGTGGCTCGGCGCGAAACGATCGAAGAAACCGGCGTCACGCCAGAACAACTCATCCCGCTGGGGGAAACGAAATACGCTAAAAGTCGCAAAATCGTTCATTGCTTCGCTGGCCCTGCTCCGCAAGGCGCAGCACCACAACCGACATCCTGGGAAGTCGATAAAGCCGAATTCGTTCCGTTTGAGCAAGCGAAAGAAATTCTGCATCCGGATCAGTGTGTTTTTCTGGACCGATTGTTGGATCATTTGGGGGGTGCCTGAAACCGGTAAGCGACGAGTGTTCCTCGGGATTACCACCACCCACCGAGATCAAAATTCGTTGCACGGAAGAAGCAATACCCTGACAATAGCGAACGTTGCCGTTTCGACTACGAAGCACCGCTTCCCAATCCATTCTGAAATCAAGAGCACCCCGAGCGATCTTGGGTTGTGTCGTTTTCGAGCTCTGGAGAGAATACGCCCCGACGGAAGGAACCGTTTTCCTTTAGCGTGCAGATAGATTCGCCAAAAGTTCGGTCCCACGACGTTTCGGCGAGCGGATCTGGACCATCCGAGGGTACAGTATCATGGCTATGGGTCCCAAAAGTGAAAACCAATCTCCCACTCCCGGAAAGAAACCCGAATGGGCTCCGCGAATTTGGGAGGGTTCGGAATTCTTTAGTTGGCTCCGTTTGCTGGGTCATAATCGTTTCGCCGTGAGTCTGTCTCACCTGTACATCGCGGTGATCGTGACGTTCGTCACGTTGTTCCACACCGTCTTGCGGTTCTTCCAGGAGATTTGGTACGGGCAAGAGGTCAAACGAACCGAGATTACACAACCTCCCATTTTCATCATCGGCCATTGGCGGACCGGCACGACGTTCTTGCACGAGTTGTTAGTGTTAGACCCCACCCACTCGTATCCCAACACGTTCCATTGCTTTTCGCCAAATCACATCCTCCTCAGTGAAGAGTTCATGACGAAAACGTTCTCTGGGTTGATGCCTTCGCAGCGTCCGATGGACAACATGAAAGCCGGTTGGGAACGCCCCCAGGAAGACGAGTTCGCTTTGTGCCTCCTGGGTGTTCCGAGTCCGTATCACACGATCGCATTTCCCAACCGACCTCCCCAACACCAAGAATTCTATGACCTGGAAGACATTTCCGAACTGGAACGCAAGCAATGGAAATCGTCTTTTCTGCGTTTCATCAAACAACTCACGTTCAGGACCCAGAAGCGTCTCGTTCTCAAATCTCCTCCCCACACGTGTCGAATTAAGGTGCTGCAAGAACTGTTTCCAGAAGCCATATTCATCCACATCGTCCGAGACCCTTATGTCGTCTATCCCTCAACGATCAATCTTTGGAAAACGCTCTACAAAACTCACGGACTCCAGAAGCCAACTTTCGAAGGGCTGGAAGACCATGTGTTTGAAACCGGCTTGCGGATGTACAACAAACTCGAAGAGACTCGCTCGCTCGTCCATCGTTCTCGGTTCTATGAACTTCGATACGAAGACCTCGTCGCGAACCCCGTCCGCGAGATGCAGAAGATGTATACGCACCTCGAACTGGGAGACTTCGAAACTTTGCGGCCCTTACTCCGGCAGTACCTCGAGGGAGTTTCCGGATACAAAACCAACAAGTACACGTTGACACCCGAGATGGAAGCCGAAATCACCAAACGTTGGGGAAGTATCATTGAACGCTACGGCTACCAACGTCATCAAGACGACCAGAATCAACCCCGACGAGTGGCGTCATAGCCGAGAGCCGAGAGACCAGAAACAAGAGTTGAAATGATGTCTTGTCCGTTCCTCGGCCAAGAAATGCTTGTCCGGTTCGTAGTTACACGCGGCTTGCGTCTAGCTTTGTCTTGATAGAGCTTGTTAGGTGACGCCAGCCGCGTGTAGCTGCGACAAACAGAAAAACCGGACAGCTAGAAATTTCGCGTTCCAAGGCCAAGTTCAACATAGCCTGCTAACCTGAGTTTCGTTTCACGAATTTCCGCACAGTTTTTTCCTTCCAGCGTCTGATCCGCCACGAACGTGAGCATCATCTGAGACAACATCAAGTCACGCATCAAGGCCGTATAATTGCGACCCTTGAAGTGACGAAATGCCAGCGATTCCCGGCATAGTTTTTCGTCCGGGCAATTAGCTACAATTAGAACAACC